>NZ_JBICBL010000003.1:590563-656324 GCF_043089925.1 Streptomyces sp. NPDC013457
TTTCCCCCACCCCCTTAAACTTTTTGTTGCCGGGGGGGGGGGCGTGGGGGCGCCCCCCCCCCCCCCCCGGGGGGGGGGGGGGGGCCCGGGGGGGGGGGGGCCCCCCCCCGCGGGGGCGCCCCCCCCGGCCGTCGAAGCGGGACCGCCGTCAGACGACGATCAGATAGATGCCGTACGCGACGGCCGCCGCGCACAGCGCGAAGCAGGCGTACGCGCCGGTGCGCGCCAGGGCGGCGGAGCCACCCTGGGAGGCGGCCTGCTCCTGCTTGGAGAGGCCGACGATGCCGAGGGTGAACAGGCCCACCAGGGCCACGGTCGCCACGAGGCTGACTCCGAAGACGGAGCCGAGAGCTGCCCAGTCGATCTTCATGTCTGTCGTTCCTTACACCGCGGCCGAGGCGGCGGGGGCTGCCGGGTCCGTGGGGGCCGGCGAGGGGATGGTGGTCTTGAAGTCCTCGTCCGCGACGGCGGAGACCGAACCGGCGGGGACGGGCGGGGCGACGGCCGCGATCGCGGTGGTCACGACGCCGGCGGGCTCGTCGTCGATCTCGTCGGCGGTCACGTTGTGGTGGTCCACCGGCTTGCGGCGCGACAGCGCCCAGATGACACCCGAGCCGGCCACCAGGAGGACCGCGACGACGGCGACGCCCCAGCTGCCCTGCTTGGTGAGGAACTCGGCGCCGGCGCCTACGAGGCCCGCGGCGGGCAGGGTCAGACCCCAGGCGACGAACATCCGGGTCGCGGTCGACCAGCGGACGACCCCGCCCTTGCGGCCGAGGCCCGCGCCCATCACGGCCCCGGAGCAGGACTGCGTGGTGGAGAGGGAGAAGCCCAGGTTGGACGAGGCCAGGATGACCGTGGCGGCGCTGGTCTGGGCGGCGAAGCCCTGCTGCGGCTGGAGGTCGGTGAGGCCCTTGCCCATGGTGCGGATGATGCGCCAGCCGCCGAGGTAGGTGCCGAGCGCGATCGCGACACCGGCGGAGACGACGACCCACATCGGGGGGTTGGAGCCGGGGGCGAGGACGCCGCCGGTGACCAGAGCGAGGGTGATGACACCCATCGTCTTCTGCGCGTCGTTGGTGCCGTGCGCGAGGGAGACGAGACCGGCGGAGGCGATCTGACCGGCCCGGTAGCCCTTGGCCGTGGCCTTCGTCTCCGTCTTGGAGCCGATCTTGTACGTCAGCTTGGTGGCGGCCATCGCGGCGAGACCGGCGACGAGCGGCGCGGCGATCGCGGGGATGAGGACCTTGCTGACCACGGTCGAGCCGTTGACGGCCGACCAGCCGGCGGACATGACGGCCGCGCCGATGAGTCCGCCGAAGAGGGCGTGGGAGGAGCTGGAGGGCAGACCCAGGAGCCAGGTCAGCAGATTCCAGAGGATGGCGCCGACGAGCGCCGCGAAGATCACTTCGGTACGAATGCCCTGTTCGTTGATGATCCCGCCGGAGATCGTCTTGGCGACCTCGACGGACAGGAACGCGCCGACCAGGTTGAGCACGGCGGACATGGCCACCGCCGTCTTGGGCTTGAGGGCACCGGTCGAGATGGTCGTCGCCATCGCGTTGGCGGTGTCGTGGAAACCGTTCGTGAAATCGAACACGAGAGCTGTCACGACCACAATCGCGAGCAGCAGCGTGATGTGTTCCATTTACCCAGGCAATCGTTTGACGTCAGTGGCTGGACGAACGTAGGCAACCTGAGTGAACGGAAGGTGAACTGGGCCCGGCGGTGTGGTGACTCGAATCGGGGTCCAGGCATTCCGCTTAGGGCTCGGGTGGACGGCCCGTCCACGATGTGGGCAGGGTGCGACCCCGGGTAATCCGTGCCATCAACGGACATGGAGGATTCCCGCCGCTTCCTCCCCGACCACCCGTGTCAGCCCGTGGACGCTCCAGGGGCCGCGTCAGCCGACCGAGGGACCCGCGGAGGAGACCCATGTCACTCTCCGGGGGTGCCGACCTGGTGCCGACCGGGTGCGAACGAGGGCCGGACCACGGGCGGCTCCGTCCGGTGGCAGCCCCGGCCGGACCTGTCGACACTGGGACCGTGCGCCCGGCTACAGCGACGGCAGCGGCCGTCACCACTCTGATCGGTGTCGGCGCGGCCGCGATCGCGGCCGGCCGGTACGCCGGCGACGTCGCCCTCAAGGCCTCGTCCGGCCGGCCCCTGCCCGGCGACCCCCGGCTCACCGTGCACGCCACGGGCCCCGACCGGGTCACCCTCACCCGCAGCCTCGCCTCCCTGCGCCCCGGTACGTACGGGATCGAGGGCGCCGGCGTCCACGCGGTCGTGGGCCCCGTCCTCGACCGGGTGCCGCACACCGCGGACACCGTCGTACGCCGCCTGGAACGCGTCGAGCTCGGCGACCTGGAGCCCGGCGCCCGGGTCCGCCTCACCCCCGAGCTGCACGGCGGCACCCCGTACAGCTCCCTCGGCATCGTCCACGAGGACGTGGAGATCCCCGGCGAGCTCGGCCCGCTGCCCGCCTGGCTCGTCCCCGGGCCCCGCCCCACCTGGGTCATCGCGCTGCACGGCATCGGCACCACCCGGCGGCACCCGCTCAATCTCGTCCCCTTCCTCGCCCGGCGGCAGATTCCCGTCCTCTGCCTCTCCTACCGCGGCGACGAGGACGCGCCCGCCTCGCCGGACGGCCTCGGCCACCTCGGTGACACCGAGTGGCGCGACGTCGACGCCGCCGTCCGCTACGCCGTCCGCAGGGGTGCCGAGCACGTCGTCCTGCACGGCTGGGGGCCCGGCGCCACGATGGCCCTGCACGCCGCCGCCGACTCCGGCGTACGGGACGTGATCCGCGGCCTCGTCCTGGACTCCCCGGTCCTGGACCGGGAGGCCACCCTGCGCAACCTCGCCGCGGCCCGCCGCGTGCCCGGCCCGCTGCTGCCCCTCGCCGTCCGCGCCGCACAGGGCAGGGCCGGGCTGCACGGCGACCGCGTGCGGGAGGCCGCCGACCCGGGAGCCCTGCGCGTGCCGACGCTGGTCTTCCACGGCCCCGACGACACGATCGCCCCCTGGGAGCCGTCCCTCGAACTGGCCGCCCGGCGCCCGGAACTGGTCACCCTGAACACCGTGCGCGGAGCACCGCACGCGGCGATGTGGAACGCCGACCCGGTCCGGTACGAAGAGGCCCTGCGACGGTTCGTCACACCGCTCCTCTAGACCTTCCGCACCCCTCCGCCAGGGCCTCGGCCCGGGGCGTGCGGCCGGTGTTCCGGCGGCCTGTCCGATTCCGATTGGGCTTTCGGGCCGCCAACGGGAAGACTGCCCCCGTGACGTCTCGAAAGCCCGATGAGCAATTGGCGCGCAACTCCAGACTCCGACTTGTCCGTCCGCGGGCACTCGCCACCGCACGGCGTGCCGTGACGACCCGGCGGACCCGCCCGGCCCCCCGGCCGCCGGAGGGCACTCCGCCCCGCGCGGAACTCGCCCGCCAGGCGCGGACCGTCCTCGCCGACGCCGTCCGGATCGCCCGCTGGGTCACCCTCGACGGCGGTGACCGGACCACGGCGGCGTCCGGCCCCCGGTCCGTCCGCGCGACCGCAGCCACCGCCGCGGCGACGGGCACGGCGAAGGGTGCCGCGAAGGGTGCCGCGAACCCCCAGGCGCCCGTGGCCGCGCCCGACGGCGTCCCCGCCCCGGAACGGGCCGCCGCCGCACTGGACCTGACACCCGGCCAGATCCGGGCCGGCTGGGACCGGGCCCGGCTCGCCGGCCTCGTCGAACTCCACGGCGACACCGCCCGCCCCGGCTGGCGGCTGCACGCCTGGGACCGCGACGACTCCGCCGTCCTGCGCGGCTGGGTCGCCCTGTTCGACGCCTGGTCCCTGGTCCACCCCGCCCCGGCGGACGTCGCCCCCGGCGCCGTGGCCGAGGTCGTCGAGGCCGTTCCCCAGGTGCTCTCGCTCCTGCAGCTCTCGGCCGGCCCCGTGGTGGTCCCCGCCCTCCTCGACCTGCTCCGGCAGCGGGTCGAGGAACTGCGCGAGGAGCGCTGCGAGGTGCCAGTCGAGGGCGCGGACATCACGCCCGGCACCGCTCCCGACTCCGCGTCAGGCGCCTCCTCGGCCTCCGTCGCCGCTCTCGCCGGGCCCGAGGGGCTCGACGCCCTGCTCGACTGGGCCCTGGAAGGGCTCGCCGCCGTCGGCGCCCTGACCCTCGGCGAAGGGTCCGACGGCCGCCAGGCCACCCTGACCCCGCTCGGCAACTGGGCGGTCTGGGTCAAGCTGGAGCAGATCTGCGTCGCCGCCCAGAGCCCCGCCGGCAACATCGAGCAGTCCGCCGAGGACATGCTCCGCGGCTGCGCGAGCCTCACCCCCGGCCCGGCCCGCGACGAGTACCGCGCCTGGCTTGCCGCCCGCACGCTCACCAGCGCCGTCGCGGAGCTGCTCGCCGTCGCCCGCGGCGAGGACGCCCTGCTGCGCGGGCTGGCCTTCGAGGCGCTCCGGGTCGTCGGCGCCCCCGCCGAGGCCGAGGTCAGGGCGGCGGCCGAGGAGGCCTCGCTCCGGCCGTACGCCCTGCTGTGGATCGCCGAGTACGAGGGCGCCGACCCCGACGACGCCCAGGACGTCCTCACCCGGGAGGAGGCCACCTGGCTCTGGGTGGACACCGCCGCCGCCGTCGCCGACCACGGGGAGAGCACGCTCCTGGTGCGCCACCTCGACTCGGCCGTCCAGGGCACGGTCCCGGCGCTCCTCGACGCGGTCCGCGCCGTCGGCCACCCCCGTACGGTCCAGGTCCTCGTGGCCCTCGCCGCGGCCCACCCCGACCCCGCCCTCGCCAAGGCGGTCCGCCGGGCGGCCTTCCAGGTCCACACCGGGGGAAGCTGACCGCCCCGCCGGCTCTCAGCCGGTGGCCCCCGGCAGATAGGTGCCGAAGCTCCAGACGTTGCCCTCGCCGTCACGCGCGATGTAGTCCCGCGAGCCGTAGTCCTGGTCCGTCGGCGGCATCACGATGTCGACGCCGTGGGCCACCGACCGGGCGTGGTGATCGTCCACGTCGTCCACGTGGACGTACACCCCGCTGGGTCCGGAGCCCTCGACCAGCTTGTCGAACTCGCTGCCGGTGCCCTTGCTGCCGAGCATCACCATGCCGTTGCCGTACGACAGCTCCGCGTGCACGACCTTGCCGTCCTCGCCCTCGTAGACCGCGGTGCGGGTGAAGCCGAACGCCTCGGTGAGCTGCCGGATCGCGGCATGCGCGTCGTGGTAGGTCAGGGTCGGACAGATGTGGGGTGCCTCGGCCATCCCGATCACTCCTTCTCGCGGCGGGGGAATGTGACCTGGATCTCAGTCTGGCATCCGGTGCGGACATCGGGACGCGTCAGCGGAAGGTGTTGCAGCGCGCCATGTCACCGGTCCTGAAGCCGGTGGCGAACCACTGCCGGCGCTGCGCGGCCGAGCCGTGCGTCCAGTTCTCCGGTGTGACCCGGCCCTGGAACCTCTCCTGGATCCGGTCGTCGCCCACCGCGGCCGCCGCGTCCAGGCCGTCCCGGATGTCGGCCTCGGTCAGGCTGGTGATCAGGGGCCGCCCCGTCTTCTCGTCGGAGGTGGTCGTCGCGTGGCGCGCCCAGACGCCCGCGTAGCAGTCGGCCTGCAGCTCGACCCGTACGGCGTTGGAGTTCGCGCCCGTCCTGCCGTCCTGGGCGCGGGCCAGGGTCCCCATCATGTTCTGCACATGGTGGCCGTACTCGTGCGCCACGACGTACGCCTGGGCGAAGGGCCCGCCGCTCGACCCGAACTTCGTCCGCAGCTTGTCGAAGAAGCCCAGGTCCAGATAGACCTGGCGGTCGCCCGGGCAGTAGAACGGCCCGACCGCCGAGGTGGCCGAGCCGCAGGCGGTGCCGACCCGGTTGGTGAACATGACCGTGCGCGCGTCCCCGTACCGTCCGCCGCGCCGCTCGTACTCCGCCCGCCAGAAGTCCTGCACGCTGTTGACGACCGCCACGATCCGGCAGTCCTCGCGGGTGTTCGCGTCCGATCCGGTCCGGCAGCCCTGCTCGATCTGAGCCGCCGAGGAGGAGGTCGCGACCGGCGCGGGGTCGCCCGAGGCGAGCCCCAGCTGCTCGGGGCCGACCCCGAAGAGCAGCCCCAGGATCAGCGCGATGACGCCGGCGATGCCGCCGCCGACGGTGGCCTTCCCGCCGGGGACGCGGCTGCCGCGGACGTCCCGTACCTCCGAGGTGTCCAGGTCGGCGTCGTCGTCGAACCGCATGCGCCACCACCCTCCGCGTCTCTGCCGCGGCAGTGGCCGCCGCCCTGCGCCCGAGTATCGGAGAATCCGACAGGTGTCGCCCCTTTTGCCGGGCATGGGTGGTAGAGGCCGGTACGTGGGGTGAGGCGCCGGTGCCGGACTGTGGCCGAAAAGCAGTTGCATGCGCCCGTTAGACTGGCCGCATGGCCATTCTCCCCGCGCATGACTAGCGGCGTCGAATCCGCATACAGCCCCTTCCGCCGAACCGTCCGCCCTGGAGTCTGTCCGTGATCACCGCTTCCGGCATCGAGCTGCGCGCCGGCGCCCGCATCCTCATCGAGTCCGCTTCCTTCCGCATCGCCAAGGGCGACCGCATCGGCCTCGTCGGCCGCAACGGAGCGGGCAAGACCACCCTCACCAAGTGCCTCGCGGGCGAGGGCGTGCCCGCCGCCGGCCAGATCGCCCGCTCCGGCGAGGTCGGCTACCTCCCGCAGGACCCGCGCACCGGCGACCTCGACGTCCTGGCCCGCGACCGCATCCTCTCCGCCCGTGGCCTCGACGTCCTCATCAAGAAGATGCGGATGAACGAGGAGCGCATCGCGACCGGCACCGGCGCCACGCGCGACAAGGCGATGAAGCAGTACGAGCGCCAGGAGACCGAGTTCCTCACCAAGGGCGGGTACGCCGCCGAGGCCGAGGCGTCGACCATCGCCGCCGCCCTCGGGCTCCCCGACCGCGTCCTCGGCCAGCCGCTGCACACCCTCTCCGGCGGTCAGCGCCGCCGGGTCGAACTGGCCCGGATCCTGTTCTCCGACGCCGACACGCTCCTTCTCGACGAGCCCACCAACCACCTCGACGCCGACTCCATCGTCTGGCTGCGCGACTACCTCAAGACCTACCGCGGTGGCTTCATCGTCATCTCCCACGACGTCGACCTCGTCGAGACCGTCGTGAACAAGGTCTTCTACCTGGACGCCAACCGCTCGGCGATCGACGTCTACAACATGGGCTGGAAGCTCTACCAGCAGCAGCGCGAGGCCGACGAGAAGCGCCGCAAGCGCGAGCGCCAGAACGCCGAGAAGAAGGCGGCCGCTCTCAACTCGCAGGCCGACAAGATGCGAGCCAAGGCCACCAAGACCGTCGCCGCGCAGAACATGGCCAAGCGGGCCGAGCGTCTGCTCTCGGGCCTGGAGGCGGTCCGGGTCAACGACAAGGTCGCCAAGCTCCGCTTCCCCGAGCCCGCGCCCTGCGGCAAGACCCCGCTGACCGCGGAGGGTCTGTCGAAGTCGTACGGCTCGCTGGAGATCTTCACCGATGTGGACCTCGCGATCGACAAGGGATCGCGCGTCGTCATCCTCGGTCTCAACGGCGCCGGCAAGACGACGCTGCTGCGTCTGCTCGCCGGGGCCGAGAAGCCCGACACCGGCGAGGTGACCCCCGGCCACGGCCTCAAGCTCGGCTATTACGCCCAGGAGCACGAGACGCTCGACCCGGACCGCACGGTCCTGGAGAACATGCGCTCGTCCGCGCCCGACCTCGACCTCGTCGAGGTGCGCAAGACGCTCGGCTCCTTCCTCTTCTCCGGCGACGACGTCGACAAGCCGGCCGGGGTCCTCTCCGGTGGTGAGAAGACCCGGCTGGCCCTCGCGACCCTGGTGGTCTCCTCGGCCAACGTGCTCCTCCTCGACGAGCCGACCAACAACCTCGACCCCGCCAGCCGCGAGGAGATCCTCGGCGCGCTGCGCACCTACAAGGGCGCGGTCGTCCTCGTCACGCACGACGAGGGCGCGGTCGACGCGCTGGAGCCGGAGCGGATCATCCTGCTCCCCGACGGCGTGGAGGACCTGTGGGGTCCGGACTACAAGGACCTCGTGGCGCTCGCCTGATCATCTCGCTATGGATCATTCGGCTCATGGGTGATCCTTCATCTGAGTGAGGGCGTCTCATACCCCTCGGCGCGGCTCCGTGCGGAATCCCTCCGCCGGGGCCGCGCCGTCTTCGTCCTGCCGCTGCCGCGCTGACCTGGCACTTCCTGGCCGGGCGTGTCGCGGAGGGCGGATCGAGCGCGCCGGAATCTTGGATTCCGGTTGTGAGGAGAGCTTCGCCGTCCGCAAACCTGGCGGCACAGACCTTGTCGAATGGGTGGCCAGGACGTCCGGGAGGGGTGATCATGAGAAGTCCAGAGCGCACTTCCCATGAGGAGGCACGGGTGGCCGAGACTCTGAAGAAGGGCAGCCGGGTGACCGGCGCCGCGCGCGACAAGCTCGCGGCAGACCTGAAGAAGAAGTACGACTCCGGTGCGAGCATCCGGGCGCTGGCCGAGGAAACCGGCCGCTCCTACGGGTTCGTCCACCGGATGCTCAGCGAGTCCGGCGTCACGCTGCGTGGACGCGGCGGGGCGACGCGGGGCAAGAAGGCCGCCTCGGCCTGACGGGGCGCGGTTCGTCGGGTCCATCGGTTCTCGCGGTGGCCACCCGGTCGCCCGTGCGGTCGACCGGGTGGTTACTGTGCAGTCACTTAGCAGTGCTGCACCGGAACCGGAGGCGCCCCATGACTTCGCTCGACTCTGTGCTCGTGTTCGACAAGGACGGTGTACGGCTCACCGTCGAGGACGCCGTTGCCACGGTGGCCCTGACCAATCCGGCGAAGCGCAACGCCCAGTCTCCCGCTCTGTGGCGGGCGTTGACGGAGGCCGGACGGTCACTGCCGGGCAGCGTGCGGGTCGTCGTCCTGCGCGGTGAGGGCAAGTCCTTCTCCGCCGGGCTCGACCGGCAGGCGTTCACGCCCGAGGGCTTCGACGGAGAGCCGTCCTTCCTGGACCTGGCACGCGGTTCGGACGAGGACCTGGACGCGGTCATCGCCGAGTACCAGGAAGCGTTCACCTGGTGGCGCCGCAGCGACATCGTGTCGATCGCGGCCGTCCAGGGCCACGCCATCGGGGCCGGGTTCCAGCTCGCCCTCGCCTGCGACCTGCGGGTCGTCGCCGACGACGTGCAGTTCGCCATGCGCGAGACCAGCCTGGGACTCGTACCGGACCTCACCGGCACGCACCCGCTCGTGGGCCTGGTCGGCTATGCCCGCGCGCTGGAGATCTGCGCGACGGGCCGCTTCGTCCACGCGCAGGAGGCCGAGCGCATCGGCCTCGCCAACATCGCCGTGCCCGTCGAGGAGCTCGACGCCGCGGTACGGGACCTCAGCGCCGCGCTGCTCGCGGGGCCGCGCGACGCCGTGATCGAGACGAAGGCGCTCCTCCAGGGCGCCGCCGACCGCACCTACGAGGCCCAGCGCACCGCCGAACGCGCCGCCCAGGCCCGCCGACTGCGCGACCTGGCAGGCCTCGGCGACTGACGCGCGCCTCCGGCCGCCGCGCCGCGCGGCAGTGCGTCCGTGCGCGTGGCGCGTTCGGTCAGCGGGCCGTGCGCCCCGGCCTCAGCGGGCCTCTGAGAAGCGGACCTCGGAGACCAGGACCGTGACCGCCGTCCCCTCGGGCGCGGTCACGGTCGCGCGCGTGCGGGCCGTGCGCGCCACGTCCAGAGCGCGGTGGCCGTCGGCCACCGCCAGCTCCACCCTCAGCGCGCCCGCCGAGCGGTGGACCGGCGCGCCCAGGACGGACGTCAGCCCCGCCACGCCCTCGACGCCCAGCACCGCCCGGGCCACCGGGTCCTCCTCGTCCAGCGGCGCGGTTCGCCCGGGTGGGGGAGTGGGGGCCGGCGAATCCGGAGCGGCCTCCACCAGCGCGGTCACCCGGAGATCCACCGCCGTGATCACCAGGCCCAACGCGCGTTCCGCCTCGGCGAACAGCGCCTGGCGCACCTCCTCCGCCACCACCGGCAGCGGCCGGTCCACCAGCCGGCCCGCCGCCACCGCGAAATCCGCGGTGATCCGCAGCGGCCCCGGCGGCAGCCCGCCCGGCGGTACGGGGAACGGCGCCGTGGGGCCCACTTCCGCGAGCCCCACCCGCAGCTTCCCCGGCACCACACCCCGTACCGGGGTCAGGCTCCGCAGCAGTACCGCGCGCGCGGCGCTCTCCGTCAGCCAGGAGCCGTCCTCCGCCTCCCCGAGCGGAAGCAACCGGCCCGGCCCGAGCCCCTTGCGCATCGTTGCCGATCGTCCCGCCCCAGATGTCGTCGTCATTGGCTCAGCCTAATGTGGGCAAAGGCATTGATAGCTGCAAGAAAGGGATGAACGGTGATGAATGACCCGGCACACCCCAGAGAACCGTCCGTGACCAAGCGCGGCGGCGGCGACCCCGCCAGCCGCGGCCGCACCACCATCGCCGACGGAGTCGTCGAGAAGATCGCCGGCCTCGCCGCACGTGAGGTCCCCGGCGTCCACGCCATGGGGAGCGGGTTCTCCCGCACCATCGGCGCCGTCCGCGACCGGGTACCCGGCGGCGGCGGGACCAGTGCGGGCGCCACGCGTGGCGTGAAGGCCGAGGTCGGCGAGGTGCAGACCGCGCTCGACCTGGAGATCGTCGTCGAGTACGGCGCCTCCATCGCCGAGGTGGCCGGGGCCGTGCGCGAGAACGTCGTCGCGGAGGTGGAGCGGATGACCAGCCTCGAAGTCGTCGAGGTCAACATCGCTGTCAGTGACGTGAAGCTGCCCGAGGACGAGGAAGAAGAGCCGGAGTCGCGGCTCCAGTAGCCGACGGCGGTGCGACCGAAAGGGCTCGGCATGAGCATGGCGGTGGTCGGCCTGATGGCCGGAATGGCCCTCGGATTCGCCGGATACTTCGGCGGCTTCGGGGCGTTCGTGCTGATCGCGGCGTTGGGCGCGATCGGCTTCGTCGTCGGGAGGTTCCTCGAGGGGGACCTGGAACCCGGCGACTTCTTCCGGGGTCGCGAGCGCGGCGACTTCCGAGGCCGCGAGCGCGGCGACTTCCGAAGCCGCGAGCGCGGCGACCGGCTGCGGTGACCGGAGATGACAACCGACAGCATGGGCCCGGCCGGCCGCGGGGGGACCACGATCGCCGACCGGGTCGTCGCGAAGATCGCCGCCCGCGCCGCGCGGGAGGCGATCGGCGTGTTGCCCAAGGGCGGCTCCGCGCCGCACGCCTCGGTCGTCGTGCGGCGTGACGCGGTGCGCGTCTCGGTCAGCCTGGAGCTGGGCTACCCCTCCGACCTCGCCCGGCAGTGCCTCGCGGTCCGCAGCCGGGTGATCCACCGGGTGCGGGAACTGGCGGGCATGGAGGTCCCCGAGGTGGCCGTCCACGTGGAGCGCCTGCACTCCCCGCGCACGGCGGACCGCGCGCCCGCACCCGAGGACCCACCGAGGGAACCGGCCGAGCAACCGGCGCCCCGGGCCCGCCGCTTCTGGGCGGTACGGCGCATCCCTGCGGCCCTCCTCGCGCTGATCATCCTCGGCGGCGCAGGCCTGCTGCTCTACGACGTGGCCGCCGTACGCGCCGACCGGACGGCCATGCGCTGGCGCAGCGAACTCGCCGACGAGCTGGCGATCCGCCCCCTGGACGACACCTGGCTACGGGCCGGCGCGAGCCTCGCCGCACTGATCGGGATCTGGCTCCTGGTCCTGGCGGCCACTCCCGGGCTGCGGGCGGTCCTCCCGATGCGGCGCGACCACGAAGGCGTACGAGCCGGACTCGACCGTGACGCGGCGGCCCTGGCCCTGCGGGACCGTGCGATGGAGGTCTCGGGCGTGCAGTCGGTACGGGTGAAGATGAAGCGCAGGAAGGTGGCGGTGCGGGCGGTCTCGCACTTCCGCGAACTCGACGAGGTACGCGCCGACGTGGAGAGCGTCCTCGGGACCGGCATCGACGAACTCGGCCTCGCCCGGTCACCGGCGCTGACCGTACGGGTGGGCCGCCCGCTGAAGAAGAGGTGAGGGAGTGCCTGTCATTCTCCGGCGCGTCAACCGTGTGGTGCTCGGACTCGTGGGCCTGCTGCTCGTCGTCCTCGGCGGCGCGGTCCTCGCGGCCGGCTTCGAACTGCGGGTGCCCTCGTGGTGGCCGTGGTCCGGTCCCTCCGACGTCCTGCTGAGCCGGGCCGACCGGACGCGGTGGCGCGACGAGGGCTGGTGGTGGCCGGTGGTGATCGCCGTCCTCGGTGTGATCGTGCTCCTGGCCCTGTGGTGGCTGCTCGCCCAGCTCCGGCGGTCCCGGCTCGCGGAGATCCTCGTCGACACGGGGGACGGCGAGGCGGCGACGGTACGTTGCCGGTCCCTGGAGAGCGTCATCGAAGCGGACGCGACGGCCCAGGCGGGGGTGGCCCGGGCCCGGATCTTCCTGACGGGGCGCCGCACGGCCCCCCGCGCGCGGGTCGCGCTGCGCCTGGAGCCGTACGCCTCCCCGGCCGCCGCGCAGACCACCCTCGCCACCGAGGCCCTTGACCATGCCCGCGCCTCGACGGGCCTGAGCGCCCTCCCGGCGGAGGCCCGCCTGCGCGCCGTCAAGCACCGCGCGCGCCGGGTGACCTGACACACCGTCGCGGGCATCCGTCCCCTCTATGGGACGGATGCCCACCGCCCAGCCGGCGGCCGGGGCTCAGAAGCCGTGCCGGGCCCCGCCGTCCACCGACATCATCACGCCCGTCACATAGGACGCCGCGGGCGAGAGCAGGAACGCCGCCGTGCGGCCGAACTCCTCCGGGGTGCCGTAGCGCCGCAGCGGGATACGGGACTCGCTCGCCGCGCGTGACGCCTCCGCGTCGCCCGAGAGGGCGTCGAGCTGACGCACCCGGTCCGTGTCGATCCGGCCCGGGAGCACGCCCACCACCCGGATGCCCCGCGGCCCCAGGTCCGCCGCCAGGGACTTGGCGAACCCGGCGAGGCCCGGACGCAGCCCGTTGGAGATCGTCAGGCCCGGGATCGGCTCGTGGACCGAGCCGGAGAGCACGAAGCCGATGACCCCGCCCTCGGTCAGCTCGTCCGCCGCCGCCCTGGCCATCCGCACGGCCCCGAGGAAGACGGTGTCGAACGCCGACGCCCACTGCTCGTCGGTGTTGTCCGCGCCGAAGCCGGGGGCGGGACCGCCGACGCTGACGAGGATGCCGTCGAAGCGCCCGAAGCGGGACCGCGCCTCCGAGACCAGCCGGGCCGGCGCACCGGGATCGGCGTTGTCGACGGCGAGACCCGCCGCGCCCGCGCCCAGCTCGACGACCGCCTCGGCGACCGACTTCTCCTCGCGTCCGGTGACCAGCACCTTCGCGCCCTCGGCGAGCAGCGCCTCGGCCGAGGCACGGCCGAGCCCCCGCGTCGCGCCGGTCACCACGTACACCCGGTCCTTCAGTCCAAGATCCATGGACCTATCCTGCCGGGTCCTCCCAGGGCAGCGCGAGGGCCGTTCCCACCAGTCCGATGTGGCTGAACGCCTGCGGGAAGTTGCCCAGCTGCCGCCGTGCCACCGGGTCGTACTCCTCGGCGAGCAGCCCCACGTCGTTGCAGAGCTCCACGAGGCGCTCGAAGAGCTCGCGCGCCTCGCGCTCCCGTCCGGTCGTCCGCAGCGCGTCCGCCATCCAGAAGGAGCAGACCAGAAACGTTCCCTCCCCGCCGGGGAGGCCGTCGACCGAGGCATCCGAGGTGCTGTAGCGGCGGACGAAGCCGCCGTGAGTCAGCTCCTTGCGCACCGCGTCCACCGTCCCCACCACCCGGGGATCGTCCGACGGCAGGAACCCCACCCGCGGGATGAGCAGCGTCGCCGCGTCCAGTTCCCGCGACCCGTAGGACTGGGTGAACGTGTTGCGCTCGGGGTCGTACCCCTTGGCGCACACGTCCGCGTGGATCTCGTCCCGCAGCGCCCGCCAGCGCGCCGGATCCCCGCTCAGCGACGGGTCGTCCTCCAGGGTGCGCACCGCCCGGTCGGCGGCGACCCAGGCCATCACCTTCGAGTGCACGAAGTGACGGCGCGGCCCGCGTACCTCCCACAGCCCCTCGTCCGGGTCACGCCACGTCGACTCCAGGAAGCCGAGCAGGCTCAGCTGCAGGTTCCAGGCGTGGCGGACCGGCGGAATACCGGCTTCCCGCGCCATGCTCAGCGAGTCTATGACCTCGCCGTACACATCGAGCTGGAACTGGTCCACGGCCGCGTTCCCGATCCGCACCGGCGCCGAGTCCGCGTAGCCGCTCAGCCAGGGCAGCGTCGTCTCGGGAAGCCGCCGCTCGCCGCCGGGCCCGTACATGATCTGCAGATCCGCAGGGTCGCCCGCCACCGCCCGCAGCAGCCAGTCGCGCCATGCCGCCGCCTCGTCGACGTAGCCGGCCGACAGCAGCGCGCCCAGGGTCAGGGTCGAGTCGCGCAGCCAGCAGGAGCGGTAGTCCCAGTTCCGTACGCCGCCCAGCTCCTCCGGGAGCGAGGTGGTGGGCGCGGCGACGATGCCGCCCGTCGGCGCGTAGGTGAGCGCCTTGAGCGTGATCAGCGAGCGCATCACCGCCTCGCGGTAGGGCCCCTCGTACACGCACCGAGCCGCCCAGTCCCGCCAGTCCCGCAGACAGTCCTCCAGCGCACCGAAGGGGTCGATGAGCTCCGGGCGCGGCTCGTGCGAGGGGTGCCAGGTGAGCACGAACGCGACCTTCTCGCCCGCGTCCACCGTGAATGAGGAACAGGTCGAGAACTGCTGGCCCCAGGTCTTCACGGGCGGCTCGCTGCGCAGCCAGACCGAGTCGGGACCGGCGACGGCCACATGATGGCCGTCGCTGCGCCGCATCCACGGCACGATCGAGCCGTAGTCGAAGCGCAGCCGCAGCACCGCGCTCATCTCGACGGTGCCGCTGACGCCCTCCACGATCCGCATGACATCGGGCGCGGTGTCGCGCTGTGGCATGAAGTCGACGACCTTCACGGTGCCCGTGCGGGTCTCCCAGTACGTCTCCAGGACCAGCGAGTCGCCCGCGTAGCCGCGCGTCGTACAGGTCGTGGCGCCCTTGGGCGCGATCCGCCAGTGGCCGTTGTCCTCGTCGCCGAGCAGCGCGGCGAAGCACGCGGCCGAGTCGAAGCGCGGCAGACACAGCCAGTCGATCGAACCGTCGCGTCCGACGAGTGCGGCGGTCTGCAGATCGCCGATGAGGGCGTAGTCGTCGATACGTTGCGTCACGCTCTGGCGTGTTCCCGGATGGGGCGACGGTCAATCAGAGGGACGGTGTGGCCTACGCCGCGGCCGGAGCCGGCTCGGGGGTGTCCGCGCCGCCCTCGGTGCGGGCCGCGGCCTCGCGGTCGCGCTTCTCGCGGCGGACCAGGATCGTCCAGCCGACGGGTACGCCGGCGGCGAAGAGCCACCACTGCACGGCGTACGCCATGTGCGCGCCGATCGAGTCGTGGTCGGGCTCGGGGATCAGCTCGGGGGTGTTCCCGGCCGGTTCGGGGGCGGTCTGCTCGACATAGCCGCCGAGCACCGTACGGCCGGTGAGCTCGGCCTGCTGTGCGCTGTTGATCAGCATCACCTGACGGTCCGGCAGTCCGCGCAGGTCCTTGATCCCGCTGGCGCCGGTCGTCTCGTCGGCCTTGAGCCGGCCGGTCACGGTCACCTCGCCCTTGGGGGCGGGCGGGACCGGGGGGTACGCCTTCTGGTCGGCCGAGGCGGGGACCCAGCCCCGGTTGACGAGCACGACCCGGCCGTCGGCGAGCGCCAGCGGCGTCAGGACGAGGAAGCCGACCTGGTCGTCGGCGTTGGTGCGGCGGCGGACGACGACCTCGTGCGTGGTGTCGAAGGTGCCGGTGACCGTGACCCGGCGCCAGTAGTCCGCGCGCGGCACGGTGTGACCGGGGGAGGTCAGCTTCTCGACGGGGAGCGGCTCCGCCTTCAGGTTCTCCGCGATCAGGGCGTTCTGCGCGACCCGGCGTTCGTGCCGGTGGAACTGCCAGAAGCCCAGCTCGATCATCGTCGGGACGAGGACGAGGGCCACGAGGGTGAGGATCACCCACTGCCGGGACAACAGGAAGCGGTACACCCCATGACCGTACAACTGTGGTCATGGGGTGCACGCACGGGGGTTCCGGTCGCCGGGGAGCGTCCGGGGCGTCTCCGGGGCGTGTCGGGGGCGTGTCGGGCCCGGAGGGCGTCCGGGGCCGCCCGTGCGTCCGCTGCTCAGACGTGGTCGACGATCCCCACCTTTCCCTCCGCCCGGGCGCAGTGCCCGCCGCAGTACCAGGTGCCCTCGACCTCGACGCCCTGGCCGATGATCTGGACCTTGCAGTGCTCACAGATGGGCGCCATGCGGTGAATGGCGCAGGAGAAGCAGTCGAAGACGTGCACCGCGCCCTGCGCGTGCACCTCGAAGGACATGCCGTAATCGTTTCCGCAGACCTCACAACGTGCCATGCGCCACAGGGTGCGACGTGAGCCGGGCGAGGCGCGGGCGGCACGCCCGGCGCGTCACCCGTCTGCCGGGGCCACGTCGCGCAGCAGCTGGGTGAAGGCGGCCTCGTCGACGATCGGGGTGCCGAAGGACTTCGCCTTCACCGTCTTGGAGGTGGCGGAGTCCGGATCGTTCGTCACCAGCAGGCTCGTCAGCCGCGAGACGCTCGTGGCGACATGCAGCCCCGCCTCGACGGCGCGGTCCTCGAGCAACTCGCGGTCGATGGAGGTGTCGCCCGAGAACGCCACCCGCATGCCCTGCTTGAGTGGTTTGTCCGCTTCGTAACGTCCGGGGTTCGGATGCGGGCACGGCGGACGCTTCCGCGAGGGGCGCCAGCCGTTCGCGTGGTACGAGGCCTGGTGGCCGATCCGGGCCGGGCCGGGCGTGGACACCCACTCCGTCAGCGGGCGGCACTCCAGGAGCGGCAGCCGTACGTTCCGCTCGGCCGCCGCGCGCAGGCTCGGCCGGAACGCCTCGGCCAGCACCCGCGCGTCGTCCAGAGCGTTGTGCGCTTGCTGCTGGACCACCCCGAAGTGCGCGGCCAGCGACTCCAGCTTGTGGTTCGGCAGCGGCAGCGACAGCTCCTTGGCCAGCGCGATCGTGCACAGCCGCTGGCGCACGGGCGCGGTGCGCTCCGCCCGCGCGTACTCCCGGGAGATCATCGACCAGTCGAAGAGCGCGTTGTGCGCCACCAGGACCCGGCCGTCGAGCCGCTCGGAGAACTCGGCGGCGATCTCCGGGAAGAGCGGCGCGTCCTTCAGCACGTCACGGGTCAGCCCGTGGATCCAGACCGGTCCGGGGTCCCGCTCCGGATTCACCAGCGTGTACCAGTGGTCCTCGACCTCGCCCTGGGCGTCCAGCCGGTAGACGGCAGCCGACACTATCCGGTCGTCGCGGGCGAGTCCGGTGGTCTCCACGTCGACGACCGCGTACCCCTGTGGGTAGGCGGCCGGCCACGTCGCTGCTGTCGTACGGTCGTCGAGCATGGTCACTGAGAATACGGGCCCCTGCCGACAGCCCCGCCCCCCGGTGCCCCGACGGTGACAGGAACCGGCCAGCCGGTCCACGCGCCGCCGGACGCGCGGCGGCCATGACGCCCGTCGTGCCGGGGAGTTCACGGGAGCCGCCGCGCGGACTCAGCCGGGACGGGCCACCAGGTCACCGGGGGCGCCCTGTTCGAGACCGCAGCCGTCGACCGGTCCCGGCAGCAGACGCCAGAGCGTCCCGGTCGCGCCCTCGGGTGCGGGCGCCGAGACCAGGTCGCCGGAATGGACGACGGCCCGCTTTCCGTGGACGAGGTTGGTGCAGTCGCACAGCCCGACGTACGACCAGTCCGCGGCGTACAGGGCGACCGACAGGTCCAGGTCGCCCCGGGTCCTCGCCGGCTGGGTCCCGTGCGGCCTGTCCGATGGGTCAGGTGACTCGATGCCCTGCTGCCTGAGAGGGGGCCGGGGCGGTGCGGGCGTGGGCTCTGCAGGCCGCGGCTGTGGTCGGCACCACCTTCCGTACAGGTCAGTCCGCCGCGGACTCGGCCTCTGGCAGCGCCGGATGGTCGGTCGGGTAGAGCCCGGCTGTGAAGCCGTACACCACATCGCCTCCGCGCGGCAGTCGGGCGTAGTCGTTGGCGAGTTCCAGGACCCGTGACCAGAACTCGCGGGCCTGCTCCTGCGGGATCCGCACATGCCGCACGATCGAGGACAGTTGATCTGCCTGGTGTGCCGGGGCCGACTCTGCTGCGGCCGTGGCGAGATCATTGGTGCAGTACGGGGTGGCGCCGCCCCCGTCGGTCGGGCTGACGGTGCCGACGCGAAAGATGCGGGCGGTGCGGCCGTAGAAACGTTCCTCGATGGCCCGCACCCGGCGGGTCCGCACGACCTTCAGCAACTGGGCGTCGACCAGGACGCTCACGTGGTGCGCGACCGTGCTCTTCGGGCGGTCGAGGGCGGTGGCCAGTTCGCTCACCGTTGCGGCGCGTTCGAGGAGCAGTTCGAGGATGGCGTCGCGTAGCGGGCTGGCCAGCGCGCGGAGCTGGGCCGGGGCCGTCACGTCTGTGACATCGGCGAGGTCGTAGTCGGGGAGGCGGGTACTGTTCGACACTCCTCGATTATTCTAAAGTTCCAGATCATTCGCTACTCGCCGGCAAGGGGTTCGGGCATGACAGAGGTCGTACTGTTCCATCACGCGCAGGGGCTGACCCCCGGAGTCGCCGCTTTCGCCGGCGAACTCCGCGCCGTCGGCCACACCGTCCACACGCCCGATCTCTTCGAGGGGCGTACCTTCGGCACCCTTGAGGAGGGTTCGGGCTACGTCGAGCGGATCGGCTTCCGCGAGATCACCGAGCGTGGCGTCCGCGCGGTCGAGCACCTGTCACAGGACATCGTCTACGCCGGCTTCTCGCTCGGAGTGCTGCCTGCCCAGAAGCTGGCTCAGACACGGGCGGGCGCGCGGGGCGCGCTCCTGTTCCACGCATGCATCCCCGTGTCGGAGTTCGGCGCGGCGTGGCCTGATGGTGTGCCGGTGCAGGTGCACGCCAAGGAAGCCGACCCGATCTTCGCCGAGGACATCGACGCCGCTCGCGCGCTCGTCTCCGATTCCGCTGACGCGGAGATGTTTCTGTATCCCGGAGACGAGCACCTGTTCGCGGACCACTCGCTGCCGTCCTACGACCCGGACGCTGCCAAGCTGCTGACCCGGCGGACGATCGAGTTCCTCGGCTCGCGCTAGGTTGTCGGCGGGTCATGCGCACAGCCAGAGCCGCAGGGCCGCGACGACCACGGTGCCGTGAAAGACGTACGTCCTCTTGTCGAAACGTGGCCACTGCCCGGCTCGCCTTCAACCGGTTGATCAGCCGCTCGACTTCGTCTCCGCGGACATGGCGTGCCGCATCGAAGCCGGCGGTCCGGCTCGTCTCTGACCTGCCGGACAGATCCTGGGACGGGCCCACACGCGCGTGCCACCGAATCAATCGGCCGTCCCGTCCCACGGTCCCAACAGTCCCTCCACCAGGGCCCGTACGGAGGTGGTGAAGAGACGCTCGGGGTCGATCGGGCGCGCCAGGGCGCGGATGAGCTCGGGGTCGGCCGGGTCGGTCGTCTCCGTCTCCCAGAGCTCCTCCTCGGCGGGGGACTGGACCGGCGCCCGCTCGCGGTTGCGCTCCACGAGGACGTAACCGACGACCTGGACCTGCACCGCCCGGACCGCCTCCGCCGCCCGGGCGCCGCGCAGGCCCGCCGCGTGCACCTCGTCGGCCAGGGCGCGCTGCGCCGGCAGGAACATCCGCTCCGTCAGGCCCCGTTCGTGGACCATCGCCACCAGATGCGGGCGCGCGCGCAGTTCGCGCCGCAGCGAGCGGGCCACCGAGACGATCCGGTCGACCGGGGTGCGCCCGCGCGGGGTGATCGCGGCGAGATCGGCGACCGTCCGCTCGACGAGGGCGTCGAGCAGCGACTCGCGGTTGCCGACGTGCCAGTAGATCGAGGTGACCGCGGTGCCCAGTTCCGTGGCGAGCCTGCGCATGGTCAGGGCGTCCGGGCCGTGCTGCCTCACCAGAGCGGCGGCGGTCGCGAGGACCTCCTCGCGGGTGAGTGCGGTACGCGCCATCGTCCCCCCAATTCTGTTGCGTGCACGCCTATTTACCCTTCATCGCCACCGGTGTAACTGTGTTACAGGCCGACGGTCCCTGAAGGGTGGTACGTCATGGCACGAGTACGGTACGGGGCGCGCACCGACGCCGAGATCACGGCGGCCCGCGCCAAGAGCAGCAAGCTTCCCGACATCTGGTCCACCGGCGTGGTCGCCGTCTGGGAGACCGATCCGGACGTGGTGGCGGCCGTCCTGCCGCCCCCGCTGAAACCCACCGAACGGCCCCTGGTACGGGCCGCCATCTCCCAGGTTGACCTCCCCGGCTACCCCCTGGGCGCCGGCTCGGTCGCCGTCGCCGCCGCCCACGGCGACCAGGAGGGCTGGTACCCGCTCGTCATGCCGATGACCCTGGAGCGGGCCCTCGTCGGCGGCCGTGAGGTCTTCGGCGAGCCGAAGAAGCTCGGCGAGGTCGTCGTCGA
Source organism: Streptomyces sp. NPDC013457 (assembly GCF_043089925.1). NCBI lineage: Bacteria > Bacillati > Actinomycetota > Actinomycetes > Kitasatosporales > Streptomycetaceae > Streptomyces > Streptomyces sp. NPDC013457. The sequence goes on from NZ_JBICBL010000003.1 coordinate 611,131, forward strand.
ACGCGACGGGCTCGTCGTCCGGGCCTCCCTCGGGCGCCACGGCATCGACTTCGTCGAGGTGCGCGGAGCGGTCTCCGGCCCCCTGCCCCTGCCGGAGCCCGCGGAGAAGACCGACTTCTACTTCAAGTTCCTGCCGGGCGTGGACGGCACCGGCTTCGACGCCGAGCCCGTCCTCGTCCACTGCGTCCGGGCCGAGAAGGTGCGCAAGCTGGAACGGATCACCGGCGACGTCGTGCTCCGCGAGTCCATGTACGACCCCGTCGCCGACCTCCCGGTACGCCGGATCGTCGAGATCACCATCGGCGAGAAGACCACCGACCAGAAGGGCCGGGTCGCGGAACGGGTCAGCGCCGAGGCCCTCCTGCCGTACATCCACCAGCGCTACGACGACCCGCAGCAGATCCTCGACGGACCGCCGGAAGGGAGCGTGTGATGGAGCTGCGTCAGGGGCAGGTCGCGGTCGTCACCGGCGCGGCGAGCGGCATCGGGCTCGCGATGGCGCGCCGGTTCGCCGCCGAGGGCCTCGCCGTCGTCCTCGGCGATGTGGAGGAGGGCGCGCTCGCCAAGGCGGCCGAGGAGCTGACGGAGGGCGGGGCCCAGGTCCTCGCCCGTACCGTCGACGTCAGCGCCCCGGAGTCCGTACGGGCCTTCGCCGACGCGGCGTTCGACACCTTCGGCGCGGTGCACGTCCTGTGCAACAACGCCGGGGTCGGCTCCGGCGCAGAGGGCCGGATGTGGGAGCACGAGCCCAACGACTGGAAGTGGGCCTTCTCCGTCAACGTCTGGGGCGTCTTCCACGGCATCCAGGCCTTCGTCCCGCGCATGATCGCCGGCGGCGAGCCCGGGCACGTCGTCAACACCTCCTCGGGTGACGGCGGCATCGCCCCGCTGCCGACCGCCTCCGTCTACGCCGTCACCAAGGCGGCCGTCGTCACCATGACCGAGTCGCTGTACGCCCATCTGAAGGCCGAGCACGCGCGCGTGGGGGCGTCCGTGCTCTTCCCCGGCCCGCACATGCTGCGCACCGGGCTCTGGGAGTCGCACCGCAACCGGCCGGAGCGGTACGCCAAGGAGCGACCGCGCAAGACCCCGTACCGCAGCCTGGACCAGTGGGAGTCGGCGATGAAGGCCGCCGGGCACGAGGTCGCCTTCACGCCCGTCGAGGAGGTCGCGGAGCACGTCGTCGACGGCATCCGCGCCGACCGGTTCTGGATGCTCCCGGCGAGCGAGCACAGCGACCGGCAGATCCGCGCGCGCTCGCAGTCGATGCTCGACCGCGCCGACCCGTCGTACCTGGAGAACTTCATTCTCGACTGACCGTGCCGCCCCGCCGGCCGCGATCTCCGGCCGGGGGTCCGGGGGTAGTCCCCGGGAAGGCACGGCATCCCCGACCGAGGGACTTAGCCATGAGCTTTGAGGACCCGTACCTGATCATCTCCTCCGACTGCCACGCCGGTCTGCCCACCGAGCGCTACCGGCCCTATCTCGACTCCCGGTTCCACCGCGCCTTCGACGAGTTCCTCGCCGGGCGCGACGCCCGCCGCGAGGCCATGACCCGACTCGGAGTACGCAACGAGGCCTTCGCGAACAAGTGGTTCAGCGACAACGAGGAAGGGCTGCGGGGCGGCTGGGACGCCGCGCAGCGGCTCAAGGAGCTCGACGGCGACGGGGTGGCGGCCGAGGTCGTCTTCCCCGACGCGGACGCCGTCGACAGCCAGACCGCCGCGCCCTTCGGGGTCGGCCTCGGACTCTCCGGCGACCAGGACCCCGACCTCGGCATGGCGGGCGCGCAGGCGCACAACCGCTGGCTCGCCGAGTTCGTCGGCCGGAATCCCGAGCGGCACTGCGGGGTGGCGCTGCTGCCCATCACGGCCGAGCCGTCCAAGGTCGTCGCCGAGATCCACCGGGCCAAGGAGTCCGGGCTCGGGGCGCTGATGATCCCCTCGATGTGGGTGGACAGGGAGCCGTACCACGACCCGCGCTACGAGCCGGTCTGGGCGGCGGCCGCCGAGACCGGGATGCCGCTCGTCACCCACTCCGGCGCCGCGCCGCGCGAGGAGTACGGCGACCACCTCGGCATCTACGTCAGCGAGGTCACCTGGTGGCCCGCCAGGCCGCTGTGGTTCCTCCTCTGGTCCGGGGTCTTCGAGCGCCACCCGGGCTTAAGGTTCGGTGTCGCCGAATCGGGCTGCTGGTGGCTGCCGAACCTGCTCTGGTTCATGGACCGCCTCTACCTCGGCGCGCACGGCGGCAAGAAGCTGTCCCCGTTCGCCGAACTCAGGCGGCCGCCGAGCGAGTACCTCGACCGCCAGGTCTTCATCTGCGCCACCAACACCAAGCGGCGCGAGCTGGCCCAGCGGTACGAGATCGGCGTGGACAACATCCTGTGGGGCTCGGACTTCCCGCACCCGGAGGGGACCTGGCCCGACACGCGCGCGTGGCTGGGGAACACCTTCCACGACATCCCGGTCGCGGAGACGCGGCGGATGCTGGGCCTCGCCGCGGCGGAGGTCTTCGGATTCGACACCGAGGCGCTGGCTCCGCTCGCCCGCCGCATCGGCCCCACCCCCGCCGAACTGGGCCAGTCGCCCGACCAGACCGCGGTCGAGGCCTCCTGGGCCCGCTCCCGCGAGGTCGGCCGACACTGGCTGACGGACCACGACTTCCCCGCTTTGGGGGTGAACTGATGGACCGGTACACCGTCATCTCGGCGGACTGCCACGCGGGCGCCGACCTCCTCGACTACAAGCCGTACCTGGAGAAGAGGCACCACGACGCCTTCGACGCCTGGGCGGCCGGCTACGTCAACCCGTACGAGGACCTGCTCGCCGACACCGCCGACCGCAACTGGAACTCCGGGCGCCGGCTGCGCGAGCTGGAGGCGGACGGGATCGTCGCCGAGGTCGTCTTCCCCAACACCATCCCGCCGTTCTTCCCCTCCGCCTCCCTGATGGCCCCCGCGCCGAGCCGGGAGGAGTTCGAGCAGCGCTGGGCCGGGCTGCGCGCGCACAACCGCTGGCTGGCCGACTTCTGCGCGGACGCGCCCGGCCGCCGGGCGGGCGTCGCGCAGATCCTCCTCAACGACGTCGACGAGGCCGTGAAGGAGATCCGCCGCACCAAGGAGGCCGGCCTCACCGGCGGGATCCTGCTGCCGGGCGCCCCGCCCGGCAGCGGGATCCCCGAGCTGTACTCGCAGACGTACGACCCGATCTGGGCGGTCTGCGCGGAGCTGGACGTCCCGGTCAACCACCACGGCGGCTCCGCCTCGCCGCCGCTCGGCGACGAACCGGCGGCGCGCGCGGTCTTCATGGTGGAGACGACGTGGTTCTCGCACCGGGCGCTCTGGCACCTCGTCTTCGGCGGCGCCTTCCGCCGCCACCCGGAACTCAGACTGGTCCTCACCGAGCAGGGCTCGGGCTGGATCCCCGGGGTCGTCGAGATGCTGGACTACTACCACGCCCGCCTGGTCGCGGCGGCCTCCCGGGCTGCCACCGCCGAGTCCAAGTTCGGCGCGGGACTGGCGGAGTCGATGGGCAAGGGCCCCAGCGAGGTCTGGCGCGACAACTGCTTCGTCGGCGCGAGCTTCATGCGACCGCACGAGGTCCCGCTGCGCGACCGGATCGGAGTCGACAAGATCATGTGGGGCAGCGACTACCCGCACGACGAGGGCACGACGCCGTACTCCCGCGAAGGCCTCCGCATCGCCTACGCGGGGCTGCCGAGGGAGGAGGTGGCGGCGATGGCCGGAGGTAACGCGGCCCGCGTCTACGGTTTCGACCTGCCGTTCCTCGACACCCTGGCCGCCGTGCACGGCCCGACCGTCGAGGAGATCGCCGAGCCCCTGAAGGAGGTCCCGGCGGGCGCGACGAGCCCCGCCTTCGCCCCGGGCGGGTCGGTACGCGTGTGGTGACGGACCGGATGAGAACCTCCCCGGGTGACTGACGAACCCGCCCACGACGAGGCCCACGGCGGAGGTCTCGGCACCCGTCTCAACTGGCTCCGGGCCGCCGTGCTCGGAGCCAACGACGGAGTCGTCTCCACCGCGGGCCTCGTCGTCGGCGTCGCCGGCGCGACCGGCTCCCGGGCCGCGCTCCTCACCGCGGGCCTGGCCGGACTGCTCGCCGGATCGATGTCGATGGCGGCGGGGGAGTACGTCTCGGTCTCCACGCAGCGCGACGCCGAGAAGGCGGCGCTGGCCGAGGAGAGACGCGAGCTCCGCGAGGACCCGGAAGCCGAACTGGCCGAACTGACGGGCCTCCTGTCGGCCCGCGGCCTCTCACGGGATGTCGCCCGCGAGGCCGCCGAACAGCTCACCGCCCGTGACGCCCTGCGCGCCCACGCACGTGTGGAACTCGGGATCGACCCCGACGCCCTCACCAACCCCTGGCACGCGGCCGGCGCCAGCTTCCTCGCCTTCACGGCCGGCGCGCTGCTCCCCCTCCTCGCGATCGTCCTCCCGCCCGCCTCCACCCGTCTCTGGATCACGGTCCTCTCGGTCCTCGCCGCCTTGGCCCTCACCGGCTGGTGCAGCGCCCGCCTGGGCGCGGCCCCACCCCGCCGCGCGGTCCTGCGCACAACGGCCGGCGGCGCCCTGGCGATGGCGGTGACGTACGCGGCGGGGTCGCTGCTGGGGGCGACGGGGATCTAGGGCCGGCGGGTGATTCGGCCAGGTGCGAACAGCTCTTCGCCGATGAGCCGGGTCTCGCCACTGACGTCCATCGTGAGGTCGCCCCGGTCGGCGAGCGCGGTCACGTCGACCGGCGAGCCGTCCGCCGCCGTGCACGACCAGAGCCCGAGGTGCTCGAGGGCCGGATGGTCGCGCAGGGGGGCCAGGTCCGGCAGCGCGCACCGGAGCAGGTACAGACGGCGCAGGCGTGGCAGGCGGTGGAGCAGACCGAGATCGGGAGCGGGCAGCTCGGACAGCTGCAGCGTCTCGATGTCCGGCGGCGCGTCCATGGAGAGAAGCTGGTTCAGCTGCGTGCGTCCGCCGAGCGAGAGTGTGCTGAGCAGCGGCCACCGTTCGATGCCCGCCAGGTCGATGTACCGGGAGTGGCGCCCCAACGCGAGACTTGTGAGCTGTGACCCGATGGGCAGTTCGGCCAGCCTCTCGACGAGCAGCGGTTGCAGGAGTCCGAAGGAGAGCAGGTCGGGCATGTCCCGCAGGGGTTCGGCGGACAACTCCGCATGCCCGTCGAACAGGGAGAGTGACTCCAGGCCGGGCCTCGCGACAGGAGAGAGGTCCCGCACCCGCGGACACATGCTCAGCCCGACCCGCCGAAGGCCGGAGAAGCGCCGGAGTCCGGAGAGATCGGCGAGCGCGGCGTTGTCGTAGAAGAACACCCGTCGCAGGTCGTCGAGCACATACAGCGCGGTCGGATCGGGGTGGGATCCGGTGAGATGGACACCACGCACCTCGGGAAGGAGGCTCAGCGCCGCGAGCTGGTCCGGCGACTGCACATGCAGGTAGTCGAAGTCGCCCGCGCCTACGGACAGCACCTCGCGTGCGTACCGTTCCGTGTCGAAGGCGCCCCACGCCTGCGACACCTGGAACGGCACAGGGTGCCTCCGGTCGTCCCGGAACCGAGCCACCACCTCGAACGCCGCGTCCCCCGTGATCAGCGCCGCCGTCCGGACGACCGCCGCCGCGCTCTCCGCGTCCAGGCTCTCGGGACCCGGCAGCAGCTCCAGGACCAGGTGCCCGACCCGTGCCAGTTCCTCGGCGTCCTCCTGACCGCGCGGCGGCAGCAGCTCCTGGGTCCGCTCCTCCACCTCCGCCCGCACCGCCGGATCCAGCTCCGGCGCCTGTTCCAGGCAGGCGGCGGCGAGGAGCACGAGTCGGTGCCGCAGCTTCGGTGCCCGGTCCGCGCGCCGTAGCAACTGCTTCAGCAGCCGGGCGCGCTCGTCCACGCGCGCGTGCCCAACCGCCATCTGCACGACGTCGTCCCAGGTGTCGTCGTGCGCGTGCTTCACCAGGACGCCGAAGTCCCGTGCCTCGACCGCGGCCTTCGCACCCAGGTAGTCCTGGAACGTCCGGTGCACGAACCCCACCGAGCCGGGGGCCGGTTCGCGCAGCAGACCGCTGCGGATCAGCAGATGCGCGAAGACCTGCTCCGCCGTGCCCCGCACCTGCGGCATCGCGGCGAGCCATTCCTCCACCATCTCCGCGGCCTCCGCGCGGTCCGCCTCGACCTGCCCGTTCCGGATCAGCCAGTACGCCAGCCGCTGCAGCAGCGCCGTCTGCTCCTCGCGCGTCAGGTCGACGCCCTCGACCGCACAGATCTCCCGCTCCGTGTCACGCCGCACGAGCAGCATGTCGAGGGCCGCGTCGTACAGTTCCTTCCGCGCGCGAGGCAGCTGCATCCGCCGGTCGCGGTTGAGCGCGCAGAGCAGCGCGCACATCAGCGGGTTCGTGGCGAGCCGACCGAGGTCCCTGCGGGTGGCGACGGCCTGTCGCAGAGCGGTCTCGTAGCCGGTGAGCGTCTCGTCCTCCGGCTCCTCCAGCCGTGCCGCCTCGTGCCAGTGACCGATGAACGCGCGGATGCCGTCCCGGTCCATCGACAGCAGCGAGTGGGCGGTGAAGCCCTGACGGGACAGCCATTCCTCCGGCACTGCCGAGGGGCGGGTCGTCACGACGTAGCGGGCGGCCGGAAAGGCCGTGACCAGGCTCTTCAGCCAGGTCTCGGTCCGCTGGCGCAGCCGCACCGGGACCTCGTCCACACCGTCGACCAGCACCAGCGCCCGCCCGCTCACGAGCAGATCCTCCGCCCAGCTCGCGGGAGGACGAAGCGGAACCCCGGCCGCGCGCAGGAAGTCCTCGGGCGCCGGCAGCGAGTCCACCGAGGTGAAGGCGCGGAGCCGGAGCACGAACGGCACGCAGCGGTTCCAGTCGGCGAGGTCGCCGTCGAAGGAGCGACGAGCCGCGTTCAGGGCCAGCCACTGGACCAGGGTGCTCTTGCCGGAGCCGGCGGGGCCCCTCAGCAGCAGCCGGTCCGTCGCCGTGAGGGCCTGTTCGGTGGTCACCGTCGTGGGCCCCGCGTGCGGCAGACCATGGACGGCGTCGGCCCGTTCGCCGCTCACCGCCAGCCCGATGTACGCCGTGTCCAGCGCCCACTCCCGCGCCGACCGCCCGAGTGTCAGCCCGAACAGCTCGAGCCGCCCGTGCGTCGCCGCCATGAACTCCGCGTACCGCTGCTCGAAGGCCAGGGCTTCCGCCTCCGGCCGGGGCCGGGCCGCGGACAGGGATTCCACCGCGTCCCGCGTCCGTGCGGCCACGCGCGCGTGCTCCACCGCCGCCCGGGCCGGGAAGGCCGCTTCGGCCGTCAGCTGTTCCACGAGGTGGGCGCAGCACAGCCCGAGCAGGTCGTCGTACAGCTCCACCGTCCGGACACCGAGGCCCGTGTCAGGGGCTCGCAGCTCCGCGCGCAGCCGCTCCGGGTCGAGGTCCACTGCGAAGAGCCGGTCCGCGTCGAGCGTGCCCGCGGCGGCGAAGGCGTCCCGCACGCCGTCGATCGCCGCGAGCCTTTCGTGCTCGGGAACCGTTCCGTACCGCTCCGCGAGCCGGCCGCCGAGGACCTTCGCCAGGCGGTCCGGGCCGGCGGGCCGGGGCAGCGGTCGGAGGGGGGACGGGACGATCCCCGCGCCCTTCCTCGGTGCGATCACCGACCGCGCGACCGCGCCCAGCACCGTCCCCGCCAGTCGCGCCAGTGCAACTTCCATACCCTGCAACGGAGTTCCTCCCCCAACGACCGCCGTCCTCGCGATCGTACGCAAAAGACGCTTGTCGGAAGGTGCCAAAGCCTGCTGACAAGTCGTCTCGCATACTTGTCGGTAACGACGTCTAGTCGCGTCCGGCCCGCGCCCCTACCGTCTTCGGCATGCCGAACCTGCCCGATGTCGTGCTCTGGTCCATACCGGCGTTCGTCCTGCTGACCGTTGTCGAGATGGTCAGCTACCGACTCCATCCCGACGACGACGCCGCCGGGTACGAGGCCAGGGACGCCGCCACCAGCATCGGCATGGGGCTCGGGAGTCTCTTCGTCGACCTTCTGTGGAAGATCCCGATCGTCGCGATCTACACGGCCGTCCACGAGCTCACCCCGCTCCGCGTCCCCGTCCTGTGGTGGACGATCCCGCTGATGCTCCTCGCCCAGGACTTCTTCTACTACTGGTCGCACCGCGGTCACCACGTCATCCGGATCCTGTGGGCCTCCCACGTCGTGCACCACAGCAGCCGCAGCTTCAACCTCTCCACCGCGCTGCGCCAGCCCTGGACCGGCTTCACCTCCTGGCCGTTCTACCTGCCGATGATCGCGCTCGGCGTCCACCCGGCCGCCGTGGCCTTCTGCTCCTCGGTCAGCCTCGTCTACCAGTTCTGGATCCACACCGAGCGCATCGACAGGCTCCCCCGTCCCTTCGAGTACGTCCTCAACACCCCCTCCCACCACCGCGTCCACCACGCCTCGCAGGGCGGCTACCTGGACCGGAACTTCGGCGGCATCCTGATCCTCTGGGACCGGATGTTCGGCTCCTGGGTGGCGGAGACCGAGCGGCCCGTCTTCGGGCTCACCAAGAACATCGAGACCTACAACCCGCTGCGCGTCGCCACCCACGAGTACGCCGCCATCGCCCGGGACGTGCGGTCCGCGACCGGCTGGCGCGAGCGAGCCGGGCGGGTCTTCCGGGGGCCGGGATGGCAGCCCGCCGCCACGCCCGTACCCGCCGCCGCGCCCGTACCCGCCGCCGCGCCCGTACCCGCCGCCGCGCCGGGGCCCGCCGTCGCGCACGGCACCGGTCCCGCCCTCCCGCACGGCACCGGGCCCGCCGCCGCGGAGACCATCGCGTGAGCACCCGTACCGCGGGCCCCGCCGCCCCCGCCCCCGCCCCCGCCGCCGCCCCCGTCGCCGCGCTCTCCTGCGTCCTCCTCGCCGCCTTCGCACTCGCCGTCGCCGTCGACCTCGGCTCCCTCCTCGCCGGTGCCGAACTCGGACACCGGATCGCCAAACCGCTGCTGATGCCGCTGCTCGCCGCGTACGCCGCCACCCGCGGCGCCCCGAAGCTCCTGCTCGGGGCGCTGCTCCTCGGCTGGGGCGGCGACGTCCTCCTGCTCGCCGACGCCGACTGGGCCTTCCTCGCCGGCATGGGCTCCTTCGCCGCCGGTCACGTCTGCTACCTCGCGCTCTTCGGACGGCGGCGCGCGTCCGTCCCGCTCGGCATCGCGTACGCCGCCGCCCTCCTCGGCACGGTCGTGCTCCTCTGGCCCGACCTCCCCGCCGGACTGCGGATCCCCCTCGCCGGTTACTCGCTCCTGCTCGGCGCGATGGCGTACCGCTCCGGGTCCCTCGGGCTCACGGCGGGCGCGGGCGGCGCGCTCTTCCTGCTCTCCGACACCCTGATCGCGACCGGGATCGCGGAGTGGCCCCAGCCCCCCGCCACCGCCGTCTGGGTCATGGCCACCTACATCGCCGCGCAGTACCTGCTGACCGCGGGGGTGCTCACACAGGCGTACGGTGAGCGGAGTACCGCCGACTGAGAGCAAGGACCGTCCGTCATGCGCGCCACCACCATCCACGCCCCGTTCGACATGCGCGTGGAGGACGTGCCCGACCCCGTGATCCAGGACCCCGCCGACGTCGTCGTCCGGGTCCTGCGCGCCTGCATCTGCGGCAGCGACCTGTGGGCCTACCGCGGCGTGGCCGCCCGGCAGCCCGGCCAGCGCATCGGGCACGAGTTCCTGGGCATCGTCGAGGCGGCAGGCCCGGACGTCTCCGGCTTCGCCGCCGGTGACCTGGTCGTCGCGCCCTTCGTCTGGTCCGACGGCACCTGCGAGTACTGCTCCGAGGGCCTGCAGACCTCCTGCCCGCGGGGTGGCTTCTGGGGCTCGGTCGGCTCCGACGGCGGCCAGGGCGAGGCCGTCCGGGTCCCCTTCGCCGACGGCACCCTCGTCAAGCTGCCCGCTGACGCGGCCTCCGACGACCGTCTGCTGACCGCGCTCCTCGCCCTCTCCGACGTCATGGGCACCGGCCACCACGCCGCCGTCGGCGCGGGCGTGCGCAAGGGCTCCACGGTCGCGGTCGTCGGCGACGGCGCCGTGGGCCTGTGCGGCGTCCTCGCCGCGAAGCGGCTCGGCGCCGAGCGGATCATCGCGCTCGGCCGCCACGCCGTCCGTACCGACATCGCCCGCGCGTTCGGCGCCACCGACGTCGTCGCCGAACGCGGCGAGGCCGCCGAGGCCGCCGTACGCGAGCTCACCGGCGGCCAGGGCGCCCACGCCGTCATCGAGGCGGTCGGCACGGAGCAGTCGATGCGCACGGCCGTCGCCATCACCCGCGACGGCGGCTCCATCGGCTACGTCGGCGTCCCGCACGGCAGCGGTACGGGGCTCGACCTCTCCGTGATGTTCGACCGGAACATCGCGCTGCGGGGCGGTGTCGCGCCCGTCCGCGCGTACATCCCCGAGCTGCTCCCGGACGTCCTCGACGGCACCATCGACCCGTCCCCGGTCTTCGACGTGACGGTCGACCTCGACGGCGTCCCGGCCGGCTACAAGGCCATGGACGACCGCACCGCCCTGAAGGTCCTCGTCAAGCCCTGACGGCCGCACGAGGGCCCGGTGCGCCGCATGAGGCCGGGGGCGCCGCGCGAGGCCCGGGGGCGCTGCACGAGGCCGGGGGCGTCGCATGAGGCCGGGGGCGCCGCGCGAGGCCCGGTGCGCCGCGCGAGGCCCGGTGTGCCGCACGAGGCCCGGTGCGCCGCACGAGGCCGGGGGCGCCGCCCCCCTCGGCTCAGGCCCCCGACCACACCGGGTCGTCGCCGCCCTGGCGGCCCGGTGGGCGCGACCACGCCGTGGGGCCGCCCTCGTACCTCACGGGCGACACCGCGTGGCGCAGCAGTCCCAGCGGGCCGGACGTCTCCGTGAGGTGGTCCTCGGGCACGTAGCGGGGGAGGGCGTGCGCCAGCCAGTGGCCCGTCTGCGCCAGGGCCAGGCGTACGAGACGCGTGCCGCCCTCGCTCTCCTGCTCCGTCAGGGACCGCAGTACGGCCGCCGCGAGCAGATACCCCGACCCGTGATCCAGGGCCTGCGCGGGCAGCGCCCCCGGTTCGTCCGCCGAGCCCTCGGCCGCCGCGATCCCCGTCGCCACCTGCACCAGGCTGTCGAAGCCGCGCCGCTCGCCCCACGGCCCGTAGTCGCCCCACGCCGAGATCCGCGCGATCACCAGACCGGCCCGGTGCAGACCGAAGCGCTCCAGGGCGCCGGGGCGGTAGCCGGTGACCAGGACGTCCGCCTCGTCCAGCAGCGCGTCCAGGGCGCGCCGGTCCGCAGGCCGGTCCAGGTCCAGCGCCGCCGTCCGCTTGCCGACGTTCGTGTCCGCGTGCTGGTCGGGCAGTTCGGGATTGCCCGGCGGGTCGATCCGGAGCACGTCGGCGCCGAGCAGCGCCAGCGTTCTCGTCGCCACCGGTCCGGCGAGGACCCGGGTCAGGTCCAGGACGCGCAGGGGGCCCGGGCGCCGCTTCCCGCCCGGGCGCCGCTTCCCGGCCGGGGCCGCGTCGTCCAGCCGTTCCCGCGTCAGCAGCGGCCGCGCCGCCACCTCCCGGCCCTGCTCGTGCGCCGCCCACTCCTCAGGCGTCCGCAGGGCGACCGCCAGCCCGCCGGCCGCGTAGGCCGCCGTCTCGACCTCGACCGCCCTGCGCTCGGCGATCGCCGCCTCCACCGCCTCCACCGACTCCTCCCGGACGCCCAGCGCGGAGAGCAGCGCCGCCCGGTGGTGGGGGTAGTTCGCGTGCGTACGGACCCAGCCGTCGGACGCCTTCCAGAAGCGGGACAGCGGCGCGAAGTTCACCGGAGCCCGGCCGCCGACGCGGAGGTGACGCTCGCTCACGAAGGCCGTGGCGACGGCCCCGTCGTCCACCCGGACCCTTCCCGGCAGGCCGCCCCGCTCGACCGCGGCCAGGCCCGCGACCGCCACCGTCGCCCGCGCCAGGTCCATCACCGGCAGCCGCGCCGGCAGAAGCCCCGACGGGCCGGTGAACGCCACCCGGTCCACCAGGGCGGGATCGCCGCCCAGGGCCGACCACAACAACTCCGTACCCGTACGCACTGTGTTGTCCATCCCGGCATGATGGCACTCCGTGCCACGCAAAGGGTCCCGGTGTGGTTCACCACACCGGGACCCCTCCTGCCTGCCGGCGTGGTGCCTACCGGCGCACGGCGTCGAGCGCGTTCACGAGACCGGCTCCGTAGAAGCCGTTCTTGTTCTTGCCGCCCACGCAGACCGCGTCGACGGTGCCGTCGGCGTTGATGTCGTACGGGTTGGTGCAGGCGCGGTCGTCGGCCTGCGCGTACAGCAGGGCCTTGAGCGCGGCCGGGCTGGCCTTCGGGTGCGTCGACTTCAGCAGCGCGAGCACACCGGCGGCGTGCGGCGAGGCCATCGACGTACCGGCCTTGTAGTTGAAGCCGCCGTTGACCGTGGTCGACAGGATCCGGCCGTTGACCGCCGGAGCGTCCGGGGTCTGGTACTCCGTGCGGTCGCCGCCGGGCGCCGCGACGTCGATGATCCCGTCACCGTAGTTGGAGTACGAGGCCTTCAGGTCCTTGGCACCGGTCGCGGAGACCGTGACCACGCCCGGCAGCATCGCCGGGTAGTCCAGGCACTCCTTCGGGTCGACGACCCGCGTCACCGGCGTGGTGTCGTTCGGGCTGCTGTCGTCGGTGAGCTCGTCCGACGCCAGGTCCATGGCGGAGTTGCCCGCCGCCGCCACGTTGACGGTGCCCTTGCGCTCCGCGTAGCGCGTCGCGCGGGTCACGGCCTCGATCAGGGCCTTCTGGTCGGCGTCGTTCTTGCACGCGAACAGCCACGGGTCCGTGTAGTAGCTGTTGTTGGTGACGTCGACGCCGTGCTCGGCCGCCCACACGAAGCCGCAGACGACGGCCTCGGTGTAGAAGAAGCCGTCAGGGGTGGAGACCTTGATGCCCGAGACCTTCACGCCCGGCGCGACACCGGTGATGCCGGTGCCGTTCTTGGCGGCGGCGATCGTGCCGGCGACGTGCGTGCCGTGGTCGCTCTCGCCCGGGTTCGGGCGCCACGAGCCGGGGGTGATGTCCGGCTTGCCCGTCACGCAGTTGGCCGAGGCCCTGGCATCGAAGTTCGGCGCCAGGTCCGGGTGCGTGTCGTCGACACCCGTGTCGATGACGCCCACCGTGACGTTCCGGCTGCCGAGCGTCCGCTTGTGGGCCTTGTCCGCCTGGATGGCGGGCAGGTCCCACTGGAGCGGCTCGAGCGCGTCCTGGTCGTCCGTCGCGCGGGCCGCGGCGGACGTGGCCTCGGACGCGGTGAGCGCCTGGCCGCCCTCGCCGACGGAGGTGTCGGTCTGGACGGAGAGCGGTGCGGTGCGGGTCGAACCGGCCGACACCACACCGCGGGTCTTACGGATCGTCGTCGCGAACTCGGGGTTCTGCGAGTGGACGACGATGACGCCTATCTGGTCATAGGAGATGACCACCGTGCCACCGGCCTCGGCTATCGCCTTCTTCACCGAGGCGGCCGTCTTGCGACCCCCGTCGACGTTGACGACGTACGACAGCTTCGGGGCATTCGTCGAGACGGCGGGCGTCGCCGGGGTGTCGCTCGCCACCGCGGCGGAGGCGCCGGTCGGAAGGAAGCCGAGCGAGGCCGTGAGCGCGAGGCCGGCCGGCAGAGCGAGTACTCGGCCGCGTCTCGATCCCAGATGAGCCATGGGTTCTCCACATCATCCGTATGTACTGCCCGCCGGCGGATTGCGGACGGGCAGGTGCATGACGAGTGAAGCTATCGCTGATCTTCCCGCCCCATCAATGAGTTGAGAGGATTTCCTGCATTTCCGGAGGAAGATCCAGAAGAAGGTCCAGGGAAGAAGACCACCCCGGTGAACCACTTCGCCGCGCGCCCCGTGCCGTTGTGCAGGGGAGGAGCTCCGGTCGGAGCCCGTTCCCCGTCCCCCAGTGAGGCCCCTTTGTCCATGCCCACAGCACCCGCGTCGCGAGGAGATTCCGTGGCAACCGAAGCACTGCCGCCGCCCCAAGGCGGCACGGAGGCCCCCACCGGCCCCGCCCAGCCCACGACCGAGGCGTTCGTCGAGGTGCAGGAGAGCGCGGAGTTCGGCGAACTGCGCCGCACGTACCGCTCCTTCGCCTTCCCCCTGACGGTCGCCTTCATCGCCTGGTACCTGCTCTACGTGCTGCTCTCCAACTACGCGGGCGGCTTCATGGGGACCAGGCTCTTCGGCAACATCAACGTGGCGCTCGTCCTCGGCCTCGGCCAGTTCGCCACGACCTTCCTCATCGCCTGGCTCTACTCGCGGCACGCGGCGAGCCGCCTCGACCCCAAGGCCGAGGCCATCAAGTCCCGTATGGAACACCCGGAGGCCGACGCGTGAGCAGCACCCTTCTCCTCGCGGCGGGCAACGCCACCAGCGAGCACCGCCCGCTGATCATCGCCCTCTTCGGCGCGTTCGTCGTCGCCACGCTCGTCATCACCGTCTGGGCCGGCCGCCAGACCAAGAGCGCCGCCGACTTCTACGCCGGCGGCCGCCAGTTCACCGGCTTCCAGAACGGCCTCGCGATCTCCGGCGACTACATGTCCGCCGCGTCCTTCCTCGGCATCGCGGGCGCCATCGCACTCTTCGGCTACGACGGCTTCCTGTACTCGATCGGCTTCCTGGTCGCCTGGCTGGTCGCCCTGCTCCTGGTCGCCGAGCCGCTGCGCAACTCCGGCCGGTTCACCATGGGCGACGTCCTCGCCTACCGCATGCGCCAGCGCCCCGTCCGTACCGCCGCGGGCACCTCCACGATCGTCGTCTCGATCTTCTACCTGCTGGCGCAGATGGCCGGCGCGGGCGTTCTCGTCTCGCTGCTCCTCGGCATCACCAGCGACGGCGGCAAGATCGCCATCGTCGCGCTGGTCGGCGTCCTGATGATCGTGTACGTCACCATCGGCGGCATGAAGGGCACCACCTGGGTGCAGATGGTCAAGGCCGTCCTGCTCATCGCGGGCACGCTCCTGATCACCTTCCTCATCCTGCTGAAGTTCGACTTCAACCTCTCCGACCTGCTCGGCGCCGCCGCCAGCAACAGCGGTAAGGGCCAGGCGTTCCTGGAGCCCGGCCTCAAGTACGGGGCCACCGGCATCTCGAAGCTGGACTTCCTCTCGCTCGGCATCGCGCTCGTCCTCGGCACCGCCGGCCTGCCGCACATCCTGATCCGCTTCTACACGGTGCCCACCGCCAAGGCAGCCCGTAAGTCGGTCAACTGGGCCATCGGCATCATCGGCGCCTTCTACCTGATGACGATCGTCCTCGGCTTCGGCGCCGCGGCCCTGCTGAAGAACAGCGACATCATCGCCTCGAACAAGGCGGGCAACACCGCCGCACCGCTCGCGGCCCTGGAGATCGGCGGCGGCGCCGGCTCCACCGGCGGGGCGTTCCTGCTCGCGGTGATCTCCGCCGTCGCCTTCGCCACCATCCTCGCGGTGGTCGCCGGACTGACCCTGGCCTCTTCGTCGTCCTTCGCGCACGACATCTACGCCAACGTCATCCGGCGCGGGAAGGCCACGGAGAAGGAGGAGGTCCGCGCGGCGCGCTGGGCCACCGTCCTCATCGGCGTCGTCTCGATCGCGCTCGGCGCGCTCGCCCGCGACCTCAACGTCGCCGGCCTGGTCGCCCTCGCCTTCGCCGTGGCCGCCTCCGCCAACCTGCCGACCATCCTCTACAGCCTGTTCTGGAAGCGGTTCACCACCCAGGGCGCGCTCTGGTCGATCTACGGCGGTCTGATCTCCTCGGTCGTCCTGGTGCTCTTCTCGCCGGTCGTCTCCGGCAAGCCCACCTCGATGTTCAAGACCGTGGACTTCTACTGGTTCCCGCTGGAGAACCCGGGCATCGTCTCGATCCCGCTGGGCTTCCTGCTCGGCTGGCTCGGCTCCCTCCTCTCCAAGGAGGAGCCGGACAAGGGCAAGTACGCGGAGCTGGAGGTCAAGTCGCTCACCGGTGTCGGAGCGCACTGATCCGTGCACGGTACGCGACATCCGGGCGGCCGCGTCGTAGGGTCCTACGACGCGGCCGCTCCGGTCCTCGTTCCAATCGGCCCCTGCTGGTTGTCGGTGGTCTCGCGTAGGCTCGCTGTATAAATCACCGAACGACGGGAAGGGGGCCCTCAGTGCTCATCGACACCTACGGCCGGGTGGCCACCGACCTGCGCGTCTCGCTCACCGACCGCTGCAATCTGCGGTGTACGTACTGCATGCCGGAAGAGGGCCTGCAGTGGCTGGCCAAGCCCGACCTGCTGACCGACGACGAGATCGTCCGGCTGGTACGGATCGCTGTCACCGACCTCGGTGTCACGGAGGTCCGCTTCACCGGCGGCGAACCGCTGCTCCGCCCCGGCCTCGTGGGCATCGTCGAGCGCTGCGCCGCCCTCGAGCCCCGCCCGAAGATGTCCCTGACCACGAACGGCATCGGGCTCAAGCGCACGGCCGCCGCGCTGAAGGCCGCCGGTCTCGACCGGGTCAACGTCTCCCTCGACACCCTGCGGCCCGAGGTCTTCAAGACCCTGACCCGCCGCGACCGCCACCACGACGTGCTCGACGGCATGGCCGCCGCGCGCGACGCCGGCCTCACGCCGGTCAAGGTCAACGCCGTCCTGATGCCCGGACTCAACGACGACGAGGCCCCGGACCTGCTGGCATGGGCGGTGGAGAACGGATACGAACTCCGCTTCATCGAGCAGATGCCCCTCGACGCCCAGCACGGCTGGAAGCGCGACGGCATGATCACCGCCGGGGACATCCTGGAGTCGCTGCGGACGCGTTTCACCCTCACCGCCGAGGGCGCGGACGAGCGGGGCTCGGCCCCCGCGGAGCGCTGGGTCGTGGACGGCGGACCGCACACCGTCGGGGTCATCGCCTCCGTCACCCGCCCGTTCTGCCGGGCGTGCGACCGGACCCGGCTCACGGCCGACGGACAGGTGCGCACCTGCCTCTTCGCCACCGAGGAGACCGACCTGCGCGCGGCCCTGCGCTCGGAGGCGCCGGACGCCGAGATCGCCCGGATCTGGAAGCTGGCGATGTGGGGCAAGAAGGCCGGCTCGGGCCTGGACGACCCGAGCTTCCTTCAGCCGGAGCGGCCGATGTCAGCGATCGGCGGCTGACTCCCACTCCGCGAGCGGGACGACGTCCTTCAGGAACCCCCGTACGCCCAGGAACTGGGAGAGATGCTCGCGGTGGTCCTCGCAGGCGAGCCAGGTCTTGCGGCGCTCCGGCGTGTGCAGCTTGGGGTTGTTCCAGGCCAGCACCCATACGGCGTCGGCGCGGCAGCCCTTGGCGGAGCAGATCGGCGTCTCGATCGGGGTCTCGTCACTCACCGGATTGATCACACGATCATTGTCCAACAATGGCGATGCCGAGCAGCCACGGGGGGAGCTGCCCGGCACCGGTCCGTCGCTCCGACGGGGGATGCGGAGCGCGTAGGCAGTATGTCACGGGGGATGGGGTGCGGTGCACCGGAACGTCATCATTGATCTGAGCATTTCTTGAGCTTTCGACTCCAGATGATGATCAGCTCTGTCCGGACGGACGCTCCGCTCGCGGTTCCGCGGTGGTGCCCCCGGGGGAGAGCTCGGGACGGGTCGGTCCCGGTACGAACGTGGAGGGCAGAGTCGGCGGCTTCTCCCGCCCGGCGTTCGCGATGACCACCGCGACATAGGGGAGCAGCCCACCCAGCACCAGAGCCACGATGGCCACATGGCGCTCGACGTTCCAGAGGAGGACGGCGGCGATGACGGACAGCGTCCGCACCGACATCGAGATCACGTACCGCCGTTCCCGGCCACGGACGTCGTCGGCCAGGCCCTGACGGGCCCCGGTGATTCGGAAGACCTCTGTTCCACCGTGCTTCCGCATCGCATTCCACCACCAGCGTCCGCGCCGGACCTCCCCGGTCCGGACCTGTCTCCACGGTACGCCCGCCGCCCGAGACGGTGGAGACCGGGGCACGTACGGCGCTCTCCGACATGCGCCGTATGGCGGATGGGCCGAGACTGGGCCCACATGCGCAGATTGCGCCGCCTGAGGAGGCGACCATGAGTTGGTTGTGGGCAATCATCGTGGGCTTCGTGCTCGGTCTGATCGCCAAGGCGATCATCCCGGGGAAGCAGCAGATCCCACTCTGGCTGACGACCGTGTTCGGCATCATCGGCAGCGTTCTCGGCAACTCCGTCGCGACCTGGATCGGCGTCGAGGACACGAAGGGCATCGACTGGACGCGGCACCTGCTCCAACTCGCCGGCGCGGTGCTCGTGGTCTTCCTCGGCGACATGGCGTGGAACGCGATCAAGGGCAACAGGCAACGAGCCTGAGGGCCGCACCGGCGAAGGCCGGTACACGCCTCACGCGCGTACCGGCCTTCGCCATGTCCTGACCCGGGACGTCAGCCCTGTGCGCCGACCTCGATCGCCGCCAGGTTCTTCTTGCCCCGGCGCAGCACCAGCCAGCGGCCGTGCAGCAGCTCGTCCGCCGACACCTCGGCGTCCTCGGCGGTGACCTTCACGTTGTTCACGTACGCCCCGCCCTCCTTCACCGTCCGGCGCGCACCCGACTTGCTCGGGGCCAGCCCGACCTCGACGAACAGGTCGACGACCTGCCCGAGCTCGGCCACCCGCGCGTGCGGCAGCTCGGAGAGCGCCGCGGCCAGCGTGGCCTCGTCCAGCTCGGCCAGGTCGCCCTGACCGAAGAGCGCCTTCGAGGCGTTGATGACCGCCGCGCACTGCCCGGCGCCGTGCACCAGCGTCGTCAGCTCCTCGGCGAGCGCCCGCTGCGCGGTCCTCGCCTGCGGCCGCTCGGCGGTGAGCCGCTCCAGCTCCTCCAGCTCCTCGCGGGACTTGAAGGACAGGATGCGCATGTACGTCGAGATGTCCCGGTCGTCCACGTTCAGCCAGAACTGGTAGAACGCGTACGGCGTCGTCATCTCGGGGTCGAGCCACACGGCCCCGCTCTCGGTCTTGCCGAACTTCGTGCCGTCCGCCTTGACCATCAGCGGGGTCGCCAGCGCGTGCACCTCGGCGCCCGGCTCGAGCCGGTGGATCAGGTCGAGCCCGGCCACCAGGTTGCCCCACTGGTCGGACCCGCCCTGCTGCAGCGTGCAGCCGTGACGCCGGTACAGCTCCAGGAAGTCCATGCCCTGCAGCAGCTGGTAGCTGAACTCGGTGTAGCTGATGCCCTGCTCGGACTCCAGGCGCCGTGCGACGGAGTCCTTGGTCAGCATCTTGTTGACCCGGAAGTGCTTGCCGATGTCCCGCAGGAACTCGATCGCGGAGAGGCCCGCGGTCCAGTCCAGGTTGTTCACCATGACCGCAGCGTTCTCCCCCTCGAAGGAGAGGAACGGCTCGATCTGGCTCCGCAGCCGGTTCACCCAGTTCGCCACCGTCTCCGGGTCGTTCAGGGTGCGCTCGGCCGTCGGACGCGGGTCGCCGATCTGGCCCGTGGCCCCGCCGACCAGAGCCAGCGGCCGGTGACCGGCCTGCTGGAGCCGGCGGACGGTGAGCACCTGGACCAGGTGGCCGACGTGGAGGCTGGCCGCGGTCGGGTCGAAACCGCAATAGAACGTGACAGGACCGTCCGCGAGAGCCTTGCGCAGTGCGTCCTCGTCGGTGGACTGGGCGAACAGCCCGCGCCACTTGAGCTCGTCGACGATGTCCGTCACGATTCTCGGTCTCCTTGGTTGATGGTTGTCACGCCGTGACTCAGTCTATGGGGGTCAGACACCCTTGCTGACCGAGCTCATGTTGAAGTCCGGCACCCGCAGCGCCGGCATCGCGGCCCTGGTGAACCAGTCGCTCCACTCGCGCGGCAGGGTCTTCTCCGTCCGGCCCGCCTCCGAGGCCCGGGACAGCAGGTCCACCGGCGACTCGTTGAACCGGAAGTTGTTCACCTCGCCGACCACCTCGCCGTTCTCGACGAGGTAGACGCCGTCCCGGGTCAGCCCCGTCAGCAGCAGCGTCGCCGGGTCCACCTCGCGGATGTACCAGAGGCAGGTCAGCAGCAGACCCCGCTCGGTGGCGGCCACCATCTCCTCCAGCGACTGCTCGCCGCCGCCGTCCAGGATCAGGTTCCCCGCCCCCGGTGCCACGGGCAGCCGGGTGAGCGCCGCGGTGTGCCGGGTGGTGATCAGATGCTCCAGCCTGCCCTCCCGCACCCAGTCGATCGGCATCAGCGGCAGCCCGTTGTCGAAGACGGAGGAGTCGTCGCCCGAGGAGTGCGCGATCACGAAGGGAGCCGACTCCAGACCCGGCTCGTTCGGATCGCTGCGCAGGGTCAGCGGCAGCGGGGAGAGCGTCTCGCCGAGCCGCGTGCCACCGCCCGGCTTCGAGAAGACCGTACGGCCCTCCACCGCGTCGCGGGCCGCCGAGGACCACAGCTGGTAGATCAGCAGGTCGGCCACGGCGGTCGGCGGCAGCAGCGTCTCGTACCGGCCGGCGGGCAGCTCGATCCTGCGCTCCGCCCAGCCGAGCCGCTTCGCCAGGTCGGCGTCGAGCGCCCCAGGGTCGACGTCCTTGAAGTCCCGCGTGGAGCGCCCGGCCCACGCGGACCGCGAGCGGTCGGGCGACTTGGCGTTGAGCTCCAGGGTGCCGTTGGGCTGGTCGTGCCGCAGCCGCAGCCCCGTCGACGTACCGAGGTAGGTCGAGGTCAGCTCGTGGTTGGCGAAGCCGTACAGCTCACGGCCGCCCGCCCGGGCGCGGGCGAAGGCCTCGCCGAGCGCGGGCGCGAAGTCCGTGAAGACGGCGGAGGTGGTCTCGGCCGGCGCGTCGGTGAAGTCCGGGGAGGCGTCCACGCCTTCGACCAGCGGCTGGGCGTCCTCGGCGGGACCGGCGGCCCGTGCCGCGGCCTCGGCCGCCCGCACCAGGGGCTCCAGGTCGTCGACCGTCACGGCGGAGCGCGAGACCACACCGGACGCCGTCCCCTGCGCGCCGTCGACGGTCGCGACCACGGTGAGCGTACGGCCCCGGGTCACGCCGTTCGTCGTCAGGGCGTTGCCCGCCCAGCGCAGGTTGGCGGAGGACTCCTCGTCGGCGATGACGACACAGCCGTCCGCCCGGGACAGTTCGAGCGCCCGCTCGACGATCTCGTACGGCTTGGTGAAACGGGAGCTCATCGCCCGGCCTCCTGCGTGGTGTTCAAGATGTTGACGCCCCGGAAGAGGGCGGACGGGCAGCCGTGGGAGACCGCCGCGACCTGGCCCGGCTGGGCCTTGCCGCAGTTGAACGCGCCGCCCAGGACGTACGTCTGCGGGCCGCCGACCTTCTCCATCGAGCCCCAGAAGTCGGTCGTCGTCGCCTGGTACGCGACGTCCCGCAGCTGCCCGGCCAGCTTGCCGTTCTCGATGCGGTAGAAGCGCTGCCCGGTGAACTGGAAGTTGTACCGCTGCATGTCGATCGACCACGAGCGGTCGCCGACCACGTAGATGCCGCGCTCGACGCCCCCGATCAGATCCTCCGTGGAGAGGCCGCCCGGGTCGGGCTGGAGCGAGACGTTCGCCATCCGCTGCACCGGCACATGGCCGGGGGAGTCGGCGAACGCGCAGCCGTTCGACCGGCCCAGGCCCGTCAGCTTCGCGATCCGCCGGTCCAGCTGGTAGCCGACGAGCGTGCCGTCCTTCACCAGGTCCCAGCTCTGCCCCTCGACGCCCTCGTCGTCGTACCCGATCGTCGCGAGACCGTGCTCGGCGGTGCGGTCACCCGTCACGTTCATGATCGACGAGCCGTACGCCAGCTTCCCCAGCTGGTCGAAGGTGGCGAAGGAGGTCCCGGCGTACGCCGCCTCGTACCCCAGCGCCCGGTCGAGCTCGGTGGCGTGGCCGATCGACTCGTGGATCGTCAGCCAGAGGTTCGACGGGTCGACCACCAGGTCGTACGCCCCCGCCTCCACGCTCGGCGCGCGCATCTTCTCGGCGAGCAGGTCCGGGATCCGCTCCAGCTCCGCGTCCCAGTCCCAGCCGGTGCCGGTCAGGTACTCCCAGCCCCGGCCGACGGGCGGCGCGATCGTCCGCATCGAGTCGAACTCGCCCGTCGTCTCGTCGACGGCGACCGCGGTGAGCTGCGGGTGCAGCCGGACCCGCTGCTGGGTGGTGACGGTGCCCGCCGTGTCCGCGTAGAACTTGTTCTCCTGGACGGTCATCAGCGAGGCGTCCACGTGCGCCACACCGTCCGCCCGCAGCAGCCGCTCGCTCCACTCGGCGAGCAGCGCGCTCTTCTCGGCGCCGGGGATGTCGAAGGGGTTGATCTCGTACGCCGAGATCCAGGTCTTCTCCGCGTGCACCGGCTCCTCGGCGAGCTCCACCCTCTCGTCCGACCCGGCCGCCGCGATCACCTGGGCGGACAGCTTGGCCATGGCGACGGCCTGCGAGGCGACCCGCGCCGCCCCGTCCATGGTCAGATCGACCCCGGAGGCGAACCCCCAGGCCCCGCCGTGCACCACCCGCACCGCGTATCCGAGGTCCGTGGTGTCCGACGACCCCGAGGGCTTGGCGTCGCGCAGCCGCCACGAGGCGCTGCGCACCCGCTCCAGACGGAAGTCGGCATGGTCGGAGCCGAGGGCACGCGCGCGTGCGAGCGCCGCGTCGGCGAGCGCCCGCAGCGGCAGCGCCGTGAAGGCCGCGTCGATGGAATGGATGCCAGATGGCACAGCTGTCTCCTGTCGTGTGAGACCGGTCATCCCCGATCATGTCGCGCTTTCGGCCGCCACGCCCAGAGCTTTATGTAGGGATCCGACAGTGACATCCGTACGCCACTGTCAGGGGCCGAGTCCTCGTGGGCGGAAGCGGACCGATAGGTTTCTGGCATTCAGACCGCTATCGAAAGGGTGATCCGTTGAGCCGCTCGGTTCTCGTCACCGGAGGCAACCGGGGCATCGGCCTCGCCATCGCCCGCGCGTTCGCCGATGCAGGCGACAAGGTCGCGATCACGTACCGCTCCGGTGAGCCGCCGGCGGGCTTCCTGGCCGTCAAGTGCGACATCACCGACGGCGAGCAGGTCGAGCAGGCGTACAAGGAGATCGAGGAGAAGCACGGTCCGGTCGAGGTCCTGGTGGCGAACGCCGGGGTCAC
Organism: Streptomyces sp. NPDC013457; assembly: GCF_043089925.1. Lineage (NCBI taxonomy): Bacteria > Bacillati > Actinomycetota > Actinomycetes > Kitasatosporales > Streptomycetaceae > Streptomyces > Streptomyces sp. NPDC013457. The sequence continues at coordinate 634,252 of NZ_JBICBL010000003.1, forward strand.
CAAGGACCAGCTCCTGATGCGCATGAGCGAGGAGGACTTCACGTCCGTCCTCGACACCAACCTGACCGGCACCTTCCGGGTGGTCAAGCGCGCCAACCGCGGCATGCTGCGGGCCAAGAAGGGCCGTGTCGTCCTGATCTCCTCGGTCGTCGGCCTCCTCGGCTCGGCGGGGCAGGCGAACTACGCCGCCTCGAAGGCCGGCCTTGTCGGCTTCGCCCGTTCCCTGGCCCGAGAGCTCGGCTCGCGCAACATCACGTTCAATGTCGTCGCCCCCGGTTTCGTCGACACCGACATGACCGCGGTGCTGACCGAGGAGCAGCGCGCGGGCATCGTGTCCCAGGTGCCGCTGGGCCGCTACGCGCAGCCCGGGGAGATCGCCGCCGCGGTGAAGTTCCTCGCCTCCGACGACGCCTCGTACATCACTGGAGCCGTCATCCCGGTTGACGGCGGATTGGGCATGGGTCACTGATCACCATGAGCGGAATTCTCGAGGGCAAGCGCATCCTGATCACCGGTGTGCTGATGGAGTCCTCCATCGCCTTCCACACCGCGAAGCTGGCCCAGGAACAGGGCGCGGAGATCATCCTCACCGCGTGGCCGCGTCCGACGCTGACCGAGCGCATCGCCAAGAAGCTGCCGGAGCCCGACAAGGTCAAGGTCCTGGAGCTGGACGTCTCCAACGACGAGCACCTCGCCCGTCTGGAGGGCCAGGTCCGCGAGCACCTCGGCGACCGTCTGGACGGCATCGTCCACTCCATCGGCTTCGCCCCGCAGGACGCGCTCGGCGGCAACTTCCTGAACACGCCGTTCGAGTCGGTGGCCACCGCCATGCACGTCTCGGCCTTCTCGCTGAAGTCCCTGACGATGGCCCTGCTGCCGCTGATGCACCAGGGCGGTTCGGTCGTCGGCCTCACCTTCGACGCGCAGTTCGCCTGGCCGCAGTACGACTGGATGGGCCCGGCCAAGGCGGCGCTCGAGGCCACGAACCGCTACATGGCGCGTGACCTGGGCAAGCAGGAGATCCGCTGCAACCTGATCTCGGCGGGTCCGATCGGCTCGATGGCCGCGAAGTCGATCCCCGGCTTCAGCGAGCTGGCGGCGGTCTGGGACAGCCGTTCGCCGCTGACCTGGGACCTCGCCGACCCGGAGCCGGCCGGCCGTGGCGTCGTCGCCCTGCTGTCCGACTGGTTCCCGAAGACCACGGGCGAGATCGTCCACGTCGACGGCGGTCTGCACGCGATCGGCGCCTGAGCGCCTCCACGCGCGCGTACCAAGGCCGGGCGGCCCTCCACGGGAGGGCCGCCCGGCCTTCGTCGTGCCTTCGTCGTCCGTACGTCGTACGGGAGGACGGCCGCCCGAGTCGAAAAGTCGGGCGAACCACCTCAGACTGGACCGGAGCGTGACATCCGGTTACTGACGGGGAGGAGGTACGGGCATGCGCGCGCCGCACCCCAGGGTCGCCGCTCTCGCGTCGGCCGCCGCACTCCTGGCCGGCCTCGCCGTCGCCGCCGAGGTCCGCGCCGCCTCCGCCCCCGCGGAGGCGCCGCCCGCGCCGGCGGCGCAGGAGCCCGAGAACTTCGGGGCCTCGTGCCAGACGGTCGTCGAGGGCTCCCGGGTCACCGCGTACTGCCAGAACCCGTACCCCACCACCGACCGCGTCCAGCTGCACGTCGAGTGCGACCGCTGGTGGGACGTGGACACCGACAGCACCCCCGTCGAGGTCGGCCCGACCGCCTACGCCGAGCTCACCGGCCGCTGCTGGAAGGAGGTGCGCTCCGCCTGGCTCACGCACCAGCCGGCCGAGCACCCTCCGCAGGTCCCAGGTTCCTCAGGCACATGAACGGATAGCCCGCGGCCTCGGCCGCCGCCGTGTCCGCGTCACCGGCCCGGATCGCCTCCACCAGGCGCGCGTGGTCCATGTGGTGCTCGGGCCGCAGCTCGTGGCCCACGTCGTCCCGCAGCCACTGGCGCAGGACGTGGCCGAGGTCGGCGTAGAGCTCGGTGAGCACCTCGTTGTGCGAGGCGATCACCACCGCGTGGTGGAACGCGCCGTCCGCCATCACGAACCGCTCGGTGTCCCCGGAGGCGAACGCCTCCTCGCGGCCCGCCAGCAACGCGTCCAGCTGCTTCAGGTCCCGCTCCGTGCGCCGCTGCGCCGCGAGCCGGGCCCCGGAGGACTCCAGGGTCGAACGCAGCTCCGCGACGTGGCGCGGATCGGAGCCGGCGAACCGCCGGTGCATGACGCCCGCCAGCTCGCTCGTCGCGATGACGTACGTCCCCGAGCCCTGCCGGATGTCGAGCAGCCCGTTGTGCGCGAGCGCCCGGACGGCCTCGCGCACGGTGTTGCGGGCCACGCCCAGCTGCTCGACCAGCTCCGGTTCGGTCGGGATCCGCGACCCGACCGGCCACTCGCCGGAGGTGATCTGGTTCCGCAGCTCGGCGATCACCTGATCGGAGAGCCCGGAACGCCGGGGGGAGCCGAGCGCCATGGCACACCTTTCCTGGGTAGGAAGAGTGGTTGCGGATTGGACAACCAATCATCCCATGATTCTATGATGGCGCTCATGCATGACGAGCCGCAGACCCTCGAGACCGCCGCCCCGCCGGCCCGCACCTCCGTCACCGCCACGTCCGCCACCACGGGGGATTCTCCCGCACCGGACCGGCCGGCCGTATGGATCACCCGGCTCGTCGTCGTCGCCCTGGTGCTCGCCGCGCTCAATCTCCGCCCCGCCATCACCAGCCTCGGCGCGCTCCTCGAAGAGGTCCGCGACGGGCTCCACATGAGCGGCAGCGTGGCCGGCGTCCTCACCTCCGTCCCCCCGCTCTGCTTCGCGGTCTTCGGCATCACCGCGCCCCGCCTCGCCCGCCGCTTCGGCCCCTCCGCCGTCGTCTGCGCCGGCATGGCGGCGATCTTCGCGGGCCTCGCGATCCGCCCCTTCGCCTCGGGCACCGTCGGCTTCCTCGCCGCCAGCGCCCTCGCGCTCATGGGCATCGCGGTCAGCAACGTCCTCATGCCCGTCATCGTCAAGCGGTACTTCCCCGACCGCGTCGGCAGCATGACCGGGCTCTACTCCATGGCGCTCGCCCTCGGCACCTCCCTGGCCGCCGCCGCGACCGTGCCCATGACCGAGGCGCTGGGCGGCAGTTGGCGCACCGGCATCGGCGTCTGGGCGGTCCTCGCCGCCCTCGCCGTCATGCCCTGGATCCCGCTCGTCCGCGACCGCATCACCCAGGCGACCGCCGACCGGGCGCCCGGGACCGCGACCGCCCCGTCCGCCACCGCTCCCCAGGCGGCTGCCCCGCTCCGGATCACCCGCAGCCGCACCGCCTGGGCCCTCGCCGCCTTCTTCGGCCTCCAGGCCACCGGCGCGTACATCACCATGGGCTGGATGCCGCAGATCTTCCGCGACGCCGGTGTCCCCGCCGGCACCGCCGGCGTGCTCCTCGCGGTCACCATGGTCATGGGCGTCCCGCTCGCGTTCGTCATTCCCGGCCTCGCGACCCGGCTCAGGAACCAGGGCCCGATCGTCGTCGCCCTGGGCCTGTGCGGCCTCGTCGGCTACAGCGGCCTCTACGTCGCACCCGCCGGGGGCGCCTGGGTCTGGGCGCTGCTCCTCGGCGTCTCCAACTGCGCCTTCCCGCTCGCGCTCACCATGATCGGCCTGCGCTCCCGCACCGGCGCCGGCGTCGTCCGGCTCTCCGCCTTCGCGCAGAGCGTCGGCTACCTCATCTCCATCCCCGGCCCGCTCCTGGTCGGCGTCCTCTACCAGCACAGCGGCGGCTGGGGACTGCCGATCGCGCTGATGGCCGGGCTGATGATCCCGCAGATGATCGTCGGCAGCCTCGCGGGCAGGGCCCGGACGGTCGAGGACGAATGCTGAGATGCGAGACTGTCCCCATGCCAGTGCTCGACCCGAATCCCCAGAACGGCCAGAAGAAGCTGCTGCTCGTGCTCGGCGCGATGCTCGCCATCTCGGTCGTGATCGCCGTCATCGCCACCGTCGCCTCCCCCTGACCCGCACCGGGTGGGGGTAACCCCACCATCCCCTAGGGGGTGAGTGTCAGGGTGAAGTGGGTGGATCACCTGATGGGCTCGCGGAGCCGCGCTCCGTAGCGTGGAGACATCGTCGCAGTCACCGCTGCGGACGTCGTCCCGACCCCACGGAGGCGGCCATGCCGGCCCGCACGCACACCCGGACCCCGCCCCCGTCCGCAGGCGGCGTCGACACCCGGCTGCCCTGGTGGGCGGTCGTCCTGCCCGTCGCCGCCTTCGTCGCCCTCTTCCTGCTCATCGCCGGACCGGGCGGGGCGCACGCGGCCGAGGGCGACCCCGCGGTCGGCCGTCTTCTGGAGCAGATCCAGCAGACGCTGCCCCGCTGACCTCCGAGCCCGCGGGCGACCCAACACCCTGCGCCCGGCGGCCCGTTTCATGGGAAGCTGGAGCCCATGAGCGTCGATACACCCCGCAGGATTGTGCTGCTCCGGCATGCCAAGGCCGACTGGCCCCAGGTGTCCGACCACGAGCGACCGCTCGCCGAGCGCGGCCGCACGGACGCCCCCGTGGCCGGCCGAAAGCTCGCCGACACCGGGATCACCTTCGATCTGGCCCTCTGTTCGACCGCTGCCAGGACCCGCGAGACCTGGAAACTGGCCGTGCAGGAGCTGCCGCACCGACCCAGGACCGTCTACGAGGAGCGACTCTACGAGGCCTCGCTCGGTGAACTGATCGCCCTGCTCAACGAGGTCTCCGACGAGGTGAGGAACGTCCTCGTCATCGGCCACAACCCCGGCATGCACGCGCTCTCCGACGCCCTCGCCGGCGCGGCGGAGGGCGACAGCGCGGTCCGGATGAACCGGGGAGGCTTCCCGACCGCCGCCTTCGCGGTCGTGGGCTTCGACGGCTCCTGGAAGTCTGTGGAGCACGGGGTCGGCACGCTGCTCGACTACTGGGCGCCGCACGACTGATCCGTACACTCCGTACACCCCCGTACACCCGTCGCGCGTTCGTCGCGCGTCGCCTCGCGTGTTCCGTCGTGTACGGCAGAAGGCCCGGTCACCACTCGGTGACCGGGCCTTCTGCCGTACACGGCCGCACGGGGCGCCTCAGTGCAGCACGTCCTCGTCGCCGTCCGCCGCCTCGACCTCCTCGCGGGTGATCCCGAGGAGATACAGGACGGTGTCGAGGAAGGGGACGTTCACGGCGGTGTGCGCCGCCTTGCGCACCACCGGCTTGGCGTTGAAGGCCACGCCGAGCCCCGCCGCGTTCAGCATGTCGAGGTCGTTGGCGCCGTCACCGATCGCCACGGTCTGCGACAGCGGCACACCCGCCTCCGCCGCGAAGCGGCGCAGCAGCCGCGCCTTGCCCGCCCGGTCCACGATCTCCCCGGTGACGCGGCCCGTCAGCTTCCCGTCCACGACCTCCAGCGTGTTGGCCGAGGCGAAGTCGAGCCCGAGGCGTTCCTTGAGGTCGTCCGTGACCTGGGTGAACCCGCCCGAGACCACACCCACCTGGTACCCGAGCCGCTTGAGCGTACGGATGAGGGTGCGGGCGCCGGGGGTCATCCGTACCTCGGTGCGGACCTTCTCCACCACGGAGGCGTCGAGCCCGGCCAGCAGTTCCACGCGCGCGTGGAGGGACTGCTCGAAGTCCAGCTCGCCGCGCATCGCGGCCGCGGTGACCTCGGCGACCTTGTCCTCGCAGCCCGCGTGCGCCGCGAAGAGCTCGATCACCTCGTCCTGGATGAGCGTGGAGTCGACGTCCATGACGACCAGCCGCTGGGCGCGGCGGTGCAGACCGGCCGAGACGACGGCGACGTCCACGCCGATGCCGTGCGCCTCGGTGGCGAGCGCCGTCCGCAGCGGCTCGGTCTCGCAGCCCGAGACGGCGAACTCGACGGCCGTCACCGGATACTTCGCCAGCCGGAAGATACGGTCGATGTTCCCGCCGGTCCCGGCGATCCTCGCCGTTATGGCGGCGGTCTGCTCGGCGGTCAGCGGGTGCCCGAGCACGGTGACGTGCGAGCGGCCGCTGCCGCGCGGACGGTTGTCACCGGTGCCGGAGATGATCTCGGCCTGGAGCTTCAGCGACTCCGCCCAGCTGTGGACCGTCGCCCGCAGCTCGCCCTGGGAGGCGACGGTCGGCTCGGTGACGAGCGCGCACAGGACGAGGCGGCCGCGGGAGACGACCTGCTCGATGTCCACGACGTCGACGGAGTAGGCGGCGAGGGTGTCGAAGAGCCCGGCGGTGATCCCGGGACGGTCCTTCCCGAAGATCTTGACGAGAAGGGTGGGAACGTCTGAGGTCTGCGATGCGCTCATGGTGCTTCCACCGTATCGGGCACTGCGTGCCACCAGTCACCCCGTCCCGCGTACCGGACACCCGGCCGGCCGCACACCAGCCACCGTAGCTCTCACCCCCGGCTCGCACCACGGCTCGCGCCGCCGCTCCCTCCCGGCTCGCGCCGCGGTTCGTACGGCGTCCCCCGACGGCTCGCGTCCCGTCGGCGATCGCACGCCGTCCCGGTGACTTCCGGCGGCTCGCCCGCCGGCGTGCCGAACGCCTCTCTGCGGGGTCTTCACACGGCCCGACTTTCGGAGTACGGGCCCGGCCTGAAATAGTTCCCCCCGATGTTCGCCATCCCTAAGACTCCCGCGACGGGGGTACATCGGGGGACAAATAGTGGGGCATGGAGTGCCAGAACTCGTACTGGAATTGAACGGAAGGACCTGGACGCTCGATCCGTCCAGGTCGTACACCCTGGGACGCGATCCACAGGGTGACCTGGTGATCGACGACGCCAGGGTCTCGTGGCGACACGCCACCATCAGCTGGGGCGGCCGGAGTTGGGTCATCGAGGACCACGGCTCGACCAACGGCACCTTCGTCCGGGGGCAGCGGATCCACCAGATGGAGATCGCCCCCGGATCCGCGGTGCACCTCGGCAACGCGACCGACGGCCCGCGGCTGAATCTCGCCGCCGGAGCCCAGCAGGCCGCGCAGCAACCCGCGGCCCACGCCGCCCCGAACGCCCAGCAGGCCGCCGCACAGGCCGACTGGGCGACCCATCAGGCTCCGCCGCAGCAGGGCCAGAACCAGGCCCCGCAGCAGGCCTGGCCGCAGCAGGCTCCGCAGGGCCAGCACCAGCAGTACCCGCAGCAGCACCTCCCGCACCAGCAGGGCGGCCCCGTCGAGCAGTTGGCGCAGAAGGTGCCCGGCCAGGGAGGCGGCGCCGCGGGGGCGCCGCCGGTCTACGGCGACCGCAGCCCCACCACGTTCCACCAGCTGGCCCTCGGCCACGTCATGCGCATCGGTCGTGCGCTCGAGAACGAACTGGTCGTCTCCGACCTCCAGGTCTCGCGCCACCACGCCGAGTTCCACGCGACGCCCGACGGCCGCTTCGAGATCCGCGACCTCGGCTCTCACAACGGCACGTACGTCAACGGTCAGCCGATCGCCAAGGGCGGCTCCGTCCTCATCGGCCCCAACGACATCGTCGGTGTCGGTCACTCGACCTTCCGGATGGTCGGCGGCCAGCTCGAGGAGTTCGTCGACACCGGCGAGGTCTCCTTCTCGGCCCGCCACCTCACGGTCACGGTCGACGGCGGCAAGCAGATCCTCAAGGACGTCAGCTTCGGCGTGCCGGAGAAGTCGCTCATCGGCGTCATCGGCCCCTCGGGTTCCGGCAAGTCCACGCTGCTCAAGGCGCTCACCGGCTACCGACCGGCCAACGAGGGCGACGTCCTCTACGACAACCGGAGCCTCTACAAGCAGTTCGCCGAGCTGCGTCAGCGCATCGGTCTCGTTCCGCAGGACGACATCCTGCACAAGGAGCTGACCGTACAGAAGGCACTCCGGTACGCGGCCAAGCTCCGCTTCCCCGGCGACACCGCGCCGGCCGAGCGCGAGGCCCGCATCGACGAGGTGCTGCGCGAGCTCAAGCTCGACATCCACAAGGAGAAGAAGGTCACCTCCCTCTCCGGTGGCCAGCGCAAGCGTGTCTCCGTCGCCCTGGAGCTCCTCACCAAGCCGTCGCTGATCTTCCTGGACGAGCCGACCTCCGGCCTCGACCCCGGCATGGACCGCGACGTCATGCAGCTGCTGCGCGGCCTCGCCGACGACGGCCGCACGGTCCTCGTCGTGACGCACTCCGTGGCCGAGCTCGGTCTCTGCGACAAGCTGCTCGTGATGGCGCCCGGCGGCTCCGTGGCCTACTTCGGCCCGCCGGAGGAGGCGCTGAACTTCTTCGGCTACAGCACCTGGGCCGACGTCTTCTCCGCCTTCGAGAACTACCGCGACTACGACTGGGCGGGCCGCTGGAAGGGCTCGCAGCACTACCAGATGTACGCCGCGGACATCGACGCCGTCGCCGCCCAGCCCGTCCAGATGCCGCAGCAGGCGATGGCCCGGCCGCCCAAGCCGCAGGGCTGGGGCTCCCAGCTGTGGACCCTGATCCGCCGCTACGCCTCGGTGATCGCGTCCGACAAGGGCTTCATGGGCCTGATGGTGATCCTGCCGGCCGTCCTCGGCGCGGTCTCCGTCGTCATCCCCGCCGACTTCGGCCTCGGCAAGCCCACACCGCCGTCCCGCTTCAACGGGGACGCGGGCACGATCATGCTGATCCTCGCGGTCGGCATGTGCTTCAGCGGCGCGGCCAACTCCGTACGTGAGCTGATCAAGGAACGGGTCATCTACGAACGGGAGCGGGCGACCGGCCTCTCCCGCTCGGCGTACCTGATGTCCAAGGTCATCGTGCTCGGCCTGATCACCGCCCTCCAGGGCGTGATCATCTGCGGCATCGGCTTCGCCACCCGCGAGCTGCCGGAGGAGGGCCTGGTCCTGCCGCCGGCCGTCGAGCTCTGCGTCACGATCATCGCGCTCGGCTTCACCTCGATGATGTTCGGCCTGGTCATCTCCTCGCTGGTGAAGACCGCCGAGAAGACGATGCCGCTGCTCGTCATGTTCGCGATCGTCCAGGTCGTCTTCACCGGCATCCTCTTCCAGGTGTACGGATCGCCCGGCCTGGAGCAGTTCGCCTGGCTCATGCCCTCGCGCTGGGCCATCGCCGCCGCGGGTTCGACGCTCGACCTCGGCCACCTGATGCCGCCGTGGGACCCCAAGGACCCGACCAACCTGGACCCGCTGTGGGACAGCACGGTCGGCCAGTGGGGCTTCAACCTCACGGTCCTGGTGCTCATCGGCGTCGTCTGCGCCTTCGTCGTGGCGCGCCTGCTGCGCCGCCACGAGCCCGAGGTCATGCGCAAGTAGCCACGGGCCTCACGAGACGCCGAAGGGCGGCACCCCTGCACGGGGTGCCGCCCTTCGCGTGGTTCTGACGGGCTCGGGGGCGCCGACAGGATCAGTACGCGCTGTTGACGTTGTCGATCGAGCCGTAGCGGTCGGCCGCGTAGTTGGCGGCGGCGACGATGTTGGCGACCGGGTCGTACTGGTCGAACTTGGTGCCCGCGACGTGGTAGGCCTTGAAGGTCGGGTAGATGACCTGCAGCAGGCCCTTCGAGGGCACGCCGTTGATGGCGTTGATGTCCCAGTTGTTGATGGCCCGCGGGTTGCCGCTGGACTCACGCATGATGTTCTTGTGCAGGCCGTTGTACGAGCCCGGAATGTTGTGCTTGTCCATGATGAACAGCGCCTCGCGGATCCAGCCGTCGAGGTTGTTCGCGAAGACGGGCGTGCGGGCGGCGGCACGGCTCGCGGCCGCCTTCGCCTCGGCGCGCTTCTTCGCCTCGGCCTTGGCCTTGGCCTCGGCGGCGGCCTTGGCGTCGGCCTTGGCCTTCGCCTCGGCGGCGGCCTTGGCGGCCTTCGCCTTCGCCGCGGCGGCGGCCTTCGCGTCCGCCTCGGCCTTGGCCTTGAGGCTGATGGCGTCCTGCTGCGCGGTGAGGCTCGTGTGCAGGGCCTTGGCCTGCGGGCTGTTCGCGTCGTAGGCGAGCGCGACCTGCTGGCTGTTCATGAGCGCCTGGGGCTCGGTCTCCGCGGCGGCGTTGCCGGGGACCAGGGTGAAACCGAGGGCGACGGCGCCGAGGGCAGCGACGCCGGCAAGGGAAGCCTTGTGCGTCTTCTTCAGGCGATAGTGGCCAGGAGTGTTAGACATGCGGGACTACCTCTTCGAATCGCTGGGGGGTCGCTCAGGCCGGGGCGGCGCTGCGCCTGCTCGGCGGCGACGAACGCAATTCTTAGCGGCAGCAAAATCCTGTGGCAAAGGTGTGACGTACGACCCCAGGTAGTGGATCAGGGGCCCGCGCATAGCCCACCAAAACCCCCATAGGGCCCGCTCATACGGTCCTTATTTGCCCAATAAGGAACCACTAGGGGTCTTCGTAAGTGACCTGCGTCCTATGCGCGGGCTCACATAGGGCAGGTAACAGCCTCACCGGGCGTTGCTCACGCAATGCACTCAGTGAGGGCTCTCCTCCGGGAGGAGGAGGTGGACGTCGCCGAACTCGTGCCAGAGGTAGAGCTCTTGCACGGCCTCGGTGTAGGCCCGGTGCAGCGCGGCCTCTCCGGCGATCGCCTCCAGCATCAGCAGATGAGAGGCCCGGGGCTCGTGCAGCCCGGTCAACAGCCCGTCCACCACGCGTACCCCGCGCGCCGGGGTCACCACCAGGTCCGTCCACCCGCACGCCGCCCGCACCTCACCCCCCTCGCCCGCGGCCGACTCCAGCGCCCGTACGGCCGTCGTCCCCACGGCCACGACCCGGCCCCCGCCCGCCCTCGCCGCGTTCACCAGCCGCGCCGTCGTCGCCGGCACCTCGAAGCGTTCCGGGTAGGGCGGCTCGTGCGCCTCCGCCGACGCCACACCCGTATGAAGCGTGAGCGGGGCGAACTGGATCCCCCGGCTCACCAGCTCCGCCACCAGCCGGGCCGTGAACGGCCGCCCCGCGCTCGGCATCTCCGCCGACCCGGCACCGTCGGGGGAGGGGAGCGAGAAGACCGTCTGGTACGCGGAGAGCGGCTGGTCCCGCTCCGTGTACCCGTACCGGATCGGGCGCCCGTACCGCGCCAGCAGGGCGGGCACGGGCGTGTCCGCCCTCGCCCACCACAGCCGCGCCGCCCCGGGGGCCAGCGGCTCCGTCAGGACGAGCCGGGCCCCTCCCGGCAGCCGGACCACCGCCCCCGCCGGCCCGCCCGGCCGCGGCCGGGTGCTGCCCCGGCCGTCCGGCTCCCGCACCTCGACGGCCCAGCGGCCGTCCTCCCCACGCGTCGAGAAGTGGACGACGACCCGCTCGCCGCCGCCGTCGGCGCACAGCCGGCCGGTGACGGCGGCCGCCAGCGTCGCGCTCGTGTTCACGACCAGCACGTCCCCGGCCCTCAGCACGCCCGGCAGCTCACGGAACGCGCGGTGCGACACCTCCGTGCCGTACGAGACCAGCAGCCGTACGTCGTCCCGCCCCCGCCCCGGCGCCCGCTGCTCGGCCGGTACCCGCGCCGACAGCTCCGCAGGCACACGGAGGGCCTCGAGCACGCTCATCGGACCCCCTCCGCCCCGACGAGCCCCGCGGCCGTGTACCGCCCGCTCGGCGGCCTCCGGTCGAGCAGCGCGAGGAACCCCGGAACCACCGACTCCGGCGCCGGACGCGGATCGTCGTCGTCCGGGACGGCCGCCGCGTACAGATCCGTGGCCATGTCCCCCGGATCCACGGCCCACACCCCGAGCCCCGGCTCCTCGACGGCCAGCACGGCCATCAGCCGGTCGAGGGCCGCCTTTGACGCCCCGTACCCGCCCCACGTCTCGTACGCCTCCACCGCCGCGTCCGACGTCACCGCGACCACCGCCCCCGCCCCGCTCTCCCTGAGGAGCGGCAGCGCCTCCCGGACGAGACCCAGCGCGGCCACCACGTTCGTCTCCAGCGCCGCCTGCAGACCGTCCGGCGACAGCTCCTCGAGCCGCACCAGCGGCTCGGCCCCCAGCGCGCTCGCGTTGTGCACCAGCAGATCCAGCCCCCCGAGCTCCCTCGCGGCGGCCACCAGCTCCCGGCGGTGGACCGCGTCCGTCACATCCCCGGCGAGCGCCACGGCCCGCGCCCCACGCCCGCGTGCCGCCCTCGCGCTCTCCTCCAGCGCCTCCGGCGTCCGCGCGTCGAGCACCAGATCCCAGCCCCGATCCGCGAGCGCGCCGGCCAGCGCACGCCCCAGCCCCTTCGACGCCCCCGTGATCACCGCGACAGCCATGACGTCCATCCCCTCTCGTAGCGATGGATCCAGCCTCCGGCCGCCGCCCCGCCCGCCGCCTCGTCCCCGAGCCCCGACCGCCCAAGGCACTTCGGCCTAGTCCCCGGGTCCTAGGCGACCGCCGTCCCCGGACGGATACGCACCGTCACAGCCCACCGGTACGGTGAGTGCATGAGTCACCGACCGAGCTCCGGCCTCGCCGCCGTGAGCACCGCGCTCCTGGCGATGAGCCGCCACCTGGAGGTGCGCGACGTCCTCAAGACGATCGTCGCCTCCGCCCGTGAGCTCCTCGACGCCGAGTACGCGGCGCTGGGCGTCCCGGACGACCACGGCGGCTTCGCCCAGTTCGTCGTGGACGGCGTCAGCGACGAGCAGTGGCGCGCGATCGGGCCGCTGCCCCGCCAGCACGGCATCCTCGCGGCGATGCTCCACAAGGCCGAGCCCGAGCGACTCGCCGACGTCCGCGAGGACCCCCGCTTCGAGGGCTGGCCGTCCGCCCACCCGGACATGTCCGACTTCCTCGGCCTGCCCATCCAGGACGGCGAGGAGACCATCGGCGCCCTCTTCCTCGCCAACAAGCGCTGCCCCAAGCCGGACGGCGGCTGCGGCTTCACGGAGGAGGACGAGGAACTGCTCTCGATCCTCGCCCAGCACGCCGCGATCGCCCTGACCAACGCCCGGCTCTACGAACGCAGCCGCGAGCTCACCATCGCCGAGGAGCGCTCGCGCCTCGCCCACGAGCTGCACGATGCCGTCAGCCAGAAGCTCTTCTCGCTCCGGCTCACCGCCCAGGCCGCGGCCGCCCTCGTCGACCGCGACCCGGCCCGGGCCAAGGGCGAGCTCCAGCAGGTCGCCGCGCTCGCCGCCGAGGCCGCGGACGAGCTGCGCGCCGCCGTCGTCGAGCTGCGCCCCGCCGCGCTCGACGAGGACGGCCTCGTCCACACCCTCCGTACACAGATCCAGGTGCTCGACCGGGCCCACACCGCCCGCGTCACCTTCGACAGCACGGGTGTGCGCGCGCTGCCCGCCGCCCAGGAGGAGGCCATGCTCCGGGTCGCCCAGGAGGCCCTGCACAACGCGCTGCGGCACGCGGAGCCGGAGCGGGTCGCCGTCTCCCTCTTCCGGCACGGGCAGGGCGCGCTGCTCACCGTCGCCGACGACGGCAAGGGCTTCGACCCCCGTACGGTCCGCCGGGCCGGCCGGCACCTCGGCCTGGTCTCCATGCGCGACCGGGCGGGCGGGGTCGGCGGCACACTCACCGTGACGTCGGAGCCGGGCCGAGGCACCACGATCGAGATGGAGGTTCCCGGTGGCTGAGAAGGTCATTCGCGTTCTGCTGGTCGACGACCACCAGGTGGTGCGGCGCGGTCTGCGGACCTTCCTCGAGGTCCAGGACGACATAGAGGTCGTCGGGGAGGCCTCCGACGGCGCCGAGGGCGTCGCCCGCGCGGAGGAGCTGCGGCCCGACGTGGTCCTGATGGACGTCAAGATGCCCGGCATGGACGGCATCGAGGCGCTGCGGAAGCTGCGCGAGCTGGCGAACCCGGCGAAGGTGCTGATCGTCACGAGCTTCACCGAGCAGCGCACGGTCGTCCCCGCGCTGCGCGCCGGCGCCTCCGGCTACGTCTACAAGGACGTGGACCCGGACGCGCTGGCGGGTGCGATCAGGTCCGTGCACGCGGGCCATGTCCTGCTGCAGCCGGAGGTGGCCGGGGCGCTGCTCTCCCAGGAGGAGGGGCACGGGGGGACGGGCCGCGGGTCGACGCTGACGGAGCGGGAGCAGGAGGTGCTGGGCCTGATAGCCGACGGCCGGTCGAACCGGGAGATCGCGCGGGCGCTCGTCCTGTCGGAGAAGACGGTCAAGACGCACGTGTCGAACATCCTGATGAAGCTCGATCTGGCGGACCGGACGCAGGCGGCGCTGTGGGCGGTGCGGCACGGCCTGACCCCGTGAGACGGATGGGACGGAAGGGGCACCTCCGTTCTCATCTTCATACCGTCGGGTGTATGTCCCCCGTTCGGCGCAACCCGGCGGGGGCGGGGGCGTTCTCCATGGCGTGCTGCGGCGGCCGGCCGCAGCGAATACCAGGAGGATCCTGAAGTGAAGAACCTGAAGAAGGCCGCTGCCCTCACCATGGTCGCCGGTGGCATCGTCGCCGCGGGTGCGGGTGTCGCCTCCGCCCACGGCGCGGACGCGCAGGGCAAGGCCCTCAACTCGCCGGGCGTCGCCTCCGGCAACCTGGTGCAGGTCCCGGTCCACGTCCCCGTGAACGTCTCGGGCAACACGATCAACGTGATCGGCCTGCTCAACCCGGCCTTCGGCAACGGCGCCGTCAACCACTGACGCCCCCCGCCAAGCCCGGCCCCCGCCATCCCCCGGGAGCCGGGCTTCGCCATGTCGGCGCCCGCGCCGCTCGTACGTGACCGGGCCGCCCCGGGGTCAGCGCTCGCGTTCTTCCACGTAGGCGTTGTAGGCGGCCACCTGCGCCCGCCGGGCGACCCGCTCCACCGGCCGCAACGCCGCCCCGCGCGCCGCCATCTCCGAGGCGCTCACCGCGCCGCCGTGGCCGTGGTCGTACGCCAGGTCGATCATGAGGCCCACCCGCTGGGCCAGCTCCAGCACCCGTACCGCCCGCGCCGGATAGCCCGGAGCCAGCACCTCGCGGCCCGCCTCCGCCCGGGCCCGGTACGCCTCGCGCGCCGCGTCCGCCATCGGGCCCGAGGCCGCCACGTCCAGCCGCGTCAGCACCGACGTCGCCTCGCGCAGCGCCTCCGCAAGCTCCCGCTCCGCCTCACCGAGCGACGGCACGTCCGCGGGCGGGGCCTCCCGCACGGACAGACAGCGCCAGACCACCTCCACGTGCACGTCGCCCACCGGCCCCGCCTCCGTGACCTCCGGCACAAGACCGTACGGAGCGCCGAAGCCGACCACCGCCTCCTCCGCCTCGATCGCCCGCGCGTTGAAGTCCGGCGGCCCGCTCAGCCCCAGCGGATGCCCCGGCGTGGGCAGCGCCACCCGCCATCCGGTCACCCCGAGCCGCCTCAGCCGCCCGAGCGCCAGGGTCAGTCCGACCTGCCCCGCCTCACCCGGCAGCCCCTCGACGCGGTGCACCGCGTCCTCCCCGACAATGGCCAGCGCCGCGTCGTCCGGCGACACCGATCCGGCCAGCAGGGCATTGCCCCAGGCGGCCAGTCGTCCTGAGCGTGGTTCCGCAAGCATGCCCACAGCGTAGGGACTCCCCGCACCCGGGAAGGGAAGTACCGGACCTAAGGACCGGCCCGCTCCGACAGTGGCGTAGGTTTTCCCTGGACGCCGCGCCCACAGACGCATGGCGACGACACGACTCGACCGCAAGGGGAGACAACGCGCTCATGAGCGATGTACTGGAGCTGGTGGACGTATCCGTGGTCCGCGACGGACGGGCTCTGGTGGACGATGTCTCGTGGTCGGTCAAGGAGGGCGAGCGCTGGGTCATCCTCGGCCCCAACGGCGCCGGCAAGACCACCCTCCTCAACATCGCCTCCAGCTACCTCTTCCCCACCACCGGCTCGGCCAAGATCCTCGACGAGCAGCTCGGCAAGGTCGACGTCTTCGACCTCCGCCCGCGCATCGGCATGGCCGGCATCGCCATGGCGGAGAAGCTCCCCAAGAAGCAGACCGTCCTCGAGACCGTCCTCACCGCCGCGTACGGCATGACCGCCACCTGGCACGAGGACTACGACGCCGTCGACGAGCAGCGCGCCCGCGCCTTCCTGGACCGGCTCGGCATGACCGAGTACCTCGACCGCAGGTTCGGCACCCTCTCCGAGGGCGAGCGCAAGCGCACCCTCATCGCCCGCGCGATGATGACCGACCCCGAGCTCCTCCTGCTCGACGAGCCCGCCGCCGGTCTCGACCTCGGCGGCCGCGAGGACCTCGTCCGCCGCCTCGGCCGCCTCGCCCGCGACCCGTACGCCCCCTCCATGATCATGGTCACCCACCATGTCGAGGAGATCGCCCCCGGCTTCACCCACGTCCTGATGATCCGTCAGGGCAAGGTCCTCGCCGCCGGCCCGATGGAGACCGAGCTCACCTCCCGCAACCTCTCCCTCTGCTTCGGCCTCCCGCTCGTCGTCGAGCACGTTGGCGACCGCTACACCGCCCAGGGTCTCCCGCTGAAGTAGCAGGACACGCAAGGGAGTCGGAACCCGGGAGCCGAGACCGCACAGCTCTGCGCCCTGTCCGACTCCACCCCGCCGCCCTACCATGACCATGTGGACATCGACGCATGGGTCTGGTGGCTGATCGGCGCCGTGGGACTGGGCATTCCGCTCGTCCTCACCGCGATGCCCGAATTCGGCATGTTCTCCGTCGGCGCGATCGCCGGAGCCGTCACCGCGGCTCTCGGCTTCGGCATCATCGCGCAGGTGGTCGTCTTCGTCGTCGTCTCCGTCGCGCTGCTCGCGGTGGTCCGCCCCATCGCGGCCCGGCACCGCAACGGACCGCCCCAGCACGCCACGGGCATCGACGCGCTGAAAGGCCGTCAAGCCGTCGTCCTGGAACGGGTCGACGGCGCCGGCGGGCGCATCAAGCTCGCCGGCGAGATCTGGTCCGCCCGCGCGCTCGACTCCGGACTCAGTTTCGAACCCGGCGACCAGGTCGACGTGGTCGAGATCGACGGGGCCACCGCCGTGGTCATGTGACCGGACCTCTTGACCGAACGCCCCCCACGACGGCGCGCGTTCTGGAAAACTCGATCATCGAATCAACCCGGCACATCCGGCAGAGAACCGGCAGCGAAGGGCACAGGGAACACGATGTCAGCAGTCATCATCGTCCTGATCATTCTGGTGGTGCTTGTCTTCATCGCCCTGATCAAGACGATCCAGGTCATCCCGCAGGCGAGCGCCGCGATCGTCGAGCGGTTCGGCCGCTACACCCGCACGCTCAACGCGGGCCTGAACATCGTCGTCCCGTTCATCGACTCGATCCGCAACCGGATCGACCTCCGCGAGCAGGTCGTCCCGTTCCCGCCCCAGCCCGTGATCACCCAGGACAACCTGGTCGTCAACATCGACACCGTCATCTACTACCAGGTGACCGACGCCCGGGCCGCGACCTACGAGGTCGCCAGCTACATCCAGGCCATCGAACAGCTCACCGTCACCACCCTGCGCAACATCATCGGTGGCATGGACCTGGAGCGGACCCTCACCTCCCGCGAGGAGATCAACGCCGCCCTGCGCGGAGTCCTCGACGAGGCCACCGGCAAGTGGGGCATCCGCGTCAACCGCGTCGAGCTCAAGGCGATCGAGCCGCCGACCTCCATCCAGGACTCGATGGAGAAGCAGATGCGCGCCGACCGCGACAAGCGCGCAGCGATCCTCACCGCCGAGGGCATCCGCCAGTCCCAGATCCTCACCGCGGAGGGCGAGAAGCAGTCCGCCATCCTCCGCGCCGAGGGTGAGGCCAAGGCCGCCGCCCTGCGCGCCGAGGGCGAGGCCCAGGCCGTCCGCACGGTCTTCGAGGCCATCCACGCCGGCGACCCGGACCAGAAGCTCCTCTCGTACCAGTACCTCCAGATGCTCCCGAAGATCGCCGAGGGCGACGCCAACAAGCTCTGGATCGTGCCCAGCGAGATCGGCGACGCACTGAAGGGCCTCTCCGGAGCCTTCGGCAACCTCGGCGGCGGAACGCCCGGCTTCAACACCGGCGCGGTACCCAACAGCCGAACGGGCAACGACTCCGAGCGCCGCGAAGCGCCCCCACTCGACTGACGCGTACACGTAGTCGTGCATGATCGGTGCGAGCCCCTCGACCCCGACGGACGTCAGGGCGGGGAGGCGAGCCACTGATCCTGTAAGGAGATGGCGTTGTCCATCTGGGAAGTACTGGCAGTCTTCGCGGCCGGCGTCGGAGCCGGCACCATCAACACCATCGTCGGATCGGGAACGCTCATCACGTTCCCCGTCCTCCTCCTGACCGGCCTCCCGCCGGTCACGGCCACCGTCTCCAACGCCCTCGGCCTCATCCCCGGGTCCATCAGCGGAGCCATCGGCTACCGCGAGGAGCTCAAGGGCCAGCGCCGCAGAGTCCTGCGCCTCGGCGGCGTCGCCGCGATCGGAGGACTCGGCGGAGCCGTCCTCCTGCTGACCCTCCCCGCCCGGGCGTTCGAGACCATCGTCCCCGTCCTCGTCGCCCTCGCGCTGGTCCTGGTCATCCTCCAGCCCCGGATCTCCAAGGCCGTCCAGGCCCGCCGCGAACGCCACGGCAGCCAAGGAGACCCCGACGGCGGCCCGCTCCTGCTCACCGGCCTGCTCCTCGCCAGCGTCTACGGCGGCTACTTCACCGCGGCCCAGGGGATCATCTACCTCTCCCTCATGGGCATGCTCATCGCGGACACCCTCCAGCGCCTCAACGCCGTCAAGAACGTGCTCGCCGCGATCGTCAACAGCATCGCCGCGCTCTTCTTCCTCTTCGTCGCCGACTTCGACTGGACCGCCGTCCTCCTCATCGCCGTCGGCTCCGCCATCGGCGGCCAGATCGGCGCCAAGGTCGGCCGCCGCCTCCCGCCCACGGTCCTGCGGTGCGTCATCGTCGCCGTCGGCACGGTCGCCATCGTGCAGCTGCTGCTCCGCTGAACGTGTGCGGGCCCGCTCCCCGGAGAGGGGAGCGGGCCCGCACACGCACGGATCCGATCAGGCCGCCGTACCGGCCAGCCACTGCGGCAACTCCGACCGCTCACCGGCCCGCATCGCCAGCAACATCGCGTCCGCCGGAGTCGGGACGAACGGCTCGTGCAGCAGCGGCATCCCCGCCTGCTCCGGAGTCCGGTCCGCTTTGCGGTGATTGTCCTCCGCGCAGGACGCCACCGTGTTCAGCCAGCTGTCCCCACCACCCTGCGCCCGCGGCACCACATGGTCCACGGTCGTCGCCCGCCGCCCGCAGTACGCACACCGGTGCTGGTCCCTGACCAGCACACCCCGCCTCGACCACGGCGCCTGTCTTCGGAACGGCACCCGGACGAAGCGGCACAGCCTGATCACCCGGGGCACCGGAATGTCGACCGCGGCGGCACGCATACGCAGCTCGGGATGCTCCTGCTCCACGACGGCCTTGTCCTGAAGGACAAGCACCACCGCACGGTTGAGTGTGACCGTCGACAGCGGCTCGAAGCTCGCGTTCAGTACCAGCGTGTCCCGCATTGTGCCCACCTCCCGTGTGCCGGCCCAGCCCCGCCGCGGGGCTCCGGGCTCGGATCAACTCTGGCCGGGCGCGCCGGGTTGGACAACGGAATATCCGCGCAACGAAAGATGCCCGCTTCTGATCTCTCCAAGACCAGAAGCGGGCAAACAACAAACGAACGCTCAGCTGTGCGCGGGGATCTCGTACTCGCCCACCAGCTGCGCGCGCGCCAGCGTGTGGAAACGCAGGTTGAACCCGACCACCGCGGGCGAGGCGTCGGCGTCCGGACCGAGCTTCTCCTCGTCCACGGCGTAGACGGTGAAGACATAGCGGTGCGAACCGTCACCGGCCGGGGGAGCGGCACCGCCGAAGTCCCGCGAACCGTAGTCGTTACGGACCTGCACGGCACCCGCCGGCAGCCCCTCGAACGACCCCGACCCCGCACCCGCCGGCAGCTCGGTGACCGACGCCGGGATGTCGAACAGCACCCAGTGCCAGAAACCGCTGCCGGTCGGCGCGTCCGGATCGAAGCAGGTGACGGCGAAGCTCTTCGTCTCCGCCGGGAACCCCTCCCAGCGCAGCTGCGGAGAGGTGTTCCCCTCCGCGTACACCTGCGCCTCCTTCAGCACACCGCCCGGCGTGATGTCGTCGCTCACCACGGTGAACGCCGGCACCGGCGGATGGAAATCGTGAGGGAGCGGCGCCCTCTTCCCCTCGGCCACGTCCGTACCTCCGTATCGCTGACCTGCCGTACGGGGGTGAGCCTAGAGCCAGTTGCGCTTGCCGCCGACGTCGGCGAGCCACTGGTTCAGGTACGCGGCCCAGTCGGTCGAATGGAAGTCGGCCAGCCCCACCTTGAAGGCACGGAACGAGTCGCTGCCCTCGCTGAAGAGCCCCGGCTTCTTGTCCATCTCCAGGACGACGTCCATCTCGCGGTCGTCCGCGACGAAGCTGACCTCGACCTGGTTGAGACCGCGGTACTGCTGCGGCGGGAAGAACTCGATCTCCTGGTAGAACGGCAGCTTCTGCCGGGTCCCGCGGATGTGACCCCGCTCCATGTCCGCGCTCTTGAAGCGGAAGCCCAGCTGGATGAAGGCGTCCAGGATCGCCTGCTGCGCCGGCAGCGGGTGGACGTTGATCGGGTCCAGGTCACCGGAGTCCACCGCACGGGCGATCTCCAGCTCGGTGGTCACGCCGATGTTCATGCCGCGCAGCTGCTGCCCCGCGATCGCGGTGACCGGCGTCTCCCAGGGGATCTCCAGACCGAACGGCACCACGTGCACCGCACCCGCCTGCACGGTGAACGCGCCCCCGAGCCGGACCTTCACGAACTCGATGTCCTGCTTCGTCTCCTGGTCCGCACCCTCGACCTCGACACGCGCCTGGAGCCCGACCGAGAGACCCTCGATCTGCTGGTCGACCGACCCGCCCTGGATCCGCACCTCGCCCTGGACGACGCCACCGGGTACGACGTTCTCCTCGGTGAGCACCGTCTCCACCGACGCGCCACCGGCGCCCAGGCTCGCGAGCAGCTTCTTGAATCCCATGAACACTCCCTCTTGGACCTGCTTGGTCTTGACCTCTACATACGCGCGACGACCGTAGCCGGTTCCCCCGTGCCTCCCGGGGCGACCCCAGTACGCTCGGACGCCATGAGCGAGAGCCCCGACCGTACGCCGCTCCCGCGGGACTTCTTCGACCGCCCCGTCCTGGAGGTTGCCCCCGATCTGCTCGGCCGCACTCTCGTCCGGACATCGGACGAGGGCTCCATCGAACTCCGCCTCACAGAGGTGGAGGCGTACGCCGGCGCGATCGACCCCGGCTCCCACGCCTTCCGCGGCCGCACCGCCCGCAACGCGGTCATGTTCGGCCCGCCCGGTCACGCGTACGTCTACTTCACCTACGGCATGTGGCACTGCCTCAACCTGGTGTGCGGCCCCGAGGGCCATGCCAGCGGAGTACTGTTGAGAGCAGGTCGCATCCTGCGCGGCGAGGAGCAGGCCCGCAAACGTCGACTCTCGGCCCGGTACGACAGAGAACTGGCCAAAGGCCCGGCCCGCCTGGCCACGGCCCTCGATGTCGCCCTCTCCCTGAACGGCACCGACGTCTGTGCGGGGCCCGGCACCCCGCTCTCTCTCCTCACCGGCACACCGCCCACGTCCGACCAGGTACGGAACGGCCCGCGCACGGGAGTGGGCGGCGAGGGAGCCCCGCACCCGTGGCGCTTCTGGATCGACGAGGACCCGACGGTCAGCCCGTACCGCGCCCACACGCCACGCAAGAGGTCCTCTTGACTCGACTTGACTCGGGTGCTGTGGACGCCTAACGTAGGCGAGCCGCTTGAAACGGGACGTGCTTGTACAAGCACCCCGGAGCGGCCATCCACTACCTACGACGAACCCCAACGGGTGCGGTTTTCGGCATGCCGAAAACTGGTCCGAATGGCTCGATTATGAGTCACCAGGGAATTCGGCTAAAGTAGTGACCACGCCGAAAGGCAAGGCCCCCCAACAGGCCGCCGGAAAAAATTCCGAACCGGAAACGGAACGGAAAAGGATCTGGTAAGGTTGGAAACACGAAAGACCGAAGGGAAAAGCCCGGAGGAAAGCCCGAGAGGGTGAGTACGAAGGAAGCGTCCGTTCCTTGAGAACTCAACAGCGTGCCAAAAATCAACGCCAGATTAGTTGATACCCCGTCCATCTTCGGATGGTCGAGGTTCCT
>NZ_JBICBL010000004.1:0-465344 GCF_043089925.1 Streptomyces sp. NPDC013457
GTTGATTTTTGGCACGCTGTTGAGTTCTCAAGGAACGGACGCTTCCTTCGTACTCACCCTCTCGGGCTTTCCTCCGGGCTTTTCCCTTCGGTCTTGCGTTTCCGACTCTATCAGATCTTTTCGATCCGATTTCCTCGGTGCTTTCCGGCTTCTCGGTTTTCCCGATCCGCTTTCCGGCGTTGATCCGACTTTATCAGAAGTTCTGAGTCGGATTTCCCGCCCCGCTCGGTCATCCGTCCGGACACACGAAGGTGCCGGGGTTTCCCTTGCTGGCGGAGCCGTAAACGTACTGGAGCGGGGCGCCCCGATGCAAATCGAGGCGCCCCGCTCCCAGTTGGCGCTGGTCAGGCCGGGGCCTGAGCCGTCCGTCAGACCTCCACGACCACCGGGAGGATCATCGGGCGCCGACGGTAGGTGTCCGAGACCCACTTGCCGACCGAGCGGCGGATCAGCTGCTGGAGCTGGTGGGGCTCGACCACGCCGTCCTGGGCCGACTTGTTCAGGGCCTGCTCGACCTTCGGGATCACGGCGTCGAACGCCGCGTCGTCGATGCCGGAACCACGGGCGTGGATGTTCGGGCCGCTGACGATCTTGCCGGACGAGGCGTCGACCACGACGAAGACCGAGATGATGCCCTCGTCGCCGAGGATGCGGCGGTCCTTCAGGGAGGACTCCGTGACATCCCCGACCGAGAGGCCGTCGACGTAGACGTAGCCCGCCTGGACCTTGCCCACGATCCGGGCCTTGCCGTCGACCAGGTCGACCACGACGCCGTCCTCGGCGATGACGATGTGGTCCTTGGGGACGCCCGTCATCGCGCCGAGCTCGGCGTTGGCGCGCAGGTGCCGCCACTCGCCGTGGACCGGCATCAGGTTCTTCGGCCGGCAGATGTTGTAGAAGTACAGCAGCTCGCCGGCGGAGGCGTGGCCCGAGACGTGGACCTTGGCGTTGCCCTTGTGGACGACGTTGGCACCCCAGCGGGTCAGGCCGTTGATCACGCGGTAGACCGCGTTCTCGTTGCCCGGGATGAGCGACGACGCCAGGATCACGGTGTCGCCCTGGACGATCCGGATCTGGTGGTCGCGGTTGGCCATCCGGGAGAGCGCGGCCATGGGTTCGCCCTGGGAGCCCGTACAGACCAGCACGATCTCGTCGTCCGGCAGGTCGTCGAGGGTCTTCACGTCGACGACGAGACCGGCCGGGACGCGGAGGTAGCCCAGATCGCGCGCGATGCCCATGTTGCGGACCATCGAGCGGCCGACGAAGGCCACGCGGCGGCCGTACTCGTGCGCCGCGTCGAGGATCTGCTGGATGCGGTGCACGTGGCTGGCGAAGCTGGCCACGATGATGCGCTTCGGAGCGTTGGCGAAGACGTTCCGCAGGACGGTGGAGATGTCCTTCTCCGGCGGGACGAAGCCCGGGACCTCGGCGTTCGTCGAGTCGGACAGCAGGAGGTCGATGCCCTCCTCGCTGAGCCGCGCGAACGCGTGGAGGTCCGTGAGCCGGCCGTCCATCGGGAGCTGGTCCATCTTGAAGTCGCCGGTGGCGACGGCCATGCCCGCGGGGGTGCGGATGGCGACCGCGAGCGCGTCCGGGATGGAGTGGTTGACCGCGATGAACTCGCAGTCGAAGGGGCCCAGGGCCTCCCGGTCGCCTTCCTTCACCTCGAGGGTGTAGGGGCGGATGCGGTGTTCCTGGAGCTTCGCCTCGATCAGCGCGAGGGTCAGCTTGGAGCCGATGAGCGGGATGTCCGGCTTGAGCCGGAGCAGGTAGGGGACGCCGCCGATGTGGTCCTCGTGGCCGTGCGTGAGCACGATGCCCTCGACCTCGTCGAGGCGGTCCTTGATGGTGGTGAAGTCGGGCAGGATCAGGTCGACGCCGGGCTGCTCCTCCTCGGGGAAGAGGACGCCGCAGTCGACGATCAGCAGCCGGCCTTCGTACTCGAAGACCGTCATGTTGCGGCCGATCTCACCGAGCCCGCCGAGCGGGGTGACGCGCAGGCCGCCCTTGGGCAGCTTCGGCGGGGCGCCGAGTTCAGGATGCGGATGACTCAAAAGACTCTCCTCACCACACGCGCCACGTACCGCTTGGGCACGTGGCGCGCATGACATTCGTGCACTTGCTGTTGTCAGTCGATCGTTCGACGATCGGATATTCAGTTGTGAAGTCTGTAGCTAGAGCTCTACCCCGCCGGCGGCGAGATCGACCTTGAGCTGGGCGGTCTCCTCGGGAGAAAGCTCCACGAGGGGCAGCCGCAGGGGACCTGCGGGGAGGCCCTGGAGGGCGAGCGCGGCCTTGGTGGTCATCACGCCCTGTGTACGGAACATGCCCGTGTAGATCGGCAGCAATCGCTGGTGGATCTCGGTGGCCTTCTGGACCTCACCGTTCAGGTGGGCGTCGAGGAGGGCGCGGAGCTCGGGCGAGACGACGTGGCCGACGACGGAGACGAAACCGCAGGCGCCCACGGAGAGCAGCGGCAGGTTGAGCATGTCGTCGCCGGAGTACCAGGCGAGGCCGGACCGGGCGATGGCCCAGCTGGCGCGGCCGAGGTCGCCCTTGGCGTCCTTGTTCGCGACGATCCGGGGGTGCTCCGCGAGCCGGACGAGCGTCTCGGTGTCGATGGGGACGCCGCTGCGGCCCGGGATGTCGTAGAGCATGACCGGGAGGCCGGTGGCGTCGGCGATGGCCGAGAAGTGCCGGTACAGGCCCTCCTGCGGGGGCTTGTTGTAGTACGGCGTGACGGCGAGGAGGCCGTGTGCGCCGTCGCGCTCGGCGGTGCGGGCGAGCTCGATGGAGTGGTGGGTGTCGTTGGTGCCGATGCCGGCGACGACGTGGGCGCGGTCCCCGACCGCCTCCAGTACCGCTCGTACCAGCTCCGATTTCTCCGCGTCGCTGGTGGTCGGGGACTCACCGGTGGTGCCGTTGATGACGAGGCCGTCGTTGCCCGCGTCCACCAGATGGGCGGCGAGTCGCTGGGCACCGTCGAGGTCGAGTGCGCCGTCAGCCGTGAAGGGCGTGACCATGGCGGTGAGGACCCTCCCGAAGGGGGTCTGCGGAGTGGAGATCGGAGCCATGGGTAACACGCTACTCGCTGCTCATCGCCCGGTGTCCCCTCGGGGGACGTGAGAAAGGGAGCCCGGCACTGCCTGCTCGGGGGTTCAAGCAGTGCCGGGTCCGTTTGATCAGCCTAGATGAACTTCGTGAAACGTCGCAATACGGACACTTCGCGTGACGTGGTCGTACATCTGTGCTTTACGGGGCCACACGGCCGTTCTTGTTGAACGCGTCGTACGTGAGCGGCATGAGCTGCGCCCAGTGCTGCTCCATCTTCTCGCCGACCATCTCGATCTCCCGCTGCGGGAAGGACGGCACCTTGGCCAGCTCGTGCTGGGTGCGCAGGCCGAGGAAGTGCATCAGCGAGCGCGCGTTGCACGTGGCGTACATCGAGGAGAAGAGGCCGACGGGCAGGACCGAGCGGGCCACCTCGCGGGCGACGCCCGCGGCGAGCATCTCCTGGTACGCCGCGTACGCCCGGACGTACGAGTCCTCCATGACGCGGCCGGTCAGCTCCTGCTGGGCCTCGGTGCCCTCGACGAAGACGTACTTGCCGGGGCGGCCCTCCTGGACGAGCTTGCGGGAGGCGTCGGGGACGTAGAAGACCGGCTCCAGCTCCCTGTAGCGGCCCGACTCCTCGTTGTACGACCAGCCGACGCGGTGCCGCATGAACTCGCGGAAGACGAAGATCGGGGCGCTGATGAAGAAGGTCATCGAGTTGTGCTCGAAGGGGCTGCCGTGCCGGTCCCGCATCAGGTAGTTGATGAGCCCCTTGGACCGCTCGGGGTCCTTCTGCAGCTCGTCGAGCGACTGCTCACCCGCCGTGGAGACGCGGGCCGCCCACAGCACGTCCGAGTCGGCGGCGCTGTGCTTCACCAGCTCGACGGTCACATCGCTGCGGAAGCTGGGCTTGAGATCTGCTGCGGGGGTGTCGGTCACCGGCGGGGTCCTTCCAAAGTGCGTCGCTCGGGCGGCGCCCACTCTACGGGGAGCCACTGACAGCCGAGCCCCTCACCTGCTCCCCCACCCACCCGGACCAGTTTCTTTGGCCAATTCGGGGAAATAGGGCACCGAACGGTGACTTTGGTCGTCTTTATCCGTGACAGCGCACACCACACGAGCTCCGAGGAGAGTGGCCCAGATGTTCAGCCGGCGAGAGGCCGTCCCGTTCGCATTCGTCGCCGAGGCCGACCGCTTCCGCAGTAACGTCACTCCGCCGCCCAGGGAGCGCCTCAGCGTCTCCCAGGTCGCGGGCCGTACGCTGGTCGGGCTGACCGTCGTGGCCGGTCTCGTCGGATCCCTGCTCTTCGGGATGCCGTCCATGCAGTCGGGGGCGGGCGACGGTCACCGGCAGCAGTCGCAGGCCTCCGACGGCCGCTGATCAGAACGGCCCCCCTGAGGTGGCCCGGTCGAGACCACCTGGGTAGCCTCACCGGGCACAGCCCCTTCGAGCGTGCTTGTGAGTGAGGACCAGTCGTGCCCCTGCCTTTTCTGACGGCCGACCGCGCTTTTGACGCGACCGACGACGTCGCGCTGCCGTTCGACGACCACGACCAGTGGCGTCGGCCCTACCGGCCCGGTCCCTGGCGCGTGGGGGCGGCGGCGCTCGCGCTGCTGCTCGCCTCGTTCGTCCTCTTCGCCGCGGTGATCATCGTCGCCGCCGGCGCGACGAGCGGTGCCGTCGTCACGTTCGTCCTGGCCGCCCTGATGATCGCCTCCGCGCTGCGGATGCTGCGGGTGGGGACCTGGGTGAGCCTCCACGGCGTGCGCCGGGTCGGCTTCTTCTCCACCACCACCGTGGCGTGGGCCCGGGTGACGCACGTGCGTACGGCGCAGCAGCCCGTGCGGTGGCTGGGGCTGCCGCGCACCGTCCAGGGCCAGGCCCTGATCCTCGGGCGGCAGGGTGGTGAGCAGATCGCTCTGCTCACCGACCACAACGCCGACTTCCTCTCCCGCATCGAGGCGTTCGACCGCGCGGCGGACACCGTCGAGGCGTGGAACGCCGAGTACGGCGTCGCCGCCCCCGCCGCTACGCGCTGACCGTACGGCCCGCGTGCAGGGCGATCGCGCGCTGCATGGCCTTGCGGGCGCGCGGGGTGTCGCGGGCGTCGTGATAGGCGACCGCCAGCCGGAACCAGCAGCGCCAGTCGTCCGGGGCGTCCTCGGTCTCGGCGCGACGCTTCGCGAAGACCTCGTCGGCCGACTCCCGGTCGATGCGGCCGCCTTCCGTACGCCTCAACTCGTCCACCGGCAGGCCGCCTTCGGCCTCCAGTTCGCGGGCGAGCCGCTGCGCGTTCCGCGCGAAGGCGGTGTTCTTCCAGAGGAACCAGCCGCCCACGCCGGGCAGCAGGAACGCCACCGCGCCCATTCCCATCGCCGCGGGCTCCCCGGTCAGGACGAGCAGGACGCCCTCCATCGCCACCACCCCGAAGACGAGGACGAGGACGGTGGCGAGGAAGACGTACGTGATCTTTCCGCCCATGGCCGTCAGCCCAGGTCCAGGAAGTGTTCCAGGCCGAAGGTGAGGCCCGGGGCGGAGACGACACGGCGGGCGCCCAGAAGGATGCCCGGCATGAAGCTGGAGTGGTGCAGCGAGTCGTGACGGATCGTCAGGGTCTCGCCCTCGCCGCCGAGCAGCACCTCCTGGTGGGCCAGCAGGCCCCGGAGCCGTACGGCGTGCACCGGAACGCCGTCGACGTCCGCGCCGCGCGCCCCGTCCAGGGCGGTGGCGGTCGCGTCCGGCTGGGAGCCGAGGCCGGCCTCGGCACGGGCGGCGGCGATCAGCTGGGCGGTACGGGTGGCGGTGCCGCTGGGGGCGTCCACCTTGTTCGGGTGGTGCAGCTCGACGACCTCGACGGACTCGAAGTACGGGGCCGCGATCTGGGCGAACTTCATGGTCAGCACGGCGCCGATGGAGAAGTTCGGGGCGATCAGGACGCCGGTCTCCGGGGAGGCGGCGAGCCAGGTGTTCAGCTGCGCGAGGCGGTCCTCGGTCCAGCCGGTCGTACCGACGACGGCGTGGATGCCGTGGCGTACGCAGAAGTCGAGGTTGCCCATCACGGAGTCCGGGGTGGTCAGTTCGACCACGACCTGGGCGCCCGCCTCGGTGAGCGTCTCCAGCTTGTCGCCGCGGCCGAGCGCCGCGACCAGTTCCATGTCCTCGGCGGCCTCGACGGCCCGTACGGCCTCGGAGCCGATCCGGCCCTTGGCTCCGACAACCGCCACGCGCAGCTTGCTCATTGCTCTCTGAACTCCTTCTAGGAGACGGATTCGTGCAGGCGAGCCGCCTGCTTGTCCTTCAGCGGCCCTATGGCGGACAGCGAGGGCCGCTGTCCGAGCACATCACGGGCGACCTCGCGGACCTCGTCCGGGGTGACGGCGGCGATCCGGCCCAGCATGTCGTCGACCGACATCTGGGTGCCCCAGCACAGCTCGCTCTTGCCGATGCGGTTCATCAGCGCGCCCGTGTCCTCCAGTCCGAGGACGGTCGAGCCGGAGAGCTGGCCGATGGCGCGGGCGATCTCGTCGTCGGTCAGCCCGTCGGAGGCGACCTTGTCGAGCTCGTCGCGGCAGATCTTCAGCACGTCGTGGACCTGGCTGGGGCGGCAGCCCGCGTACACCCCGAAGAGGCCGCAGTCGGCGAAGCCGGAGGTGTACGAGTACACGCTGTAGGCCAGGCCGCGCTTCTCGCGGACCTCCTGGAAGAGGCGGGAGGACATGCCGCCGCCGAGGGCCGTGTTCAGCACGCCGAGGGCCCAGCGGCGCTCGTCGGTGCGGGCGAGGCCCGGCATGCCGAGGACGACATGGGCCTGCTCCGTCTTGCGGCCCAGGACCTCGACGGCGCCCGCGGTGCGGATCGTGCGCCGGCCGTCGCGCGGGGCGACGGGGACAGCGTCCGTACGGGAGAGGGCGCCCGCCTTCTCGAAGGCGCGGCGGACCTGGCGTACGACGGTCGCGTGGTCGATGTTGCCCGCGGCGGCGACGACCAGGTGGGTCGGGTCGTAGTGCTTCTTGTAGAAGCGGGCGATCCGGCCGCGGTCCAGGGCGTTGATGGTGTCGACCGTGCCGAGGACCGGGCGGCCCAGCGGGGTGTCGCCGAACATGGTCTGCGCGAACAGGTCGTGCACGACGTCGCCCGGGTCGTCCTCGGTCATCGCGATCTCTTCGAGGATGACGCCGCGCTCGGCGTCGACATCCTCTTCGAGGATCAGCGAGCCGGTCAGCATGTCGCAGACCACGTCGATGGCGAGCGGCAGGTCGGTGTCGAGCACCCGCGCGTAGTAGCAGGTGAACTCCTTCGCCGTGAAGGCGTTCATCTCTCCGCCGACCGCGTCGAGCGCGGAGGAGATGTCGAGGGCACTGCGTCGCTTCGTGCCCTTGAAGAGGAGGTGCTCCAGGTAGTGCGTGGCGCCGTTGAGCGTGGGCGTCTCGTCGCGCGAGCCGACGTGCGCCCAGATGCCGAAGGTGGCGGAGCGTACGGACGGGAGGGTCTCGGTGACGATCCGCAGGCCGCCGGGGAGGGTGGTGCGGCGGACCGTGCCGATGCCGTCCCTGCCCGGGAGAAGCGTTTGGGTACGGGCGACGGCCCGCCCCTCCGAAGAGGGGCGGGCCGTCACACGGGAACTACGGGACGTCACTGGTCGGTGTCGTCCTTCGCGTCCTCGGCGGCACCGTCCTCGTCCGCGATCACGGGGATCAGGGAGAGCTTGCCGCGCTGGTCGATCTCGGCGATCTCGACCTGGACCTTGGAGCCGACCGCGAGCACGTCCTCGACGTTCTCCACGCGCTTGCCACCGGCGAGCTTGCGGATCTGCGAGATGTGCAGCAGGCCGTCCTTGCCCGGGAGCAGGGACACGAACGCGCCGAAGGTGGTGGTCTTGACGACCGTACCCAGGTAGCGCTCGCCGACCTCCGGCATGGTCGGGTTGGCGATGCCGTTGATCGTGGCGCGGGCGGCCTCGGCGGCCGGGCCGTCGGCGGCACCGATGTAGATGGTGCCGTCGTCCTCGATCGTGATGTCGGCGCCGGTGTCCTCCTGGATCTGGTTGATCATCTTGCCCTTGGGGCCGATGACCTCACCGATCTTGTCCACCGGGATCTTGACGGTGATGATGCGCGGCGCGTTCGGGGACATCTCGTCCGGAACGTCGATCGCCTCGTTCATCACGTCGAGGATGTGCAGACGCGCGTCACGGGCCTGCTTCAGCGCGGCGGCCAGGACCGAGGCGGGGATGCCGTCGAGCTTGGTGTCGAGCTGGAGCGCGGTGACGAAGGTCTTCGTGCCGGCGACCTTGAAGTCCATGTCGCCGAAGGCGTCCTCCGCACCGAGGATGTCGGTGAGGGCGACGTAGTGGGTCTTGCCGTCGATCTCCTCGGAGATCAGACCCATGGCGATACCGGCGACGGGGGCCTTCAGCGGCACACCGGCGTTCAGCAGCGACATGGTGGAGGCGCAGACCGAGCCCATGGACGTCGAGCCGTTGGAGCCGAGGGCCTCGGACACCTGGCGGATCGCGTAGGGGAACTCCTCGCGCGTCGGCAGCACCGGCACGATGGCGCGCTCGGCGAGCGCGCCGTGGCCGATCTCGCGGCGCTTGGGCGAGCCCACGCGGCCGGTCTCACCGACGGAGTACGGCGGGAAGTTGTAGTTGTGCATGTAGCGCTTGCGGGTCACCGGGGAGAGGGTGTCCAGCTGCTGCTCCATGCGGAGCATGTTGAGGGTGGTGACGCCCAGGATCTGGGTCTCGCCACGCTCGAACAGCGCCGAGCCGTGCACGCGCGGAATGGCCTCGACCTCGGCGGCGAGGGTACGGATGTCCGTGATCCCGCGGCCGTCGATGCGGACCTTGTCCTTGATGATCCGCTCGCGGACCAGCTTCTTGGTCAGCGCGCGGTAGGCGCCGGAGATCTCCTTCTCGCGGCCCTCGAAGGCCGGGAGCAGCTTCTCGGCGGCGAGCTCCTTGACGCGGTCGAGCTCGGCCTCGCGCTCCTGCTTGCCGGCGATCGTGAGCGCCTGGGCGAGCTCGCTCCTGACGGCGGCGGTGAGCGCCTCCAGGACGTCGTCCTGGTAGTCGAGGAAGACCGGGAACTCGCCGGTGGGCTTGGCAGCCTTGGCGGCGAGGTCCGACTGGGCCTTGCAGAGGACCTTGATGAAGGGCTTCGCGGCCTCGAGACCGGCGGCGACGACCTCCTCGGTCGGCGCCTCGGCGCCGCCCTTGACGAGCTCGATGGTCTTCTCGGTGGCCTCGGCCTCGACCATCATGATCGCGACGTCGCCGTCCTCCAGGACGCGACCGGCGACGACCATGTCGAAGACGGCGTCCTCGAGCTCGGTGTGCGTCGGGAACGCGACCCACTGGCCGTTGATCAGGGCGACACGGGTGCCGCCGATCGGGCCGGAGAAGGGCAGGCCGGCCAGCTGCGTGGAGCAGGAGGCGGCGTTGATGGCGACCACGTCGTAGAGGTGGTCGGGGTTGAGCGCCA
Organism: Streptomyces sp. NPDC013457; assembly: GCF_043089925.1. Taxonomy (NCBI): domain Bacteria; kingdom Bacillati; phylum Actinomycetota; class Actinomycetes; order Kitasatosporales; family Streptomycetaceae; genus Streptomyces; species Streptomyces sp. NPDC013457. The sequence goes on from NZ_JBICBL010000004.1 coordinate 9,538, forward strand.
TGATCGTCTCGACGATCTGGATCTCGTTGCGCAGGCCCTTCTTGAAGGAGGGGCGCAGCGGGCGGTCGATCAGGCGGCAGGTGAGGACGGCGTCCTCGGAGGGGCGGCCTTCCCGGCGGAAGAAGGAGCCGGGGATCTTGCCGGCCGCGTACATCCGCTCCTCGACGTCCACCGTGAGGGGGAAGAAGTCGAGCTGGTCCTTGGGCTTCTTGGACGCGGTGGTGGCCGAAAGGACCATCGTGTCGTCGTCCAGGTACGCCACGGCGGAGCCGGCGGCCTGCTTGGCCAGGCGGCCCGTCTCGAAGCGGATGGTGCGGGTGCCGAAGGTGCCGTTGTCGATGACGGCCTCGGCGTAGTGGGTCTCGTTCTCCACTAGCGGTTTCTCCTACTTTCGTCTTTTCGTCCGTCGGCCCGTGTGGCCGAGGACGGTGGTGGAGGAGAAGCGCGCCTTCGGATGCGGGCCGGTCTTCGATCGAAGCACCCGGGGATGATGGGGTCCGGGGGCCACTACCGAGGACCGGCGGCGTGCCGGCGGCCTCTCACTCGTGAATGTGGCGTTGTGTGACCAGACTAAGTGCCGGTCGGTACATCGCGCACGTACAGCAAAGGGAGCGGCCCCCTAAAAGTGGGAACCGCTCCCTTCACGGCGTCCTTACTTGGCACCGCCGGCCGCACCGCGGCGGATGCCGAGGCGGTCGACCAGGGTACGGAAGCGCTGGATGTCCTTCTTGGCCAGGTACTGCAGCAGGCGGCGACGCTGGCCGACCAGGATCAGCAGACCACGACGGGAGTGGTGGTCGTGCTTGTGCTGCTTGAGGTGCTCGGTCAGGTCCGAGATGCGGCGGGAGAGCATCGCGACCTGAACCTCGGGGGAGCCGGTGTCGCCCTCCTTCTGGCCGAACTCGGCGAAAATCTGCTTCTTCGTAGCGGCGTCGAGAGACACTCGGTACTCCTCTGGTGTTCGTGCGCCCACGAGTGCCCCTGGTCTTGGTCTCAGGGGAGCTTCCGTGACTCGGAGGCGAAGGTCCGATGAGCGCAGCTCCCAGAGAATCAGCCGAATCCGGGGATTCGGGGCACTTCCGGGAGCGCGTACACAAACGGCCGTTACACAGGGTACCAGGTGTCCGCAGACCCCTTACTTGCTGGTGAGGGAGCGAGCCGCCATGAAGACGTCCAGTACGGCAAGGCAGAGGGGGACGAGGGAGAGGAGGACGAAGCCCTCGGTCAGGTCGAGCAGACGGCCCCAGAAGGGAGAGAGGCCCTTCCTCGGGATGATCAGTCCGATCGCGGTGACCAGAGCGGCGCCCGCGGCGACGGCGGCCGTGAGCCAGATCGTACGGATGTCGAGGCCGCCGCGGTCCCCGTAGATCAGCAGGTCCTTGACCAGGTCGACCGGCGGGTTGAGGGAGAGGCCGAGGATCAGCAGGCTGATCGCGGCGATTCCGGCGACGAGAACGCACGCGACCTGCGAGGTGTAGCGGAAGAGCCGGGCCCGCAGGAGCATCGCGAGGCCGGCGGCCAGGGCGAGGAACTGGCCCCAGACGTTGCCGGCGAAGCCGAGGACCGCGGCGGAGCCGACGACCACGGCGGCGCAACCGCCGACGAGGCCGAGAAGCATTTCGTGGCCGCGCCGGGCCTGGAGGGCGATGCGCTCGCCGTCGACGGGCTGGGCCTCGTCAGGGGTGTGGTTCGGGTCGGCGTGGAACTCGTCCTCCGTGGCGCTGCGCGGGGACGCGTAGCCGATGGGCAGCCGCGCGAAGCGGGCGGAGAGGCCGGGCAGGAAGGCGACCAGGCCGACGGCGACCGGGGCGCAGACGGCGGCCGTCTCGGGCGCCGACGATTCCGAGACGATCGCCAGGAAGGTGGCGAGGGTGCCGACCGTGGCCAGGAAGGTCGCCGCGACGAAGGGTGCGTCGCCGCTGGGGGTGAGTGCGACCAGGGTGACGGAGACGACCAGCACGGTCACGCAGCCGAGCAGGAACTGCAGGCGTCCGGGGCCGTGGCCCGCGTCGGGTCCGATGATGCCCGAGCCGGCGATGAGCAGCAGCGGGAGGGCGCCGAGCCCGAGCGCGACGGCGGTGGCCCGGTCTCCGTACACCCGGGCGCGCACGCCGGCGAACGCGGTCAGCAGGATGCCCGCGGCGCCCGCGACGACACCGGGAAGGCTGTGCATGTCGTGGCGCACGGGATCGGCGAACCAGAGCACGAAGCCCATCAGGACCAGCAGCAGCACTCCGCCGACGAGTCCGGCGCCGCGCAGCAGGTCGTCGCTCCACAGGTGCCGGTCACGGGTGACGGCGGAGGCGACGGCGTCGGAGACGTCGTCGAAGACGGCCGGCGGCAGCGACTGTGCGAACGGGCGCAGCGAGAGGACCTCGCCGTCGAGGACCTGCTGGGCGGCGAGGGTGCGCGCGCCGTCGAGGACGGAGCCGTCACGCCGGACGAGGTGGTAGCCGGTCGGGGTGCCGGCGGCCTGGGTCTGTCCGGTGAGCCGCAGGATCTCCGGATAGACGTCGGCGACGGAGATGTCCTCCGGGAGTGCGACGTCGATACGACTGTCCGGCGCCACGACGGTGACACGGCAGAAGCCGGTCGCTGCAGTCGTACTCACGTGTCTGGACCCCCTGATTCGCGGTTGCGCACAGTGCGCGCGCCACCCTACCGGGGCCGGTCCGAGGTGGCTGCAAGTAGGATCGCCGTCTCATGGGGGAGGCCGTCGCTCACGGGGCGCCGGTGCGGAACTCCCGCACGAAGTCCGCCCGTAACGAGGGATTGATGAGCCGGTGAGCCAGATCGTCGTCAAACGCCCGCCGAGGTCCCTTCCTCCGGAAGTACCCAGTGAGGAACTGGTCCTGGAGTCTCCGCCCGAACTGCCGCGCGGGCAGCAGGAGGGCATGTTGATGCAGCTCCTGCCGATGCTCGGCATGGGCTCCTCCGTGGTGTTCTTCTTCATGCCTGGAGCGCATCCGTTCATGCGCATCATGGGCATCCTGATGCTCGTCTCGACGGTCGGAATGGTCATCGCGCAGCTCGTCCGATTCCGGAAGGGTACGCAGGGGCAAATTGCCGATGTGCGGCGTGACTACCTCAAATACCTCGCGCAGACGCGGCGTACGGTCCGGCGCACCGCACGCCGGCAGCGGGACGCGCAGCTGTATCTGCACCCCTCGCCCGAGCAGTTGTGGTCGGTGGTGGCGGAAGGTTCGCGCGTGTGGGAACGCCGTGTGGGCGACAAGGACTTCGGGCAGGTGCGGATCGGGCTGGGCGCCCAGCAGCTGGCGACGCCGCTGGTCGCCCCGGACACGGCGCCGGTGGACGAGCTGGAGCCGTTGTGCGCGGGTGCGATGCAGCAGTTCCTCGCGGTGCACGGTTCGCTGGACGGGCTGCCGATGGCGGTCTCGATGCGCGCCTTCTACCACGTGACGGTCTCCGGGGAGCCGGAGGCGGCGCAGGCCGCGGCGCGCGGCATGGTCTCCCAGCTGGTGACGCTCCACTCCCCCGACGATCTGATGCTGGCCGTGGTCGCGGCCAGGGGTGCGCACGAGCGATGGGACTGGACGAAGTGGCTGCCGCACACGCAGGTGGCCGGTCAGGTCGACGGCGCGGGCAGCAGGCGACTGTTCGGCGACGACCTCGGTGAGCTCGAGTCGTTGATCCGCTCGCGGCTCGACGGCCGGCCGAGGTTCAGCCGCGACAGCCAGCCCGTCCTGGACCAGCCGCATGTGGTGGTCGTCCTCGACGGCGGAATGGTGCCGCCGGACTCGCTGTTCGCGGCGCCCGAGGGCCTGCAGGGCGTGACCATCATCGAGGTGGTCCCCGGTGAGCTCGACGAGCCGCGCGGTGGTCTGTCGGTGGTCGTACGGCCCGGGCGGCTGCGCCTGGAGTCGGGGGGCGGCTTCGCGTACGAGGGTGTGCCGGACGGGATCTCGCTGCCGGCGGCCGAAGCGCTGGCCCGGCAGCTCGCGCCGTTGCGGATGGGCGGTGGGGACGACGACGAACCGCTCCTCGCCAACCTGGACTTCACGGATCTGCTGAACCTGGGTGACGCCGGCTCGGTGGACGTGTCGCGGACCTGGCGGCCCCGCTCCGTGGCGGAGCGGCTGCGTGTGCCGATCGGTGTCGGCGAGGACGGCCAGCCGATCATGCTGGACCTGAAGGAGGCCGCTCAGGAGGGCATGGGCCCGCACGGGCTGTGCGTCGGTGCGACCGGATCCGGGAAGTCGGAGCTGCTGCGCACCCTGGTCCTCGGTCTCGCGGTGACGCACTCCTCGGAGACGCTGAACTTCGTCCTCGCGGACTTCAAGGGCGGTGCGACCTTCGCGGGCATGTCCCAGATGCCGCACGTCGCCGCCGTCATCACCAACCTCGCCGACGACCTCACGCTCGTCGACCGGATGGGCGACGCGATCCGCGGTGAGCTGCAGCGCCGTCAGGAGCTGCTGCGTTCGGCGGGCAACTACGCCAACATCCACGACTACGAGAAGGCGCGGGCGGCCGGTGCCCCGCTGGAGCCGCTGGCCTCGCTGGTCCTGGTCATCGACGAGTTCTCCGAGCTGCTGACCGCGAAGCCGGACTTCATCGACATGTTCATCCAGATCGGCCGCATCGGCAGGTCCCTGGGTGTGCACCTGCTGCTGGCCTCGCAGCGGCTGGAGGAGGGCAAGCTCCGCGGTCTCGACACCTATCTCTCGTACCGGATCGGTCTGCGGACGTTCTCGGCGGCCGAGTCGCGCACGGCCATCGGCGTGCCGGACGCCTACCACCTGCCGTCGGTGCCGGGTTCGGGCTATCTGAAGTTCGGTACGGACGAGATGACCCGGTTCAAGGCGGCGTACGTCTCCGGCACCTACCGCACGGGCGGGCCGCGGCTCGCCGCCGGGCAGCTGCCGATCGAGCGGCGGCCCGTGATCTTCACGGCCACGCCGGTACCGGTGGTGTACGCCGCGCCCGACCCGGCGTACATGGCGGCGCAGCGTGAGGAGGAGGACGAGGCGCTCGCGGACACCGTCCTCGACGTGATCGTGCGTCGGCTGGAAGGCCAGGGCGTGCCCGCACACCAGGTGTGGCTGCCGCCGCTGGACCGGGCGCCCTCGCTGGACCAGCTCCTGCCGGGGATCGCGCCGACCGCGGACCGCGGTCTGACGGCGACGGAGTACACGCGCCAGGGCGGGCTCACGGTGCCGCTCGGACTCATCGACAAGCCCTTCGAGCAGCGGCGCGAGGTGCTGTACCGGGACTTCTCGGGTGCGGCGGGCCACATGATGGTGGTCGGCGGTCCGCAGTCCGGCAAGTCGACGTTGATGCGGACGCTGATCTCGTCCTTCGCGCTGACGCACACTCCGGCCGAAGTGCAGTTCTACGCACTGGACTTCGGCGGCGGCAGCATGATCTCGCTGGCCGAGCTGCCACATGTCGGCGGCATCGCCTCCCGGCTCGACCCCGAGCGGGTGCGGCGGACGGTGGCGGAGGTGCTCGGCGTGCTGAACCGGCGGGAGGAGTTCTTCCGCTCGCACTCCATCGACTCGATCGCCACCTACCGGCGCAAGCGCGCCGCGGGTGAACTGCCGGGCGAGGCCTGGGGCGACGTCTTCCTCGTCATCGACGGCTGGGGCGGCTTCAGGAACGAGTACGAAGGGCTGGAGGCGATCGTCTCCGACATCGCGGCCCGCGGCCTCGGATACGGCATCCATGTGGTGATCACGGCCGCCCGCTACATGGAGGTCCGTGCCGCGATCAAGGACCAGATGCTGAGCCGTCTGGAACTGCGCCTCGGCGACGTCATGGACTCCGAGTTCGACCGCAAGGTGGCGGCCAACGTGCCCACCGGCGTGCCCGGCCGCGGCCAGGTGCCGGAGAAGCTGCACTTCATGGGCGGCCTGCCGCTGCTCGACTCGCTGAGCACCTCCGGCGACCTCGCGGAGGGAACGGCGGCGTTCGTGCAGGCGGTGCGTAACGCCTGGGCCGGCCCGCCCGCTCCCGCGGTACGACTGCTGCCGCACAAGGTTCCGGCGGACCAGCTGCCGAAGGGCTTCGAGTTCCCGCAGCACGGCATCGCCATCGGCATCGACGAGACACGGCTGGAGCCGGTGTTCGTCAACTTCGACACGGACCCGTTCTTCCTGATCTTCGGCGAGAGCGAGTCCGGCAAGACGAACCTGCTGCGCCTGTTCACCAAGCAGATCGCGGAGCGCTACTCCCCCGACGAGGCGAAGCTCGTCGTCGGCGACTACCGACGGGCGCTCCTCGGCGCCCTGCCGGAGGAGCACCTGCTGGAGTACGCGCCGATGGCGAGCTCGATGCAGATGCACATGGAAGCGCTGGCGGGTGTCTTCTCGCGACGGCAGCCGCCCCAGGACGTGACACCGCAGCAGCTGCGGGACCGCAGCTGGTGGTCGGGCCCGCAGGTCTTCATCGTCGTCGACGACTACGACCTCGTGGCGACGAGCGCCGGCAACCCGCTGGCCGCGCTCGCGGAGTATCTGCCGTTCGCCCGTGACACGGGCGTTCGCTTCATCATCGCCCGCAACAGCGCCGGGGCCTCCCGCTCGATGTACGAGGCGTTCATGCAGCGCATCAAGGAACTGGGCGCGCAGGGCGTGGTCCTGTCGGGCGACCCGCAGGAGGGCGACCTCCTGGGCAGCGCCCGGCCGCGGCCCATGCCGGCGGGACGTGGCCTCTTCGTCGGGCGCCGGGGCGGCTCGTCGCTGGTGCAGACCGGGCGGATGCCGGAGCGATGAGAGGCGGGCCTGAGCAATGCGAGGCGGGCCGGAGCGACGAGAAGCGGGCCGCAGAGATGCGAACGGATGCCGGACAGATGAGATCGGTGACGGGACGCACGGAACAGCGTGCGGCGAGACATGGAAGAGCCCGGCGGACAGAACCGTGAGGCGGCCCGTGACGTCGTCGCCGGTGGACGTGAACACTTCATCACTGCAAACATCGCGCTAATCCAGCGAGGGGGAGTCAATGTCGTTCAATGACGAGTGGGCCCAGGCGAAGACCGCCGCGATCGAGAACCAGTCGGCGAACACGCGCCTCAACCAGCTCCCCGCGGACGGGGGCGGCGGCGGGGGCACCGGTCCCGACCTGGCGACGACGCCCGCGAAGAAGAAGCAGGCGGCCAACAGCATCGAGAACCACATCCAGCCGGACCTGAAGACGGCCGCCGACGCGGCCGACGAGTCCACCAGCGGCGCCGTCGCCGCGTTCAAGGGCTGGGAGACGGCCGCCGGCCTGAAGAAGGCGCACGACCACTGGGACAGCCAGGTGAAGCGGCTCAACGCGCGCCTCGATTCGGAGAAGGGCGCGCTGCGAAGCGCGTCGACGCTGTTCCAGAGCAACGACATCGTCACGGGGAACGGACTCGTGACGCAGTCGAAGATCTCGGGACTGTAGGGGGAGACGCGATGCCGACGTACGAAGAGATCATGAAGACCGACCTCGGCAAGCTGAGCACCGCCGCCGACGGCTGGAAGACCATGGCGGAGAAGTTCAAGAAGGTCGAGGACCTGTACGAGAAGGACGTCCAGAAGGTCGCGTCGGGCGGCCCGCTGTGGACCGGACAGGCCCAGCAGATCGGCGCGACCAACTTCGGCATCACCCGGGGTGAGCTCGACGCCGCGCAGAAAGAGGCGAAGGCGATGGAGTCGCTGCTGCGGGACGCCCACAGCACGCTCACCGAGCTCAAGGGCCGGGTGAAGACGGCCGTCGACGAGGCGGTCACGGCCGGCATGAAGGTCTCGGAGTACGGCGTCGCGAGCTTCGACTTCAGCAAGGTCTCCCAGAAGGAGGCGTACACGATCCAGCACGACCCGGACCTCCATTCGGTCGAGCAGTCGTACACGAAGAAGATCAACGACGCGGTCAAGGCGATCACGGAGTTCGACCAGGACGTCAAGACCGCCCTGCTGAACGCCTCCGGCGCGGACGGCACGGCGCCGCTGGGCTTCAACTCCAAGCCGGTGGGCGACGTCGAGGCCGTGGAGGCACTCGCCCTCTCGGAGAAGGTGCGCAACGGCGACGCGTCGCGGAAGGAACTGGAGCAGTACCGCGAGATCCTGGAGAAGAACTCCAAGGACAAGCACTTCAGCGAGGCGTATCTGCACGCGCTGGGCGCGAAGGACGCGCTGAAGATCGCCGACGAGATGAACCTGGCTGCGAACGAGCGGGGCATTTCGGACGCGGACAAGAAGCTGTACAACTCGATCAACGCCGGCCTGGCGGACACGATCGCATCGGGCACGAAGGACCCGAACGGCTACGCGTACCGGCCGTTCGTGGACGGCCTGAAGGCGATCGGCGACGACAACATCACGGGCAACCTCCGGCCCTCGCACGGGTACCAGCACCTGGTCACGCTCATGTCGCAGGGCAGCGCCGACTACGGCAAGGAGTTCCTGAACGAGATCGGCAGCGACATGATCCGGGTCGAGAAGGACAAGGAGAACATCTGGGCGCACCACTTCGACGGCCAGCGCCCGAACCTCCTCCATGACCCGGTGGACGGCCTGCTCAAGATCATGAGCAAGGACCCGTCGGACGCCGAGTACTTCCTCGACCCGAAGGCTCCGGGGAACGAGAACGACCACCTGAAGTACCTGATCACGGATCGCAAGTGGGTCGACCCGTGGATGTCGGCGCCGGGTTACGTCGACGAGATGAAGGACCCGTTCAAGGCGACGGGCCTCGGCGCGGCCATCCAGGCGGCGGCAACAGGGCACGCCCCGGGCGAGAAACTCGGTGAGGTGGGGGCCCATACGGAGGGCCAGGCGCGCGTGATGCACCACTCCGTCGACTACCTCGAGTCCCAGCTGGACGAGGGCAAGTTCCCCGAGCACCTGGCGAACCTCCAGAAGCCGATGGCGCACGCCCTCGCGGACTACGTCAACGACACCCATGTGATCCTGAACGGTGAGGACCCCGCATACGGCCTCAGCGGCGGTAAGGAATCCATCATCGGTTCCGGCGAGAACGCGCACATGGCCGTATCGCAGGGTGACCTCATCCGCGTCATGCGAGGCGTGGCCGAGGACGGTGACTCCTTCGCCCTGATCTATGAGGCGGAGCGTTCGTACTCGGCTAAGCAGCTCGCGGAGGCACCGGACTTCTCGGGTGATGCGACGCACGGCCAGAGTGCCGACTGGGACCACCGGGCGAAGCACGTCGGGGGTGCGCTGGGTGCCCTCAACGGGATCGGCGCCGACGTCTACATCGACAAGAAGGACGACAAGGTCGAGTGGGCGGAGACGACCGCGGAGTATTCGGCAAACGGCGTCAACAGCATCGTCGGCGAGATCCCGTTCGCTGGCTCGGCCGCCGGTGCCATCGTCGACACCGCCAAGTACGAGTGGGTCAAGGACGTCACGGAGGCGGCTGAGGAACAGGCGAAGAAGGAGTCGAGCGAGAACTACTCGTCCGGCAAGGACGGCACGAACGACCTTCTCACCGCTTGGGGGAAGAAGGAAGGAATTCTGGACAATGGCCCGTACAACTCGGCGAAGGACGCGGCGAATGGCGGCTACGAGGACGGTCGCAGCACGGCGGCATCACACCTGGGCAACTAGGCGCCCTTCTGGCTTCTCACGCTTCGCGGTGGCCGCGGTCGTCCCGCTCGCGCTGGTCACGACCGCGTGCTCGAGTGACGCGCCTCCACAAGCGGGACCTCCGGATGACTACGTGTGCGACATCGCCTCCGGTTCCTCGGAGGAAAAGCTGCTGCTGCAGGTGATCCGGGCGAACTCCTTCGAGACCCGAATCGGCAACCGCGTTCCTGACTTCGTCGAAAAGATGTCGGTCAATCTGCGAGGAGAACCGGAAGGACAGGTGACGCAGTCCGTCCGGCAGTGCGAGTACCTGCCCAAGGGTGTGGCCGGGGACGGTCAGGCGACCATCGAATACAGGTGGGCGCCCCTCACCGAGGCGACATCGGGCAAGGACCCCGAGGGCACGAGCAGCTATCGGTTCGATGGTGCGACGGGTAAGTCCCACGACACCATGACGGACCTTTACGTCCAGTGCGAGCTGCCCGGCGAGCTGAAGGCACGGTCGAAGAAGGTGCTTCTCCATGCGGACGCCTCGTTCACCATGAACCTGGGCCCGGTCAAGGACCACGGCACTCAGGATCAGCAGATGTCGTTCGTACACCAGATGACGCGGCGGGCCACGGAGGTTTTGGGCTGTGAGAACAAGCCGTTGGCGAAGGACCCTGTCGTGAAGCCCCTTACCGAAGGTAGCTCGTGAAGATCCGAACGAAGCACGTAACCGCAGGCGCCGTCGTGAGCGCCGTTCTCGTCGCGGCTCTGGCCGGCTGCGGGAGCGGCGATGGGGCGGACGCCGGGGGTTCCCTGAGCGTGGACCGGGTGGTCGAGCTCGCCGAGGGCGTCGGGAAGGACGGGGCCGACGCGTGCCCGGTGCCGTACGACGCCGGGAAGGCCGCCGAGGCGGCGAACGTCGGCGAGGGGATCGAGGCCGGCGCGGCGGGGGCCGAGGCGGGCGACCCGATGGCGACGGGTGAGGGCGGAAAGACGTCGGACCCGCAGTCGCCGTTGGCCGGCAAGGCCGGCGGGATCATCACCTGCTCGTACCACGTGGGCGGTGAGGACCTGACGGTCCACACCGCCGGCACGGAAGCCGGGAACGCGACCAACTACCTCCTGCCCACCGCCCAGCAGGCTGGCGGCATGTCCGTCGAGGACGTGAAGTCCTTCGGCACGAAGGCCTACGACGCGAAGCCCGGCGAGCCCGTGGCGAGCAAGGGCGGGAACGTGGTGACCGTCCGGCTCGACTCCGGCGGCAAGGGTGACGTGGCTCTGCTCCTGACCGTCGGGGAGGACGACAAGAGCGCGCTCGAGCCGGACCAGGTCGTGGAGCTGGCGCGGACTTTCGCCGCGCAGGCGAAGTGAATCCGCCGTCCGTCTGACACCGGGAGCCGTCCGGGTCGATCATTGACGGGCGACGACGTTCCACCCGCACTAAGGAGCAGAGACTGATGGGCACTCAGCAGGAAAAGGACGAGCTGTACGCGCTCGACATCAGCGATGTCGAGTGGCAGGGCGCCCCCGGCACGAGCCCCGACGAGGAGCGCGTGGAGATCGCCCATCTGCCGGGCGGGGCCGTCGCGATGCGGTCCTCCCTCGACCCGGGCACGGTCCTGCGCTACACCGAGGCGGAGTGGACGGCGTTCGTCCTGGGTGCGAGGGACGGCGAGTTCGACCTGAAGTAGGGCGCGTGCGCGAGGCGTACGAGGTGCACGCGAAGGGGCCCGTCCCAGCCTGGGACGGGCCCCTTCTGCTGCGCTGAACGGGGAGGGTCAGTAGCCCTCGGTGAACAGGCGCGACGCCTTGACGTCCGTGGCGCGGTAGCTGTCCTTGCCCGACTCGATCTGCTTCGCGACCGTCTCGAGGCGGTTCTTCATGTCCTCGGCACGCTTCTTGTACTTGCCCTGGAGGATCACGTACTCCTGGTGCGCCTCGCCGTCCCAGGTGTCGGTGACGACACGTAGGGCGGCGTTCATCTCTTCGAGGTCCTTGATGATGTTCGAGGAGACGGTCCGGAGGCGGTTCGCCATCTCCTGGACGCTCTCGTACCGGACCTTGGTGTTCTGATCGATGCCGGACATCGTGCTCTCCTCGGACTCAGATGTTGTTCAGCGCGGAGTTGTTGGCCTTGAGGGTCTGGAACACCTCGAAGTCGTTCGCCGCGCTGAGGTTCTTGGTCTCGTTGACCGCGTTGAGCAGCACGTTGAGCAGACGCCGGATGGTGTCGTGGTCCTCGTTGAGGGCCGACTGCGCGGTCTTGAAGCCTGCCGCGCCCGCACCCGTCCAGCCCGCGTGGACCGTCTCCAGGATGTTGGCCATCTCGCGGGCCTGCTTGGAGACCTCTTCGCCGGTCTGCATGATCTTGTTCTTGGCCTGGGTTACCGGATCCTCGGCAAGCCCGAACCCACCTGCGGGGCTGGTCATGTGACGCTCCTCGTTGTCGGGAAGGTACTCGTACGCGTAGCTCAGCTCTGGCTACGCTCTCCTGTTGCGCCTGCCTGCCGCCACGACGACGCCGATGACGACGGCGACGACCGCGACGGCACTCACGGCGATGCCCCAGAGCGGGAACCCGCTCTCGTCGGACCGGGCCGCGGACTCAGGGTTCTTCGGTTCCTGGGTCGGCCCGTTGGTGCCGCTTGCCCCCGTGCTGTCAGGAGAGGGGGAAGTCTGAGGGATGGGCGACTGCGACTGCTGCGCCTGCTTCTGTGCGGCGAGCAGCGGGTTCACGTCGGGGGCGCCCGGGTTGCCCTTGCCCTCCAGGAGGATCTGGGCGGGGCGGATGGAGCCGTAGCCGATGTACTTGTCCGGCACCTTGCCCACGTGGCCGGCGGTCTCCATCATGACGCGGAGAACCTGGTTGGCGGTCCAGTCGGGATGCGCGGACCAGATGAGGGCGGCGGTGCCGGAGGCGATGGCGGTGGCTTGGCTGGTGCCCCAGCCCGCGCAGTACCGCGTCTTGTCCTCGGTGCAGCGGCCGGGAATCTCGACGCCCGGAGCGGCGAGGGCGATGTGGGAGCCGTAGTTCGAGAAGTCGGCGACCTTGCCCTTGGTGTCGAGGGCGCCTACGGCGACGACTCCGGGGATCGCCGCGGGGTGCTGCGGCATGTCCAGACCCTCGTTGCCCGCTCCCGCGAAGATCAGCGCGTCCTTCTTCAGGGCGTAGTCCACGGCTGCCTGCCACTCCGCGGCATCAGTCTCGACGGCTGGGCCGGCCATGGAGATGTTGATCACCCGGGCGCCGTTGTCCACGGCATAGCGGATGGCCTTCGCCGCGTGCTTCACCAGACCGAACGTGGCGCGCTCCCCCACCTTCACCGGCAGCACCCTGGCATCGGGGGCGATTCCCTTCACACCACTGTCGGACCCGCTGCCGACGATGGCGATGGCCATGTTCGTGCCGTGGCGTTCCGTGTCCGTACGGCCGTCGCCCCCGCCGGCGTCGTAGAAGTTTCTGCCGGCCAGCACCTTGCCGCGGAGTTCCGAGACCGACGAGTCCACCCCGCTGTCGAGTACGGCGACAGTGACCCCCTTGCCTGTGGCCACCTTCCAGAGCTCGTCCGCCTTCATCGCGTCCAAGTACCACTGACGCCCGCGCATGTCCTCCGCCTGAGCGGTAGGCGCCCCGACCGTCCACATCGCGACGACGGCGATCACGGCGCTCAGCAGACCGATCGCACGGCTGCGACAGGCACGAACAAGCGGGGACATGTGCGAAGGACTCCTAGTCGATGACGGGCGGGACGATCTGACGCTGACCGGAATCCCACGTCTCCTCGTCCTCGGTCAGATAGTCAGGGCGGGAACGGTTGGTACGGCGCTCGTCCTCGCCCCGCTCGGTCGAGGCGGGGCGGACCAGCCCGGTGCCGCCAGGGGTGAAGGCCCGCCCAGCGGACCCGGTGGGGGTCCCGACGGTTCCACCCGGCTGCATGGCCAGTCGGCGACCCGCCGCACCGCCCGTGTTTCCGCCCGGCGCACCATGCATGCCGGCGCCGGGCCCGTGCATCCCTGCCCCACCGCGACCGTACTGGCCGGCGCGTTCCTCGCCGATCACCGGGCCCATGGGAAGCCTCGGCCCTTGACCGGGCAGGCCCGTGCGACCTGGCACCTGGCGGCCGCCGGTGATGCCCTCCGCTCGCGGAGGCGTGCCGAGAGGGCTGGGGGCCTTCAGGCCTCCGGTCGCGGGGCCCGGGAGCCCCGGGTTCGCACGAGGCGGACCGGTCGTGGGCTGAGGACCGACCGGGGGAGCCAGGGGCGGCAACGGCGGAGTGGGCGGGCCGACCGTGGTCACCGGCGGCGTCGTAGGGGGCTGCAGGGTCGGACGGGTCGGTACGTCCGGCGTGATGGTCACCGAGTCGAGGTTGGTGTTGACCTCGCTCTCCGGCGGCCTTGTCGCCGTCGGGGGAAGCGTCACGTCAGGTGTCGGTTGGCTCGGAGTCGCCGCGTCGGGCGTACGTGTCGACGACCGGTCAGCGGGCGAGGCACCGGCTCCGGAGGTGGACGCATACGTCGTTCCGCCGCCGGTACCCCCGGTCCCGTACGCGTGCTCTCCGCCCGCGACGGTGCCGGGGAGTGCCTTGAAATCCGGCTCCCGCTCCGCCCCGATCCGGTTCCGCGTCGCGTCGTAGTACGACGACAGCCGCTCCAGCTGGTGGATCGCCTCCTGGAGCTTCGGACCCGTCTCCGACTCGATGCGGGCCTTCTCCTTCTCCGCGTCCGCGAAGCACATGCCCGCCGGCTTCGGCACCGCGGCCTTCGCCTCCGACAGGGCCTGGCCCGCGCGCTGCAGTTCGTCGGCGACGACCTTGGTGAAGTCGCCCAGGACCAGGGTCTCGGAGACCATGCCCGCGCCCCACTTGCGGAAGGCGTTGCCTCCCTCGCCCTCCCACTGGACGCGGCTGATGTACAGACGGAGGTCCGCGGCGATCTCGAGGATCTTCGGCACCGCCGACGCCAGCGCGGTGCCGGTGGAGGTGATCTCCTCCGGCTTGGCCGACGCGATCATCGCGTACAGGGCGTCCAGGGACTTCCCCTCGAACTCTCCTGCCATGTCTTGCCACTCCCCCGCTAGCTGAATCCGCCGGAATCGCCGGTGCCGTCCGTGCCGTCCGTGTCCTTGGCGGGCTGCCCGGGCTTGTCCTTGCCGTCTCCGGTCCCCTGGCCGCCTTCGCCGTGGCGCTCGCGGTACTCCTGCTGCGTGCGCTTCTGGATCGCCGCGTACCGCTCGCGCTCTTCCTCGTCCACGCCCGTGTAACCCTTGTCGGCGATCGTGGCGGCGAGGCCCATGCCCTCGATCGTCTCGCCGAACGTCCTCGTGAGTTCCTCGAGGCGGGTACGTACCTTTTCGTACGCGCTGTGAAGTTCCGTCGCGGCGGCGAAGCCCGTGCCGTACGACGCGGCCGTGACCTTCTGTTCGCCGATCTTCGTGTGCTCGGCGGGCGAGCCCTTCAGTTCCTCGACGAGCTTCTGCATGCGTGAGTAGAAGCTCTGGAGAGTGACTTCTCCGACTTCCAGCCCCTGCTTGCCGCCCCCGGCCGGCTCTCCCACCTCAAGTCCCCCTCGTCAGGCTCTCGAACTCGCACACCACTCTAGCCATTTGGTACGACAGTTCCAATTGCAAAGTCAGATCCCCCGTCGCCGGCTTCGGCTGTCGCGGATGACCGTGGCGGCGCCCGCGATCACCGCCACCAGGACACCGCCCACGCCCAGGGCGTACGTGCCGATGCGTTCGGTGCGTTCCTGGGGGGTCTCCGTCAGCGCCAGGTGGGCGGGTTCCGGCGCCGGCGGCTTGGGTGGGGCCGGGTCGGGGACGGGTGCCGTCGGGGCCGGTTCCGGAGCATCGGCGAGGGCCCGTACCGGGTCCACCACTCCCCAGCCGACGTGGTTGTCACGCCCGTTGACGGACCGTACGGCCGTCTGCTCGATGCGGGCCACGATCTGGGCCGGCTTCCACTCCGGGTGCTTCGCGCGCAGCAGGGCGGCGACACCGGAGACGTACGGGGCGGAGAAGCTGGTGCCGTTGTCGACGCACTGGCCGCCGCCGGGGACGGTCGAGACCATGTCGACGCCGGGTGCCGCGACTCCCACGAAGGTTCCGGACTGGGAGAACTCCGCGCGCTCGTTGTTGCGGTCGGAGGAGGCGACGGCGAGCACTCCGGGGAAGGCCGCTGGATAGGTGTTCTTGAGCTTGCCGTCCATGCCGTCGTTGCCGGCCGAGGCGACGACGACGATGTCCTCGGCCAGAGCCCTGGCGACCGCCCTGGCCATCGAGGAGTCGGAACTCAACGCCTGGGTGGTGTCCTGCGAGATGTTGATGACGTGGGCGCCCTTGGCGACGGCGTGGTCGATCGCCTGGGCCATCGTGTCCGACTTGCCGCTGTTCTTCTCGTCGTTCTGCCGGATCGGGATGATCGTCGCCTCGGGGGCGATCCCGACGAAGCCGGTGCCGGCGCGGGGGCGGGCGGCGATGATTCCGGCGACTTTGGTGCCGTGTCCGACCTCGTCGACCGTGCCGTCGGTCTTGCCGCGACGGTCGTTCTCGGCGCCCGAGCTGTTCTTGTCCGGCTTCAGGTAGTCCTTGCCCGCCTTGGCGTCCACAGCGGTCTTCAGCTGCGGGTTCACGTCGTCGACGCCCGTGTCGATGACGGCGACGCGGATGCCCTTGCCCTTGGTGTCCTGCCAGAGTTCGTCGAGCAGGACCCTCTGCAGGGACCAGGGGATGCCCTCGATCTGCTTCTTCATCGGGAACGTGCATTCGCCGCTGCCGTCGAGGACGAGGTCCCGGTCCACTGCGACCACAGGTGGAGCGGCGAGGATCGCCGTGAGGGCCGTGGCGGTGAACAGGGCCGCCGTTCGGTACGTCACCACGCCTCCTTCCTACGAACCCTGCGGCTGACGCGCGCTGTTGGTGTCGAGCCTCGGTCCCTTGGACAGAAACTCCGACCACGCCATCGGGACGGGAAGCGGAGTGACCTTCTCGTAGCCGAGACGGGTCTGTGCCGCGCTCGGTTCCGGACGGCCGTCGGTCTGCTTGCCGTCCTGCTCCCCGGTGCCGATGTCGGACCGCGCGGCGTCGCTGTCGCCGTTGGCCTGCACCGCGTAGCGCAGACCGGTGTCGGTCACGAGGAACAGCGATCCGTCGGGCTTCGACTGGTTGCCCTGCACCTGGGTGTAGAGCAGACCACTGCCCGGGGTGACGTACGTGCTGGTGCCGCCGGCGGTGATCTCCGCCGGGTACTTCGTCCCGGCCCAGGTGGTCAGCGTCGTCCGGCCCTTGGCGTCGACCTGGTTGAGCACGCTGCAGAGGGTGTCCCTGGCGCCCTTGCCGGTCACCGTGTTGACCTGCACGGTCTTCCGGGCCGGCCAGCGGTACTGCGCGCCGAAGGTGCCGGAGTCCGGGGTGAAGGACGCGGCGTCGACCGTGGTCGCCCTGCCGTCCATGTCCAGGGCGTCGGTCTGCGGCGAGTTGATGAGCAGCCAGGCCGTGAACTCCGAGACCGGCTGGACCTTGCCGGGCAGGACCACGTAGTGCTGGGGCCCGGAACCGGTCTGGCCGAGCAGCACCATGCCGACCCGGCCCTCGGTCTGGCTGAGGTTGCCGCCGTCGATTCCGGCGGGGTCGCCGACCTTGCCGGGGATCTGGGGGAACTCGAGAGGGCTTCCGGTGTGCAGCGTGGCCAGCCAGTCGTCCGTGACCTGCTGGGGCTTCCTGTGGAGACCGACGAGCGCCGTGGTGAGCCCGGCGGACTCGTCGGGGGCCCCTGGCACCAGGTACTTCGTGCCCCGGTGGTCGACGAGGTAGCGGGCACTGTCCTTCTGTCCCTGGACGTACATCATCTGCCCGTCCTTGAGCTGTCCGCCGCCCTCGGTGCGCCCGAAGTCCCGCTGGGCGAAGACGAACGTGGCCTTCTGGACACTGGCTCCCTTGCCGCCGCCGGGCTGCTCGCACACGGCCCACCGCTTGGCGGCGCCCGCCTCGTCGGCGGTCGGGAGCCGGTCGGGGGCGTAGGGGATGCCGAGGATCGGACCCCGCGGCGGCTTGCCCGCGTCGAGGACTTCGTCGTCGACCTGGATCACGGAGAACTGCTGCGGCGTGAGCAGGAGTCGCGCCGAGGCGAGGTTGAGAACGGGGTGGAGCAGGGTCTTCCTGTCCTTGCCCTTGCCGGTGGTGAGCACCACGTACCGGGTGGTCGACTGCTTGCCCACGATCACCTTGGTGCCGGGCGTGTCCCAGCCCTTGGGTGCCTTGGGGCTGAACATGCCCCAGGCGCCGAATCCGGCGAGCACCAGCGCCCCCACGATCATGCCGGGCAGAACCGCGCGCAGGGGCCTCGGCGCCCCCTCCTCGGTACCTGAGGGCGAAGGTTGGAGGAATGCGGCCACCGTGCGCTTCTTCGCAAAGGTGTACGCGTTGAGCTCATCCCGCCGTGATGCCATGAGTCCCCATTTTCGTCAGGCGCAGTCTTCAGCGAAGAGTTCGGGGGCATGGCACCCGCGCCCCGGCTGTCGGACCGGCCCCCTACTATGCCTGCTGTCCGAAGGCGCCTGAGGGGCGGGTAGGGTGATCCAGCTGCCAAGGCCCTGGCGGGCCAGGGCGATCGGGACGAATGGGGGGATTCTCCATGATGGCATCCGCGACGCGGACGCGGCACGCGGCTGCCGCACCCTCCTCCGCGCCCCCGGCGCACTCTTCGGCGGGAGCGCCCTCGGCCGTCTCACCCCGGCTCCAGGCACGCCCTGGACACTTCGGATCGTTCCGATTGCAACAGCTCGTACTGATTGAGATGGCGGCGGCGCTGCTGCTCGTGGCCTGGGTCATCGAGCCGCTGCTGCTGGTCCCCGCCGGTGTCGTCGCGACGCTGCTCGTACTGCTCGCGGTGGTGCGCAGGCACCGCCGCTCGATGCCGGAGTGGCTCGCCACCTTCCTCGCCCTGCGCACGCGCACGCGCCGGGCGGCCTCGCTCGTCCTTCCGGAGGACACCGAGCCGGGCCTCGCACCGGTCGTGGAGTGCGATCCGGCCTTGCGCACCTACACGTACAGCGACCGGGACCGCCGGCCGGTCGGGATGATCGGGGACGGTACGTTCCTCACCGCCCTGGTGCGGGTCGAGTCGGAGGCCACGGCGCTGCGTCCGGACCGCTCGGCACGTCCACTGCCCGTCGGCGTCGTCCGGGACGTTCTGGAGGTGGACGGGATCAGGCTGGAGTCCGCACAGATCGTGCAGCACACACAGCCCGCGCCCGCCCCGCATCTCCCGGCACAGTCGATGGCCAGGCGGAACTACGTACCGCTCCAGGCCCAGACGGGTTCGCCCGCGCTGCGGATCACCTGGGTGGCCCTGAAGCTGGACCCGGAGCTGTGTCCGGAGGCCGTCGCCGCCCGCGGAGGCGGCCTGAACGGCGCGCAGAAGTGTGTGGTGCGGGCCGCGGACCAGCTGGCGAGCCGGCTTGCCGGCGCGGGGTTCAGGGCGACCGTGCTCACCGAGCAGGAGCTGATCGCGGCGCTGGCGACGTCGACGTGCGCGAGTCCGATGGCGATCGCACAGGCGGGCCGCGGCCAGGCGCAGGTACGTCGGACGCAGGAGACGTCGCGTACCTGGCGGGTCGACGACCGGCGCCATACGACGTACTGGGTGGGGCGTTGGCCGCAGCTCGGACGCGAGGGCGGCTCGGGCGCGTCGATGCCGCAGCTGATCGCGTTGCTGACCTCGCTCCCGGCCCTCGCGACGACCTTCAGCCTGACGCTGAGTGGCGGCGACCGTCAGGAGGTGACGGTGGCGGGCCATGTGCGGATCACCGGCCGCAGCGACGAGGAGCTCGTGTCGGCGCGCCACGAGCTGGAGCGTGCGGCGCGTGGCGTGAAGACGGGTCTGGTGCGGCTCGACCGCGAACAGGTGCCGGGCATGCTGGCATCGCTGCCGCTCGGGGGTGCGCGCTGATGTCCTTCTCCACTTCACCCTCTTCACAACCGGCTCCCGGCAACTCGGGTACCGGGCCAGGCACCGGTGGCGGCCGACGCGCCGCTTCCGGGCGTGGTGCGCGACGGGTGACACGGCCCCGGTTCGGCTTCGGGCTCGTCGGGCCGCGCCGCGACCGGCACGCGGTGCCGCTGGAGCAACTCGGGGCGCTGAGCCTTCCGGTGGGTGACGACGGGATGGTGATCGGCGTGGACGCCGAGGGCCGGCCCGCGGTGCTCGGCATCAACCGCCCCACTCCGTACGACGTGACGCTGATCGGCGGCCTGTGGACGGCTCAGGTCCTGGCGCTGCGCGCGGCCGCGACCGGAGCGAGGGTGGCCGTGGAGACGGGTCGGGCTCCGGCCTGGACCGGGCTCGCGCAGGCCGCGGGCGGCGGACAGCCGTGCGTCACGCTGCACGACGTCGGCCGTGTTCCGCCGCAAGGCGCTTCGGCCGGCAGTCCCGTGGTCGTCGTACGGGACTGCGGGATGCGTCCGCCGCGCGGCCGGGTCGTGTCCGCGCCCTGGCAGTCGGTGGTGACGTTGCTGCCGTATCTGAGCCCCGTGGCTCCACGCCTCCTGGAGAAGTCCTCTCTGGTGGGCATCCAGCGGGTGTCCCCGGAAGAGGCCGTGCAGATCGGCCGGATCATGGGCCTTCCGCGGCCCGAGTCGGAGGCGTTGTCGACGCTCGCCGACGGTGTGACCCTGTGGTGCACGCCGCGGGACCGGCAGTTCGTGATGACGCAGGCGACGGACGCCGAGACCGGATTGTTGGGCAGCGCACGCCGGATGGACTGACGGCGAGACAATTCCCCACCCTGTCCCTTTATGCGCGGATTTGGATTGCCAGGTGATCACCTGACAGTTCACTCTGCGGTACCCGTAGGTCACTTGGGGGCGAGACGTGATCTACGGGACAGATGCGGGCGGGCAGCCGGGCCTGCCCCACGAACGCGGTTGGCGTTTAGGGTGGGTAGAGCCCGCCCACGACAGCACAAGGGTGCGCGACCACACCAGGAGGCAAAGTGAACGGCGATCGGGACGAGATCCACGGGGGTTGGAATCCACCCGCCGATGATCAGTCCGACGCGGATCCCGCCGAGATGACGGGTGAGTTCACCATCGACTACACCCCTCCGGCCTGGTACACGCAGAACGCGTCGGGATCGGCCGGCTCCGGGGCCGCCGGAGGCGCTACGCCACCGGCGCCGCATGGTGCTCCGCCTGCCGTTCCGGGGCTTCCGGCGGGCAGCGGATTCGAGCCCAACTGGGCACCCCAGCCGCCGGTACCGCCGGCTCCGGGCCCCGTCGCGCCGTCCATGCCTCCTGCTCCGGGGCCGGTCGTGCCGGCGATGCCCGCGACTCCGGGACCGGTCGTGCCCTCGACGCCCGCGGCTGAGGGCCCCGTCGTGCCCGCCACGCCCGCCGCTCCGGGGCCGGTCGTGCCGGCGATGCCCGCCGCTCCGGGCCCCGTCGTGCCCGCGATGCCTGCCGCACCCGTCGTGCCCGCCGCCGACGGGTCGTTCGGGGGCGGCGATCTGGAAAGCGGCGCCACCATGCGCTTCTCTCCCGCCGCCATGAAGCGCGAGATGGCGGAGATCTCCGAGCGCGCGGCCGCCGCCGCGCACACGGGTGGAGGTGAAACCGGCGCGACATCTGCCCCCGACGGGGCTGCGGGCGACAGCTCGGCGGCCCCGGCGGACCGCCCGGTGAGCTCCGGCGACGGCGCGGCGTCCGATGTCTCCGACTCCAACACTCCTCCCACGCCGCCCACGTTCGACACCCATGGCACGCCCGACGGTGTCCCCGCGGAGCCGGAGGACCGTTCCGCCGAGGCCGTCGGCGCCGCCGGCGGTGGATCCGCCGAACCGGCGGAGAACGGCGCTCCCGCAGACGAGGTTTCGGCCGCTGTCCCCGACGGCTCCGCTCCGGCGGAGGACGTGAGCGGCGCGGCCCCGGATGCCCCCGAGACGCCGGGCGGCGCCCCGGTCCCGCCTGCGGGCGATTCCTCCCAGTCGGAGCCCTCCGTCTCGAGCGAGCACTCCACGCTCGCACCGCCCCCGGCCCCGGCCCCCGTTCTGCCGGGTGAGGCGCATGACGGCGCCTCAGGCGCGCTGCCGGCCGCCGACGAACCCCAGGACGCCGTCCCGGCGCCGATGCCGCCCGTGGTTCCTGCGGCACCCGCGCCGCAGGACGGGGCCGGGCTGCCGCCGCTGCCGCCGTCGTTCCAGCCCGCGACGCCCACGCCCGCGCCGCAGTGGCCCGCCCCGGTGGCTCCCGGCGACCAGTCGGCACCGGCGCCGGCCGCTCCGATGCCGGCCGCCGCCTCCTGGCAGACGCCGCCCGCTGCCGTTCCGCCGCAGGGTGGATACGGGTTCCCGCAGCCGGGTCAGGCCGAGCAGCCGCCCGCGGCACAGGCACCTCAGGCACAGGCACCTCAGGCTCCGGCGCCCCAGGGTGGGTACGCCTTCCCGCAGCCGGGTCAGCCCCAGCCGGCACCGCAGGCGCCCACCGCCCCCGCACCGCAGGGCGGATACGGCTTCCCGCAGCCCGGTCAGGCCGAGCAGCCGCCCGCTGCCGTTCCGCCGCAGGGCGGATACGGGTTCCCCCAGCCGGGTCAGGCCCCGGCCGCTCAGGCTCAGCCTGCCGCCGCGCCTCCGCAGGCCCAGGCCCAGGCCCAGGCTCCGGAGCCTCAGCCTCAGGGCGGCTACGGGTTCCCGCAGCCCGGTCAGCCCCAGCCCGCACCGCAGGCACCCACCGCCCCCGCACCGCAGGGCGGATACGGCTTCCCGCAGCCCGGTCAGGTCCCGGCGGCCCAGGCTCAGCCCGCGCCCGTGCCCCCTCAGGCCCAGGGCGGCTACGGCTTCCCGCAGCCCGGTGAGGCGCAGCCCCAGCCGCAGCCCGAGGCGCAGGTTCCGCCGCAGGCGCCCGTCGACCCGCGGACCGGTGCCGCCTGGCCCACCCCGGTGACGCACGACCAGCGCGAGCGGTCCGTGCCGGGTGCGCCGCTCGGGTACACCGCCGCGGTCGAGCTCTCCTCCGACCGGCTGCTGCGCAACAACAAGCAGAAGGCCAAGTCCAGCCGGAACCCCGGCGCCTCCGCCCGGTTCAAGCTCGGCGGCAAGAAGGAGGAGGCCGAGCGGCAGCGCAAGCTCGACCTCATCCGCACCCCGGTGCTGTCCTGCTACCGGATCGCGGTCATCTCCCTCAAGGGCGGTGTCGGCAAGACCACGACGACCACCGCGCTCGGCGCGACCCTGGCCACCGAGCGCCAGGACAAGATCCTCGCCATCGACGCCAACCCCGACGCCGGCACCCTCGGCCGCCGGGTGCGCCGCGAGACCGGGGCCACGATCCGTGACCTCGTGCAGGCGATCCCGTACCTCAACTCGTACATGGACATCCGCCGCTTCACCTCGCAGGCGCCCTCCGGTCTGGAGATCATCGCCAACGACGTGGACCCGGCCGTCTCGACGACGTTCAACGACGAGGACTACCGGCGGGCGATCGACGTCCTGGGCAAGCAGTACCCGGTCATCCTCACCGACTCCGGTACGGGTCTGCTCTACAGCGCGATGCGCGGCGTGCTGGACCTCGCCGACCAGCTGATCATCATCTCCACCCCGTCCGTCGACGGCGCCTCCAGCGCCTCGACGACGCTCGACTGGCTCTCCGCCCACGGGTACGCGGAGCTGGTGCAGCGCTCGATCACGGTCATCTCCGGGGTGCGCGAGACCGGAAAGATGATCAAGGTCGACGACATCGTTCAGCACTTCCAGACCCGTTGCCGCGGGGTGATCGTGGTGCCCTTCGACGAGCACCTGTCGGCCGGGGCGGAGGTCGACCTCGACATGATGCGGCCGAAGACGCGTGAGGCGTACTTCAACCTGTCGGCGATGGTCGCCGAGGACTTCGCGCGGGCGCAGCAGGTGCAGGGGCTGTGGACGGGCGACGGTCAGGGCGGACTGCCGCCGAACGCCGCCCCGCCGATGCCGGGCCAGCAGCAGATGCCGGGACAGCCCATGCCCGGCCAGCAGCCCATGCCGGGACAGCAGCAGATGCCCGGTCAGCCCATGCCCGGTCAGCAGCAGATGCCCGGTCAGCCCGCGCCCGGGCAGCCGTACGCGCCGCAGCCCGGTCAGCCGTACGCCCCCCAGCCGTACCCGCAGGCTCAGCCGCAGCCCTACCCGCACCAGCCGTACGCGCCTCAGCCGGGTCAGCCGGGCCAGCCGGGACAACCCGGGCAGCCCGGACAGCCGCCTCAGTACGGCCAGCCCGGCCAGCCCGGCCCGGCCCAGGGGTGGGAGCAGCAGCCCCCCGCGCAGCCCGTACCTCCGCAGGCGCAAGCGGATCCGAACGCTCCGATGCCGCCCGCCGGGTGGCCGCAGCAGCCCCAGCAGACACCTCCGCAGGCTCCGCCAGCCCCTCAGCAGTAAGGCGTCACAGGAGTAGACCAATGAGGCCCCGCACCGGCTCCCCGGTGCGGGGCCTCATTGCATTCCCGCAGCCCACAAGGGGTTTGAGTCATCGTTGACGACGTCGTCCACCGCTGATAGACCTTCGCTTCACCAGTTGGCGCCCAAGATCCACGACGCGAGGTACGTCCTATGGTCATGGTCACGAAGGTCCCGCCCCGCCCCGCCGCCTCCCGAAGACTCCCCCGGCTGCTGCTCGCCGCGGGTGTCGCCGCCACCACGCTGATGGCCGTCCCCCAGGTCACGGCCCAGGCCGCGCCGGCCGCCGATGGCGACGCCAAGAGCGGCGGCACCACCCTCACGGTCGCCGTCTCGCAGAGCGTCGACTCGCTGAGCCCGTTCCTCGCCCAGAAGCTCGTGTCGACCAGCATCCACCGTCTGGCGTACGAGTACCTGACGAACTACGACGCCGAGGACGCCCGGGTGATCCCGGGTCTGGCGACCGCGTGGACGTCCTCGCCGGACAAGCTCACCTGGACGTACACGATCCGCGAGGACTCGACGTGGTCCGACGGGAAGAAGGCCACCGCCGAGGACGCCGCCTGGACGTTCGGCAAGATGATGTCGGACCCGAACGCCGCCACCGCGAACGGCAGCTTCACGTCCAACTTCAAGAAGGTCACCGCACCCGACCCGCGGACCCTCGTCATCGAGCTGAAGAAGCCGCAGGCCACCATGACGGCGCTGGACGTGCCGATCGTGCCCAAGCACGTCTGGGAGAAGGTCGGCGACTTCTCGAAGTTCAACAACGACCAGCAGTTCCCGATCGTCGGCAACGGACCGTTCGTCATCACGGACTTCAAGGTCGACCAGTACATCAAGATGAAGCCGAACAAGGGCTTCTGGCGGGGCGCACCCAAGTTCGACGAGCTGGTGTTCAAGTACTACAAGGACGGTGACGCCGCCGTCGCCGCGCTGCAGAAGGGCGAGGTGTCCTTCGTCTCGAACCTGACGCCCGCTCAGGCCGCGGCGCTGAAGTCCGCCGAGAACATCAAGGTCAACGACGCCCCCGGCCGGCGCTTCTTCGCCCTGGCCACCAACCCGGGCGCGCGCTCCAAGGACGGCAAGACCTTCGGCAACGGCCACCCGGCGCTCCTGGACCCGGCGGTCCGCAAGGCGCTCTTCCTGGCCGTCGACCGGACCACGATCGTCGACAAGGTCTTCCAGGGCCACGCCGTCGAGGGCGAGGGGTACATCCCGCCGCGCTTCGGCGCGTACTTCTGGAAGCCGGGCGCCGCGCAGAAGCGCGCCTACGACCCGGCCAGGGCCGCGCAGCTGCTCGACCAGGCCGGCTACCGGAAGAACGGCGAGGGCAAGCGGGTCGGCAAGGACGGCAGGCCGCTCGACTTCCGGATCCTCTGCCACGCCACCGACCCGAACGACAAGGCGGTCGGGAAGTACCTCCAGGAGTGGTGGGGCGAGCTCGGCATCGGGCTGAAGGTCGAGTGCCTGGACAACGTCGGCGATCCCTGGACGAAGGGCGACTACGACCTCGCCTTCGACGGCTGGTCGGTCAACCCCGACCCCGACTACGTCCTGTCGATCCACACCTGCGGCACACTGCCCGCGACCCCGAAGGACACGGGCGCCACCGACAACTTCATCTGCGACAAGCAGTTCGACACGCTGTACGCGCAGCAGTCGGCGGAGTACGACGCCGCCAAGCGGGCGGATCTCGTCAAGCAGATGCAGTCGAGACTGTACGACACCGGGTACATGAACATCATGGCCTACCCGAACGCCCTGGAGGCGTACCGCTCGGACCAGATCAAGTCCATCACGACCATGCCCGCGGCCGCCGGCAACCTCTGGGGGCAGGACGGCTACTGGAGCTGGTGGTCCGCCGCGCCGACCCCGGCGTCCACCGCCGCCGGATCCGAGCGCGAGTCCTCCAACGGTGTGATCCTCGGCATCGGCGCGGCCGTGGTGGTCGTGGTCGGCCTCGGTGTCCTCCTCGGCATGCGGCGGCGCTCCACCGCCGACGACCGCGAGTAGACGAGCGGCGACGTGACGACAGCAAGCACCCCCGCCGACGTGGTGCGGACCGAGAAGGTCCGCACCACGGACGGCGCGTCCCGTACCGGTACGACCTTCCAGTACCTCCGCTACGTGGCCGGGAAGCTGGGCGGCGCGGCCGTCTCGCTCTTCGCCGTCCTGGTCACCAGCTTCTTCCTGTTCCGGATCATCCCCGGCGACCCGGTCAAGGCGATGACGCACGGGATCCCCACCTCGGCGGAGCAGCTGGCGACGCTGCGCCGTCAGTTCGGGCTCGATCTGCCGCTGTGGCAGCAGTTCACCGACTACTGCGCCAAGGCGCTGAGCGGCGATCTCGGCACGTCGTACCAGTTCCACGCCCCGGTCGGCGATCTCATCGCGACGAAACTGCCGGCGACACTGCTGCTGACCGGTGTCGCCGTGGTGATCTACTCGGCGCTCGGCCTCTGGCTCGGCACCCGCTCCGCCTGGCACCACGGCGGGCTCGGCGACAAGGTGAGCACGGGCGTCGCGCTGACCCTCTGGTCCGTGCCCTCGTTCTGGCTCGGGCTGCTGCTGATCATCGTCTTCTCGGTGGGCATGGGGCCGGTCCCCGGTCTCTTCCCGACCGGCGGCATGGAGTCGGGCGCGGGTGAGACCGGCTTCGCGTACGTTCTCGACGTGGCCCACCACATGGTGCTGCCGGTCGTCACCCTGGTGGCGGTCGGCTATGCGCAGACGCTGCTCGTCATGCGCTCCTCGCTGCTCGACGAGATGGGCAGCGACTATCTGACGACGGCCCGGGCGAAGGGGCTGCGCGACGACGTCGTACGGCGCCGCCACGCCGTGCCGAACGCGCTGCTGCCGACGGTGACGATGGTCTTCATCAACCTCGGCCATGTGGCGGCCGGTTCGATCCTGGTGGAGACGGTGTTCTCCTGGCCGGGCCTCGGCGGGCTGTTCTACCAGGCGCTCAGCGTGCCCGATCTGCCGCTCGTCCAGGGCCTCTTCGTGGTCTTCGCCGGCGCGATGATCGTGATGAACCTGATCGCCGATCTGCTCTATCCGCTGCTCGACCCCCGGGTGGGCCGATGACCTCCTCGTCACTCTCGTCTCTGGCCTGGGAACGCCGACGCGGTACGGTGTCCCGCTTCTGGAAGCAGTACCGCACCCACCGCGCCGGTCTCTACGGTCTCACCGGGCTCGCCCTGATCGCCCTGCTCGCGCTCACCGCCCCGCTCCTCGTCGGCGCGGACGTCCAGTCCGTGACGAATGCGCCGGGTACGGCCATGGAGCCGCCGAGCGCCGAATTCCCCCTCGGGACGGACCAGTTCGGGCGCTCGCTGCTCGGGCTGCTGCTCTGGGGCGCGCGGATCTCGCTCCTCGTCGGGCTGCTCGCGGCGGCGCTCTCGGTCGCCATCGGCACCCTGGTCGGGATCATCGCCGGGCACTACGGCGGCTGGTTCTCGACGGTCGTCATGCGCATCACGGACTGGTTCCTCGTCATGCCGACGCTCGTCCTCGCGATCGTGCTCGCGACCGTGATGTCCCGCTCGATGTGGACGGTGATCCTCGCGATCGGCGTCACCAGCTGGCCGACCACGGCGCGTCTCGTGCGGGCCCAGACGATCGCAGTGGAGTCCCGTCCGTACATCGAGCGGGCCACGGCGCTCGGCGGTGGACACGGGCACATCATGAGCCGGCACGTGCTGCCCAACGTGATGCCGCTGGTCCTCGCCCAGACCACGCTCGGCATCTCGACCGCGATCCTCACCGAGGCGACGCTCGCCTTCCTGGGCCTGGGCGATCCGACGGTGGTCTCCTGGGGCGGCATGCTCCAGGACGCCCGGGAGGCGGGTGCGGTCTCGTCCGGCCACTGGTGGTACCTCGCGCCGCCCGGGATCGCGATCGCGCTGGTCGCGCTGGCCTTCACGCTGTGCGGCCGGGCGGTCGAGTCCGTGCTGAACCCGAAGCTGGGGGTGGGGCGATGAGCCTGCTCGAGGTACGGAACCTGTCGGTGACGTACGGGTCGGGGGCGTCGGCCGTCCCCGCCGTGCGGGGCGTCGACCTCACCCTGGAGGCCGGGCAGAAGCTCGGCGTCGCGGGCGAGTCGGGGTGCGGCAAGTCGACGATGGCGCTGGCGCTGCTGCGCCTGCTGCCCGCCTCGGCGCGGCTGACGGGGCAGATCCTGCTGGACGGCGAGGACGTCCTCGCCATGAAGTGGGGGCGGCTGCGGGCCGTGCGCTGGGCGGGCGCGTCGATCGTCTTCCAGGGCGCGATGCACTCGCTGAACGCGGTACAGCGGATCGGCGACCAGATCGCCGAGCCGCTGCTCGTGCACGGGCGGCCCACCCCGGCGGAGGCGCGGAAGCGGGTCGGCGGACTCCTGGAGCACGTCGGTCTGCCGGCGGCGCGGGCGGCGGCCTATCCGCACGAGCTGTCCGGCGGGCAGCGGCAGCGCGTGATGATCGCGATGGCGCTGGCCTGCGATCCGCGCCTGATCGTGGCGGACGAACCGACGACGGCGCTCGATGTGATGATCCAGGCGCAGATCCTGCGTCTGATCGAGCGTCTCGTGGCCGACGACGGCATCAGCCTGCTGATGATCAGTCACGACCTCGCGGTCCTCGCCGACACCTGTGACCGGCTCGCGGTGATGTACGCGGGGCGGGTGGTGGAGGAGGGCCCTGCGCGTCAGGTGTACGACGCGGCGGAGCACCCGTACGGGCGCGCCCTGTCGTCGGCCTTCCCGAGGATCGGCGACCCGGCGTCGCGCCGGGCGCCGCGCGGCCTTCCGGGCGATCCGCCGGATCCCGCCGACCTGCCTGCCGGATGCGCGTTCCATCCGCGCTGTCCGGCGGCCGTGGAGGTCTGCGGGGAGCAGGACCAGGAGCTGCGGGAGGCGGGCGCGGGGCGCCGCGCCGCCTGCGTACACGTAGGGAGTGGCTCATGAACCCGCTGACACCGGACGCCGCACCGACGGGCGTGGGCGCGGGCGCCGGCGCGGGCTCGGGCGCGTCGGTGGCCTCGGCGCCTCCGGAGGGCGCGGCGAAGGCCACCGGTCCGCTGCTGTCCGCGAGCGGGCTGTGTGTCACCTTCCCCGGGAGACGGGGCGCTCCCCCCGCGCGTGCCGTGGACGGGGTGGATCTCGACATCGGCGCCGGGGAGATCGTGGCCCTGGTCGGCGAGTCGGGGTGCGGGAAGACCACGCTCGCACGGTCGCTGCTCGGGCTGGTGCCGCCGACGGCCGGCTCCGTGTCCTTCGCCGGTGAGCCGCTCGCGTACACCTCCCGCGCCCTCAAGGCGTACCGCAGGCGCGCCCAGCTGGTCCTGCAGGACCCGAGCGGCTCGCTGAACCCCCGGCACACCGTGTACGACGCGGTGGCCGAGGGGCTGCGGATCCACGGGTACGACGGGGACGAGCGGGCTGCGGTCGCCCAGGCCCTGTCCCGTGCCGGCCTGCGCCCGCCGGAGCGGTTCTTCCTGCGCTATCCGCACGAGTTGTCCGGGGGGCAGCGCCAGCGTGTCGTCATCGCGGGCGCGCTGGTCCTGCAGCCGGAGCTGATCGTGGCGGACGAGCCGGTGGCCTCGCTGGACGCATCGGTACGGGGCGAGATCCTGGCGCTGCTGCTGCGGCTCCGCGACGAACTGGGGCTCTCGGCGCTGGTCGTGACGCACGACCTCGGCCTCGCGTGGAACATCGCGGACCGGGTCGCGGTGATGTACCTGGGGCGGATCGTGGAGACCGGCACGGTGGAGTCGGTCCTGACTGCCCCTCGGCATCCGTACACCCGGGCGCTGCTGTCGGTGCTGCCGGAGTCCGAGGGGGCGCCGGTGGTGCTGGCCGGCGAGCCGCCGGATCCGGCCCGCATCCCGTCCGGGTGCCGTTTCCACGCGCGCTGCCAGGTCCTGGCCTCGGGCGAGGCCGAGGCGGTCGCGGACCGCTGCCGGAGCGAGGACCTCCCGGTGCTCGGCGGCGGCGGCACGCGGGAGGTGGCCTGTCACTGGGTGAGCGCCGGCGTGAAGACGCTCTGACGTCCGGGGGCGCGTCGCAGGACGGCGCCCCGGAAACGGCGGTCAGTTCTTCCTGTCGTACACCGCGGTGAGTTCGCGGGCCTGCTTCACGTCCCCGGCCATCGCTTCGAGCAGATCGTCCAGGGTCTCGAACTTGAGCATGCCGCGGACGTACGCCAGGAAGTCGACGGCCACGTGCAGGCCGTACAGGTCCAGTCCCTCGCGGTCGATGGCGTACGCCTCGACCGTCCGCTCCGTCCCGTCGAACTGCGGGTTCGTACCGACCGAGATCGCGGCAGGCATGCGCTCCCCGGCGGCGGTGAGCCAGCCGGCGTACACGCCGTCCGCCGGGATCGCGGTGTGCGGCAGGGTCTCGACGTTGGCCGTGGGGAAGCCGAGCTCGCGGCCGCGCTGGGCGCCGCGGACCACGATGCCCTCGACGCGGTGCGGGCGTCCGAGGATCTCGGCGGCGCCCTCCACGTCGCCCTCGGCGACCAGACGGCGGGTGAGCGTCGAGGAGAACGGGTCCCCGCCGCCCGCCGTGCCGCTCACGAAGAGGTCGATGACCTCGACCTCGTAGTCGTACGTGGCGCCGAGTTCGGCGAGGTAGGCGACGTTGCCGGCGGCGCGGTGGCCGAAGCGGAAGTTCGGCCCCTCGATGACGGCCTTCGCGTGCAGCTTGTCGACGAGGACCTTCACGATGAAGTCCGCCGGGGAGAGCTGCGAGAAGTCGGCCGTGAACGGCAGGACGAGGACCGCGTCCACGCCAAGGCCCGCCATCAGCTCGGCGCGGCGGGGGTGCGGGGCGAGCAGCGGGGGGTGACTGCCAGGCCGCACGACCTCGGAGGGGTGCGGCTCGAAGGTGACCACGACCGAGGGCACGCCCAGCTCGCGGGCGCGCTCCACGGCCCTGCCGATGATCAGCTGGTGCCCGCGGTGCACCCCGTCGTAGGAGCCGATGGTGACGACGCTGCGCCCCCAGTCCTGGGGGATGTCCTCCAAGCCACGCCAGCGCTGCACTGTGACCGCTCCTCGTCCGCCTGTTCGCCGATTACGCCGGTCTAAGACTGCCATGCCCACGGCCTTCTCCTCGCATCGGCATGGACCTGCCGACGCTCTGGACCGTACGGGCGGCGGCGGGGCCGACCAGGACGGACCAGTCGTCGGGGGCGTCGGCGATCCAGCGGGCCAGCTGGACCCCGAACGCGGGCACTTCGCGGGCGAGCTCGACGAGCCGCCGGTCGCAGCAGGTGGCCCCCTCGGTCGTACGGACGAGGAGGAAGGCGGTGCGGCGGACGAGGTCGCGGGTGCGGACCTCCGGGCGCCTCTCGCAGCCGAGAGCGGCGGCGCGCAGCAGGGCGTCGAGCACGGTGAGGTCCCGCGCGGCGTACCGCTCGTGGTCGAGGAGTACGTCGAGGAGTTCGGTGCGCAGCAGGCGGGAGGCCCCCGTGCCGGGCGCGGCGAGCACAGGGGCGAGGGCGCTGCGGACCTGTACGGGCCGGCCCCGGAGCAGGCCGGTGACCAGGGGGAACAGGACCGCGCGGGCGGCGGGCCCGTGTTCGAGGCGGCGGTCCACGAAGGCGGCGGCGTGGCGGGCGCCTTCGGGATGGCGGTCGACGTACGCGCCGACGAGGGCGGCCGCGCGCCGGGCGAGGGCGGGCGTGGTGATCTCTGCGAGCGCGCGCAGGGCCTCTCCGGCGGCCTCGCCGGATCCGTGCAGCCGGGCCTGGAAGGCGGCGAGGACGGGTTCGGGGTGGGTGGGGAGCGCGGCGGCGAGGGCGTCCGCGGGGACGCGGGGGTGGGTCAGGGCGCGGGGCAGATGGCGGGAGCGGGTGTGCGGGTCGCGGACGAGGAGGCCGAGCGCGGGGCCGTGCAGGGAGCCGTCGCCGGGGCGGGCGAGCAGGGCGAGGGCGGCGTACCGGAGGAGCTCGCGGTCGGGGCCGGTCGTGGCGTGCGGGGCGACCAGGCTGCCGTACGTGGCGGCCGCGGTGCGGCGCGCGGGCCGGCCGTCGTCGTGGGCCCAGCGGTCGACGGCCCGGCAGACGGCCGACGGCTCGTCCTCGGTGAGCGCGACGAGCAGTCCTTCGGCGAGCGGGTGGGCGGTGGCGACGAGCGCCTCGCACAGGTCGTCGACGGCCAGGTGCCGATGGGTGTGGAGCAGGGCCTGCGCGGCGGTGCCGACGGTGGCGTACGGGGCGGCGGCGAGGGCGCGTCCGTCGCCGAACCAGCGGCAGAGCAGCGGCTGTACGCCACGGGGCTCGGCGACGAGGCGTTCGGCGACGACGTCGAGGAACCGGGGCGCCGTGGTCAGGCCGACGGGCGGGTCGGCCGGCACGAGTCTGCGCAGCAGGTCGATCCGTTCCCCCTCCCCGACCCGCAGCGCCTGCCAGAACGCGGGCCCGAAGACCGGGGCGGCCGGCCCGGAGGGGTGGGAGCGCGGTGCGGGCGAGGTCGCGGCGTGCGCGGCGGCGACGGCCGGGGGCCGGGCTTCCGGCGCGGGGCGCTGCTGGGGGATCGCCTCCCCGGGGGGCGGGGCCGGGCGGGGGGCGCCCAGCCGGTCGGCGAGGTGACGGAGGACCGGGAGGTGGGGCCGGGGGTCGGGAAGGCCGAGCAGAGTCCGGGCCAGGAGCCGGGAGGCCCACCAGCCGGTGTCACCGGCCGCGCGGCCATCGGCGCGGAGCCGGTCCAGGGCGTCGGCGAGACCGGTCAGGCGGAGTCCGAGCGCGTCGGAGCCGTGCTCGCGGTCCATCAGGAGCAGGGCCTGCACGACGGGCCCGATCCGGTGCCGCGGCACGGGCAGGGGGTCCTGACGGCCCTGCGACGGGCCTGCGGGCGGAGAACCCGGAAGGCCGGGCGCGGCCGGGGTGACCTCGGCCGGCGCGGGCGGAGAGCCCGGAAGGGCGGGCGCGGGCGGGGAGAACTCGCCCGGCGCGGGCGGAGAGCCCGGACGGGCAGGCGGGGGCGGGGTGACCTCGGCGAGCGCGCGCAGCGCGCCGTCGACGTCCAGGTGGGCGCCCTGGATCCAGTCGGCGAACTCCTCGTGGCCGAAGCGGTAGCCGGAACCGGCCGGGACGAGGAGGCCCTCGGTCAGGACGGCGGAGGCCCAGCCGGTCCGCCAGGGGAACAGCTCCTCGAAGGAAGCGCGGTCCAGCTCGCCCTGCCCGGGCCCCAGGCACCTGCGGGCCGCCTCGTGGACCTGCCCGGCGACGCGCGTGGCGAGCCTGCGGACGGCGGCGCCGTGCGGGACGGGGCGGGTTCCGGCGGCGATCCGTACGGCCACCCTCAGACACATCAGGTCGAGGTGGGCGGCGAAGACCTCCTCCCGCCCCGGCGTCCCGGGCGTTCCCCCGGGCATGGCCTCCCGTACCTCGGCGAGCAGCCGCAGCGTGAGGGGGTGCCGGGCGTCGTCGGCCGCGGGAGGGGTGCGGTCGAGTCCGTACCGCGCGCGGGCGAGCCGCGCCTCGTCCTCGGTGAGATCGCCGAGGCGTACGGCACCGGGCACCGCGCCGGGCAGCGCCTCGTCGGCGGGGCGGTGGAGCGCCTCGGGGGTGTAGTGCCGGCAGGCCTGTTCCCAGTGCTCCGGCCGGCAGCCGAGCATCAGCCGGGCGCTGTGGGCACGCAGCCAGGTCTCGGTGCCCGTGGTCCAGGCGGGGAGGCGGTGCGCGAGGGCCGGAGGCATCTCCTCGGGGCCGTCGAGGACGATCAGGAGCGGCCGGCCGGCGGCGCGGGCGAGTGCGGCGGCGCGTTCGGGTGTGGCGGTCGTGGTGTCGCCTCGGGCACCCGAGGCGGTGACGATGCGTCCGGCCTGGCGCAGGACCCGGCCCGCGGCGTCGGCGACGGAGGTGTCGTCCGCGCGCAGGTCGGCCCCGCGCAGCCGGACCGTGGGCGCGGGCTCGGCGCCCCGGGCCCGCTCGGCGCGGTGGGCCTCGAGCGCGGTCGTACGGCCGGTGCCGGGGGCGCCGACCAGGGCGAGGACCAGTGCGCCGGATGCGGTGAAGGCGGCGAACTCCCGGATGCAGTCGGCGCGTTCGACGGGCGCGGGACCCGCCCCAGCGGTGTCGACGGCTCCGGTGGAGGTGGCGGTGAGCTCCAGGACGGCGGCCAGGTTGAGCTCGGATCCGTAGCAGGGCGCGGTCGCCGCGTTGCGCCTCAGCAGCCCGGCCAGCCGGTCCACCGGGGCGAGCGGCAGTGCGTATCCGGCGGCACGGTGGTCGCCGTGCAGCGCGGTGGCGAGGACGGCGAGGACGGCCCCGGTCTCCGGGTCGACCACGGGGCCGCCCGTGGCCTGTCCGCCCAGCCGAAGGGCTTCCGCGCCTTCGGTGCCGATGGCCAGCTCCCAGGCGTGGCCGAGGGCCCGCCTACGCCCGGCTTCCGTGTGGCTGACCGCGGCCGCGCCGAGAACCCGCGCCTCGCGCCAGCCATGGGCCGCGATCCGTACGTACGTCCCCGGCTCGACCTCCGTCCGTGCGGAGACCGGCATCGGCCTGACGTCGAGCCCCTCGGTCGCCACGAGCGCGAGACCGGTCCCGGGCAGGGCGGTGACCGCGTCGGCGCCGGCGAGGTGTGTCCGGTCGCCGGGAGCGTGCAGGGCGATCCCGACGAGCCCGTCTACGGCCTCGTGACTGGTGACGACCGTTCCCCGGTCGTCGGCCACGAAGCCCGTTCCGCGCGGTCGGCCCGCCGGATCGCAGATCCGTACCAGCGTGCCGAGGTCCCCGCGTCCCATGGTGTCGACGGTAGGTCGGCGGTGATCACTCCGAGAACCACACAAGCCGAACGCGCCCCCCAGCGCTCCCCCGTTTCACTCCAAGCGCCCGCCCGAAGGGGTGAATACGCGGACCGGAGTGGATAGATACTCGCCCGGGGGGATCGGGGGATCACCCGGGGGGAGTGTGGAGCGGGCACGTGCGCGTGCCCGCTCCACCATGCGTGGTACGGCGGGTCAGCCGAAGACGGCGAGGCTCTTGGCCTTGCCCTTCTGCTCCTCCACGAGGGCGAGCAGCCGGTCGCCGGGGCCGAAGACCGCGACCGGACCCGCCGGGTAGGACGGCATCTCCAGGCGGACGCCGTTCAGCAGCAGCCGGCCCCGCTTCTCGTCGACGTCCCAGCGGGGGAACGCCGCGGCAGCCGCCTCGGAGACCGGCATGACCGTCAGCTCGGCCTGGAGCTGGTCCAGCGTCCGCGCCGAGTCGAGCTTGTACGGACCGACCCGGGTCCGCCGCAGCGCGGTCAGATGGCCGCCCACGCCGAGTCCGGCACCCAGGTCGCGGGCGAGCGCCCGGATGTACGTACCGGAGGAGCAGACCACGGAGACGACGAGGTCCACGACGGGCGTGCCGTCCTCGGCGACGGCCTCGCGGACGTCGTACACCTGGAAGGACGAGACGGTGACCGGCCGGGCCGGGATCTCGAACTCCTCGCCGCCGCGCACCCGCGCGTAAGACCGCTTCCCGTCGATCTTGATGGCGGAGACCTTCGACGGCACCTGCATGATGGCGCCGGTCAGCTCCGCCACGCCCGCGTCGATCCCCTCGCGGGTCACCTTGGAAGCGTCCACGGACGCCGTGATCTCGCCCTCGGCGTCGTCGGTGATCGTCGTCTGGCCGAGACGGATGGTGCCGAGGTACTCCTTCTCGGTCAGCGCGAGGTGACCGAGCAGCTTCGTCGCCCGCTCCACGCCGAGGACGAGGACGCCCGTCGCCATGGGGTCGAGCGTTCCCGCGTGGCCGACGCGACGGGTCTTGGCGATCCCGCGCATCTTGGCCACGACGTCGTGCGAAGTGAAGCCCGACGGCTTGTCGACAACGACCAGGCCGTCGGGCGTCTTCCCTGCGGTGCTCATCAGGCGGTGGTGCCCTCTTCGTCCTCGTCCTCGGGCTTGCGGTACGGGTCTGCCTCGCCGGCGTACTTCGCGCCGGAGGACGCCTCACGCACCTTGGCGTCGGAGGCCCGTGCCTTGTCGAGGAGGTCCTCGATCGTCTTCGCGGTCTCCGGGAGGGCGTCCGCGACGAAGGTCAGCGTCGGCGTGAACTTCGTCCCGGCGGCGGCACCGACGGCGGAGCGCAGGATGCCCTTGGCGCTCTCCAGCCCGGCGGCCGCGCTGGCCCGCTCCTCGTCGTCGCCGTAGACCGTGTAGAAGACCGTGGCCTCCCGCAGGTCACCGGTGACGCGGGTGTCCGTGATGGTCACGTGCGTACCCAGGCGCGGGTCCTTGATGCCGCGCTGCAGCTTCTCGGCGACCACCTCCCGGATGAGGTCCGCCAGCTTCTTCGCCCGCGCGTTGTCGGCCACTGGTCCTTCTCCTTCTTTGCCTTGCTCATTCAGTCTTCATCAGTGTGGAGCCTGCGTCGCACCGACAGCAGCTCCACCTCGGGCCGGGCCGCGACCAGCCGCTCACAGCGGTCGAGCACGTCCGATACGAACCCCGCGTCCCCGGACACCAGCGCGACGCCCAGCCGGGCCCTGCGATGGAGGTCCTGGTCGCCCACCTCGGCCGCGCTCACGGAGAACTTGCGCTGGAGCTCGGCGACGATGGGCCGGACGACGGAGCGTTTCTCCTTCAACGAATGAACGTCGCCGAGGAGAAGATCGAAGGACAGAGTCCCCAGGTACATGCGGTGCCGGATGTCCCGCCGGTTCGGGTTCGGTGGCCTGCCACGCCGTCGCCTGGCAGGAACACCAGAACCGTACACGCAACGGCCGGGGCCGATCGACGGAATACTTTCCGCCGACCGGCCCCGAACCTACCGCCGCACTCAGGCGCGCGGCTTCTCGCGCATCTCGTACGTCGCGATGACGTCGTCGATCTTGATGTCGTTGAAGTTTCCGAGGTTGATACCGCCCTCGAAGCCTTCGCGGATCTCGGTGACGTCGTCCTTGAAGCGGCGCAGACCGTGGATCGTGAGGTCCTCGGCGATGACCTTGCCGTCGCGGACGAGGCGCGCCTTGGTGTTGCGCTTGACCTCGCCGGAGCGGATGAGGACACCGGCGATGTTGCCCAGCTTGGACGAGCGGAAGACCTCGCGGATCTCCGCCGTACCGAGCTCGACCTCTTCGTACTCCGGCTTGAGGAGGCCCTTGAGCGCCGCCTCGATCTCCTCGATGGCCTGGTAGATCACCGAGTAGTACCGGACGTCGACGCCCTCGCGCTCCGCCATCTGCGCCGCGCGGCCCGCAGCGCGGACGTTGTAGCCGATGACGATGGCGTCGGAGCCCATGGCCAGGTCGATGTCGGACTCGGTGACCGCACCCACACCGCGGTGCAGGACACGGATGTCGACCTCTTCACCGACGTCGAGCTGGAGCAGCGAGGACTCGAGAGCCTCGACCGCACCGGACGCGTCGCCCTTGATGATGAGGTTGAGTTCCTGGACCAGACCGGCCTTGAGCACCTTGTCGAGGTCCTCGAGGGACACCCGGCGGACGCGCTTGGCGAAGGCGGCGTTGCGCTCACGCGCAGCACGCTTCTCGGCGATCTGACGCGCCGTACGGTCCTCGTCGACGACCAGGAGGTTGTCGCCGGCACCCGGCACGTTGGTGAGACCGAGCACCAGGACGGGAGTCGACGGAGCCGCCTCCTCGACGTTGTTGCCCTTGTCGTCGAGCATCGCCCGGACGCGGCCGTACGCGTCGCCGACCACCACGGTGTCGCCGATGCGCAGCGTTCCGCGCTGGACCAGGACGGTCGAGACGGCACCGCGACCGCGGTCGAGGTGGGACTCGATCGCAATACCCTGCGCGTCCTGCTCCGGGTTGGCCCGCAGGTCGAGCGAGGCGTCCGCGGTGAGGACCACGGCCTCCAGCAGGGAGTCGATGTTCAGACCCTGCTTGGCGGAGATGTCGACGAACATCGTGTCGCCGCCGTACTCCTCGGCCACCAGACCGAACTCGGTCAGCTGACCACGGACCTTGGTCGGGTCCGCGCCCTCGACGTCGATCTTGTTGACCGCGACCACGATCGGCACGTCGGCCGCCTTGGCGTGGTTCAGCGCCTCGATCGTCTGGGGCATCACACCGTCGTTGGCCGCCACCACGAGGATCGCGATGTCGGTCGACTTCGCACCACGGGCACGCATGGCGGTGAACGCCTCGTGACCCGGGGTGTCGATGAAGGTGATCTTGCGCTCTTCGCCGTTGACCTCGGTACCCACCTGGTAGGCACCGATGTGCTGGGTGATGCCACCGGCCTCGCCCGCGACGACGTTCGTCTTGCGGATCGCGTCGAGAAGTCGGGTCTTACCGTGGTCGACGTGACCCATGACGGTGACGACCGGCGGACGGGAGACCAGAGCCTCTTCGCCGCCCTCGTCCTCGCCGAACTCGATGTCGAAGGACTCGAGGAGCTCGCGGTCCTCCTCCTCCGGCGAGACGATCTGAACGGTGTAGTTCATCTCCTCGCCGAGCATCGTCAGCGTGTCGTCGGAGACGGACTGCGTGGCCGTGACCATCTCGCCGAGGTTCATCATCACCGCGACGAGCGACGCCGGGTTGGCGCCGATCTTCTCGGCGAAGTCGGTGAGGGAGGCACCGCGCGACAGACGAATGGTCTCGCCGCCGCCGCGGGGCAGCATCACGCCGCCGACCGACGGGGCCTGCATGGCCTCGTACTCCTGGCGCCTCTGACGCTTCGACTTGCGACCACGACGCGCGGGACCGCCGGGACGACCGAAGGCGCCCTGCGTGCCACCACGGCCACCGGGGCCACCGGGACGGCCACCGAAGCCACCGGGACGACCGCCGAAGCCGCCGCCACCGCCGCCGGGACCACCCGGACGACCGCCGCCGCCACCGGGACCACCGGGACGACCGGCGAAGCCGCCGCCGCCACCGCCGGGACCGGCCGGACGGCCGGCGAAGCCGCCGCCGCCACCGGGACGACCGCCGCCGCCACCCGGACGACCGCCGGGGCCACCGGGGCCACGACCGCCGGGGCCACCACCGGGACGCGGGCCGGCAGCGGGACGCTGCGGCATCATGCCCGGGTTCGGACGGTTACCGCCGGGCGCGCCGCCCGGACGGGGAGCCTGCGGACGAGGCATGCCACCGGGGGTCGGACGAGCGCCGCCCTGACCCTGGGGACGCGGGGCGCCACCGGGGCCGCCCTGCGGACGCGGGGCACCCGGAGCGGCACCGCCGCCGGGACGGGGGGCACCGCCACCCGGACGGGGCGCCTGGGGGCGCGCCATTCCGGTGGAGCCACCCGAGGTGAAGGGGTTGTTGCCCGGACGCGGACCGGCCGGACGGGCACCGCCCGGACGCGGAGCGCCCTGGCCCTGCGGACGCGGGGCACCCTGGCCCTGCGGACGCGGCGCGCCCTGACCCGGACGGGCGGGACGCTCGCCGGTGGGACGGGGTCCCGGGGCCGCGCCACCGGGACGCTGACCGGCGGCGGGAGCCGACGGGGGCGCGGTGAACTCGGGGGCGGCCGGAGCCGGCGTGACCGGCTTGGGCGCGGGCTTCGGGCCCGGGCGGGGGCCCGAGGCGGCCGGAGCCGGAGAGGGGGTGCTGCTCGCCGGAGCCGCCGGGGTGACCGGGGCCGCAGGCGCGGCGGGGGCCGGCTTGGGGGCCGGGGCGCCGGGCTTCGGGGCAGCGGGACGTGCCGCGGCGGCCGGAGACGGCGCCGCGGGCTTCGAGGGGGCGGCCTTGCGAGGCGCGCCAGGCTTCGCAGCGGTCTTGCCGGCGCCACCGCCGGGACCCTGCAACGCATCAGTCAACTTGCGCACGACCGGCGCCTCGATCGTCGAGGACGCCGAACGGACGAATTCACCGAGTTCTTGGAGCTTGGCCATGACGACCTTGCTCTCCACACCGAACTCCTTGGCGAGTTCGTATACCCGGACCTTAGCCACTTCGCTCCTTTTAGGTCCGGTTACCGCCGGACCGTCGCTACTTCATGGGCGTACTCATCGCGTACTCATCGAGTGCTCATCGCAATCTCGACCTACTTCCAACTCGCGAGGTACCTGACCGCACGGTTATCCGTGCCGTACTTCTTCTTACTGGGTGAGCTGCTCCAGCCGACACCTGATTTCCGCCAGTTCGAGCGGCCCCTGGACCTTGAAGGCCCTCGGGAACGCCCGGCGGCGGACCGCCAGGTCGAGACAGACCGAGGCGGGGTGCAGATACGCACCCCGGCCGGGCAGCGTACCGCGATGATCGGGGACGCATGCGCCCTCGACCGCCACGATGCGCAGCAGATCGCTCTTGGCCGCTCGCTCCCGGCATCCCACACAGGTTCGCTCAGGGCACGCGCGGGCATGCGTCCGGCCAGACACGGTTAAGTCTACCTCCCCGTACCGACCCCACCCGTTTGGGGCAGGAATCGAACGGTCGTTTGTCGTGATCTCGCCCTCACGTCGGGTGACGGGGACGCGATCTCTTCTGTTGCGGCGCGCTCAGTCCCGATCGCGCTGCTCGTCGGACGTGTGCTCGGTGTCCGGACGGATGTCGATGCGCCAGCCGGTGAGGCGGGCGGCCAGGCGGGCGTTCTGCCCCTCCTTGCCGATCGCCAGCGACAGCTGGTAGTCCGGCACGGTCACCCGGGCGGAACGGGCGGCCAGGTCGACGATCTCGACCTTGGAGACCCGGGCCGGGGAGAGCGCGCTCGCCACCATCTCGGCCGGGTCGTCCGACCAGTCGACGATGTCGATCTTCTCGCCGAGCAGCTCGGCCATGACGTTGCGCACCCGGCTGCCCATCGGGCCGATGCAGGCGCCCTTGGCGTTCAGGCCCGAACGGGTGGACCGAACGGCGATCTTGGTGCGGTGACCGGCCTCACGCGCGATCGCCGCGATCTCGACGGAGCCGTCGGCGATCTCGGGGACCTCGAGCGCGAAGAGCTTCTTCACCAGATTGGGGTGCGTGCGCGAAAGGGTGACGGACGGACCGCGGACACCCTTGGCCACCCGCACCACGTACGTACGCAGCCGCAGACCGTGCGTGTAGTCCTCGCCCGGCACCTGCTCCTGCACCGGAAGGATGGCTTCCAGCTTGTCGTCCAGCTTGACGAGGACGTTCTTCGGGTCCTTGCCCTGCTGCACCATGCCGGCCACGATGTCGCCCTCACGGCGGGCGTACTCACCGAACGTGACGTCGTTCTCGGCGTCGCGCAGCCGCTGCTGGATGACCTGGCGGGCGGTGCTCGCGGCGATCCGGCCGAAGTCCGACGGGGTGTCGTCGAAGTCCTTGGGCTCCTGGCCCTCCTCCAGCTCGGAGGGGTCTTCCTTCGCCCACACCGTCACGTGACCGGTCTGCCGGTTCAGCTCCACGCGCGCGTGGCGGCGGGCCGAGGGGGTGCGGTGGTACGCGATGAGGAGGGCCGACTCAATCGCCTCGACCAGCATCTCGAAGGAGATCTCCTTCTCTTGTGCCAAGCCCTTCAGGAGCTTCACGTCGATGTCCACGGCTACGCCTCCTCTTCCTTCTTGTCCTTGCGGTTGAACTCGATCTGGACACGCGCCTTGGCGACGTCCGCGAACTCCACCCGGCGGGCGGTGAGCTTGCGCCCCTTCACGCCCGGCACTTCGAGGTCGATGCCGTCGTCGTCCACGGTGAGGATCCGCGCGACGAGCTCGCCACCGTCGTTGAGCTGCAGCTTGACCATGCGGCCCGTGGCCCGCACGTAGTGGCGGTGCTCCTTGAGCGGCCGCTCCGCGCCCGGGGTGCCGACCTCGAGGTCGTACTCCCCCTCGCCCATCACATCGGTCTCGTCCAGCTTCGCCGAGAGCGCGCGGCTCACATCGGCGACCTGGTCCAGGTCGGCGCCTTCGTCGGAGTCGACCACCACACGCAGCACCCGCTTGCGTCCCACGGAGGCCACCTCGAGCTCTTCGAGTTCGAGTCCCTGCGAGGCGATGAGCGGCTCAAGGAGTGCTCGCAGCCTGTCGCTCTGGGTGGTGCTCATCCGGGTGACTCCTCGGCCGCGTGTGCTGTTGTGGGTTCGTCGCGTGTCAGACCAAAGGGTATCCGGTCGCGGGGGGTGTTGCCGTCCACGGGGGCGGGGGGCGCGGGTACGCTCGCCTGCGGTGATCTTCGATCCGGGCCGAAGGAGTGAATGTGGGGCGCACGGGGACCGTAGGCAGGCGCGCGCTCCTGGCCGCCGGAGCGGTGACACTCGCCGGCTGCACCTCCGAGAGCGGCGGCGGGCGGCCGAGGAAGCCCTCGGCGGCCGAGCGGGCGGCGATCGCCGAGGCGGCGCTGCGCCGCAGGTCGGCGTCGACGAGCCGGGCCCTGCTGGAACGTTACGACGCTGTGCTCGCCGCCCATCCCCCGCTGGCTGCGCGCCTGGCCCCGCTGCGGGCGGCGGTGGCGGCGCACGTCGCCGCGCTGGGTGAGGGCACGGCGAAGGACGCCCCATCGGCGGACACCCGGCCGGCCGACACCCGGCCGGGGGACGCCGGAGCCGGGCGGGCGACGACCGGCACGGGGAGCGGCACGGCGAGCCCGGCCCCCTCGGGCTCCGGGGCCCCGGTGCCCCCCACGGTGGCCACCGATCCGGCGGTCGCCCTCAAGGAGCTGGCGGCGGCCGCCCGGTCGACCGCCGACGTCCACGCGGCGACGCTGCTCGACGCGCCGCCGGAGTACGCCCGGCTGCTCGCCTCCGTGGCGGCGGCCGGAGCGGTCCACGCCTATCTGCTGACCGAAGGAGGCCGGGGATGAGCGCCCTCGACGCGGCGCGCGCCGCGCTCGCCGCCGAGCACGCGGCGGTGTACGGGTACGGCGTCGTCGGCGGCCGGATCGGCGCCGAGCGGCGCGGGGAGGCCACGGCGGCGTACGAGGCGCACCGCGCAAGGCGCGACGGACTGCGCAGAACCGTGCGGGACCTGGGCGGCGAACCGGTGGCCGCCGCGGCAGGCTACGAGCTGCCGTTCCCGGTGCCGGACACGGCCGCGGCCGTACGTCTCGCCGCCGTCCTGGAGGACCGGGTGGCCGGGGTGTACTCCGACCTCGTACGGGCCGCGGAGGGTCCGCTGCGGCGGGACGCGGCCGCCGCGCTGCGGGAGGCGGCGGTACGGGCCGTCCGCTGGCGCGGCACCGACGTAACCTTTCCTGGGCTCGCCGAGCGGGTGTGAGCCGCGCGGGTGTGATCCCGGCGCGGGTGTGAGCCCGGCACCGCTACGGCCCCGACGGCCCCCGACCAGCTCCGTACTGCAGAAGGAACAACGCACGCATGGGTTTCGAACCGCCGCAGCGACTGGTGCGGACGCTCGGCGAGACGTACGGGGACGCGGTCGCGGCCGAGTGGCTCGGGAAGCTGCCCGAGCTCACGGGGAACGCCGTGGAGCAGGCCTCCCTCACCGTCGAGCGGGTGATGGCGCCCGGCGGCCGCAGCAGTCTGGTGGTGCTCGTCCGGCGCGCCGACGACTCCCCCGCCGCGCTGAAGATCGTCCCGGAGGCCGCCCGGCCCGACCTGGAGCGGGACGCGCTGGCGCACTGGAACGGCTGGGGCGCGGTGCGGCTGCTCGACGCGCCCGAGGACGGTTCGCTGGTCCTGGAGCGGCTGCACCCGGAGGTGTCGGTGCGCTCCCTGCCGGAGGCCAAGGCGCTCCTGGAGGCGGCGGGCACGGTACGGAAGCTCTGGGTGGATCCGCCGGCGGCGCACGGCTTCGAGTCGGTGGCCGAGCGCACCGACAGGCAGGCCACGGCGATGGAGCCCTACCGGGCGGACGCCGAGACCGGTGCGCTGACCGCCGCCGCCCTGGAGGCGCGCGCGGAGCT
This sequence comes from Streptomyces sp. NPDC013457, assembly GCF_043089925.1. Taxonomy (NCBI): domain Bacteria; kingdom Bacillati; phylum Actinomycetota; class Actinomycetes; order Kitasatosporales; family Streptomycetaceae; genus Streptomyces; species Streptomyces sp. NPDC013457. Next base: position 53,208 of record NZ_JBICBL010000004.1, read on the forward strand.
GGTCGCCGAGTCCCCCGAGACGCTGCTGTTGCACGGCAATTTCCGCCAGGGCAAGGTGCTCGCCGGTGACCGCGCCCCGTGGCTGGCCGTGGGACCCGAGCCGCTGGTCGGCGAACGCGCCTACGACCTGGCGCGGCTGGTACGGGACCGGGTCGAGGACCTGGTGGCGGCCTCGGCCGGGGCGTCGGCGGCCCGGCGGCGGGTCAACAAGCTGGCGGACTCCCTGGAGGTGGACCGGGACCGGCTGCGCGGCTGGACCCTGTTCCGGGCGGTCGAGTCGGGCACGCGGGCGCTCACGGCGGGGCGGCGGCAGGACGCGGAGCTGTTGCTGGAGTTCGCGGGCTGGCTGTAGGGGAATACCCTTTCTGTAACGCTCGGCTCGGAGTTCAGGGGGCCGTCATGGTCGAAGAGCTGTTGGCAGCGGCGGCGGCGACCGCTGTAGCGGTCGTGGTGTACGTCGGCGCGGCTGCGCGCGTGGTGAAGCAGTACGAACGGGGTGTCGTCTTCCGCTTCGGGCGGCTGGTGAGCCAGGTCCGGCAGCCCGGATTCACGATGATCGTTCCGGTGGTCGACCGGCTGCACAAGGTGAACCTGCAGATCGTGACGCTGCCCGTGCCGGCTCAGGAGGGCATCACCCGGGACAACGTCACCGTGCGGGTCGACGCGGTCGTGTACTTCAAGGTGGTCGACGCGGCGGACGCGCTGGTGCGGGTGGAGGACTACCGGTTCGCGGTCTCGCAGATGGCGCAGACGTCGCTGCGGTCGATCATCGGCAAGAGCGATCTGGACGACCTGCTGTCGAACCGGGAGAAGCTCAACCAGGGTCTGGAACTGATGCTCGACAGCCCCGCGATGGGCTGGGGGGTGGCGATCGACCGGGTCGAGATCAAGGACGTCTCGCTGCCGGAGACGATGAAGCGCTCGATGGCGCGCCAGGCGGAGGCGGACCGGGAGCGCCGGGCGCGGGTGATCAACGCGGACGCGGAGCTGCAGGCGTCGAGGAAGCTGGCGGAGGCGGCGGCGGTGATGTCGGAGCAGCCGGCGGCGCTGCAGCTGAGGCTGTTGCAGACGGTGATGGCGGTCTCGGCGGAGAAGAACTCGACGCTGGTGCTGCCGATCCCGGTGGAGCTGCTGCGGTTCCTGGAGCGGGCGGCGGGACCGCAGACCGGCGCGGCGCCGTCCGAGGCGGCCACGCCCCCGGTGCCGGTGGCGCCGCCGGAGACGTTCCAGGACCCCCTGCCGGTGCTCCCGGACGAGGCGGAGGCCCTGGAAGGGCCGCAGCCCGGGACCCGGGTGACGACGGACCTCCCCGACCTCCCCGACCTGGCGGATCTCCCGCCGCTGCCGGACGACACGGTGGCAGGCCCCCCGGCGGATCCGGCCCCCCGGAACGAAGCGGCCTGACGCGACGCGGCCCCGGTGCCCGCCACATGCGGCGGGCACCGGGGCCGCGAGCGGCGTGCTACGCGCTCAGGCGGGCGATGGCCTCCGCCACCGGGAGCTCCTCGCGCTCGCCCGTGCGGCGGTCCTTCAGCTCCAGGACGCCCTCGGCCGATCGGCGGCCGGCGACCAGGATCTTCGGGACGCCGATCAGCTCCGCGTCGGTGAACTTGACGCCCGGGGAGACGCCCGCGCGGTCGTCGACCAGGACCCGCAGGCCCGCGGCCCTGAGCTGCTCGGAGACCTCGAGCGCCAGCTCGGTCTGGACGGCCTTGCCCGCCGCGACCACGTGGACGTCGGCCGGGGCGACCTCGGCGGGCCAGCACAGGCCCTTGTCGTCGGCGCTCTGCTCGGCCAGCGCCGCCACGGCGCGCGAGACGCCGATGCCGTACGAGCCCATGGTGACGCGGACCGGCTTGCCGTTCTGACCGAGGACGTCGAGCTTGAGGGCGTCGGCGTACTTGCGGCCGAGCTGGAAGATGTGGCCGATCTCGATGGCGCGGTCCAGCTTGAGGCCGGTGCCGCACTTGGGGCACGGGTCGCCCTCCTGGACGACGACCACGTCGACGTACTCGGAGACCTCGAAGTCACGTCCCGCGACGACGTTCTTCGCGTGCATGCCCTCCTTGTTGGCGCCCGTGATCCACGCGGTGCCGGGGGCGACGCGCGGGTCGGCGATGTACGTGACCTTCTCCAGGCCCTGCGGTCCGACGTAGCCGCGGACGAGGTCCGCGCGCTCGGCGAAGTCGGCCTCGGTGACCATCTCGACGGCCGCCGGGGCGAAGTGCTCCTCGACCTTGCCCATGTCGACCTCACGGTCGCCCGGCACGCCCACGGCCACGATCTCGCCGTCGACCTTCACCAGGAGGTTCTTGAGCGTGGCGGAGGCCGGGACGCCGAGGGAGGCGGCCAGGGTCTCGATGGTCGGGGTGTCGGGGGTGGGGATCTCCTCGGCGGCGGCGACGGCGGAGCCGTCGACCGGCTGGAGCTCGTAGGAGATCGCCTCGGTGTTCGCGGCGAAGTCGCAGTTCGGGCAGTCGGCGAAGGTGTCCTCGCCGGCCTCGGCCGGGGCGAGGAACTCCTCGGACTTCGAACCGCCCATGGCGCCGGCGGTGGCGGCCACGATGCGGTAGTCGAGACCGAGGCGCTCGAAGACGCGCTTGTAGGCCTCGCGGTGCAGGGCGTAGGACTGGGCGAGGCCCTCGTCCTCCGTGTCGAAGGAGTACGAGTCCTTCATCTGGAACTCGCGGCCGCGCAGGATGCCGGCGCGCGGGCGGGCCTCGTCGCGGAACTTCGTCTGGATCTGGTACAGGATGACCGGCAGGTCCTTGTAGGACGAGCACTGGTCCTTGACCAGGAGCGTGAAGATCTCCTCGTGGGTCGGGCCGAGGAGGTAGTCGCCGCCCTTGCGGTCGTTGAGGCGGAAGAGCTCGGCGCCGTACTCGTCCCAGCGCCCGGTCGCCTCGTAGGGCTCACGCGGCAGCAGGGCGGGGAGCAGCACCTCCTGGGCGCCGATGGCGTCCATCTCCTCGCGGACGATGCGCTCGACGTTGGAGAAGACCTTCTTGCCCAGGGGCAGCCAGCTCCAGATGCCGGCGGCCGTGCGACGGACGTAGCCGGCGCGGACGAGGAGCTTGTGGCTGAGGACCTCGGCGTCGGCCGGGTCGTCGCGCAGCGTCTTCGCCATCAACTGGGACATGCGCTGGACCGGTGCGTTGGCCATGGTTCTCGTACTCCTGCCGGGTAAGGGTGGTGGCTAGGGGGTGTCCGGTGGACCAGGGCCGGATAGGACGCGGCGTCTGGTGCGGTGCATCGCAAGGCGCCGGAGTGCCTCGACAGCGGAGCTGTTCAGGCGCTTCGGCAACGCGGCGAGGTGCCGTGCCAGGCGTCGTGGACCCGGCCACGGTCCGCCGGACACCCCCTAGGAGGTTAGCCGGGCGGCCCTCGCGGGCGGAAATCAGTTCCGGCGCGGGAGCGGGAGCGGGGCGCCCATCACGGCGTACGGGCGGGGGGCGCTGGGGAAGTGGACCATGCGGGCCAGGTCGACGTAGCCGAGGGAGCGGTACAGGCCGCGTGCCGGGCTCTCGGTGTCGATCGCGGAGAGGATCGAGCGCGCCAGCTTCGACCGGTCGGTGATGGTGGTGATCAGCGCCCGGCCCACGCCCCGGCCCTGATGGTCGGGGTGGACGTGGAGTTCGGTGATCACGAAGGAGTCGTCGAGCCAGTCGACGGTGCCGTTGGCGCGCAGGTACGGCTCCACGACGCCGGACCACCAGTGCGTCCGGTCGTTGGGCATGCCGTACACGAACCCGACCAGCCGCCCGGTCGCGGTGGTCGCTCCGTACGCCTGGGCGCCCGGGTTGAGCAGATGGCGCAGCACGATGTGGCGGCGTACGACGATCTCGTCCTCGCTCAGCCCGAAGGCCACGGCCTGTACGGCGAGGGCGTCGTCGACGCGTGCGGCGAGGTCGACAGGTCCGATCGTGACGTCAGCGTCATCCATGCGCCGCACCTTACAAGTGCCTCAGAAGAGCACGCTCATGAAGGCGCCGACCTCGCGGAATCCGACGCGGCGGTAGGCGGCCCTGGCGGGGGTGTTGTAGTCGTTGACGTAGAGGCTGACGACGGGCGCGACATCGGCGAGGGCGAAGCGCAGCACGGCGGCCATGCCCGTCTCGGAGAGGCCGCGGCCGCGGTACTCGGGGGCGACCCAGACGCCCTGGATCTGGCAGGCCTGGCGGGTCGCGGCGCCGATCTCCGCCTTGAAGACGACCTTGCCGTCCTCGATCCGGGCGAAGGAGCGACCGGTGCCGACGAGTTCGGCGACGCGGGCCTGGTAGAGCAGTCCGCCGTCGCCGGCCATCGGTGAGATGCCGACCTCCTCGGTGAACATGGCCACGCACGCCGGCATGATCAGTTCCACCTCGTCCTTGCGGATGCGGCGGACGTGCGGGTCGGGGTCGACGGTGGCGGAGGGCCCTTCGGTGACCATCAGGGGCTGGTGGCCCCGGACGTCCCGGGCGGGGCCCCAGCTCGGCTCCAGGAGGCTCCAGAGCTGAGCGGTGGGCTCGGCGGGGCCGACGATCGAGGAGCAGCGGCGGCCGGTCCTGCGGGCGCGGTCGGCGAAGGCACGGACGGCCTCGGGGGTGGCACAGATGGGGACGAGGTTGGCGCCGGAGTAACACAGGGAGCGCAGCCGTCCGTCGGCGTACCAGCCCCACATCTCGCCGCCGAGGCGCCAGGGGTCGAGCCCGGCGGCCTGGACGCGGGCGGTCACGAAGGCGTTCTCCACGGGGGCGCTCTCGAGGACGGCGAGCGCTGCTCCGAGGTCGGCGGGTTCGAGGACCCGGGTGGTGGTCTGCGTCAACACGAGGGGGCCTCACCATGCGGTCTGCTGATTCTCCGCACTGTACCTGGCGCGTCGGGGAGGTGGCGGGCGAGTGCGCGAGGCGCCCTGTGCGGGCGGGGTGGCACAAACGGGGCCGGGCCCCGGACCCGGGCCCGAACGGCGCGAGGCCCGGGGCACGAACGGGCGAGGCCCCGGGCGGGGAGCCCGGGGCCTCGTCGTACGGGTGGGGGGAGGGGTCAGACGCCGATCGCGACCGTGGGCTCGCCCGACATCACGCCGTCCTTCTCCATCTGCTCGGCGATCTTCAGCGCCTCCTCGATGAGGGTCTCGACGATCTTCGACTCGGGGACGGTCTTGATGACCTCGCCCTTGACGAAGATCTGGCCCTTGCCGTTGCCGGAGGCGACACCCAGGTCGGCCTCGCGGGCCTCGCCGGGTCCGTTGACGACGCAGCCCATGACGGCGACGCGCAGCGGGACCTCCATGCCCTCCAGACCCGCCGTGACCTCCTCGGCCAGCTTGTACACGTCCACCTGGGCGCGGCCGCAGGACGGGCAGGAGACGATCTCCAGGCGGCGCGGCTTGAGGTTCAGCGACTCCAGGATCTGGTTGCCGACCTTGACCTCCTCGACCGGCGGGGCCGAGAGCGAGACGCGGATGGTGTCGCCGATGCCCTCGGACAGCAGCGCGCCGAACGCGACGGCGGACTTGATCGTGCCCTGGAAGGCGGGGCCGGCCTCGGTGACGCCGAGGTGCAGCGGGTAGTCGCACTGGGCGGCCAGCTGGCGGTAGGCGTTGACCATGACGACCGGGTCGTTGTGCTTGACCGAGATCTTGATGTCGCCGAAGCCGTGCTCCTCGAAGAGGGAGGCCTCCCACAGCGCGGACTCGACCAGCGCCTCGGGGGTGGCCTTGCCGTACTTCTTCAGCAGCCGGGCGTCGAGGGAGCCCGCGTTGACGCCGATCCGGATCGGGGTGCCCGCGTCCTTGGCGGCGTGGGCGATCTCCTTGACCTTGTCGTCGAACTGCTTGATGTTGCCCGGGTTGACGCGGACGGCCGCGCAGCCGGCCTCGATGGCGGCGAAGACGTACTTCGGCTGGAAGTGGATGTCGGCGATCACGGGGATCTGCGACTTCCTCGCGATCGTGGCGAGCGCGTCGGCGTCGTCCTGCGTGGGGCAGGCGACCCGGACGATCTGGCAGCCGGAGGCCGTCAGCTCGGCGATCTGCTGGAGCGTGGCGCCGATGTCGGACGTACGGGTCGTCGTCATCGACTGCACCGAGACGGGCGCGTCCCCGCCCACCGCGACCGACCCGACCTGGATCTGGCGGCTCTTGCGCCGCTCGGCGAGCCGGGTCGGAACGGACGGGATACCGAGAGAAATCGCGGTCATCAGCTGTACAACCCCAAGGTGTGGTTCATCGGGCTCAGGTCTTCGAGATTACCGCCCCGGGCGCGGGTGGCCGGACACCCAGGGGGCCCGGCCACCGATCGGTCACGTCAGCTTCACCGGGTTGACGATGTCCGCGGCGAGGACCAGCAGGGTGAAGCAGACGAACACGCCCGCCACCACGTAGGCGGCCGGCATCAGCTTGGCCACGTCGAACGGACCCGGGTCGGGGCGCCGGAAGATCCGCGCGGTGTGACGGCGTACGGACTCCCACAGGGCGCCCGCGATGTGGCCGCCGTCGAGCGGAAGCAGCGGCAGCATGTTGAAGAGGAACAGCGACACGTTGAACATGACGAGCAGCTGGAGGAAGAAGACCAGCCGGGTCTCGGCGGGCGCCTCGATGCTCATCAGCTCGCCGCTGATCCGGGCCGCGCCGACGACGCCCACGGGTGAGTCCTGCTTGCGCTCGCCGTCGCCGAAGGTGGCGTCCCAGAGGTCCGGGATCTTGCCGGGCAGGGCGAGGACGGACTCGAAGCCGGCCTGGAGCTGGTCGCTCATCCGGGAGGCGGACTCGCCGAAGGTGAGCGGGACGACCTCGCGGCCGGACTCGAAGCCCAGGTAGCCGGCGGAGACGTACTGCAGGGGCTGGACGACGTTTCCGTCCGCGTCCTTCTTGAGGACCTTGTTCTCCAGGAGCGTCGCCCGGAGGTCGAGCTCCTTGCCGTCTCGCTGGACGGTGACGGTGGCGGGGCCGGTGGTGGCCCGGATGCGGTCGGAGAGGGTGTTCCAGTCGGTGACGCGCTCGCCGTTGAAGGCGACGATCCGGTCGCCCTTGACGAGTCCGGCGGCCTTGGCGGGCGACGGGCGGTCGCCCGGCTCGCAGGTGTCGCGCTTCTCGCTCTGGTCGATGACGCAGTTGGTGACGCCGGCGACCTTCGTGGTCTGCGCCTCGAAGCCGACGGCCATGGCGCTGCCGAAGAAGAGCACGACGGCGAGGATCAGGTTCATGAACGGGCCGGCGAACATCACGATGACGCGCTTCCACGGCCTGCGCGTGTAGAAGAGCCGCTTCTCGTCGCCCGGCTGGAGCTCCTCGAAGGAGGCCTCCCGGGCGTCCTCGATCATGGCGCGCCACGGCGAGGTGGAGCGGGCCTCGATCCGGCCGTCCTTGCCGGGCGGGAACATGCCGATCATCCGGATGTAGCCGCCGGCCGGGACGGCCTTGATGCCGTACTCGGTCTCGCCCTTCTTCCTCGACCAGATGGTCGGACCGAAGCCGACCATGTACTGCGGCACGCGGATGCCGAAGAGCTTGGCGGTGGAGAGGTGTCCCAGCTCGTGCCAGGCGATGGAGACGAGCAGCCCGAACGCGAACAGCGCGATGCCGAGGAGCGTCAGAAGAACGGTCATGCGCGCGCCTCCGCGGTTGCCTTCGCAGCGAGTACTGCCAGTTCCCGGGCCCGGGCCCGGGCCCAGGTCTCCGCTTCCAGGACGTCCGACACCGTCAGTGAGGTTCCCCTCTCGGGGGTGCCGTGTTCGGTGACGACTGCCGTGACCGTATCCATGATTCCGTTGAACGGCAGCTTTCCGGCGAGAAACGCCTCGACGCACTCCTCGTTCGCCGCGTTGAAGACGGCGGGCGCGGTGCCGCCCAGTTCGCCGACGTGGCGGGCGAGGCCGACGGAGGGGAAGGCCTCGGTGTCGAGGGGGAAGAACTCCCAGCTGGAGGCCTTGGTCCAGTCGAAGGCGGGGGCCGCGTCCGGGACGCGCTGGGGCCAGCCGATGCCGAGGGCGATCGGGCCGCGCATGTCCGGCGGGGTGGCCTGGGCGAGCGTGGAGCCGTCCGTGAACTCGACCATCGAGTGCACGTACGACTGGGGGTGGACGACGACCTCGATGCGGTCGAAGGGGATGTCGTAGAGGAGGTGCGCCTCGATGACCTCCAGGCCCTTGTTGACCAGGGTGGCGCTGTTGACCGTGATGACCGGTCCCATGGCCCAGGTCGGGTGGGCGAGCGCGTCCTCGCGGGTGACGTGGGCCAGATCCTCCCTCGTACGGCCGCGGAAGGGGCCGCCGGAGGCGGTGACGACCAGCTTGCGCACGTCGGCGCGGGTGCCGGCGGCCAGCGCCTGGAAGAGGGCGGCGTGCTCGGAGTCGACGGGGATGATCTGACCCGGCTTGGCCAGGGCCTTGACCAGCGGACCGCCGACGATCAGCGACTCCTTGTTGGCGAGCGCGAGGGTGCGGCCGGCTTCGAGGGCGGCGAGCGTGGGCGCCAGACCGATGGAGCCGGTGATGCCGTTGAGGACCGTGTGGCAGGGCGAGGCGGCCAGCGCGGTGGCGGCGTCGGGCCCGGCGAGGATCTCGGGGAGCGTGGCCCCGGGGCCGTACAGCGCGGTCAGCGCCTCCCGCAGCGCGGGGGCCTTGTCCTCGCGGGCGACGGCGACCGCGTCGACCGCGAGCCGGTGGGCCTGCTCGGCGAGCAGTTCCACCCGGCCGCCGGAGGCGGCGAGGGCGGTGACCCGGAAGCGGTCGGGGTTGCGCAGGACCAGGTCGATGGCCTGGGTGCCGATGGACCCGGTGGAGCCGAGGACGACGATGTCCCGGCGGCCTTCGCTCGGATCGAAGACGAGGTGCGGGTCGGCGAGAGGAGAGGGGCGGTCGCTCATGCCCCCATTCTTGCCGCAAAGACCGAGCGCCCTTCACTGGGTGCGGGTGAAGGCTCCGAACACGTGGTGGAAGTCGGGGAACGTCTTCCGTACGCAGCCGGGGTCGTCGAAGGTGATGCCGGGGGTGCGCAGGGCGGTGACGGCGAAGGACATGACCATCCGGTGGTCGCCGTGGGTGGCGATCTCGACGGGGCCGGCGGGCGTGCCGGGCAGGATCTCGATCCAGTCGTGACCGGTGGTGACGGTGATGCCGAGGCGGCGGAGGTTCTCGGCGCAGGCGTCGAGGCGGTCGCACTCCTTGACGCGGGTGTTGGCGACGTCCTCGATGCGGACCGGTCCGTCGGCGAAGGGCGCGAGGGCGGCGAGGGTCGGCATGGTGTCGGAGATGTCACGCATGTTGACGGTGAGGCCGCGGAGGGTTCCGGTGCCGCGGACGGTGGTCTCCGTGTCGGTGATCTCGACGTCCGCGCCCATCCGGCGCAGGACGTCGACGAAGCCGAGGTCGCCCTGGAGGGCGCCGGTTCCGAGGCCGGGGACCGTGACGGTGCGGCCCGCTTCGAGCGCGGCGGCGGCGAAGAAGTACGAGGAGGTGGAGGCGTCGGGCTCGACGGGGTAGCGCGTGGCCGTGTAGCCGGTGGGGGCGACGGTGTACGTACGGCCCTCCCGGGTGACCTGCGCCCCGAAGGCCCGCATCATCGCGAGGGTGATCTCGACGTACGGCTCCGAGACCAGGTCGGTGACGGTGACGTCGAGCCCCTCGGCGGTGAGCGGCCCGAGCATGAGGAGCGCGGTCAGGTACTGGGAGGACTGGCCGGCGTCGAGGGTGAGCGCGCCGCCCTTGATGCCGGCGGCGTGCACGGTGAGGGGGTGGTGGCCCTCGTTCTGCTCGTGGCGGAGGTCGGCGCCGAGGGTGCGCAGGGCGGTGGTGAGGGGGCCGACGGGGCGGCGGCGCATCTGGGGGGAGGCGTCGAAGCGGAAGGTGCCGTGGCCCGCGGCGGCGAGGGTGGGGAGGAAGCGGGCGGTGGTGGCGCCGTCGCGGCAGTAGACGTCGGCGGCGTCGGCGGCGGGTCCGGCCGGCCGGCCCTCGATGTGCCAGGCGCCCGGCTCCTGGGCGACCTCGTAGCCGAGGGCCTTGAGCCCCTCGGCGAAGCCCTCGGTGTCGTCGGAGCGGAGGGGGCGGAGGAGGGTGGTGGTCCCTCGGGCGGCGGCGGCGAGGAAGAGCGCGCGGGCGGTGACGGACTTGGAGCCGGGGATGTCGATGACGGTCACGGGGCCATGGTGCCGTGGGCTCGAGCGCCCGGCGCACCCCGTCCGCCCACTGGACGGCCCGGGGCGGCGGTTGCCCCCGCGTGCCGCTGGGCGGCTCCCACCCTCACCCGCCTGGGTTGTGGGCAACTGTTCCGCAGGGCGGAACGGGTGGGCACAACCCGCGACGGCGCCGCACCCGTAGGCACCGCAGGCACGGGGAGCCTGGGCCCGGCAAGGGCGCCGTCCCGTGGGCCCACCCTCCCCCAGACTGCGTCCAGGGGGACCCCCACGCCCCAGCGGGACGATTGCCCCCACGGGCGCGGCAGGGGGTCAGGGGATCTTGCGGTGGGCGTTGGGGTGGGGGGACGGGCCCGGGGTGGCGTCGGCGATCCAGGGGCCGTCGCCGCTCGGGTCCACGACCCCCTCCTCCAGCCACTCGAAGCGGCCCTTCAGCACCCCGTCCACCACCCGGCGGTCCAGGTCGTCCGTGTTGGCCCAGAGGCGGCCGAACAACTCCTCCACCCGCAGCCGCGCCTGCCGGCAGAACGCGTCCGCCAGGGCGTAAGCCTCCTTGCCGTGGTCGCCGGTGGCCCGCATCTGCTCCGCACGTACGCACGCCGCGCTCATCGCGAACAGCTCCGCACCGATGTCCACGATCCGCCCGAGGAACGCCTGCTTGAGCTCCATCCGGCCCTGCCACCGCGACATCGCGTAGAACGTCGACCGGGCGAGCTTCCTCGACGTCCGCTCCACGTACCGCAGATGCGTCGCGAGGGCGTCGAACTCCGCGTACGAGCCGGGCAGCTGGCCCGGTCCTGTGACGAGTTTCGGCAGCCAGCGGGCGTAGAAGCCGCCGGCCCGCGCGCCCGCCCGCGCCTTGTCGCCCAGCGACTTGTCGGGGTCGATGATGTCGCCCGCGACCGCGAGGTGGGCGTCGACCGCCTCGCGCGCGATGAGCAGGTGCATGATCTCGGTCGAGCCCTCGAAGATCCGGTTGATCCGCAGGTCGCGCAGGAGCTGTTCCGCCGGGACCGCCCGCTCGCCGCGCGCCGCGAGCGAGTCCGCGGTCTCGTAGCCGCGCCCGCCCCGGATCTGGACCAGTTCGTCGGCGATGAGGCAGCCCATCTCGGAGCCGTAGAGCTTGGCGAGGGCCGCCTCGATGCGGATGTCGTTGCGGTCCTCGTCGGCCATCTGGGAGGAGAGGTCGACGACCGCCTCCAGGGCGAACGTGGTCGCCGCGATGAAGGAGATCTTCGTGCCCACGGCCTCGTGCCGGGCGACGGGCTTGCCCCACTGTTCCCGTACGGCCGCCCACTCGCGGGCGATCTTCAGCGCCCACTTGCCCGCGCCGACGCACATCGCGGGGAGCGAGAGGCGGCCGGTGTTCAGGGTGGTGAGGGCGATCTTGAGACCGGCGCCCTCGGGGCCGATGCGGTTCGCGGCCGGGACCCGGACACCGTGGAAGCGGGTGACGCCGTTCTCCAGGCCGCGCAGGCCCATGAAGGCGTTGCGGTGCTCGACGGTGATGCCGGGCGAGTCCGCCTCGACGACGAACGCGGTGATGCCGCCGCGGTGGCCCTCGGACTTCGGCACACGCGCCATGACGACGAGCAGGTCGGCGACGACCCCGTTGGTCGTCCAGAGCTTCACGCCGTCGATGACGTAGGCGTCGTCGCCGTCCGGCACGGCGGTGGTGGCGAGCCGGGCCGGGTCGGAGCCGACGTCCGGTTCGGTGAGGAGGAAGGCGGAGATGTCGGTGCGGGCGAGGCGCGGGAGGTAGGTCTCGCGCTGCTCCTGCGTACCGAAGATCTTCAGGGGCTGCGGTACGCCGATCGACTGGTGCGCCGAGAGCAGCGCGCCGATCGCGGGGCTCGCGGAGCCCACGAGGGCGAGCGCGCGGTTGTAGTACACCTGGGTGAGGCCGAGCCCGCCGTACTTCGGGTCGATCTTCATCCCGAACGCGCCGATCTCCTTGAGGCCGGTGACGACCTCGTCGGGGATGCGCGCCTCGCGTTCGATCAGCCGGCCGTCGATCCGCGTCTCGCAGAAGACGCGCAGCTTGGCGAGGAAGGCCTCACCGCGCCGCACGTCCTCCTCGGAGGGCATCGGATGGGGGTGGATGAGGTCCAGCCGGAAGCGGCCGAGGAACAGCTCCTTGGCGAAGCTGGGTTTGCGCCAGTCCTGCTCGCGCGCTGCCTCGGCGACCTGCCGGGCCTCGCGTTCCGTGACCTTGGGCCGCTGGGTGGGTGCGGACATGAGGAGCTCACCTCGCCGCTCGTCGGGTGCCTTGTGGCTACTCGTCCGTAGTACCCGATTTCGCGGCGCCCCGAAAGACGGCGGGAGCGCACGAGGACGGCCGGAGCCCCCGCACAGTGGGCTCCGGCCGTCGGTCTCGTGAGTCCGTACGCGTACGTACGTCCGGGTTACAGGGCGAGGCCCGTGAGGACGAGGACGCGCTCGTAGGTGTAGTCGTCCATCGCGTACTTGACGCCCTCGCGGCCGACGCCGGACTTCTTGGCACCGCCGTACGGCATCTGGTCGGCGCGGTAGGACGGGACGTCGCCGATGATCACGCCGCCGACCTCCAGGGCGCGGTGGGCGCGGAAGGCGGTCTGCAGGTCGTGGGTGAAGACGCCGGCCTGGAGGCCGAAGTCCGAGTCGTTGACCGCGGCGAAGGCCTCGGCCTCGCCGTCGGCCCTGGCGATCGTCAGGACCGGGCCGAAGACCTCGGCGCGGGCCAGGGTGACGTCGGCGGGGAGGTCGGTCAGGACGGTCGGGGCGTAGGTCGCGCCCTCGCGCTTGCCGCCCGCGAGCAGCTTCGCGCCGGCGGCGACGGCCTCGTCCACCCAGGCCTCGACGCGCTTGGCGGCGTTCTCGTCGACGAGCGGGCCGACGTCGGTGGCGTCGTCCGCCGGGTCACCGGTGACCTGGGCCTCGACGGCGGCGACGATCTTCGGCACCAGTCGGTCGTAGACCGAGGCGTCGGCGATGACGCGCTGCACGGAGATGCAGGACTGGCCGCCCTGGTAGTTGGAGAAGGTGGCGATACGGGTCGCCGCCCAGTCCAGGTCCTGCTCGGACGCCCAGTCGCCGAGGACGACGGCGGCGGCGTTGCCGCCGAGCTCCAGGGTGCAGTGCTTGTGCGGCACGGACTCCTGGATGGCGAAGCCGACCTTGTCGGAGCCGGTGAAGGAGATGACCGGGAGGCGCTCGTCCTGGACGAGGGCCGGCATGCGGTCGTTCGGCACGGTCAGGACGGACCAGGAGCCGGCCGGCAGGTCGGTCTCGGCCAGCAGCTCGCCCAGGATCAGGGACGAGATGGGGGTGGACGGGGCCGGCTTGAGGATGATCGGGGCGCCGACGGCGATGGCCGGGGCGACCTTGTGGGCACTGAGGTTCAGCGGGAAGTTGAACGGCGCGATGCCGAGGACGACGCCCTTGGGGATACGGCGGGTGATCGCCAGGCGGCCGACACCGCCGGCCTCGGTGTCCAGGCGCTGGGCCTCTCCGCCGTTGAAGCGGCGGGCTTCCTCGGCGGCGAAACGGAAGACGGAGACGGCACGGCCGACCTCGCCGCGGGCCCACTTGATCGGCTTGCCGTTCTCGGCGGAGATCACCTGGGCGATCTCCTCGGTGCGCTCGGCGAGACGCTTCGATACGTGGTCGAGGGCGGCGGCGCGGACGTGCGCCGGGGTCGCGGCGAACTCGTCGACCACGGCGTGCGCGGCGGCGACGGCCTCCTCGACCTGGGCCTCGGTGGGAACGCTCACCTTGCCGACGAGACGTCCGTCGAAGGAGTTCGTGACGTCGAAGGTGGCCTCGCCGGTGGCCTCGCGGCCGGCGAGCCAGAAGGCGTGGGTGGTCGTCATTGCGTCCCGGCCCTTTCCGTATCGGGGGTGCGAGCGATCGCTCTCGTGCCACGGTAGGGCGAAGCGGGCGGCGTGAGGCTTGTCCGCGGTGGAGTGGTGACCGAGACCACCTGTCCGCTTTGGAGGAAGGAGCCCCGGTGCGCCGGCGGCGCGGGACCGTCAGCCTCGGCGTTCTGTCGAGACGATGAGGCAGACCCCGCCGACGACGATCGCGCCGCCGAGCGCGATGGGCCAGGTCAGGGCCTCGCCGAGGACCAGGGCGCCGAGCAGCACCGCGACGACCGGGTTGACGTACGCGTACGTGGCGACGAGCGAGAGCGGGGCGGTCTGGAGGAGCCAGGCGTACGCGGTGAAGGCGATCAGCGAGCCGAAGACGATCAGGTAGGCCAGAGCGGTCCAGGAACGGGCGGACACGTCGGCGAGGTCGAAGCCCTGATGCTCGCCCCGGATCAGGGCGACGACCAGGCCGCCGAGACCGCCGGCGAGCATCTCGTACGCGCTGGCGGTGAAGGGGTTGGCGGGCATCGAGAGCCTGCCCGAGGAGAACGAGCCGACCGACCACAGCAGCGCGGCGAACACGACGAGGACGACGCCGCCGATCCTGACCTCGCCGCTGAGGCCGGGGAGGGTGAGGACGCCGAGGCCGACGAGACCGAGGGCCACGCCGGCGAAGGCGCCGCGGCCGGGGCGCTCGCCGGAGGCGGCGCGCAGGAGAACGACCCAGGCGGGCACGCTCGCGACGAGCAGCGCGGCCAGGCCGGAGGGGATGGCGGTCTCGGCCAGGACGACGAGCGCGTTCCCGCCGACGAGGAGCAGGATGCCGACGAGGACGGCCGAGCCGAGCCGGCGCGGGCTGACCCTCAGCGCGGCGGGCCCCTGCCGCATGGCGATGAGCGCGGCGAGGAGCAGGCCGGCGATGACGTACCGGATCCCCGCGGAGAGGAACGGCGGCATCGTCTCGACGACGATCCGGATGCCGAGGTAGGTGGAGCCCCAGACGACGTACACGATCCCGAGCGCCAGCCAGACGGCGCCGGAGATGCGGCGGCCGGCTCGGCGTCCGGGGGCGGCGGTGGAGGTGCGTTCCTCGGAGGCGGGATCGGCAGCAGGGGTTGTCATGCTCAGGAGACTAGGGATTCACCTGGCCGCTGACCAATAGTTTGCCCGACATCGGGCAGAAGTGGCGCCATGGAGCGCCGGGTTCGGGCCACGCCTACCGCTCCTCCGTGTCCGCACCCGTCGCCTTGAGGGCCAGCCACAGCTCCATCCGGACGTCCGGATCGTCCAGCGAGCGGCCCAGGATCTCCTCCACGCGGCGCATCCGGTAGCGCAGGGTGTGGCGGTGGACGCCCAGGTCCGCCGCCGCCGCGTCCCACTGTCCGTGGCGGGAGAGCCAGGCCCGCAGCGAGGCGACCAGGTCGCCGCGGCCCGTCGCGTCGTGCTCGTACAGGGCCCGCAGCATGCCGTCCGCGAAGGCGCGGACGGCATCGTCGGCCAGCAGCGGCAGTACGGAGCCCGCCGCCAGGTCCTCGTGCTCGACCAGTGCGCGGCCGCGCCGCCGGGCCACGGACAGGGCCTGCTCGGCCTGCTTGTACGCGGCCGCCGCCGCGATCGGCCCCGCCGGTGCGGAGAGCCCGACGACGACACCGGCCTCCTCGGCCTCGCGTTCGGCGTATGCCTCGCAGGCCGTGACGACCGCACCGCCGTCCCCGGCCAGGACCAGGAGCCGGTCCTCTCCCTCGGGGACGGTCAGGACCGTCTCGCCCGCGCGGGCGGCCGCCGACTCCAGCTCCTCCGCCAGCACCGGCAGCGCCGGCTCGCCCTCCCGCTCCCCCGACACCGTCTCGGCGATCATCAGCCGGAAGGGGGCGTCGAGGAGCCCGCCGTACAGGTCACCCGCCACCGCCCGGGCGTGGTCGGGCTGACCGGACAGCATCATCCGGAGCACTGCGGCGCCGAGCCGTGCCTCGGCCGCCTGGAGCGAGCGCGAGCGTTCGGTGGTGAGCGTGAGCAGGGCGATGGCGGAGTGCACCGCGTACCGTTCGGCCGTCCCGAGCGGCGCGCCCGTGCCGACCGCGAGGGCGCCCCTGACGCGCCGGCCCGTGCCCAGGGACTGGAGCTCGACCCGGTCGTCCGTGCCGCCGACGACGGCGCTCGCGGGCGCGGGCCGCTCCCGGAGCCGCTCGACGTCGGGTGTCAGCCGGGCGGCCCGGCGCGCCGCCCACTCGGGGGACACGGCGAGGACGGTGCCGGAGGTGTCGTACAGCGCGGCCCAGCCGTCCACATGGGCGGCGAGCCGCGCCACCACCGCGTCGGGGCCCTCGGCGAGCGCGGCGCGGGTCATCTCCCGCTGGGCCTCGAAGCCGGCCGTGACCGCCCGGTACTGGTCGGCCGCGATGGCCGCCGAGACCGCCTTGCTGATGGCCAGGAACGGCGTGCGCCGTGGTACTTCGATGAGGGGCAGCCCCTCGGCGCCCGCGGCGTCCACGAGGGCGGGCGGGATGTCCTCGTAGTTGACGCCGACGGCGAAGCCGAGACCGACCACGCCCGCGGCGAGCAGTCGCCGCACGTAGCGGCGCATCGCCTCGGGGTCCTCGGCGTCCAGGGTGAGCGCGGTGGTGAGCAGCAGCTCGCCGCCCTCCATGTAGGGGACGGGGTCGGCGAGCTCGCTGACGTGGGCCCAGCGCACGGGGGTGTCGAGGCGGTCCTCACCCGCGCGGACGGTGAGCTTGAGCGCCGAGTGCTGGGCGAGTGAGGCGAGGGTGGGCGGCATTGGCGACCGTCGGACCTTTGGGGAGGGGGCGCCGCTCAGCCGAGCGGCGCCCCCGATTGTGCCAGGGCGCGCCGGTGGCCGCTCCGGCCCGGCGCCGGCTCGGCCGGACCTCGGCGCCGACTTGGCCGGGGCCCGCCCTGGCCGAGCCCGGGGGGCCGCGTCAGCTCCGCAGATCCACCAGGAGGGGTGGCGTGTGCTCTCCGTGCACGTCGGTGAGGGAGAGCACGGCGTGCCCGGCGGGGACGGCGTGGGCGAGGTCGGAGGCCGACCAGCGCTGCCGCTCCACCTCCCGTACGGTCACGGCCTCCGCCGTCGTGGCCTTGCCGGTCACGAGGCGCCGCATGAAGTGCAGGGCCTTGGTGAGGGGCTCGTCGGAGATGATCTGGCGGTTGGTGACGTCGCGGGTCTGCACCCATTCGGTGCCCCAGGTCTCGGCGAACCGTCCGCCGTCCCAGGGCGCGATCCCGGCGAACGCCATCCGGCAGCCGACGGCCCCGAGCAGTGGGCCGCGCAGGGCCTCGGGCACGTCCTCGAGGCTGCGCAGGGCGAGGACGACGCCCGCGTTGGCGGAGCGGAGCCGCTGGACGGCGCGGACGGACTCGCCGGTGACGGTGTATGTGGCGTCGTCGAGGACCAGGCAGGCGAAGAGGGAGCGGTCGCGTCGGGCGAGGGCGGCCTCGGCGAACTGGGCGAGCAGCAGCCGGGAGACGATCCTGGAGGCTTCGGCGTGGCCGCGCTCGGGGAGGTCGACGCGGACGCGGAGGGGGTGCTCGACGGCGCGGAGGGAGAACCGGGGCTTCGTGCCGTGGGCGCGCTCGGAGCCCTCGGACTCCTCCGTGCGAAAGAAGCGGGCGAAGGCGGGCCGGTCGAGGAAGGCGACGCGCTCGGCGAGCAGCACGCCGACCTCGTCGCCGCGGTCGGCCTGGCGCTGCCGGGCGTCGAGCTCGCGGAGCTGTGCGGGGTCGCCCGCGACGGCCTCGCGCAGCGCGGCCAGCGCCGCGGGCGTCCCGCCGAGCAGCTCGCGCAGCTCGGGCACGCCGGGGAAGCGGCCGTACGCGGCCAGGAACGGGCCGATCAGCTGGGCGAGCGCGGTGGCGGCCCGGCGGCTGTCCGCGGCCAGGTCCCCGACGAGCGCCTCGGCGAGGATCCGGGCGGCCTCGTCGGGGTCGTCGGCGCCGCCGTACAGGTCGAGGTCGTGGGTGGACCCGGGCCGCCCGACGGACACGACGACGTCGAAGGCCTCGTCGGGCCCGAGGGCGGCCCCGTGCGAGGTGACGGCGACGACGGCGGCGCGGTTGGCGAGGGCCTGCAGACAGAGCGCCTCGACGACGGGCCGCACGAGCCGCACGGTCTTCCCGGCCCCCGCGGGCCCTACGGCGACGAGCGAGGTGCCCAGCACCGCCGGCTCCAGGGCGACGCCGGTGGTGCGCCGGGCGTACGGGTTGCGCGGGTGGTCGGCGGCCGTGCCGATGAGGACCTGGTCGGTGGCGAGGTCGTGGGTGGCGGTGCGGACGGGCAGGTCGCGCCGGCCGGAGGGGTGGCCGCAGGCGGCGGCACCGCGGGTGCGCACGGCGTCGGTGAACGCGGTGAGGCGCTCGGGACGGGCCCGTACGCCCTGCCAGGCACGGCGGATCCGGGCGTAGTCGACGTCGCCCAGGGTCCCCTGCCGGGTGGCCTCGGCGAGCTGGGCGGCTGCCTCGGCCAGTCCGGCGTCCCGCAGCTCGGGCCATTCGGCGGGGTCCTTCGCCGGGGCGGGCGGTGGCGGCGGGGCGGTGGCGGACGTACCGGCGGGGCCACCGAATCGGCGACGTACGGCGGGCCAGGTGCCGGCCCGGCCCACGGCGGCGACGATCGCGGCGATCAGGAGGACGTAATAGACGTTGGAAACCCAGGTGATCCAGGTTTGCGTGCGGGGCATCTCGCGCCAGACGCCAGGCAAGAGCACGAAGAGCGGCCAGACGGGCACGCCGTAGCGCTGCCAGATCTCGCGCCAGTTGCCGACACGGCCGAAGCCGACGGCGAAAAGGGTGAGCACGGTCGCATACCAGAGGTAGCTCGCCCCGCCGTAGACGGGTGTTCTACTCAAATCCTCTGGGATGAGCCACTGCAACGGCAGCAGCCACCAGTCGTCGACGAAGATCCACCACCCCTCCAGATATCCGTTCCAGAGCAGCGACCACAGCAGCCAGCCACAGAGGTACGCGACGAGCGCGCCGGTGATCAGCTGGCGGCCGGGCACCAGGTCGGGCTCCTGCTCGGGCCGCTCGCGGTGCCCGAGCCGCCAGACACCCGGGCCGGCGGCTGGGCGGGGGATCCGGAGCCACTCGGCGACGCCGATGCGCGTGGGCGCGTGGGTGGGGGGTGGGGGTGTCGCGGGGGGCCCCGTCGGAGGGGCCGGTGGCACGGGTGGGCCCGCGGGGCGCGGGACCGCGCCCGCCCGGGGATCACGTGGCTCGCCGCCTCCCCGGGTGTCGCGTGACTCGTACGTGCCTTCGGTCTCCATGAACCCCTGCCCCCTGACCAGCCAGGTCGCCGCATCTGTGCCACCGTCAATCTAGTGGGCGAGGCCCGGCCCGGAGCGGTTTCCCCGCCGCCATGTCCACACCGGACAACGACATACCCCCCAACACTCCCGATCGGCGCATGCCCGCGCCCCTCCCCCGCGCCTAGCCTGCGGAAGAAACCCACAAGAGCGTCCAGAACACCCCAGGAGCCCCGCATGAACGCTGTCCCGCAGGAGCGGCGCGTCGTCACCGCCATCCCCGGTCCGAAGTCGCAGGAGCTGCAGGCCCGCCGCCTCGACGCCGTGGCCGGCGGCGTGGGCTCCGTGCTGCCCGTCTTCACCGCGAAGGCCGGCGGCGGCATCATCGAGGACGTCGACGGCAACCGCCTGATCGACTTCGGCTCCGGCATCGCCGTGACCTCCGTCGGCGCCTCCGCCGAGGCCGTCGTGCGCCGCGCCGCCGCGCAGCTCGCCGACTTCACGCACACCTGTTTCATGGTCACGCCGTACGAGGGCTACGTCGAGGTCTGTGAGGCGCTCTCCGAGCTGACCCCCGGCGACCACGCCAAGAAGTCCGCGCTGTTCAACTCCGGCGCCGAGGCCGTCGAGAACGCGGTCAAGATCGCCCGTTCGTACACCAAGCGCCAGGCCGTCGTCGTCTTCGACCACGGCTACCATGGCCGTACGAACCTGACGATGGCGCTGACCGCGAAGAACATGCCGTACAAGCAGGGCTTCGGCCCGTTCGCTCCCGAGGTCTACCGCGTCCCGGTCGCCTACGGCTACCGCTGGCCCACCGGCGCCGAGAACTGCGGCCCCGAGGCCGCCGCGCAGGCGATCGACAACATCACCAAGCAGATCGGCGCAGAGAACGTCGCCGCGATCATCATCGAGCCGGTCCTCGGCGAGGGCGGCTTCATCGAGCCGGCCAAGGGCTTCCTGCCGGCGATCGTGAAGTTCGCCAACGACAACGGCATCGTCTTCGTCGCCGACGAGATCCAGTCCGGCTTCTGCCGCACCGGCCAGTGGTTCGCGTGCGAGGACGAGGGCATCGTCCCCGACCTGATCACGACCGCCAAGGGCATCGCGGGCGGTCTGCCGCTCGCCGCCGTCACCGGCCGCGCCGAGATCATGGACTCCGTGCACGGCGGCGGCCTGGGCGGCACCTACGGCGGCAACCCGGTGGCCTGTGCCGGTGCGCTCGGCTCCATCGAGACGATGAAGGAGCTCGACCTCAACGCCCGGGCGAAGCACATCGAATCCGTCATGAAGACCCGCCTGTCGGCGATGGCGGAGAAGTTCGACGCCATCGGCGACATCCGCGGCCGCGGCGCCATGATCGCCATCGAGCTGGTCAAGGACCGCGACACCAAGGAGCCGAACCCGGAGGCCGCGGGCGCGCTCGCGAAGGCCTGCCACGCGGAGGGCCTGCTGGTCCTGACCTGTGGCACCTACGGCAACGTGCTCCGCTTCCTGCCGCCGCTGGTGATCGGTGACGATCTCCTGAACGAGGGTCTCGACATCATCGAGAACGCGTTCGGGCAGATCTGAGCCCTTCGCCCCGCCGTGTGAAGAGAGTGTGGGGGGCCGATGGCGGGATGGAGATCCGGCTGTCGGCCCCCTTCTCCGTGCCGTACGGTTTCTGCAGATGAGAGAAACACCCCGCTCGCAGGAGACCGCGAGCGACAACAGGGCGGAGCCTCCCCAGCCCCGTCCTGCCCGCGCCCTGGCGCACACCACTGGAGCCTCGCGCTCCGGAACTCCTCACCGATCGGATGGCCGCCCGCCCCACACCCCCCGGGGCGCGCGGCAGCCCGATCACCTCGGACGCCCCGGAACCACCCCCCCTGTTCCGGGGCGTCCGGCTGTCTTCTCGGCGGTCGTGCTGTTCGCTGTCATCACCTGGCAGGTCGTCGTGGCGGGTCCGCTCGCCCGCCTCGACGAGCACCTCTCCCGCTCCCTGGTCGACCGCGTCCCCCGCTGGTTCTCCGAACTCGGCGCAGACCTCGGCAACATGACGGTCGCCCTCCCCGTGCTCGGCTGCGCGATGGCGTACGCGCTCTGGCGCGGACGGCGGGCCCAGGCCCTCGCCGCCGGCCTCGCCATGGCACTCGTACCGCTGCTGATCGTCCCCCTGAAGGAGTGGACGGCCCGCCCCGGCCCGCTGGAACCGTGGGCGGCGGGCTACTACCCGTCGGGCCACACGGCGACGGCGATGGTGGCGTACGTCGGCGCGGCCTTCCTCGTCTCGCGCCGTCTTCTCCCGCTGGCCGCCGTGCTGACGACGCTGACGGCTCTCGGTCTGATCCTCCGCGGCTTCCACTGGCCCCTGGACGTGCTGGCCTCGGTGGCCCTCTGCCTCCCCCTGCTCCGCTGGCCCGTCGTCGCCGAGCGGTACGGTCGCGCTTCACGTCCGTGACCGACCGACGGGGAGCAGAGATGACGATTCGACGACCTGGACTGCCGGGGGACCTGCCGTCCCCGGAGGTGCTGTGGGCGCGCTGGGCGCTGGTGGCCGTGCTGGGGGCCACCGCCGAGGCGGAGGAGAGGACGGGGTACCGCACCGGCACCTGGATCGACGAGGAGGGACTCCACCTCGACGACTGCGGCTGCACCTGGTGGACGTTCTCCCGTGTCGGCGAGGGCCGGTACGTGCTCTTCGGTGAGGACGAGTCGAGCGGCGTGAAGTGGCACGGGACGCCGATCGACATGCTGGCGGGCGGGCCGGACTGGCTCCCGTACGAGGAGCTGCGGGACCGGCTCGCCGGGAACGAACTGGGGTGCGTCTACTGGTACGAGAACGGCGCCTGGGCGCGCGCGCCGTACCCCGAGGACCTGGAGGACGACGGCCTGGACTGCGGGATGAGCCGCTTCGTCGACCGGGTCGACGCCCTCCGCCTGCTGGCCGACCACGTCCGGTACGACGGAGGCGGCCCCGCCGAGACCCTCATGCGCCACGCGGAGGAGTACCGGCTCACGCCGGACCTCCTGGAGGCGCATGCCGCCCCGGTCGACGGGGGCGCCCCTGACCTCCCGGCCATGGCCCGGGCCCTGCGCCGGGCGGGGCTGTCGGCCCGGGCGGCGACGGTCGGCTGACCGCCGGACCACGCGGCGGGCCGGCCGCGCGGACATCCGCGCGGCCGGCCCTTTCCTCGCACCCGAGGCGTCGGGCGACGGCACCGGCGCCGGTCGTGGTCGTCAGCTCCAGTTGTAGGCGTCGAAGTTCCGGCTGAACTCACCGCCGTTGAAGCGGTCCCAGTTGATCGACCAGGTCATCAGGCCGCGCAGCGCGGGCCAGGTGCCGTGGGTCTGGTAGGTGCCGCAGTTCGTCCTCCTGGTCAGGCAGTCCAGCGCCTTGTTCACCTCGGACGGGGTCGTATGGCCGTTGCCCGCCTGGGTGGAGGCGGGGAGGCCGATGGCGACCTGGTCGGGGCGGAGGGCCGGGAAGACACGGTCCGTGTTGCCCGCGACCGGGAAGCCGGTCAGGAGCATGTCGGTCATGGCGATGTGGAAGTCCGCGCCGCCCATGGAGTGGTACTGGTTGTCGAGGCCCATGATCGGGCCCGAGTTGTAGTCCTGGACGTGGAGCAGCGTGAGGTCGTCGCGCAGGGCGTGGATGACCGGGAGGTAGGCGCCGGCGCGCGGGTCCTGGCCGCCCCACTGGCCGGAGCCGTAGAACTGGTAGCCGAGCTGGACGAAGAAGGTCTCCGGGGCCATCGTCAGGACGAAACCGGAGCCGTACTTGGCCTTCAGCGACCTGACGGCCGAGATCAGGTTGACGATCACGGGGCTGGTGGGGTTGCGGAAGTCGGTGTCGCCGGTCTGCAGCGAGAGGGAGTGGCCCTCGAAGTCGATGTCCAGGCCGTCGAGCCCGTACTCGTCGATGATCTTCGAGACGGAGGAGACGAAGGCGTCGCGGGCGGCCGTGGTGGAGAGCTGGACCTGGCCGTTCTGGCCGCCGATGGAGATCAGGACCTTCTTGCCCGCCGCCTGCTTGGCCTTGATCGCCGCCTTGAAGTCCGCGACGGACTCCACGTTCGGGCACTCGGTGGCCGGGCAGAGGGAGAAGCGGATGTCGCCGGAGGTCACCGACGTCGGCTCCCCGAAGGCGAGGTTGATGACGTCCCAGGAGTCGGGGACGTCGGCCATCCGGGTGTAGCCGGAGCCGTTGGCGAAGCTGGCGTGGAGATAACCGACGAGCGCGTGGGCCGGGAGGCCGCCGCCGGGGTTGCCGCCGCCGGACGTCGTGGTCGCGGTGACGGCCGTGGACTTCGCCGACTCGCCCGCGCTGTTCACCGCCGAGACCTGGAAGGTGTACGAGGTGGAGGGCGTGAGGCCGGTCGCGGTGTACGAGGTACCGGTGACCGTCACCGCCGGGGCTCCGCCGCGGTGGACCTTGTAGGAGGTCGCGCCGGAGACCGCGGGCCAGGTCAGCGGTATGGACGTGGAGGTCGGGGAGCCGGCGGCGAGGCCGGTGGGGGTGGCCGGGGCCTGGACGGGGTCGCCGCCGGGGCCGATCAGGGAGAGGTCGTCGGCGAGATAGGCGCCGGTGCCGTACCAGCCGTGGGTGTAGAGGGTGACGGAGGTCGTCGAGGCGCCGGTCGTGAAGCCGGTGGTGAGCTTCTGCCAGTCGGGGGCGGACTGGGTCCAGGTGGAGACGTCGCTCGTGCCGGTACCGGAGGCGCCGAGGTAGACGTAGCTGCCGCGCACCCAACCGCTGAGCGTGTAGGCGGAGTTCGGCTTCACGGTGACGGTCTGGGAGCACCTGGCCTGGTCGTTGCCGACCGGGGTCGCCTGGAGCGCCTTCGCCCCGCCGTGTACGGGCGAGGAGACGACGGCACCGCTGCCCGCCGTACAACTCCAGCCGTCGAGGCCGGATTCGAAGCCGCCGTTGCGGGCCAGTTCGGAGTCCGCGGCCTGGGCCGCGGGGGTGAGGGAGACGAGTCCGCCGGCGGCGAGCACGCCCGCCAGCAGGAGCGTGAGGGGTCTGGTGCGGTCCACAACTGCCTCCGGGGGTGGGGAAATCGAGGTGGGGAGCGCGCCACAGCATGGTCCAGACCAATCAAGTGGTCAAGACCTCTGTTCTCCTTCGCCCCGCGCCAGCCGGCCCGCCGCCTCGTGCATCGCCAGCTCCAGGAGCGAGGCGTCGTTGAGGGTGCCGCTGCCGTCCGGCGTCACCAGCCAGCGCACTCCGCCCGCCGCGCGACCCGGGTAGGGGACGACGATCCAGGTGCCGCGGCCTGCGCTGCGCACCCCCGTACCGAGCCAGCGCGAGGCCGTGCCCGGCGGCACGAAGAAGCCCATCCGCGCCTCTCCGAAGTCGGCGAGTACCGGCCCCGGCCGGTCGACGAGGCGGGTCAGCACATCGAGCGTGGGATACCCGAGCTCCCCCGGCAGGATGAGCACGTCCCAGCGCTTCCCGGCGGGCAGCAGCGCGACGCCGAGCGGGTTGCGCTCCCACTCCCACCGGCAGGCGCCGGGATCCGGCGCCACCGATGCCAGCCACTCCACCGCGGACCTGGCCGCCCCCGAACCACTCATGGCCAACGGCCTCCCTTTCGTGTGCGGACACGTCGTCCACAGGCAGAGAGCCGAGTGGGTGACGATCATTACGCGGGTTCGGTCAACGAGTCGGCAGTGAACTGGGTCACATCGCGAGCAAGTGGTGTGCGCCCAGGGCGCGCACCCGGCGCAGTGACTCCCACCGGGCGCATCCGATCGGGTGGACGGCGGCGGGCCGGGTCGGCGGCTTCCGCCGCCCGCCCACGCCCACGTGGTCGTATGGCCCTCCGCGCCGCGCTCACCACGGGAGTCACCCATGTCGTTCCCGCCGTCATCGGGCACCGCACCCGGCAGCCGAAGCTCCGGCAAGAAGGGGATGCTGTGGCGGCTCGGCGCGTGGTCGGCGCGCCATTTCGTCATCGTGATCGCCGGGTGGATCGTCGCGCTGGCCGCTCTGCTCGCCCTGGAGCACGCGTACGGCGGCGAGTACTCCGACAACTACGCGCTGCCCGGCACCCAGTCCCAGGAGGGACTCGACGTGCTCAGGGAGCACGAGCCGGCGGCCGGCGGCTACAGCGCCCAGGTGGTGCTGTACGACTCCGCCAAGCCGCTGACCGAGCTGAGCGACGAGATCTCCTCCACGGTCACCGCCCTCGGGAAGCTGCCGGAAGTCCTCAACGCGCAGAACCCGCTGCCCGCGCCCGGCACCCCGCCGCCGAGCCTGCCGCCGGGCACGCCGAACCCCGGGCCGCTCTCGACGGACGGCAAGACCGCCTACATCACGATGCGCTTCAGCGTGCAGCCGTCGACCCTGAACGACGACTACCTGAACGGCGTGGACACGGCCGTGGCGCCGCTGCGCGCCGCCGGTGTCGAGGTCGAGTACGGCGGCACGCTGGGCGAGCTCGCCCGGCCGGAGCCGAACGACAAGCTCAGCGAGGCGATCGGCTTCGGGGTCGCGATCGTCGTGCTCCTGATCGGCTTCGGCAGCGTGGTCGCGGCCGTTCTGCCGCTGGTCACCGCTCTGTTCGCGGCCCTCTGCGGCATCGCGATCCTCGGACTGCTCGCCGCCGTGTGGACCTTCGCGACCGTCTCACCGACGCTGGCCACGATGATCGGCATCGGCGTCGGCATCGACTACGCGCTCTTCCTGATCACCCGCCACCGCCAGCTGCTGATGAACGGCATGGATCCGGTGGCGGCGGCCGGGACCGCCACCGCCACGAGCGGCCGGGCCGTCCTCGTATCGGGATGCACCGTCATCATCGCCCTCTCCGGGCTGTGGGTCTCCGGACTGACCTTCATCGGTCTGCTCGGACTCGCCGCGACGTCCACCGTCGTCACCGCCGTCATCGGCGCGCTGACGCTCGTACCGGCGATGCTCGGTCTGATCGGGCGGCGGATCGACAAGCTGCGGGTGCGCACCCCGGTCGCCGAGACCGACATCGAGGAGGGCGTGGAGACCGGAACCTGGCACCGCTACGCCCTGCGGGTGGAGCGGCGCCCCTGGTGGTTCCTGAGCGCGGGTGTCGTCCTGCTCGTCATCCTCGCCATTCCCATGTTCTTCATGCAGCTCGGGCACATCGGCGACGGCGCCGACCCGAAGTCCTTCACCGACCGGCGGGCCTTCGACCTGATGTCCTCCGCCTTCGGGCCGGGCTCCAACGGGCCGCTGACCCTGGTCATCGACCAGACCTCGGTGCCCGAGTCCGACCGGTCCGCCCTCGCCTCGCAGGCCGCGAAGGCCCTCACCGGGGTGCCGAACGCCGCCCTGATCACCCCGCTGACGGCGACGTCGGACGGGGACGTCCTCATCGGCACCGCCTACTCGGTCGCCGCGCCCCAGGACGAGAAGACGACGGAGCTGGTCAACAACCTGACCGGCACCACCCTGCCGAACGCCGTCGCCGGTACCGACGCGACCACGTACGTCACCGGCACCACAGCCGCCCAGGTCGACTTCCTCGACATCGTCTCCAGCCGGCTGCCGCTCATCATCGCCGTGGTCGTCGCCCTGGCGTTCCTCGTCATCCTGGTCGTCTTCCGGGGCCCGCTCGTCGCCGCCAAGGCGGCCATCCTCAACCTGCTCTCGATCGGCGCCTCGTACGGCGTGGTGGTCGCCGTCTTCCAGTGGGGCTGGGGCGGGCCCTCGCTCGGGGTCTCCGGAGACGTGCCGATCGAGAGCTATGTGCCGATGATGATGTTCGCCATCGTCTTCGGTCTGAGCATGGACTACGAGATCTTCCTGCTGTCCCGGGTCCACGAGGCGTGGCTGCGCACCGGCGATGCCAAGGCGAGCGTCGCGCACGCCCTGGAGATCACGGCCCGCGTCATCACCTGCGCGGCGCTCATCATGGTCAGCGTCTTCGCGGCCTTCATCGTCAGCGACAACATCGTGGTGAAGATGCTGGGCCTCGGCCTGGCGGCGAGCGTGCTGATCGACGCGACGATCGCCCGTCTGCTGCTGGTGCCCGCCGTGATGACGCTGCTCGGGCCGAAGGCCTGGTGGACCCCGCGCTGGCTGGACCGCATCCTGCCGCACCTGGACACCGAGGGCGAGGGCGAGCTCGCCGCGGCGACCGGGAGCGGGAACGGGACCGGGAACGGGGGCGGGAACGGCGCGGCGGGGCCACGGAAGACTCCGTGACCCCGCCGGACCGCCGGCTCAGCTGTCGAAGCCCAGGCCCAGCCGGTCCATCGCCTTCAGCCACAGGTTGCGGCGGCCGCCGTTCTCGTCGGCGCGTGCCATCGACCACTTGGTGATGCCGATGCCGGCCCAGGCGATCGGCTCCGGCGGGAAGGGCAGCGGCTTGGAGCGGACCATCTCCAGCTCGGTCTGCTCGGTCCGCTCGCCCGCGAGCAGATCGAGCATCACGTCGCCGCCGAAGCGCGTGGCGCCCACACCGAGGCCGGTGAAGCCCGCGGCGTACGCGACCTTGCCCTGGTACGCCGTACCGAAGAAGGCCGAGAAGCGCGAGCAGGTGTCGATCGCGCCGCCCCAGGCGTGGCTGAAGCGGAGCCCCTCCAGCTGCGGGAAGCACTGGAAGAAGTGCTCGGCGAGCTTCAGGTACGTCTCCGGGCGGTGGTCCATCTCGGCGCTGACCCGGCCGCCGAAGCGGTACACGGCGTCGTAGCCGCCCCAGAGGATCCGGTTGTCGGCGGTGATCCGGAAGTAGTGGAACTGGTTGGCGCTGTCGCCGAGCCCCTGACGGTTCTTCCAGCCGACGGCGGCGAGCTGCTCGGGCGAGAGCGGCTCGGTCGTCAGGGCGTAGTCGTACACCGGGACCGTGTAGTGCCGGACCCGCTTGACCAGCGAGGGGAAGACGTTGGTGCCGAGCGCGACCCGGCGGGCGAGGACCCGGCCGTACGGGGTGCGCACGCCCATGCCCGCGCCGACGGAGACGAGGTCGAGTCCGGGGGTGTTCTCGTAGATCCGCACGCCCAGGTCCTGGCAGGCCCGCTTCAGGCCCCAGGCCAGCTTGGCCGGGTTGAGCATGGCGACCCCGCGCCGGTCCCAGAGTCCGCCGAGGAAGGTCGGGGAGGCGACCTCCGCGCGGACGGCGTCGCCGTCGAGGAGTTCGAGCCCGTCCGCGAGACCGAGCCGCTCGATCTCCGCGTAGACCTCGTGCAGTTCGTCGACCTGGTACGGCTCGGTGGCGACGTCGATCTCGCCGGTCCGCTCGAAGTCGCAGTCCAGGCCGTACCGGTCGACCGCCGCCTCGATGGAGTCGAGGTTGCGCTCGCCGAGCTCCTCCAGCTTCGGCAGCTCGCCCGGCCAGCGGGCGAGCCCGTTGCCGAAGCCGTGCGTGAGGGAGGCGGCGCAGAAGCCTCCGTTGCGGCCCGAGGCGGCCCAGCCCACCTCGCGCCCCTCGATCAGTACGACATCCCGGGAGGGGTCGCGCTCCTTGGCGAGGAGCGCGGTCCACAGGCCGCTGTAGCCGCCGCCCACGACGAGAAGATCGCACTTCTCCGTGTGGGTGAGGGCGGGCAGGGCTCCGGGCTTGCCGGGGTCTTCCAGCCAGAAGGGGACGGGCTGGGCGTCGGAGAGAGATTGTGCAGCGAGACGCATGGCGACTGGGGCCATGGTTTCCAACTCCTTCAGGTGTTGCTCAGGACGTACTCAGCTTGCCGCTGATTTCTTGCGCCGGTTGGTGACGATCTGTCCGGCTACCACCACCAGTACGGCAATGATGAACATCGCCGTGCCGATGACGTTGATCTGGACCGGCGTGCCGCGCTGCGCCGAACCCCAGACGAACATGGGGAAGGTGACGGTCGAGCCCGCGTTGAAGTTGGTGATGATGAAGTCGTCGAACGAGAGCGCGAAGGCGAGCAGCGCGCCGGCGGCGATGCCGGGGGCGGCGATCGGCAGCGTCACCCGTACGAACGTCTGCACCGGGCCCGCGTAGAGGTCGCGCGCGGCCTCCTCCAGGCGCGGGTCCATCGACATCACCCGCGCCTTGACGGCCGTCACCACGAACGACAGACAGAACATGATGTGGGCGATCAGGACCGTCCAGAAGCCGAGCTCGATGCCCATGTTCAGGAAGAGGGTGAGCAGCGAGGCGGCCATGACGACCTCGGGCATCGCCATCGGCAGGAAGATCAGCGAGTTGATCGCGCCGCGCGCCCGGAAGCGGTAGCGGACCAGCGCGAAGGCGATCATCGTGCCGAGGACCACCGCACCGACCGTCGCCCAGGCGGCGAGCTGGAGCGAGAGGGACAGCGACTCGCACATGTCGGCGACGCCGCAGGGGTCCTTCCAGGCGTCCAGCGAGAAGCGCTGCCAGGCGTAGTTGAAGCGCCCGTTCGGCTTGTTGAACGAGAACACCATCACGACGATGTTCGGAAGGATCATGTACGCGAGCGTCAGCAGGCCCGCGATGGCGACAAGGTTCCGACGGATCCAACGCATCAGACCAGGTCCTCCGTTCCCGCGCGGCGGATGTAGACGGTGACCATGAGGAGCACGATCGCCATGAGGATGAAGGACAGGGCGGCGGCCGTCGGGTAGTCGAGGACGCGCAGGAACTGCGACTGGATGACGTTGCCGACCATCTTGGTGTCGGTGGAGCCGAGGAGTTCCGCGTTGACGTAGTCGCCGCTCGCCGGGATGAAGGTGAGCAGCGTGCCCGAGACCACGCCCGGCATGGAGAGCGGGAACGTCACCTTGCGGAAGGTGGTGGCCGGGGAGGCGTACAGGTCCTGCGCGGCCTCGTGCAGCCGGCCGTCGATCCGCTCCAGCGAGGTGTAGAGCGGAAGGATCATGAACGGCAGGAAGTTGTACGTCAGACCGCAGACCACCGCCATCGGCGTGGCGAGCACGCGGTCGCCCTCGGTCCAGCCGAGCCAGCTGGTCACGTCCAGGACGTGCAGCGCGTTCAGCGCGTCGACCACCACGCTGTCGTCGGCGAGGATCGTCTTCCAGGCCAGGGTCCGGATGAGGAAGCTGGTGAAGAAGGGCGCGATGACGAGGACGAGGAGCAGGTTGCGCCAGCGGCCGGCCTTGAAGGCGATCAGATAGGCCAGCGGGTAGCCGAGGAGCAGACAGAGCAGCGTGGCGGTACCGGCGTACAGCAGCGAGCGGACGAACTGCGGCCAGTACTCCTGGAAGGCGTCCCAGTAGGTCTGGAAGTGCCAGGTGACCTCGAAGCCCTTCTCCAGGGAGCCGGTCTGCACGGAGGTCGAGGCCTGGTAGACCATCGGCAGCGCGAAGAAGACGAGCAGCCAGACGATGCCGGGCAGCAGCAGCCAGTAGGGGACGAGCCGCTTGCGGGTGGAGGGCTTGCGCAGCACCGGTGTTCCGGCGGGCGCGGTCTCCTCCTCCTTGGTGAGGGTGGGAGTGCTCATCCGGCGTCCTCCACCGTCTCCACGCCCGCGTCGATGTCCTGATCGGCGTCCAGGCCGAAGGTGTGCGCCGGGTTCCAGTGCAGGACGACCTCGGCGCCGGGGAGGAGGCGCGTGTCCCGCTCGATGTTCTGCTCGTAGACCTGGAGCTCCGCCCCCGCCGGGCTGTTCACCACGTACTGCGTGGAGACTCCGATGAAGGAGGAGTCGGCGATCCGGCCGGTGACCTTGTTGCGGCCGTCGGCTATCCGGCCCGCGTCGTCGGCGTGCGCGAGCGAGATCTTCTCGGGGCGGACGCCCACCAGGACCTTGCCGCCGGTGCGTACGGACGCCGTACAGCGGTCCGCGGGCACCCGGAGCTTGCCGCCGCCCGCCGTGACGACCAGGTCGGAGCCGCCGGTCTCGACGACCTCGGCCTCGATGAGGTTGGAGGTGCCGAGGAAGTTGGCCACGAACGTGGTCCGCGGGTTCTCGTACAGGTCGGCGGGCGCGCCGAGCTGCTCGACCCGGCCGCCGTTCATCACCGCGACCTGGTCGGCCATGGTCATGGCCTCCTCCTGGTCGTGGGTGACGTGGACGAAGGTGATGCCGACCTCGGTCTGGATGCGCTTGAGCTCCAGCTGCATCTGGCGGCGCAGCTTGAGGTCGAGGGCGCCGAGGGGCTCGTCGAGGAGGAGGACCTGCGGGTGGTTGATGAGCGCGCGGGCCACGGCGACGCGCTGCTGCTGGCCGCCGGAGAGCTGGTGCGGCTTGTGCCGGGCCTTGTCGCCGAGCTGGACGAGCTCCAGCATGTCGTCGACCTGCTTCTTCACCGACTTGACGCCCCGCCGGCGCAGGCCGAAGGCGACGTTCTCGTAGATGTCCATGTGCGGGAAGAGCGCGTAGGACTGGAAGACGGTGTTGACCGGCCGCTTGTACGGCGGGAGGTCGGTGACGTCCTTGTCGCCGAGGAACACGGTGCCGCCGGTGGGGTCCTCCAGGCCGGCGATCATGCGCAGCGTGGTGGTCTTGCCGCAGCCCGAGGCCCCGAGGAGGGCGAAGAACGAGCCCTGCGGGATGGTCAGGTCGAGCGGGTGGACGGCGGTGAAGGAGCCGTACGTCTTGCTGATGCCGGTGAGACGGACGTCGCCGCCGCCCGTGGTCTTGCCAGTGTGAGCAGTCTTGTCAGTCATGGGTTGCGATCCCAGGTTCGTAAGAGGTGGACGACGGTTCTCAGGCACCGATGAGCTTGGCGAACTTCTCCTCGTACGCCGTCTCTTCCTCGCTGGTCAGCGAGCGGAAGGCGTGCGACTTCGCGGCCATCGCCTTGTCCGGCAGGATCAGCGTGTTGCTCGCCAGCTCGGGGTCGATCTTGGCGAGTTCGTCCTTCACGCCGTCGACCGGACAGACGTAGTTGATGTACGCGGCGAGCTGGGCGGCGACGGGAAGCTCGTAGTAGTAGTCGATGAGCTTCTCGGCGTTGGCCTTGTGCCGGGCCTTGGCCGGGACCAGCAGGTTGTCGCTGGAGGTGATGTAACCGGCGGACGGGATGGCGAACTTGATGTCCGGGTTGTCGGCCTGGAGCTGGATGATGTCACCGGCCCAGGCGAGACAGGCCGCCAGGTCGCCCTTGTCCAGGTCGGAGGTGTAGTCGTTGCCGGTGAAGCGCCTGATCTGCTTCTTGTCGACGCCCTTCTGGAGCCGGCCGATCGCCGCGTCGTAGTCGGCGTCGGTGAACTTCCCGGGGTCCTTGCCCATGTCGAGCAGGGTCATGCCGACCGAGTCGCGCATCTCGGTGAGGAAGCCGACCCGGCCCTTGAGGGAGGGATCGTCCAGGAGCTGGGTGACCGAGTCGACCTTCTTCCCTCCCGTCGCCTTGGAGTTGTAGGCGATCACGGTGGATATGCCGGTCCAGGGGTACGAGTAGGCGCGGCCCGGGTCCCAGTCGGGTCGGCGGAACTGGGCGGAGAGATTCGCGTAGGCGTTGGGGAGGTTGGCCGCGTCCAGCTTCTGCGCCCAGCCGAGCCGGATGATGCGGGCGGCGAGCCAGTCGGTGACGCAGATCAGGTCGCGGCCGGTGTCCTGGCCGGCCGCGAGCTGCGGCTTGATCTTGCCGAAGAACTCGACGTTGTCGTTGATGTCCTCGGTGTACTTGATCCTGATCCCGGTGCGCTTGGTGAACGCCTCCAGGGTCGGGCGGGACTTCTCGTCCTCGCTGACGTCCATGTACTCGGTCCAGTTGGAGAAGGCGAGCTCCTTCTCCTTGGCCGAGAAGTCCGTCGACGCCGGGCCCTGGTCGTCCCGCTTGGCCGGCGGGATGCCGCACGCGCTCAGGGACGCGAGTCCGCCGACCGTGAGCGCGCCGACGCCTCCGGCGCGCAGCATCGAACGGCGCGTGAGGGCGCCCCGGCCGCTCGTCAGACTGCGTCGCATCGCCGCGAGTTGTGCGGCGGACAGGCTGTCGGGCTGGTACTGCTCCATGCGCTGTGCCTCTCGGGGGTTGGGGAGGGACTACCGGTCTCCGAAGATCGTGCGGTGCCAGTCCTTGCGGACCACCGCGGTGTTTTCGTACATCACATGCTTGACCTGCGTGTACTCCTCGAAGGAATACGCAGACATGTCCTTGCCGAACCCCGACGCCTTGTAGCCGCCGTGCGGCATCTCGCTGATGATCGGGATGTGGTCGTTGACCCAGACGCAGCCCGCCTTGATCTCGCGGGTGGCGCGGTTCGCCCGGAAGACGTCGCGGGTCCAGGCGGAGGCGGCGAGGCCGTACGGGGTGTCGTTGGCGAGCCGGAGGCCGTCGTCGTCGCCGTCGAAGGGCAGGACCACCAGGACCGGCCCGAAGATCTCCGACTGCACGACCTCGCTGTCCTGCGCGGCACCGGTGATCAGGGTCGGCCGGTAGTACGCACCCTTCTTCAGCTCGCCGCCGGGGGCCTCGCCGCCGGTGACGACGGTGGCGTAGCCGCGGGCGCGGTCGACGAAGCCGGCCACGCGGTCGCGCTGGGCGTGGCTGATCAGCGGGCCGAGGTCGGTGGCGGGGTCGAAGGGGTCGCCCAGGCGGACGGTCTCCATGAGCTCGGCGACGCGGGCGACGAACGTGTCGAAGAGCGGGCGCTGGACGTACGCGCGGGTGGCGGCGGTGCAGTCCTGGCCGGTGTTGATGAGGGAGGCGGCGACGGCGCCGTGGGCGGCGGCCTCCACGTCGGCGTCGTCGAAGACGACGAAGGGTGCCTTGCCGCCGAGTTCGAGGTGGAGCCGCTTCACGGTGGAGGTGGCGATCTCGGCGACGCGCTTGCCGACGGGGGTGGAGCCGGTGAAGGAGGTCATGGCGACGTCGGGGTGGCCGACGAGGTGCTCGCCCGCGGTGCGCCCGGCGCCGGTGACGATGTTGACGACGCCGTCGGGGATGCCGGCCTCGGTGGCGGCCTGCGCGAACATCAGCGAGGTGAGCGGGGTGAGTTCGGCCGGCTTCAGGACGACCGTGTTGCCGGCGGCGATCGCCGGGAGGATCTTCCAGGCGGCCATCTGGAGCGGGTAGTTCCAGGGCGCGATGGAGCCGACGACACCGATGGGCTCGCGCCGTACGTACGAGGTGTGGTCGCCGCTGTACTCGCCGGCGGACTGGCCCTGGAGGTGCCGGGCGGCTCCGGCGAAGAAGGCCGTGTTGTCGACGGTGCCCGGTACGTCGAACTCGGTGGAGAGCTTGATCGGCTTGCCGCACTGGAGGGACTCGACGCGGGCGATGTCCTCGGCCCGCTCGGCGAGCACGCCCGCGAACCGGTGGAGGGCGTCGGAGCGCTCGCCGGGGGTCGCGCCCGCCCAGGCGGGGAACGCCTCCTTCGCGGCGGCGACGGCGTCGTCCACGTCGGAGGTGGACGCGAGGGTGTACGTGTACACACTCTCGCCGGTGGCCGGATCGACGACGCTGTGCTCGTCCCCTGAGGTTCCGGGGCGCAGCCGCCCGCCGATGTACTGTGCGCCGTCCGCGAAGCGGTCCGTCAGCTGGAAGCGGTTGCCCATGACGCTCTCCGTTGTTCCAGTTCGAATTGAGTGCCGATCCTGACAGAGGCCGATCGGTCCAACAAGGGATTCCGTCGTTGCCTTTTGGTTACGCGACGGAATCGGTCGACCATGTGTCGAGGGGTCGGGGAAATGACAGTACGGAGTGTCCGTGGCGGCTGTCAGAATCCCGTGCATGCGGACGATCGACACGCTGACGGAGCAGGTCAGCAGGGGTGAAAAGGTCAAGTGGCTGCACTTCTGGGGCCACCGGCCGAGGCCCGACGGGCAGCTGTCGGCGAGCTGTCTGAGCCAGTGGTGGGAGTCACCGTTCGAGGTCGACGGGGTGCGCTACGCGACCGCCGAGCACTGGATGATGGCGGCGAAGGCGCGGCTCTTCCGGGACCCCGAGGCGGAGCGGGCGGCGCTGTCGTCCGCCACGCCCGCGGAGGCGAAGAAGGCGGGGCGGCTGGTGCGGGGCTTCGACGAGGCGGTGTGGGAGCGGGAGCGCTTCGGGATCGTCGTCGAGGGCAGCGTGCACAAGTTCGCCTCGGACGAGTCCCTGCGCGCGTACCTGCTGGGCACCGGGGGACGGGTCCTGGTGGAGGCGAGCCCACTGGACCGGGTGTGGGGCATCGGTCTCGGCGCGGACGACCCGCGCGCGAAGGACCCGGCCCGGTGGCGGGGCCTGAACCTGCTGGGGTTCGCGCTCATGGAGGCACGGGAGCGGCTCCGCTCGGGCGGGTGAGGCTCGGGCGTGTGCGGCTCGGGCGGCTGCGGCTCGGTCGCACGAGGCTGGCGCGCAGGTCGGGCGTACGAGACCCGGGGGTACGAGAAGGGGCCCGGCGCTTCGGCGCGGGCCCCTTTTTCTCGACGACGGCCGGCGGGCTAGCGGTTCTCGACCACCAGGCTCGTCGAGAACGGGTCGTCCGAGCTGTCCTCGTAGCTCTCGGCCTCGACGATGGCCCAGATCACGAAAGCCAGGAACACGGCGCTGACCAGGATGCCGATCGAGCCGAGGACGATGCCCGCCGTCGCCATCCCGCCGTTGTTCGCCTCGCCCCGCTGGACCTTCTTGCGGCCGATGATGCCGAAGACCAGGGCCAGGATGCCGAGGACGACGCCGAGCCCGTACATGCAGAAGCCGGCCACGGCGATGATGCCGAGGACCATCGCCGCGATCCCCATCCCGTTGGACGGGGTCTGCTGCCACCCGGGCTGGCCGTAGCCGACGGTCCCGCCCGGGTAGCCCGGGTACCCGGGGTAGCCGTAGCCCGACGGCGCGGGCGCCGTGACCGGCGGCGGCGTCGGGTAGCCGTACGAGCCCGTCGCCGGGCCACCGGGGGCGACCGGCGGCGGCGGTACGTCCCCGGCGGACGGCATGGCCGTCATCGTCGGCTGGTCGTGCACCGGCGGACGGTCCTGCGGCATGGGCTCGGGCGTCGCCGCCTTGCTCAGTTCCACGCCGTCGCGGTTCGGCGGAGCCCACGGGTCCGTCGGGTCGTATCCGCCCCGCGGCTGGTCGCTGTTGTCAGACATGGGCCTCCCCCATCGTGGTCACGCCATGCTACGACCTCACTCCGACACGGGACCCGCCCGGCCTACGATGATCCGATGAACGATCTGCACTCCTTCATCGCGGGGCTGCCGAAGGCCGAGCTGCACGTCCACCACGTCGGCTCCGCCTCGCCCCGGATCGTCGCCGAGCTGGCCGCCCGGCACCCGGACTCCAAGGTCCCCACGGATCCCGAGGCGCTCGTCGACTACTTCACCTTCACCGACTTCGCCCACTTCATCGAGGTCTACCTCTCCGTCGTGGACCTGGTCCGCACCCCGGAGGACGTCCGGCTGCTGACCTACGAGGTCGCCCGGGACATGGCCCGCCAGAACATCCGGTACGCCGAGCTGACCATCACCCCGTACAGCTCGACCCGCCGCGGGATCGACGAGCACGCCTTCATGGCCGCGATCGAGGACGCCCGCAAGGCCGCGGAGACCGAGCTCGGCATCGTCCTGCGCTGGTGCTTCGACATCCCGGGCGAGGCCGGCCTCGAAGCCGCGGAGGAGACCGCCCGGCTCGCGGTCGACCTGCGCCCGGAGGGCCTCGTCTCGTTCGGACTCGGAGGCCCGGAGATCGGTGTGCCGCGTCCGCAGTTCAAGCCCTACTTCGACCGGGCCATCGCGGCGGGGCTTCGTTCCGTCCCGCACGCGGGCGAGACGACGGGCCCGGAGACGATCTGGGACGCGCTGAGGGAGCTGGGCGCCGAGCGCATCGGCCACGGCACCAGTGCCGTCCAGGACCCGGAGCTGCTCGCGTACCTCGCCGAGCACCGGATCGCCCTGGAGGTCTGCCCGACCTCGAACATCGCGACCCGTGCCGTCACCGACCTGGACCGGCACCCCGTCAAGGAGATGGTGGCGGCCGGCGTCCTGGTGACGATCAACAGCGACGACCCGCCGATGTTCGGCTCGGACCTGAACAACGAGTACGCCGTCGCCGCCCGGCTCCTGGAGCTGGACGAGCGCGGTCTCGCGGCCCTCGCCAAGAACGCGGTCGAGGCGTCCTTCCTCGACCCGGCCGGCAAGGCCCGGATCGCCGAGGAGATCGACACCTACACCGAGAAGTGGCTGGCGCGCTGACACTCTCGCGACAATGGCCCCATGGACCACGTCACTGTCGTAGGCCACCGCGGGGACCCGTACCGCGTCCGTGAGAACACGCTCGCCTCGATCGTCTCGGCGATCGAGGCGGGCGCGGACGCCGTCGAGGTCGATGTGCGGCTCACCGCGGACGGCGTCCCCGTCCTGCTCCACGACGACACGCTCAAGCGGCTGTGGGGCCATGACCGACCCCTGTCCGCGGTCTCCCTCGCGGAGCTCGCCGAGCTGACGTACGACGGCGTGCCCACGCTGCGCGAGGCGCTGATCGCGGCGGGGCCGTACCGGCTGATGCTCGATCTGCCCGGCGGGAACGAGCAGTCGGTCCGCCGCATCGTCGGCACGGTCCGCGAGTGCGGTGCCGCAGAGCGCGTCTACTACTGCGCGGGCGGGATCGCCATGCTCCAGGTGCGGGCCGCCGACCCGTCCGCCGAGATCGCGCTGACCTGGACCTCGCTCGCCCCGCCCCGGGCCGCGCTCCTGGACGCCGTGCGGCCGCGGTGGCTCAACTACCGCTTCGGCCTGGTGAGTCGGGAGCTGGTGGAGCTTGCGCACCGGGACGGCTACCTCGTCTCCGCCTGGACCGCGGACACCCGCCGCACCATGCGTAAGCTCCTGTCCCACGGAGTGGATGCGATCACCACCAACCGTGTGGACGCGCTCGCCGCCGAACTGCGAAGGGGTACGCCGAGGTGACCGGGACCGACAGGATCCGCACCGACATCGCGCACAACGCGCGGGTGTGGAACTACTGGCTGGGCGGCAAGGACAACTATCCGGTGGACCGGGAGGTCGGCGACCAGGTCACCGGCTTCTACCCGAGCATCGGCGAAGTGGCCCGCGCGGACCGGGCGTTCCTCGGGCGGGTGGTGACGCATCTGGCGGCCGAGTCGGGAGTGCGCCAGTTCCTCGACATCGGTACGGGCCTGCCGACGGCCGACAACACCCACGAGGTCGCGCAGCGCCTCGCGCCCGAGGCCCGGGTCGTCTACGTCGACAACGACCCGATCGTGCTGACCCATGCCCGCGCGCTGCTGACCAGCAGCCCGGAGGGCGTCACCGACTACGTCGACGCGGACGCGCGGGACCCCGAGCGGATCCTGGAGGCGGCGGCGCGGACGCTGGACCTGTCCCGGCCGGTCGCCGTCATGATGCTCGGCATCCTCAACTTCGTCCTCGACACCGCCGAGGCCCGGTCCGTCGTCCGTACCCTGATGGACGCGGTCCCCTCCGGCTCGTACCTGGTGCTGACCCATCCGACGCTGGAGCCGGAGCTCGGGGGCGAGGGGAACGTGGCGGCGATGGAGTTCTGGAACGAGCACGCGACCCCGCCGATCACGGCCCGCACCCGCGCCGAGTTCTCCTCCTTCCTGGACGGGCTCGACGTCCTGGAGCCGGGTGTCGTGTCCTGCGCGAGCTGGCGGTTCGCCCCGGCGAGCGAGGTGGCGCAGTTCGGCGCGGTGGGCCGGAAGCCGTAGTGGGGATACGGGGGGACGTCCGGGGGTGGTGGGAGCGGGCGCGGGAGCTCGGGGCCTCCCGTCCGCAGGCCGTGGACGTCGGGATCGCGCTGCTCGTCCAGGCGGCCATGACGATGCCGTTCGTGGTGCCCCGGCCGCCGGAGCTGGAGCCGGCGACCTGGCCCGCGTACGGTCTGACGACGCTCACCGTCGTCCCGTTGATCTGGCGCCGGCGCGCGCCGATCGCGGTGCTCCTCGCGATCGTGGCGACCAGCGCGCTGTACCGGCTGGCCGTGGAGGGCCCCGGCCAGCCCCTTCCGTACACAGGGCTCGTCATCGTCTACACGATCGCCGCGCTCTCGCCGCCGCCGAAGCGGCTCGCGGCCGCGCTGCTGCTGGTGGTCGCCGTGCCGGTGTCGGTGTGGCTGAACACCCGGTCCGCGCGTGAACTGACCTTCTCCCTCTTCGTGTTCGCGGCGGCGTACGTCTTCGGACGGCTCACCGACGCCCGGCAGCGGGCCGGCCGGGTGGAGACCGAGCGGGCGGCGGCGCGCGAACGGGCCCGGATCGCCAGGGAGATGCACGACATCCTCTCGCACGCGGTGAGCCTGATGATCGTGCAGGCGGAGGCCGGTCCGGTGGCGGTGCGGGCGGCCCCGGAGAAGGCCGAGGCGGCGTTCGACGCGATCTCCGCGACGGGACGGGACGCGATGGCGCAGCTGCGCCGGATGCTGGGCGTGCTGCGGGAGGGGGCCGAGGGCCCCGAACCCCTGCGGCCGCAGCCGGACCTCGACGGGCTCCCCGCCCTGCTGGAGGGCGTACGCGCGGGTGGCCTCGAGGTCTCGTACGGGACGGTGGGCGGGGTCCGTTCCCTGCCCGCGGCGACCGGGGCGACGGTCTACCGGATCGTCCAGGAGGCGCTGACGAACGTGGTGAAGCACGCGGCGGCCCGCACGGCCGCCGTGCGGCTGGCGCACGGAGAGGGGGTGCTGGAGGTGGTCGTGACGGACGACGGGCGCGGGCCCCGGCGGGGCGCGCGGCCGGCAGGCGGCGGGCACGGGCTGGTCGGGATCCGTGAGCGGGCGGCCGCACACGGCGGGACGGCGGAGTGCGGGCCCGGGCCTGAGGGCCGGGGGTTCCAGGTGCGGGTCACGCTCCCCGTGGCAGCCGTCCGGGAGGTGGCGCGGTGACGGTCCGCGTGGTGGTGGCCGACGACCAGGAGCTGGTCAGGAGCGGCTTCGCGATGATTCTCGACGTGCAGCCGGAGATCGAGGTCGTGGCGGAGGCCGGCGACGGAGCGGCGGCGGTGGAGGCGGTGCGCCGCCACTCCCCCGACGTGGCTCTGCTCGACATCCGGATGCCGCGCATGGACGGCATCGAGGCCTGCCGGACCATCAGTGCCGAGTCGGCCTGCCGGACGGTGATGCTCACGACCTTCGACTCCGACGCGTATGCGTACGAGGCGCTGCACGCGGGCGCGAGCGGGTTCCTCCTGAAGGACGTCCGCCGGGACGATCTGGTCCACGCCGTACGGGTCGTGGCGCGGGGCGACTCGCTGCTCGCCCCTTCGGTGGCGCGGCGGCTGGTCGAGGAGTACACCCGCCCGGCCCGGCGCCCTCCCCGCACCGACCCGCGCCTCGACGCGCTGACGGCCCGAGAGCGGGAGACGCTGCTGCTGCTCGCGCGGGGCCTGTCGAACGCGGAGATCGCGGCGGAGCTGGTCGTCAGCGACCACACGGTGAAGACGCACGTGGGGAACGTGCTCGCGAAGCTGGGGCTGCGGGACCGGATCCAGGCGGTGATCTGCGCGTACGAGAGCGGCCTGGTCACCGCGGGTGCTCCCCCGGCCGGGGGATGAGCGGGGCGGGCGAAGATCCCCCGCTCCGGCGATCCGCGGATCGCCGCAGGTCAACAGGATGGGAGTCGTCGGGAACAACGGCTCACACCCACGGAGTTGACCATGAAGAGCAATATGCGCACCCTGCTGGCCGCCGCCCTCGTCCTGGGGGTCGCGGCGGGCCCGGCGGTCCTCCCGGCCGGCGCGGCGCCACCCTCGACGTCCTCCGTCGCCGCCGTCGGCTCTGCGCGTACCGGGGAAGAGGCGCTCGAAGCGGCGATCGCCGGACTGCCCGCGCAGGACGCGACGGCCGCCCTGGTACGGGTCGGGGGCCGCGAAGGCGTGTGGCGCGGCACGTCGGGCGTGCACGACCTGAGGTCGATGCGGCCCGCCGATCCGGATGCCCGGTTCCGCGCCGGTTCGGTGACCAAGGTCTTCACGGCGGCGGTCGCCCTCCAGCTGGCCGCCGAGGGGCGGCTCGACCTGGACCGTCCGGCCCGTGCGTACCTGCCGGAGCTGATCCCCGCCCGGTACGGGAAGGTGACGGTCCGCCAGCTCCTGAACCACACCCACGGGATCCCGGCGCCCGACTTCGCCGGTTCGACGGTCGAGGAGTGGTACGCGAACCGCTTCGAGATCCACGACCCGCGCGCGATGGTCCGCTCGGCGACGGCGAA
Source organism: Streptomyces sp. NPDC013457 (assembly GCF_043089925.1). Lineage (NCBI taxonomy): Bacteria > Bacillati > Actinomycetota > Actinomycetes > Kitasatosporales > Streptomycetaceae > Streptomyces > Streptomyces sp. NPDC013457. The sequence goes on from NZ_JBICBL010000004.1 coordinate 94,412, forward strand.
GCGGCCCGAGTTCGCCCCGGGCGAGAAGCAGCACTACCTCAACATCGGCTACACGGTCGCGGGTCTGCTCATCGAACGGGTCACGGGCGACACGTACGAGCATCAGGTCGCGGCGCGTGTCCTCGGGCCGCTCGGGCTGCGTGACACGTACCTGCCCGGGGCCGACCCGCGGATCCACGGCCCGCACAACCACGGCTACCAGACGATGAAGGCGGCGGACGGCTCGACCGGGCTGCGCGACGTGTCGGTCTGGGGAACCACCGACGGCTGGGCGGCGGGCGACCTCGTCTCCACGACGGCGGATCTGGAGCGCTTCACGCAGGCGCTGTTCCGGGGGCGGGTGGTGCGCGGACCACTCCTGGAGGAGATGTTCACGCTCCCTGAGGTACCGGACTTCAGGAGCGGCGCCCCCGGCGCGTACTCCGTCGGGCTCTCGATGAAGGAGCTCGGCGGGCGGGAGGTGTGGGGCAAGACGGGCGGCCGGTGGGGCTACAACGCGGCGATCGCCTCGACCCGCGACGGCGAGCGCACCCTGGTCTACAGCGTCAACTCGACGGACGCGAAGGGCCAGGACGCGAACCGGGTCGCCCTGGCCCTGATGGTGGCGGCCTACGGCGCGCCGACCGGCTGAGGCTCTTCGGCGACGGCCCGCACCGCTTCGAGACGCTTGATCATCCGTCGTACGACGAGCAGCGGGATCACCCCGAAGACGCCGAACGACATGTCGATGACCGACCACCAGAAGGGGATGTCCCGGATGGGGCCGCAGATCAGGGCGAGCGGGATGATGCCGGCACAGGCGATCATCCCGAACTCGATCACCCAGATGTTCCGTACGGGGTCGCGGTAGGGCCCGTAGAAGGCGACGGCGATGACGAGGTGCGCGAAGGCCAGCCAGTCGGTGCCGTACAGCACGAACGGGTACTGGGCGTCGGCGGCGTCGAGCCCGTCCCGGACGCGCTGGATCCACTCCAGGAGCCCGGGGAAGAGCTCGGCGACCGGCGCGGCCCAGGAGGTCAGCGCGTCCTCGGCCAGGTGAAGTTCGGTGACGAGCGGGAAGGCGGTGAGCCCGCTCACCACCAGACAGACGATGAAGACGGCCAGCCACACACGGATACGCCTGAGAAGGGCTCTCGGCCCCTTCGTCTCGCTCATGACAGCACCCTACGCCCGCCATGAACGCGTTCAAAAACGGGGGTGCCCGGTCACCTTCCGGGCGAGTCCGTGCGCGGCGACGGTCACTCCGGCGGCCACCGCGAGCCCGGTCACCACGTCCCTCGCCCGTGTCGGCCGCAGTACACCGGCCCGCCGCAGCCGGCCCCGTGCCCAGAGGGCGAAGGGGATGACGACCAGCGGCGAGGTGGCAGAGCCGGGTGTGTACCCGCGGACGGCGGCGGCCTGCGCCAGATGGACGAGACCGTGGAGACCGAAGCCGTTCAGCGCGGCCTGGTAGAACGCCGACCGGCCGCCGGAGCGCCGGCCGGCGACGGCCGCGGCGGCCACGACGGCCCCGACCGCGGCCACGGCGACCGCGAACTCCCGCTCGTCCACGCTCTCCGCGGCCTTCCAGACCGCCGCCGGAACCTCCGGAAAGCGCTCACGGAGTTCCGGCAGACACTCCCGGAGCCAGCGGGGCCCGAGGAGGACCTCCTCGGCGTCGTGCAGGGCCCAGGCGGCCAACAGGCCATATGTCACAGCGGAGTTCACAGCCGCGCTCGCGGCATGGCGCGCCGCCGCCTTCGCGGTCGGGTCCGCCGTGGGGTTCGCGTGCGAGTTCGATGTCGGGTTCACCCCCGGGGAACTCACAGCCCGACGATCGAGTTCCACCTCTTCGCGAACTCGGTCCGCTCCTCCGAGGTGATGTCCCGGGCGATCGCGAGGCGTTGCCGCATCGCGTCGTCGGGGAAGATCAGCGGGTCCTCGGCGAGAGCCGCGAGCTCCTCGTCGTCCGAGTCGGCGAGCACGTCACGGGCGGCGGGGACCGGGCAGACGTAGTTGACCCAGGCGGCGAGTTCGGCGGCGACCTCGGGGTCGTAGTAGTAGTCGACCAGCTTCTCGGCGTTGGCCTTGTGCTGGGCCAGGTTGGGGATCATCAGCGACTCGGCCCAGAGCTCGGCGCCCTCCTCCGGGACGACGAACTCGATGTCGGGGTTGTCGGCCTGGAGCTGGATCACGTCGCCCGAGTACGCCTGGCAGGCCAGCACGTCGCCGGTCGACAGGTCCTTGATGTAGTCGTTGCCGGTGAAGCGGCGGACGTGCCGCCTGGCGACGAGCCGCTCGATCTGCTCGCACACCGTGTGGAAGTCGTCCGCCGTCCACCGGGTCACGTCGACGCCGTTGCCCTGCATGAGCAGCGCGAAGGACTCGTCGAGCCCGGACAGCAGCGTGACCTTCCCGCGCAGCTCGTCGTCCCACAGCTCCTTGACCGACCGGATCTCCCGGCCGAGCTTCCCGCGGTTGTACGCGATGCCGGTGATCCCGGACTGCCAGGGAACGGTGTGCCGTCGGCCCTCGTCGAAGGCGGGCGAACGCAGCTGCGGGTCCAGGTACCGGGTGATGTTCGGCTGCGCGGACCGGTCCATCTCCTGCACCCAGCCGAGCCGCACGAACCGCGCGGCCATCCAGTCGCTGACGACGATGAGGTCCCGGCCGGTCTCCTGGCGGTTCATCAGCGCGGGACTGATCTTGCCGAAGAACTCGTCGTTGTCGTTGATCTCCTCGGTGTAGCGGACGGAGATCCTGGTGCGCTCGGAGAACGCGTCCAGCGTGGGCCGCTTCGACGTGTCGTCGTCATCGGTGTCGATGTAGAGCGGCCAGTTGGCGAAGTCGAGCGTGCGGTCCCGCGCGGACAGGTCACGGCCGGCCCGCTCCCCCGGCTCGACGTAGGCGGCCGGCACCCCGCACCCGGCGAGCAGGGCGGCGGCCCCGACGCCCCCCATGCCACGCAGCACGGACCGGCGGGCCATGGTTTTCCTCGCTGTCGCTCTCATCCGAGCAGCATCGCGGGCGGGCCGCGCGGGAACAATCGACGGTCCGTCGACGGAAAGACCGCGGCCCCGACACCCTGTCGATCAAGGGTGCCGGGGCCGTCGGTTCCGGGGACTAGCTCAGGGACGTCATCACGTGCTTGATGCGCGTGTAGTCCTCGAAGCCGTACGCCGACAGGTCCTTGCCGTAGCCGGACTTCTTGTAGCCGCCGTGCGGCATCTCCGCGACCAGCGGGATGTGGGTGTTGATCCACACGCAGCCGAAGTCGAGCGCGCGCGACATCCGCATCGCGCGGGCGTGGTCCTTCGTCCAGACCGAGGACGCGAGGGCGAACTCGACGCCGTTGGCGAACTCCAGGGCCTGCTCCTCGTCACGGAACGACTGCACCGTGATGACCGGTCCGAAGACCTCGTTCTGGACGATCTCGTCGTCCTGCTTGAGGCCGGAGACGACGGTCGGGGCGTAGAAGTAGCCCTTCTCGCCGACCTGGTGGCCACCGGCCTCGACCTTGGCGTGGGCCGGGAGGCGGTCGATGAAGCCGGAGACCTGCTTCAGCTGGTTGGCGTTGTTCAGCGGGCCGTAGAGCACGTCCTCGTCGTCCGGCTGACCGGTCTTCGTGTCCGCGGCGGCCTTGGCGAGCTGCGTCACGAACTCGTCGTGGATGGACTCGTGCACGAGGACACGGGTCGCGGCCGTACAGTCCTGGCCCGCGTTGAAGAAGCCCGCCACCGAGATGTCCTCGACGGCCTTGGCGATGTCGGTGTCCTCGAAGACGACGACCGGGGCCTTGCCGCCCAGCTCCAGGTGGACGCGCTTGACGTCCTTGGCCGCCGACTCCGCGACCTGCATGCCGGCGCGTACCGAACCGGTGATGGAGGCCATCGCCGGGGTCGGGTGCTCGACCATCGCGCGGCCGGTCTCGCGGTCGCCGCAGATGACGTTGAAGACGCCCTTGGGGACGATCTGGCCGATGATCTCGGCGATCAGGACGGTCGACGCGGGGGTCGTGTCCGAGGGCTTGAGGACGACCGTGTTGCCCGCGGCGAGCGCCGGGGCGAACTTCCACACGGCCATCATCATCGGGTAGTTCCACGGGGCGACCTGGGCGCAGACACCCACGGGCTCGCGGCGGACGATGGAGGTCAGGCCCTCCATGTACTCGCCGGCCGAGCGGCCTTCGAGCAGCCGTGCGGCACCCGCGAAGAAGCGGATCTGGTCCACCATCGGCGGAATCTCTTCGCTCGCGGTGAGGGCGACCGGCTTGCCGGTGTTCTCGACCTCGGCGGCGATCAGGTCGGCGGCGCGCTCCTCGAAGGCGTCCGCGATCTTCAGCAGGACCTTCTGGCGCTCGGCGGGCGTGGTGTCGCGCCAGGCCGGGAACGCGGCCGCGGCCGCGTCCATGGCGGCGTCGACGTCCGCCTGTCCGGAGAGCGGAGACGTGGCGAAGACCTCGCCCGTGGCCGGGTTGACCACATCGATGGTCCGTCCGTCGGCGGCGTCCCGGAACTCCCCGTTGATGTAGTTACGCAGCCGGCGCAGCTCGGTGGTCACTTTGCCACCCCTCCTGTCACGTTCTTGGTCGCACTTCGTCGTGCGGCGTCCCGTTTGCTGAGACACCCCAGCCTAATCGCTTCCCTGACGCTTTCGACAGGCCCGACATCCGTCAACTTCGGATTCAGTGCGATCCGCGACCTCAAACAACGAATTTCATCGCTTCGGGCTTGCCAGACCGACGAGTCTCGGTGCAGAGTGAGGGCGTGGCCAGTCAAAGCACGAACTCCAGAACCGGTTCCGGTTCGTCCCCGACGATCGATGCCGTCTCTCTGGCGATCATCGAGCAGCTCCAGGAGGACGGTCGCCGTCCGTACGCCGCGATCGGCAAGGCCGTGGGCCTCTCCGAGGCGGCCGTCCGGCAGCGCGTCCAGAAGCTGCTCGACCAGGGCGTCATGCAGATCGTCGCCGTCACCGACCCGCTCACGGTGGGTCTCCGGCGGCAGGCGATGGTCGGCATCAACGTCGAGGGCGACCTTGATCCGGTCGCGGAAGCACTGACTGCCATGTCGGAATGTGAGTACGTGGTCATGACCGCGGGCTCGTTCGACCTGATGGTGGAGGTCGTCTGTGAGGATGACGACCATCTGCTGGATGTGATCAACAAGCGCATCCGAACCCTCCCCGGCGTGCGCTCCACGGAGAGCTTCGTCTACCTCAAGCTCAAGAAGCAGACCTATATGTGGGGAACTCGATAATCGTGACCCAGGACCTGTCCAAGACCGCGTACGACCACCTGTGGATGCACTTCACCCGCATGTCGTCGTACGAGAACTCTCCCGTGCCCACCATCGTGCGTGGCGAGGGCACCTACATCTTCGACGACAAGGGCAAGCGGTACCTCGACGGACTCGCGGGTCTCTTCGTGGTCAACGCCGGCCACGGCCGCAAGGAGCTGGCCGAGGTCGCGTACAAGCAGGCCCAGGAGCTCGCGTTCTTCCCCGTGTGGTCCTACGCGCACCCCAAGGCCGTCGAGCTGGCCGAGCGCCTGGCCGACTACGCCCCGGGCGACCTGAACAAGGTCTTCTTCACCACCGGTGGCGGCGAGGCCGTCGAGACCGCCTGGAAGCTGGCCAAGCAGTACTTCAAGCTGCAGGGCAAGCACACCAAGTACAAGGTCATCTCGCGTGCGGTCGCCTACCACGGCACCCCGCAGGGCGCCCTGTCGATCACGGGCCTGCCGGCCCTCAAGGCCCCCTTCGAGCCGCTGGTCCCCGGCGCGCACAAGGTGCCGAACACGAACATCTACCGCGCCCCGATCCACGGCGACGACCCCGAGGCCTTCGGCCGCTGGGCCGCCGACCAGATCGAGCAGCAGATCCTCTTCGAGGGCCCCGAGACCGTCGCGGCCGTCTTCCTGGAGCCGGTGCAGAACGCCGGTGGCTGTTTCCCGCCGCCGCCCGGGTACTTCCAGCGGGTCCGCGAGATCTGCGACCAGTACGACGTGCTGCTCGTCTCCGACGAGACGATCTGCGCCTTCGGCCGCCTCGGCACGATGTTCGCCTGTGACAAGTTCGGCTACGTGCCGGACATGATCACCTGCGCCAAGGGCATGACCTCGGGCTACTCCCCGATCGGCGCCTGCATCGTCTCGGACCGCATCGCCGAGCCGTTCTACAAGGGTGACAACACCTTCCTGCACGGCTACACCTTCGGTGGCCACCCGGTGTCGTCGGCGGTCGCCATCGCCAACCTCGACATCTTCGACAAGGAAGGCCTCAACCAGCACGTGCTGGACAACGAGGGTGCCTTCTTCTCGACGCTGCAGAAGCTGCACGACCTGCCGATCGTCGGCGACGTCCGCGGCAACGGCTACTTCTACGGCATCGAGCTCGTGAAGGACAAGGTCACCAAGGAGTCCTTCACGGACGAGGAGACCGAGCGCGTGCTCTACGGCTTCCTCTCCAAGGCGCTCTTCGAGAACGGCCTCTACTGCCGTGCCGACGACCGTGGCGACCCGGTCATCCAGCTGGCCCCGCCGCTCATCGCCGACCAGGGCACCTTCGACGAGATCGAAGGCATCCTGCGCTCGGTGCTGACCGAGGCGTGGACCAAGCTCTGACCCTCCCCGCCGTCCCCGCCCCGCGCGGGGACGCAGGACCTCACGCCGCCCTCACGGCGTGACCCCGGCCCGGGTTGCCGCCATCCGAGTGGATGGCGGCAACCCGGGCCGTGTGCTGTCCGTACAAACGGATCTGAATCCTTACGGTGCCCAGTGACCGACAGGCCCGTCCCTTCGTTCCCTCGGACGGGGGAACGCAAGAATCGGATCCGACATCGAGGTGTACGCGATGGCCCCACCGGACAACGACGTGCTCTGGGCGCGTTCCCTGCACTGCACCCTGGAGGGCTCGGACGTCCTGACCGGCGTCTCCCTGGGGGTGCGCGAGGCCGAGATCCTCGCCCTGGTCGGCCCGCGCGGCAGCGGCAAGACCACCCTGATGCGCTGCCTGTCGGGGCAGACCGTCGCCCAGCAGGGCGAGGTCTGGTTCAACAGCAGCCCCGTGCACACCCTGACGGCGGTCCAGCGCGAACGGCTGCGCCGCGACCGATTCAGCTGGATCGACCCCGAGCCCGGACTCGTACCCGAGCTCACCGCCTGGGAGAACGCGGCCCTGGCGCTCCTGCTGCGCGGGGTCTCGCACCGGACCGCGAAGGCATCCGCCATGGAGTGGCTGGAGCGGCTGGACATCGGCGCCTGCGCCCGTAAGCGTCCGCACGCGCTGACCCAGTCGCAGCGGCAGCGGATCGCCATCGCCCGGGCGCTGGTCACCACGCCGTCCGTGCTCTTCGCCGACGAGCCGACCGCCTCCCTGCACCGCGCCGACGGGGCCCAGGTGCTCCGCACGCTCACGGCCGCGGCCCGCTCGCACCGGATCACGGTGCTGCTCGCCACGCACGACCCGGAGGTCGCCTCACTCGCCGACCGCTCGGTCGCCCTGCTCGACGGCCGCCGGGTGGGCTCCTCGTCACCGGCCAACGGGGCGGAGGGCGTCGCCGCGTGCTCGCTCTCCGTCTAGTCCGCGGCACCCACCCCCTCGTGCTGCTGCGGCGCCTCCTGGTCGCCGCGGCGGCCGCGGGGGTCGGCTTTCTGCTGCTCTGCACGCTCGGGTATGCCGTGGGTCACCCGGACCGGTCGGCCGCCGCGACCCTGCGGCTGCTGTGGTGCGTGGTCCCGATGGCCGCGACCGTGCAGTTCGCGGTCGCCGTCGCCCGTACGGACCCCAGCACCCGGCCGCGCCCCGGGCTCTCGGCGATCGGACTCGGACCGGCCCGGCTCACGGCGATCGCCGCGGCCTCGACGGCCGTCTCCTGCACCCTCGGCTCGATGGTCGCGCTGCTGTTCTACCTGCACCTGCGCGGCGACATCACTGGCCTGCCGTTCGACGGCGCGGCCGCCGAGCTGCTCGCCGCGGGCCGCCCGATCCCGCTCGCCGCCGCGCTCACGCTCCTCGCCGTCCTCCCGGTGTCCGCCTCCACGGCCGCCGGCCTCGCCCTGCGGCCCGGGAAGCGCCCCACGGCCCCCGACGGCGTCGAGCGGACGGCACCCTCGGGACTGCCCTGGGGCGTGGCCCTGCTCGCGGTCGGCCTCGCCGTCGAGACGTACGCGGGGCAGGGCGCCGACGGCGGCGGGCTGCCACTCCCGGGGCGCCTCGACGGCAACCCGGCGGGGGTCCTCGCGGGCTGGATCCTCACCGCGATCGGCCTCGCGATGGCGGGCCCCGGCATCACCCACTGGTGCGGCCGGCTGCTCCAGACGGTCCGCCCGGGCGCGACCCGGCTCCTCGCGGGACGCGTCCTGATGGACGAGTCCCGCCGCATCGGGCGCCCGCTGGGCGTGGTGTGCGCGGTGGCCTCGGGCGCGGTCGCGGCGGCGACGCTGTACGACACGGGGACGGGCGGCTTCGGGCCGCTGACCGGACTGGGCGCGGTGCTGGTGATGACCTGCACCACGGCGACGCTGCTGACGGCGGCCCTGGAGTCCAGGCAGTGCCGCGCCCACACGGCCGAGGCCCTGGTCCGCCTGGGCGCCCCGCCCACCGTGCTCCGCTCGGCGGCACTGATGCGCGCGGGCGCACTGACGGCGGTCTTCCTCCCCCTGACGATCCTGGTCGGCCGCCTGGCAGCGGTCCCGCTGGGGGCGTGAGGGAGGGGGCGCGGGTCCCAGGACTCGGAGGGCGGTCCTCGCATTGCCGCGACGCGGCCCCGGCACCGCGGCGGGACCGGGCGGTCGCCCCGGGGCGCCGTCGCCGGGGCACCCACCGCACCCGCCTGGGCGCCGTCGCCGGGGCACCACCGCACCCGCCTGGGCGCCGTCAACGGGGGGGGCGGCCGCCCGGTTCGGGCCCGCGCCGCAGGGACCTACGCTGGCCCCATGACCCGCCACGAACGCGAGATCCACACACCCGCCGAGTTCGACGCGGTGATCGCCCGAGGGTCTCTCCTCGGGTACCGGGTCCAGTCGGTCGACCTGACCGACCGGACCTTCGCCCTGCTCTCCACCCCCACCGCCGACGCCGTCTTCCTCGGCTGCGCGCTGCAGCCCGAGGCCGCGGCGAAGGTCCGCGCCGACGGGGCGCTCGTCTTCCCGCCCGTGCCGGATCTCCCGTTCGACCCGTACCGCGCCCGGCTCTACTCCCCCGGTGAACTGTTCGACCGCGTCGAGGACGAGGGGTACGAGGCGACCCCCGACTTCCTCTCGTACGACTGGTACCAACGGACGAAGGCCGACGGCGACGTCTTCGCGTCGATGCTCCGCTCCGTCCACGACGACGCGATCTCCGACGCCCTGGACGAGCTGCTCGACGGCGCCCGGGTGGCCGGCGTGATGGGCGGGCACGCGATGGGCCGTGGCGGCGACGCCTACGCCGGAGCGGCCCGGCTCGGCCGGACCCTGGCCCGTACCGGACTCACCGTGGCGACCGGCGGCGGACCCGGCGCGATGGAGGCCGCGAACCTGGGGGCGTACACCGCCCCGCTCGCCGACGACGTCCTCGACGAAGCGCTCGAACTCCTCGCCAAGGCCCCGTCGTTCACCCCTTCCGTCACCGAGTGGGCGCGTGCCGCCTTCGACGTCCGGTCCCGCTGGCCGGAAGGCGGCGACTCGGTCGGCATCCCCACCTGGTTCTACGGCCACGAGCCGCCGAACCCGTTCGCCGGTCACATCGCCAAGTACTTCGCCAACGCCACCCGGGAGGACGGCCTGCTCGCCCGGTGCGACGCCGGAGTGATCTTCCTGCCGGGCGCGGCCGGCACGGTGCAGGAGATCTTCGACAACACGACTCCGAACTACTACGAGTCGCGGGGAGAGCCCACCCCCATGGTCCTGGTGGACACGGCGCACTGGACGGAGCGGCTGCCCGCCTGGCCGCTGCTCCGGTCCCTCGCGGCGGACCGCCCGATGGCGGCGCGCATCGCCCTGGTCGACTCGATCGACGAGGCCCCGGAAGCCCTCCGCCGCCTGAGCCCCGAACGCTGACCACCCGGAGGGGTCAGCCCTCCGGAAGGACCATGACCTCGTCTGCGGCGAAGGTCACGCCCACCACGGCGTCCTCCTCCGGCGCGTCGTGGAGCCTGCACTCCGCCTCCAGGGGCGGTCCTTCGGCCGGACGGAGGAGGAGCGCGACGTGCGTGCCGCGGAACGTGCGGGCCTCGACCGCGCACGCCAGGCCGTCGGCCGGGGGCACCAGCCGGACACCGCCCGGGCGTACGAGGATCTGCCGCGCGCCCTCGGGCGAACCGTCCGGCACCGGGATCTTGCCCCACACCGTGTCGGCGGCCGCGCCGCTCACCGTCCCGGTCACGACGTTGTCGAAGCCGAGGAACCGGGCCACGAACGCGGAGGCCGGCCGCTGCCAGACCTCCAGCGGTGTCCCGGACTGGGCGATCCCGCCGTCCCGCATCACCACGACCCGGTCGGCGAGCGCGAACGCCTCCCCCTGGTCGTGGGTGACGGCGAGCACCGTCGTACCCAACCGGCCGAAGAGGCCGCGCAGTTCGACCACGAGCCGTTCCCGCAGGCCGCGATCGAGCTGACCCAGCGGCTCGTCCAGCATCAGCAGCCGGGGGCGGGGGGCCAGCGCCCGGGCGAGCGCCACGCGCTGCTGCTCGCCGCCGGAGAGCGAGGCGACGGCCCGCCCGGAGGCCCCGGGCAGTCCGACGAGCTCCAGCAACTCCCCTACTCTCGCGTCCCGTTCGACCCGCTCCACCCCGTGCATCCGCAGCCCGAAGGCGACGTTGCCGCCCACGTCCCGCTGGGGGAAGAGCTGGTGGTCCTGGAACATCAGCCCGACGCCGCGCCGGTGCACGGGCACCCCGGTCTGGTCGGTGCCGTCGAGCAGCACCCGCCCGCCGTCGAGCGCCTGGAGTCCGGCGACGGCCCGCAGCAGTGTCGACTTGCCGCTGCCGCTCGGCCCGAGCACGCACACGATCTCGTGGTCGGCCACCTCCAGGTCCACGGAGTCGAGCGCGGCCCGCTCCCCGAACCGTACGGTCGCGCCCTCGATGTGCAGCATCAGAACTCCCCGGAGGCGGTCCGGCCCGCGCGGAGCCGTTCGAGCAGCAGCAGGGACACCGCGCACACCACCATCAGAATCGTCGAAAGGGCCATGGCCTGACCGTAGTTGAGCTCGCCGGGCCGGCCGAGCAGCCGGGCCACGGCGACGGGCAGGGTCGGATTGTCGGGCCGGGCGATGAAGACGGTCGCGCCGAACTCGCCCAGGGAGACCGCGAAGGCGAACCCGGCAGCGATGAGCACGGCCCGTCGCACCAGCGGCAGATCGACCTCGCGCCAGGCCCGCAGCGGCGAGGCGCCGAGCACGGCGGCCGCCTCCCGCAGCCGTTCGTCGACGGCACGCAGGACGGGTAGCATCGTCCGTACGACGAAGGGGACACCGACCAGCGCCTGCGCGAGCGGCACGAGGATCCAGCTCGCCCGCAGGTCGAACGGCGGCTCGTCGAGCGTGATCAGGAAGCCGAAGCCGACGGTGACGGCGGAGACCCCGAGCGGCAGCATCAGCAGCGCGTCGAAACCGCGCACCAGCCGGCCGGCCCGCCGGGTCAGGGCGGCCGCCGCGAGGCCGCCGATGACGAGGGCGAAGGCGGTGGCGACCAGGGCGTACCGGAGAGAGTTCCCGATCGTGTCCACCATGGGCACCAGGAAGGTGCCGGACGGGTCGACGGACTGCAGGGCCCGGTAGTAGTCGAGCCCGTACCCGCCCGGGGTGTCGAAGGACCGCTCGACGAGCACGGCGAGGGGCAGCACCAGCAGCAGGACGATGGAGACCAGGACGCCGCCGAAGAGCGCCCACTGGCCGAAGCCACTGGGCCGCCGCGCGGTCTGCTCGGGCGCCACGAGCTTCAGGGCCGTCTCCCTGCGCCGTACCGTCCGGGCGTGCACGGCGAGGACGACGCCGACGGCCACGAACTGGACGAGGGTGAGGACGGCGGCCGTCGTCAGGTCGAAGCGGTCGACCGTCTGCCGGTAGATCTCCGTCTCCAGGGTGGAGTACGCCGGTCCGCCGAGGATCTGGACGATGGCGAAGGATCCCGCGGTGAACAGGAACACCATCAGCGCGGCCGCGGCGACGGCGGGAGCGAGCGCCGGCAGGGTCACGGTCCGCCAGGCGGTGAACCGGGAGGCGCCGAGGACGCGAGCGGCCTCCTCCTGGCGCGGGTCGAGCTGCGCCCACAGGCCGCCGACCGTCCTGACGACGACGGCGTAGTTGAAGAAGACGTGCGCGAGGAGGATCGCCCAGACGGTGGTGTCCAGGCGCACGCCCCACAGCTCGTCGAGGAGCCCGCCGCGTCCGACGAGCGCCAGGAAGGCCGTACCGACCATGACGGTCGGCATCACGAAGGGCACGGTGACGACGGCGCGCAGCAGCCCCTTGCCGGGGAAGTCGAAGCGCGCGAAGACGTACGCGCCGGGCAGTGCGATCAGCAGCGTCAGCGCGGTGGAGGCGAGCGCCTGCCAGAGCGTGAACCAGAGGACGTCGAGGATCTCCGGCCGGCTGAGCGTCTCGCCGAACCGGTCGAACCGCCAGGCGCCGTCGGCCCGCAGCCCGCGTTCGACGATCGAGGCGACGGGCCAGGCGAAGAAGAGCGCGAAGAAGGCGACGGGCACGGCCATCAGGCCGAGCCGCGCCGCGCTCCCCCGGCGGTCGGACCGCTTACGGGCTACTTCAGGACGAGCGAGGACCACGACTGGATCCACTGGTCACGCTTCTCGGCGATCTTCTCGGGCGCCATGGTCTGCGGCTTGTCGACGACCACACCGTGCTTGGTGAACAGCTCGGGCAGCTGGGCGCCCTCGGTGACCGGGTTGACGAACATCTGCAGCGGCATGTCCTCCTGGAACTTCTTCGAGATCAGGAAGTCGATCAGCGCCTTGCCGCCCTCGGGGTTCTTCGCGCCGTTCAGCAGCCCGGCGAACTCGATCTGCCGGAAGCAGGTGCCGGTGGAGACGCCGGTCGGCGCGTCCTTCGGCTGCGGCTCGGAGTAGAGGACCTCGACCGGCGGGCTGGAGGCGTACGAGACCACCAGCGGCCGGTCTCCCTTGGCCTTCTGGCCGCCGGCCGAGCCGGAGAACTCCTGGTTGTAGGCGAGCTCCCAGCTGTCGACGGTCTTCACGCCGTTGGCCTTGAGCTTCTTCCAGTAGTCCTGCCAGCCGTCGTCGCCGTAGCGGGCGGCCGTGCCGAGGAGGAAGCCGAGGCCAGGAGAGGACTTCTCCGGGTTCTCGACCACGAGCAGGTCCTTGTACTCCGGCTTGGCCAGGTCGTCCAAGGTCTGCGGGGGCGCGAGCTTCTTGTCGGCGAAGTACTTCTTGTCGTAGTTGACGCAGATGTCGCCGGTGTCGACCGGGGTGACCCGGTGCTCCTTGTCGAGCTTCGCCTCGGCGGCGACGGCGTCCAGGCCCTTGGCCTCGTACGGCTCGAAGATGCCGTTGTCGAGCGCGCGGGAGAGCAGGGTGTTGTCGACGCCGAAGAAGACGTCGCCCTGCGGGGAGCCCTTGGTCAGGATCTCCTTGTTCACGGCCACGCCGGCGTCGCCGCTCTTGAGGACCTTGACGGTGAAGCCGGTCTGCCTGGTGAACTCCGCCAGGACCTCCTTGGAGGCGTTGAAGGAGTCGTGGCTCACGAGGGTCACGGTCTTCGGCGCGGGCTCACCGCTCTTGCCCGCCGCGCCTCTGACGTCGTCGGTGCCGCAGGCGGCGAGGGTGGTGACGCCCAGCGCGGCGGCGATCGCCGCCGCGGCCATCTTCTTGGTGCTCACTGAAATTTCCTCCTGGGTGTGACCAGGAAGAGACGCGGCCCTGCCCACCCGAAGGTGGGCAGGGCGCAACAGCTCGAGTTGCGACCGAACTTCCTACCCAGAATGACCTGGGCAAGGTTCAGAGGGTCTGCGGTCCGGTGACCGCACTCTCAGCGCTGTGGCGCTCCCCTGTCGGAATATGGAGATGTGTTCGAGCACAGACTACAAGGTCAGCGCTCCGACGCCGCGAGCTGTCCACAGGCGCCGTCGATCTCCTGCCCGCGGGTGTCACGGACGGTGACGGGGACGCCATGGGCGGCGATGGCCTCGACGAAGGCCTTCTCGTCCTCGGGCCGGGACGCGGTCCACTTCGATCCGGGCGTCGGGTTCAGCGGAATCAGGTTCACATGGACCCGCTTCCCCTTGAGCAGCCGGCCGAGGAGGTCGCCCCGCCAGGCCTGGTCGTTGATGTCGCGGATCAGGGCGTACTCGATGGAGATCCGGCGGCCGGACTTCTCGGCGTACTCCCAGGCGGCGTCGAGGACCTCGCGGACCTTCCAGCGCGTGTTGACGGGCACGAGGGTGTCGCGCAGCTCGTCGTCGGGCGCGTGGAGCGAGACGGCGAGCCGGCACTTGAAGCCCTCGTCGGCGAAGCGGAGCATCGCGGGCACGAGACCGACGGTGGAGACCGTGATGCCGCGCTGCGACAGGCCGAGCCCGTCCGGCTCGGGGTCGGTGAGCCGGCGGATCGCGCCGACGACCCGCTTGTAGTTGGCGAGCGGCTCGCCCATGCCCATGAAGACGATGTTGCTGAGCCGCGCCGGCCCCCCGGGCACCTCGCCGTCGCGCAGGGCGCGCATCCCGTCGACGATCTGGTGCACGATCTCGGCGGTCGACAGGTTCCGGTCGAGGCCGGCCTGCCCGGTGGCGCAGAACGGGCAGTTCATCCCGCAGCCGGCCTGTGAGGAGATACACATGGTGACCCGGTCGGGGTAGCGCATGAGCACGGACTCGACGAGCGTGCCGTCGTGCAGCTTCCACAGGGTCTTACGGGTGGTGTCGTCGTCGCACGAGATGTGCCGGACCACGGACATCAGGTCGGGCAGCAGCTCACCCTGCAGCTTCTCGCGGGAGGCGGCGGGGATGTCGGTCCACTCGGCGGGGTCGTGGGCGTACCGCGCGAAGTAGTGCGTGGACAGCTGCTTGGCGCGGAACGGCTTCTCGCCGATCGCGGCGACGGCCTCCTTGCGCTCGGCGGGCGTGAGGTCGGCAAGGTGCCGCGGCGGCTTCTTGGCTCCGCGGGGGGCGACGAAAGTGAGTTCTCCGGGCTTGGGCATGGTGGTACCAGTGTCGCAGACGAAACTCACCCCCCTGGGGCGGCGGCGCACAGGCGCATGGCCCTGGCGCGGGCTCAGGAGCGGGCGCGGGCTCGGGAGGCCGCACCGCAAGGTGCGGCAGATGCCCGAGCGGGTCAGGAGTGGTCGCGCTTCAGGGAGTCCTTGATGCCCTCCGCCCGTTCCCGGACGCTCTTCATCGTCTCGCGGATCCTGGTCTTCGCCTGGTCCGTCCTGCCCTCGGTCTCCAGCCGTTCGTTGCCGGTGATCTTTCCGGTGACCTCCTTGAACTTGCCCTTGGCCTTGTCCATCGCGTTGCTCATCGCCTGATCCCTTCGGTGGCCTGTCGGCTTACGTCCACGCTAGATCCGGGCGGTCCGCGGCGCCCCCGCTCAGCCGCCGGTGCGTGGAGAGCCCGGCTGGGTGGAGGGGATACGCGGCGTGAAGAACAGAGCGAGGAGCGAGCAGAGGGCGAGGATCGCCAGGGCCGCTCGCAGGCCGTCCAGACGGGCGGCCGCGTTCGCGTCCAGGGCTGCCGCGGTGACCGCCTCGGAGGTGCCCGCCTCGTCGAGCGCCGCCGTGAGCTGGGCGTCCGAGAGGAAGGGGACACCGCTCTGGAGTTCCACGGCGGCCCGGCTCTTGACGTCGGACGGGATCGCCGGATTCTGCTCGACGCTCGTGAGGAACGACGCCGTGAGCGCGGCGATCAGGAGCGACCCGGCGAGGGCCGTACCGATCGAGGCGCCGAGGTTGGTGACGGCGTTCTGCACGCCGCCGACCTCCGCGCTCCGGCTGTCGGGCACGGCGGACACGGTCACCGCACCGAGCTGCGAGGCCAGCGCGCCCATGCCGAGCCCGATCAGCAGCAGGGGGACGGTGACGATCTCCGCGCCGGCGTCGGCGTCGAGTGCCGCCATCAGCGCGACCGCGCCCGCGAGCAGCGCGAACACCCCGAGCCGGACCACCCGCCGGGGCGAGACGTCCGGGAGGAACCGGGGGATCAGGAGGGCCGCCGCCAGCAGCGTCAGCGAGAGCGGCAGGATCCGCGCCCCGGTCGCCAGCGCGGACAGCCCCAGGGCGACGGAGAGGTAGAGGGGGACGACGAAGAACACGCCCATCTGGACGAGGTACTGGAAGAAGAACATCGTCAGACCGCCGGTGAGCTGCTTGTTCCGCAGCATGGCCGGGTCGACGAGCGGCTCCCCGCCGCGCGCGGCGATCCGCGCCTCCCAGCGGAGGAAGAGCCATACCAGGAGCAGGCCCACCAGCATCGACCACACGACCATCGAGACGCCGAGCCAGGAGGGCGCGTCCGGCTTGGGCCGGAACCAGCCCCATTCGTCGGAGCGGAGCACGCCGTAGACGAAGATCCCGAGCCCGAGCGCGGACAGTACGGCTCCGACGAGGTCGATCCGCGAGCGCTCCTCGCCCACGGTGTCGGCGATGCGGCGGGCGAACACCAGGATGACGAGCACGACGAGGACCTCGCCGGCGAAGACCCAGCGCCACGAGAAGTACGTCGTGGCGACGCCCCCGATGAGCGGCCCCAGAGCGATGGCCACCGCTCCGGCGGCCGCCACGATCCCGTACGCCGTGGGGCGTCGCTCCGTGGCGAAGTTGCCGGCCACCAGCGCCACGATCGCGGGCATGATGAGCGCCGCCCCGATCCCTTCGAGGAAGGACCAGCCGACCAGCAGCACGGGAAGGTTCGGTGCCAGCGCCGTGGTCAGCGAGCCACAGCCGTAGATCACGCAGCCGATCATGAAGGCACGCTTACGCCCGATCAGCGCCCCGACCTTGCCCCCGGGGATCATGAACATCGCCATCACGAGCGTGTAGGCCGTGATGGCGCCCTGGATCCCGGTGACGGTGGTGCCCACGTCGTCGGCGACCGTCGCGATCGACACGTTCATGACGGAGCTGTCCAGCGCCATCAGGAACTGCCCGGCCGCGAGCGTCAGCAGGACGAGACGCGCCCCCGCCGGAGCTTCCGGACTTCCTCCCCTGGGTGTCATGGCCGCATCGTGCCAACGACGACCCCGAGGAGACCGAGACCCGCCGTAGCCGTCCACCACATGGCCGTACCCGTGGCGCCTTCCCTCCGACGGCGACCGGCGAGGTGACCGGCCAGGCGACCTCTCACGGGGCCGGCCGGCCCACCGCGCCGACGCCGGGGCCGCCGCCGGACGTCCCGTCCCCCGGCGCCCGAACGGGCCCTGGGCCGGACGCACGAGGGGCCCGTCGCTCGTGAGCGGCGGGCCCCTCGTGAGGGAGCGTGGAAGATCAGGTGGTACCGACGAACAGCACCAGCAGCAGCCAGACGACCGGCGCCGTCGGCAGCAGCGAGTCCAGGCGGTCCATGATGCCGCCGTGGCCCGGAAGCAAGGTGCCCATGTCCTTGATGCCGAGGTCTCGCTTGATCATCGACTCGCCGAGGTCACCGAGTGTCGCGCTCGCCGCCACCGCCAGGCCGAGCAGGAGGCCCTGCCACCACGAGCCGCCGTCGACCAGGAACTCCATGCAGAGCGCACCCGCCGCCATCGCGAACGTGACTGCTCCGACCAGGCCCTCGCGGGTCTTGCCGGGGCTGATCCGCGGAGCCAGCTTGTGCTTGCCGAAGCGCCAGCCGATCGCGTACGCGCCGGTGTCGCTGACGACCGTGAGCAGCAGGAACGTGAGCACACGCTCCGCGCCGTCGTCGGCCGTGAGCATCAGTGCCACGAACGTCGCGAGGAACGGTACGTAGAACGCGGCGAAGACGCCCGCCGTGACGTCCTTCAGATAGCCCTCGGGCCGTTCCGTCATCCGCCACACGAGCACCGCGAGCGCCGTCAGGGCCATGGCGACCCAGGCCCCCTCGGCGCCGCGGACGTAGCCGGCCACGACCATCGCCGCACCGCCGACGGCCAGCGGGACGAGCGGCGCCTTGATGCCCTTGCGCTCCTGGAGACGGGAGGTGAGCTCCCACAGACCGACCACGACGGCGACCGCTATGACGCCGACGAACGCGGCCTTCCAGATGAACAGGGAGGCGATGATGACGGCGCCCAGACCGACACCGACCCCTATCGCGGCGCCCAGATCGCGCCCCGCGCTCTTCTTCTGCGGGGCAGCGGGCTGGGACGGGCTGGACATGGGCTCCTGCGGGTGCTCGTTCGGCGTCTCGTCACGGAACAGGGGACCGCTCGGCTGAGCGGCCCCCCGGTCGTGGTCGTCCTGGTGATCGCCGGCGGGGACGTCGGGCACGATGGGCATGGGCCGAGTCTGCGCCGCCTGCAGCCCATCGTATGCGGGACCCGCCGGGGCAGGCCCCTGGTCGGGCCCCCAGTAGCCGGAACCGGCCGGGGCCCCCCAGGAAGAGTCGTTCATCAGACCTCGAGCAGCTCGGCTTCCTTGTGCTTGAGCAGCTCGTCCACCTGCGTGACGTACTTCGCGGTGGTGTCGTCGAGCTCCTTCTCCCCGCGGCGGCCCTCGTCCTCGCCGACCTCGCCGTCCTTGACCAGCTTGTCGATGGTCTCCTTCGCCTTGCGGCGGACGGAGCGGATGGAGATCTTGGAGTCCTCGGCCTTGCCCTTGGCGACCTTGATGTACTCCCGGCGGCGCTCCTCGGTCAGCTCCGGGAACACCACACGGATGATGTTGCCGTCGTTGCTCGGGTTGACGCCGAGGTCCGAGTCACGGATCGCCTGCTCGATGTTGCGCAGCGCGCTCTTGTCGAACGGGGTCACGACCGCCATGCGCGGCTCGGGAACCGAGAACGACGCCAGCTGATTGATCGGCGTGATCGCACCGTAGTAGTCCGCCACGATCTTGTTGAACATCGCCGGGTGCGCACGCCCGGTGCGGATCGCGGCGAAGTCCTCCTTGGCGACCACGACGGCCTTCTCCATCTTCTCCTCGGCCTCGAGGAGGGTCTCTTCGATCACCACTTGCTCCTGCGTGTCGTCGCGTCTTGTCCTGCACGGTGTACGACCGGCAGGGCCCTGTCCATCCCCTGGCGGGGAGGTACCCGGTTCGAGCCGAGGCTCAGGCCCGGGTGCCCTGGTCGTTCACGAGAGTGCCGATCTTCTCACCCTTCACCGCGCGAGCGATATTGCCCTCGGCGAGCAGTTCGAAGACGAGGATCGGCAGCTTGTTGTCGCGGCACAGCGTGATGGCGGTGGCGTCGGCGACCTTGAGGTCGCGGGAGATGACCTCTCCGTACTCCAGCGCGTCGTACTTCACCGCGTCCGGGTTCTTCTTCGGGTCGGAGTCGTAGACCCCGTCGACGCCGTTCTTGCCCATGAGCAGGGCCTCGGCGTCGATCTCCAGGGCACGCTGGGCGGCCGTGGTGTCGGTGGAGAAGTACGGCATGCCCATGCCGGCGCCGAAGATGACCACACGGCCCTTCTCCAGGTGGCGCACGGCCCGCAGCGGGATGTACGGCTCCGCGACCTGGCCCATGGTGATGGCGGTCTGGACGCGGGAGTCGATGCCCTCCTTCTCCAGGAAGTCCTGGAGGGCGAGGCAGTTCATGACGGTGCCGAGCATGCCCATGTAGTCGGAGCGGGCCCGGTCCATGCCGCGCACCTGCAGCTCGGCCCCGCGGAAGAAGTTGCCGCCGCCGATCACGACCGCGATCTCCGCCCCGTCGCGTACGACCGCGGCGATCTCGCGGGCGATCTTGTGCACGACGTCGGGGTCGACGCCGAGACCGCCGCCTCCGGCGAATGCCTCACCGGACAGCTTCAGCATGAAGCGGCCGGCCTTTTTGCCGTGGTTGTCGTCGCCCTGTACGGCGCTCTGGTTCATGGAGATCTCCTCGTGCACATACGACGAAGGCCATTGCCGGTGGGTCCTTGCGGTTTCCCGTACGGCAATGGCCTCCTCGTCAGAACTGCGGTCGTCCTACGCGAGCGTGGGCGACTGCTTCAGACCCTACCCGGGCCCGGTGTCCGTCGCGTACGGACTCAGATGCCGACCTTGATGCGCGAGAAGCGCTTCAGGGTGACACCGGCCTCGTCCAGGATCTGCTGGACGGACTTCTTGTTGTCCAGCGCGTACGGCTGGCCGAGCAGCGTGGCGTCCTTGAAGAAGCCGTTGACGCGACCCTCGACGATCTTCGGGAGCGCGGCCTCGGGCTTGCCCTCGGCGCGGGTGGTCTCCTCGGCGACGCGACGCTCGGTCTCGACGACCTCGGCCGGGACGTCCTCACGGGTGAGGTACTTCGGCGCGAAGGCGGCGATGTGCTGCGCGACGCCCTTGGCGATCTCGGCGTTCTCCTTGTCGAACTCGACGAGAACACCGATCTGCGGGGGCAGGTCGGGCATGGTGCGGTGCATGTAGGCCGAGACGAAGCCGTCGGCGTACTGCGCGAAGCGGTCGAGAACGATCTTCTCGCCCAGGTTGGCGTTGGCCTCGTCGACGTACGCCTGGACCGTCTTGCCGGGCTCGATCTCGGAGGCGAGCAGCGCCTCGAGGTCGGCCGGGGAGGTGGCGGCGACGTGGGCGGCGAGCGCGTTGGCGACGGCCTGGAACTTGTCACCCTTGGCGACGAAGTCCGTCTCGCACTTCAGCTCGACGAGGACACCGGAGGTGTTGTCGTCGGCGATGAGGGAGACGACGGCGCCGTTCTCGGCAGAGCGGCCCTCGCGCTTGGCGACGCCCTTCTGGCCCTTGATGCGCAGGGCCTCGACGGCCTTGTCGACGTTGCCGTCGGCCTCGTCCAGAGCCTTCTTGCAGTCCATCATGCCGGCGCCGGTGAGCTCACGGAGCTTCTTGACGTCAGCGGCGGTGTAGTTCGCCATGAGTCTGAGTTTCTCTCTCGAAGTCTGAAAGATCTACGGGTGGACGGCGGAGGCAACGCGCGCCTCCGCCGTCGACATCCGATACAACCAACCGGACCTGACCTGTGAAGGCCGGGTCGTGGGTCAGGCCTGCTCGGCCTCGGCGGCCGGAGCGTCGGCAGCCTCGGCGGCCGGAGCGGCCTCGGCAGCCTCGGCGGCCGGAGCCTCGGTCTTCTCGGCCTCGGCGGCGGCCGGAGCCTCGGCCTCGTCAGCCTTCTTCTCACCCTCGAGCAGGTCGCGCTCCCACTCGGCGAGCGGCTCGCCGGCGGCCTTCTCGCCCGGCTTCGAGTCGCCGGTCGCGGCGCCGGAGCGGGCGATGAGGCCCTCGGCGACGGCGTCGGCGATCACGCGGGTGAGCAGGGTGACGGAGCGGATCGCGTCGTCGTTGCCCGGGATCTTGTAGTCGACCTCGTCGGGGTCACAGTTGGTGTCGAGGATCGCGACGACCGGGATGTGGAGCTTGCGCGCCTCACCGACGGCGATGTGCTCCTTCTTGGTGTCGACGATCCAGACGGCGCTCGGCACCTTCTGCATCTCACGGATACCACCGAGGGTCTTCTCCAGCTTGGCCTTCTCGCGGGAGAGGACCAGGAGCTCCTTCTTGGTGAGGCCGGACGCGGCCACATCCTCGAAGTCGATCTGCTCGAGCTCCTTGAGGCGCTGCAGACGCTTGTAGACGGTGGAGAAGTTGGTGAGCATGCCACCGAGCCAACGCTGGTTGACGTAGGGCATGCCGACACGCGTCGCCTGCTCGGCGATGGCCTCCTGGGCCTGCTTCTTCGTACCGACGAACATGATGGAGCCGCCGTGGGCGACGGTCTCCTTGACGAACTCGTAGGCGCGGTCGATGTACGACAGCGACTGGAGCAGGTCGATGATGTAGATGCCGTTGCGCTCGGTGAAGATGAAGCGCTTCATCTTCGGGTTCCAGCGACGGGTCTGGTGACCGAAGTGGACGCCGCTCTCCAGCAGCTCCCGCATCGTGACGACGGCCATGGCCGTATCTCCTTGTGTTTCTCGGTTATGTCCTGACACCCCGGCGCGCCGTGCCGCGAGGGACCGAAAGGCGCTGCCACGACCGGTGAGGGCTGAGTGGCGGGGCGTGCGAAGTCGACCCGGTGACCCGGATCGCCATAGGAAGTGTACGGGACCCCGGGGGTGCCGGGTGACGGCGCTGTCCACAACCGGCCGGTAATCCACAGATATCAACCATGATCATCGCGAATCGGGCGGCTGCGGGACGGTGTCCCCATGCACCTCATGACGCACCTTCTTCTCGCCCTGGCGCTGACCTGGCCCCTGGGCCCGCCACGCCCGGAGATCGTCCGCGGCTGGGAACCACCGGCCGGCCCGTACGCGGCCGGGCACCGCGGAGTCGACCTGGCCGCACCGGTGGGCACCCCGGTCCGTGCGGCGGCATCGGGCGTGGTCACGTTCGCGGGCCGGGTGGCCGGCCGCGGGGCCCTCACCATCACCGTGCCGGGCACCGGGGAGCCGCCGCTGCGCACGACGTACGAACCGGTGGAACCGCGCGTCACTGCCGACACCGCCGTCACCCGTGGCGACCCGGTCGCCACGCTCGCTCCCCCGCCGCCCGGGAACACCCACTGCCCGGAGTCCTGTCTGCACTGGGGCCTGCTGCGTGGCGACACCTACCTGAACCCCCTGCTGCTCCTGCGCCGCGCCCCGTCGAGACTGCTCCCGGTGACGGATCAGCCGCCGTTCCCGGAGGGCACGAGGTCGTAGAGGTAGGAACGGTCGCCCTTGAAGCTGCGCCACACGGTCGCCGGAGGTCCGGGCTCGTCGCCGGTGCCGTCGACGGGGTGGGCGGTGACGAGGCCGTCGGCGATCTCGCAGTGCCAGCCGAGGCCGGGCGCCCAGAGGCACCGCACCTGGCCGTCCGTGCGGCGGTATGCCGGGCGGCCGTACTGCTCGCCGTCCCTCGCGAAGAGATGGCGCAGGCCGTCGACACGGCGCACGAAGGTGATCGAGGCGTGGGCCGTCGGGGCGTGCTCCGGGGTCCGGTCCGTCACGGCCCGGTCAGCCGGTGGCGCCGCGGAGGGCCATGGAGACCGCGGCCTCGGCGATGGTGTCCGGGTCCTCGGCCGCGCCCAGTTCGATACGGCGCACCGCCGCGTCGACGACGCCCTGGAGGAGCATCGCGCCCAGGCGGGGCTGGGCCTGGCCCAGGTCGGCGAGGGCTTCGACGATCATGGCCACGAGCCCGCCGTGGGCGGCGCGGATCTTCTCGCGGGCACCGTCGTCGAGCTCGCTGGCGGAGATGGCGACGACCGCGCGGTGGCGCCGGTCGCCCACGAGCTGCAGCTGCGTGCGTACGTACGCCTCCACCTTGCCCTCGGCGGTGTCGGCCGCCGCCATCGCCGTCTCGACCTCGGCCGCCCAGACGGGGAAGTCGACGGCGCACAGCTCCTCGACCACGGCCGCGCGGGAGCGGAAGTACTCGTACACCGAGGAGCGGGCGAGGCCCGTGCGCTCGGCGAGGGCGGGGAAGGTCAGCGCCTCCGTACCGCCCTCGGACAGCAGGGAACGCGCGGCGTCCAGCAGGGCGCCGCGCTGCATCGTCCGGTGCTCGGCCACGGAGGCCGCTCGAATCCTGGGCACGGCTCCACCATACGACCGGCCGCGCGCGGTCAGCGTCCTACATCGGCCAGCTTGGCCCGCAGCTGCAGGACGGACTTGGTGTGGATCTGGCTGACACGGCTCTCGGTGACGCCGAGGACCTGGCCGATCTCGGCGAGCGTGAGGCCCTCGTAGTAGTAGAGCGTGACGACGGTCTTCTCCCGCTCGGGGAGGGTGTTGATGGCCCGGGCGAGGAGCCTGCGCAGCTCGCGGTCCTCGGCGACCTCGACCGGGTTGTCAGCCGCGGTGTCCTCCAGGGTGTCCATCAGCGACAGCCGGTCGCCGCCCTCGCCGCCCGCGTGGAGCAGCTCCTCCAGCGCGACGACGTTCGCCAGGGACAACTGGCTGAAAACCGCGTGCAGTTCCTCCAGACCGATGTCCATCTCGGCCGCGACCTCGCTCTCGGTCGGGGTCCGGCGGAGCTTGGCCTCGAGGGTGGCGTAGGCGCGCTCGACGTTGCGCGCCTTCTGCCGGACGGAGCGCGGGATCCAGTCCAGGGCGCGGAGCTCGTCGATCATCGCGCCGCGGATGCGGGTGATCGCGTAGGTCTCGAACTTGATCGACCGCTCGACGTCGAACTTCTCGATCGCGTCGATCAGCCCGAAGACTCCGGAGGAGACGAAGTCGGCCTGTTCCACGTTGGAGGGCAGCCCCACGCTGACGCGGCCCGCGACGTATTTGACCAGCGGCGAGTAGTGCAGGATCAGCTGTTCCCGCAGCCGCTCGTCGCCCGTGTCCTTGTACGACCGCCACAGCTCGTCGAGCGATGTCGGTGCGGGTGGTCGCACGGTGCCCCGGGCTGCTGGGGGCACCGCAGCGCGGTCAGACCCGGAGGTGTGCTGGGGCATGCGTTGCCTTGAGCCGTTCTGCTGGCGGGTTGGTCGGTCTGGGTGTCCGGCAGGGAATCCTGGTGAGCGTAGCGTGACTGGACCGTCGCGGTGTGCGAACCTCTGCGGATCGCACCGCTCCGGGTGGCCGTCCTCGGCCACGCTTTCGAACCCGGGCGGAGGCGCGCTTCGGCCGCCGGGGTCCGACCTGGAGAACTGGCTGGTTCATCACCATCACCATTTCACCCGAATGCTCCGGGTCACGTACCGCCTCGCCGCACATTCGCCCCTTCCGTGGCGGTGTTCGTCAACCGCCAGTCGTCTCCTTGCCGTTCGACGAACCCCAGGGAGTGCAGTTCGTAGAGTCGGGCGAGGGTGTCGTCGGTGGACGAGCCGGCCCGGTCGCCGATCGTGCTCACGGGTGCGGGGCGCCCCGCGGGCATGGCTTCGAGGACGCGGGCGGCGTCGGGGCCGAGGAGGTCCCTGGGCAGGACGGGTCCGCGCCGCGCCGGGGCGAGTTGACCCATGTCCCCGACGAGTTCGATCACTTCGGCGGCGTCGGTGACGAGGGTGGCCTCGCCGCGCAGGAGTTCGTGGACGCCCGCGGAGAGACCGCTGGTGACGGCTCCGGGGACGCCCATGGTGTGGCGGCCGAGCCGTGCTGCGGAGCGGGCGGTGACGAGGGAGCCGCTGCGGTACTCGGCCTCGACGACGACGGTGCCACGGGTCAGGGCGGCGATGACCCGGTTGCGGAGGATGAATCTGCTGGGCGTGGGGTGACTGCCGGGTGGCAACTCGCCGATGACGAGTCCCTGTTCGGCGATGCGTCCGATGAGTCCGGCATGGCCGCGGGGGTAGGGGACGTCGACGCCGCAGGCGAGGACGGCGACGGTGGCGCCCTGTGCGGCGAGCGCTCCCCTGTGGGCGGCGCCGTCGACACCGAAGGCGGCGCCGGAGACGACGACCCAGCCCTGTTCGGCGAGTCCGGAGGCGAGCGTGGTGGCCATGTGGGCGCCGTAGGGGGTGCAGGCACGGGCGCCGACGACGGCGACGGAGCGCAGCGCCCAGGCCCTCAGGTCGGCGGGGCCCCGGATCCAGAGCCCGACGGGCCGGGCGTCGCCGAGGTCGTCGAGCTGGCGGGGCCACTCCGCGTCGCCGGGAACGACGAGCCGGCCGCCGTGCGCCTCGGCGGTCTCCAGGTCCCGCCGCGGTTCCACGGCCGCGGCCCGGCGCCGCCACCCGTCGACCCGTTTCTCCCCGGTGCCGGGAAACAGGGCGCCCTCCTGGGCGCCCGCCGGGTCCCGCAGCCGCTCCAGGAACCCCGGGGCTCCGTACTCCCGCAGCCACCGGCCGGCGTGGGTGTCGCCGGGTTCGACGGCACGGGTGAGGGCGGCGCGGGCGAGGCGTTCGTCGTCGGAGGTCATGCGCGGCCCCCCGCCCCCACCGCTACGCCCCGGGCGATGCCGGTACGCAGTTCGAGGGCGAGGTCGACGTCCTGGGCGTCGGGCCGGTCGTGGCCCGCGAGGTCCGCGACGGTCCAGGCGACGCGCAGGACCCGGTCGAGGCCACGGGCGGTGAGCAGTCCGCGCTCGATGTCCCGCTCCGCCGCGGCGAGGGCTCCGGGACCGACGAGGAAGCGGGTGCGCAGTTCGTGACCCGGCACCTCGCTGTTGACGGTCCAGGGGGTGCCGGCGAGCCGGGCGGCGGTGCGGGCACGCGCCTCGCGGACGCGGTCGGCGACGGTGGCGGTGGGTTCGCCGCGTCCGCCCTGGCCGAGAAGGTCCGAGCGGGTGACGGGTTCGGCTTCGACCCGGAGGTCGATGCGGTCGAGGAGCGGACCGGAGAGCCGGGCCTGGTAGCGGCGGATCAGGGAGGCGGGGCACTCGCAGCCGGCGCCGTGCAGGGTGTGCCGTCCGCAGGGGCAGGGGTTGGCGGCGAGTGCGAGCAGGAAGCGGGCGGGGAGCCGGACGACCCCGGCGGCGCGGGCGACGACGACGTGCCCGGATTCGAGGGGCTGCCGCAGGGCGTCGAGCGCCTTTCCGGAGAACTCCGGCGCCTCGTCCAGAAAGAGCACTCCGCGATGGGCGAGGGAGACGGCGCCGGGGCGTGGGAGTCCGTTGCCGCCGCCGACGAGTGACTGCATGGTCGCGGAGTGGTGGGGCGCGCAGTAGGGGGCTCGCCGGACGAGCGGTTCGCCGGGCGGGAGGATGCCGGCGACGGAGTGGACGGCGGTGACTTCCAGGGACTCCTGGCGGGTGAGGGGCGGCAGGATGCCGGGGAGCCGTTCGGCGAGCATGGTCTTGCCGGCGCCGGGCGGCCCGGAGAGCAGCAGGTGGTGGCTGCCCGCGGCGGCGACTTCCAGGGCGCGGCGAGCGCCGTGCTGGCCGGCGACGTCGGCGAGGTCGGGTCCGTCGAGCGGGTCGGCGGCGAGGCCGGTGCCCACACCGGCGCCGGGGACGAGGAGTCCGGCGAGCATGGCGTCGGGGCGCCCCTCCTCCGCGGGTTCCTCTTCGGGGACGGGTTCGTCGGAGAGGACGGCGATGAGCTGCCGCAGGCTGCGTACGCCGAGGACGGAGACCCCGGGGACGAGCGCGGCTTCGCCGACCGTCTGTTCGGGGACGACGACCTGCCGGTAGCCGGCTTCGGCGGCGGCGAGGACGGCGGGCAGGACACCCCGTACGGGCCGGACGCGGCCGTCGAGGCCGAGTTCGCCGATGAGGACCAGGTCGGCGATGCCCCGGGGGTCGATCCGCTCGGCGGCGCCGAGCACGGCTGCCGCGACGGCGAGGTCGAATCCGGAACCGCCCTTGGGGACGGAGGCGGGGCTGAGTCCGACGGTGAGCTTCTTCTGGGGCCATTCGGCGTCGGAGTTGACGATGGCCGCCCTGACGCGGTCGCGGCTCTCGGTGAGGCTCTTGTCGGGCAGCCCGACGAGGGTGAAGGCGGCGACTCCGGCTTCCAGATCGGCCTGGACCTCGACGACGACTCCTTCGACCCCGACGAGGGCGACGGAACAGGTGCGGGCGAATCCCATCACGCCACCCCCTGGGCGTGGGTGACGACCGGGGCACCCCGACGGGGCAGGACGACACCGACGAGGTCGATGCGGACGCCGCCGTCGGGCGGTGGTCCGCCGTGGCGGTCGAGCCAGCAGGCCGCGAGGCGTTTGAGCCGGTCCGCCTTGGCGGGGGTGACGGCGGCCATGGGGTGCTCGAAGGCGCCGTCCCGCCGGGTCTTGACCTCGCACACGACGACGGTGTCCCCGTCCCGGGCGACGATGTCGATCTCTCCGGTGCGTCCGCAGCGCCAGTTCCGCGCGAGGATGCTCATCCCGGCCTCGGTCAGCCTGCGGACCGCGAGCTGCTCGCCGTACCGCCCGAGGGCGTTCCTCGGGTTCGCGGGGCTCGACGCCCCCGGCCCGCTCGGCGTACTCGTCGTGCCCGTCGTGCCCGTCGTACCCGGCGTACTACTCGTCGTGCTCGATGCGCTCGATGCGCTCGGTGCGTTCATCGGTACCACCTCCGGCACCGACTGTGACGCCTCGCCACGTTCCGTGTGCGGGCCGGTGGACGACCGAGCGCCTGTGGAAAACCTCGTCACTCGTCCGGGTGGATCACACCGGGCCGCGGCATCAGCTGCCAGGGAGCTCCAGGTCGCTCTTGTTGAGCTCCTCGATGTTCACGTCCTTGAACGTGAGGACGCGAACCTGCTTGACGAACCTGGCCGGCCGGTACATGTCCCAGACCCAGGCGTCGGCCATGGACACCTCGAAGAACACCTCGCCCTGGACCGAGTGCACCTGCATCTCGTAGTCGTTGGTGAGGTAGAAGCGACGCTCGGTCTCGATCACGTATTTGAACAGCCCGACGACATCGCGGTACTCCCGGTAGAGCTTCAGCTCCATCTCGGTCTCGTACTTCTCGAGGTCCTCGGCGCTCATGGCATGTTCCCCTTCAGCCGTGCGTCCACCTATTGTGCGCCAGCCGCTCGTACCGTTAAGCGATTTCCGGGGCGAGCACCACCGGTGAACTCGGCGGTCCCTCGTCGAGCAGCCTGTGCAGCAGCTCGGCGAGTCTGGTCGGGTACACCGTCTCACGCGCCGCCGACAGTTCGGCGGAGGTCCACCACCTCAGCCCCGAGACACTGCGCTGCTCCAGCTCGGTGAGGCCGCCCGGGGCCGTCACGGTCTGCCTGGTTCGTGCCAGGTAGTACCACTCGTCCTGGTGCCAGCGCCGTCCGTCGAACGGGAACGAGCAGAGCCGCTGCCAGAGGACCGGACCCAGTTCGACGTCCGTGATCCCGGTCTCCTCGGCCAGCTCGCGCAGCACCGCCTCCTCCCGGGTCTCGTCGCCCTCCAGACCGCCACCGGGCGTGAACCACCAGGTCTGGGCCGGGTCCTCCGGCTCGTACCCGTGCATGAGGAGGATGCGGTCGTCGGGGTCGAGCAGAACGACCCGCGCCACCCGGCGCAGCTCCCGCCCGCCGAGCCCGAACCGGTCCGATCCACGGGCCGGGCCCTCCGTACCCGCCACGCGGCCACCGTCTCCACTCGTCACGTGGGCTCCGCCTCCACCCGTCACGCGTCCACCGTCTCCCTGCCCTGCGACCGGTCTCCCCGGCGGCCCGCGGACCGTCCGCCCACCAGCCGCGCCACCGGGCCGTACGCGGCCCCGGCAAGGATCAGTACACACCCGCCGACGATCGCGTAGAAGAGCGGCTCGACCGGGCCGCGCTCCGAGACCCCGCCCGGCAGCGCCGCGAAGGCGGTGGGACGCTCCACGAGCTCCGTCCCGGGCCAGGCGACGGCGTCCACCCGCGCGGTGACCGCGGAGCTCGGCACCGAGCCGTGACCCGCCTCCTCCAGGTGGGTCCTGGAGTCGAGGGAGTTGTGGCGCTCGTCGCCGAGCAGGAAGAGCTTCCCCTCCGGCACGGCCGCGGAGAACTTCTGCCCCGAGGCGGGGGCGCCGGGCCTGGTGTACGGCTCCTCGATCGGCTTGCCGTCCACCGTGAGCCGCCCGTCCTTGTCGCAGCAGGCGACGGTGTCGCCGCCGACGCCGACGACCCGCTTGACCATGGGGACGTCGCCCCAGAGCGGGTCGTTGAAGATCACGATGTCGCCGCGCCGTACCTCGTCGCCGTCGATCCGCTGCGCGAGGACCTTCGACCCGACGGCCAGGGCCGGCGTCATCGAGTCGCTGGGCACGCTGTACGGCTGGTAGACCACGGCTCCCCAGCCGAAGCCGCCGAGGAACAGCACACAGCCGACGGCCACGACCAGCCCCGACAGCACGCTGCCGAGGCGGCCGCGGCCGCCTTCCGTACGTATGTTTCCGCTCATCCCAGCGCTCCCCACCTCGAAGGTCGGTTCGACGATCTGGGACGGCACCCTACCCGGGCGCCCCTACTCGGCGGTACGCCGAACGGTGAGCCTCTTCCGGCGCCACAGCACCAGCGGCAGCGCGCCGGCCAGACCGGCCGCACCGGGGGCGACGGCCAGCGCCTGGCTGAGCCCCGGCTGGGCGAAGGTCTCCGGCACGGGCAGCGTCGACCAGCGGGTGACCGGCCAGGCCACGAAGACGGCGCGGCCCACGACCTGGTCGTTCGGGACGGTGCCGCCGCCGGCGAGGTTCTGGTGGTAGCGGGAGTCCAGCGAGTTCTGCCGGTTGTCGCCCATCACCCAGATGCTGTCCTTGGGGATGGTGATCGGCCCGAAGGGCTTGTCACCGCAGGGCGAGGAGCCGGGGTAGATGTACGAGGTCTCCTCCAGCGCCTTGCCGTTGAGGATGACCTTGCCGCCCTCCTTGCAGGAGACCGTGTCACCCCCCACCGCGATGACCCGCTTGATCAGGTCCTTCTCCTCGGCGGACGGCATCAGGCCGATGAAGGAGAGGAACTCCTGGAGCACGTTCGGGTCGGGGGTGGGCTCGCCCTCCAGCCAGCCGCCCGGGTCGTGGAAGACGACGACCTCGCCGCGCTCCGGCTCGGAGCCGAACCACGGGGTCAGCTTGTCCACCAGGACCCGGTCGCCACGCTGCAGCGTGTTCATCATCGAGTCCGAGGGGATCGAGAACGCCTGCACCAGGAAGGTCTTGATCAGCAGCGCCAGCAGCAGCGCGATGCCGATCAGCAGCGGCAGTTCCTTCCAGAAGGAACGCGGCTTCCTGGGAGCGTCGTCGGTGTCCCCGTCCTCGCCGGCCTCGCCGCCCTGTCCGGTGCCGTCGGCTTCGGCCGCGCCGTCCTCGGGGTCGGCGTCCGACCGGCCACCGGAGTCATCCCTCATGGCCACCGACGACTCGGCGAGGCGCTCGGGCCTCTCCTCGGGATCGTCGTGTCCGGATCGTGCGCCGACGGCCACATCCCCCACATCCACTCCTCAGTCCGTGCATATGCCCGCCCCAGAACAGGGACAGGCCCACCACTCCCATAACGAGCGGGAGTTCCGCAGGGGTCGGGAGCCAGGGCAATCCGTTCAGATTCCGCGAAGACACACTATGCGACACACCGCCGGCGGACACAGCTCCCGAACGACCGTCCGGTACGGCCGCAAACGTGTCCGGCTCCTCCAGGCGCCGCCAGTGGCTCACCGGCCAGACGATGCCCACCGCGCGGCCGACGACGTCGTCGACGGAGATCGTCCCCTGGTCCTTCTCCTCCAGGTGGAAGCGCGAGTCGGCGGAGTCCGAGCGGTGGTCTCCCAGCACGAAGATCCGGCCCTGGGGCACCGTCACCTTGAACTTGATCTTCGAAGGCTCGTTGCCGGGGTGCAGGTACGGCTCGTCGAGCGGTACGCCGTTGACCGTGACCCGCCCGTCCTTGTCGCAGCAGGCGACGGTGTCGCCGCCGACGGCCACCACCCGCTTGATCAGGTCCTGTTCGTCGGCCGACGGCAGCAGTCCGATGAACGTCAGGGCCTGCTTGACCTGCTTGACGCCGACCGGGTCGTCGGCGGGCGGCCCGGC
Organism: Streptomyces sp. NPDC013457; assembly: GCF_043089925.1. Taxonomy (NCBI): domain Bacteria; kingdom Bacillati; phylum Actinomycetota; class Actinomycetes; order Kitasatosporales; family Streptomycetaceae; genus Streptomyces; species Streptomyces sp. NPDC013457. The sequence continues at coordinate 125,788 of NZ_JBICBL010000004.1, forward strand.
GTCCTGGAGCCAGTTGCCGGGGTCCTTGAAGACGACGACGTCACCGCGCTGCGGGGTGGAGCCGAACCAGGGGGTGAGCTTGTCGACCACGACGCGGTCGTCGATCCGGATCGTCTGTTCCATCGAGCCGGACGGGATGACGAACGCCTGGACCAGGAAGGTCTTCAGGACGAGCGCGATCAGCACCGCGACCATGACGAGGAGCGGGATCTCCTTGACGGCCGAGCGCTGCCGCCGGCGCTTGACCTTGCGGGCGAGCCTGCGCCGCTCCGCCCGCCCGGGCATCGGACGGCCGCTCACGGTGGGCCGCGTGCCGGTGGGCAGCGGGGTGTCGGCGCGGTGCCCGGCCGCCCTGCCGCGGTTACCCATGACCGCCTGCCGCGGGAGCGGGTACGCCCTCGAAGGCGCCGGTCTCCGGCACACCGGACCAGCGGCCGAAGGGCCAGCCGATCCAGTCGGCGCGGCCGATCACCTGCTCGACGGGCACCACGCCGCCGCCCGGCTGACCGAGGTGGTCGCGGGAGTCGCTCGACTGGCTGCGGTGGTCGCCCATCACCCACAGGGTGCCCTGCGGTACGACGATGTCGAAGGGAACCTTCGACGGCGCGTCGCCCAGTTGGACGTACCACTCCTCGACGGGAGTGCCGTTGACGGTGAGCCGGCCGTTCGCGTCGCAGCAGACGACGCGGTCGCCGCCGACGCCCACGACCCGCTTCACGAAGTCGGTCTCGGCGGGCTCGGCGAGGCCGAGGGCCGCGGCGGTGCCGTGCAGGAGCCCGGTGACCGGATTCTCCTCGGGCACCTCCTGGAGGAACGATCCGGTGCCGTCGAAGACGACGACGTCCCCGCGGCGGGGCTGGTCGCCGAACCGGTACGCCAGCTTGTTCACCAGGATCCGGTCCCCTACCTGGAGCGTCGGCTCCATCGAGCGGCTGGGGATCAGGAAGGGCTGCAGCACGAAGTGACTGAGGAGCAGCAGGAAGAGAACACAGACGCCGCCGAGGACCCCCGTACGGCGCCAGGACCATCTGGACCGACCCGGCCCGGATATACGCGCGGAGCGCGACCGCTCCTCCGTCTCGGAGGAGCGGTCGCGCTCCGTGTGCTGTGCTTCGGTGTCCATCGAGGGCAGAGCCTATCCGGCCACCCTGTGAGTCAGTGCTCCGAAGCCCCGCGCGAACGGTGAGCCGGAGCTCAGTTGTCGCGCTTCTCCTTGATCTTGGCAGCCTTGCCGCGCAGCTCACGCAGGTAGTAGAGCTTGGCGCGACGAACGTCACCGCGGCTGACGAGCTCGATCTTCTCGAAGATCGGGCTGTTCACCGGGAAGGTGCGCTCGACGCCGACGGAGAACGAGACCTTGCGGACCGTGAAGGTCTCGCTGACGCCCGAACCCTGGCGGCGGATGACGACACCCTTGAACTGCTGGATACGGGAGCGGTTGCCCTCGATGACGCGCACGTGGACGTTCACGGTGTCGCCGGGACGGAAGGCGGGGAGGTCGGAGCGGAGCGAAGCCGCGTTGACCGAGTCGAGCAGGGAGGCCATGGTGGTCTCTTTCCTCGCCGATGCCACAGGTCATCAGCGGAACGTTCGAAGAAGACGGTGAAGCGCCGTGCGTACCGGGCGGGCGTCGTCCCCCTGTGGCAGGGGCGCTCGTCGGACACACAGCAGCGGCCTATTCTTCCACGGCGTCGGCCCTGCGCCAAAATCGGCCGCCGGGCTCCGGGGCCCAGCCCAGCAGGGAGAGCATCTCCCGGTCCTTCTTGTCGAAGGCGGAGGGGTCGCAGCGCTCGATCAGGTCCGGCCGGTTCGCCGCCGTCCGCCGGAACGCCTCGTCGCGGCGCCAGCGGGCGATCTTCCCGTGGTGCCCGCTGAGGAGTACGTCGGGGATGGCACGGCCCCTCCACTCGGGGGGCTTGGTGTAGACGGGGCCTTCGAGGAGGTTGGCCATGGCGCCGGGGGCGAAGGAGTCGTCCCGGTGCGACTCGGCGTTGCCGAGGACGCCGGGCAGCAGCCGCGCCACGGCCTCGGTGACGACCAGGACGGCGGCCTCCCCGCCGGCCAGGACGTAGTCGCCGATGGAGACCTCGTAGACGGGCATCCGGGTCGCGTACTCGTCCACGACCCGCCGGTCGATGCCCTCGTAGCGGGCCGGCGTGAAGATCAGCCAGGGACGCTCGGAGAGCTCGACGGCGAGCTCCTGGGTGAAGGGGCGGCCGCTGGGCGTGGGGACGACCAGGACGGGTCCGTGGGCGCCGGCCTCGAAGCCGTCGGCGAGGGTCTGGTCCAGGGCGTCGCCCCAGGGGTCGGTCTTCATGACCATGCCGGGGCCGCCGCCGTAGGGCGTGTCGTCGACCGTGTTGTGCCGGTCGTAGGTCCACTCCCGCAGGTCGTGGACGTGGACGTCGAGCTGTCCACGCGCGCGTGCCTTGCCGACCAGGGAGACGTTCAGCGGCTCCAGGTACTCGGGGAAGATCGTGACGACGTCGAGCCGCATCAGGACTCTTCCTCGCGGGAGTCGCGGGACCCGCCGGACTCGGCGGACCCGGCGGCTTCGCCGGGCTCGTCGGAATCGCGGGAGGAGGCGATCTCGGCGCGGTCGTCGATCAGCCCGGGCGGGGGCGCGATGACGGCCCGCTGCAGCTCCAGGTCGATCTCGGTGACGATCTCCTCGACGAAGGGGATCATCAGCTCGGTGCCGTCGGGCCGCTCGACGATGAAGAGGTCCTGCGACGGCAGGTGGGAGATCTCGGTGATCCGGCCGATCTCGGTGCCGTCGGCGAGCACGACGTCCAGGTCCATGAGCTGGTGGTCGTAGTACTCGTCGTCCTCCTCGGGCCGCTCGTCGGGGTCGACGTCGGCGATGAGCAGGGTGTTGCGCAGGGCCTCGGCGCCGTTCCGGTCGCGTACGCCCTCGAAGCGGACGAGCAGGCGACCGCTGTGGACGCGGCCGGTCTCGATGGTCAGGGGTCCCGCGGAGGCGGGATCGGTGAGCAGGACCGCTCCGGGGCTGAGCCTCAGCTCGGGCTCGTCCGTCCGTACCTCGACGGTGACCTCGCCCTTGATGCCGTGGGCGCGGCCGACCCGCGCGACTACCAGCTGCACGACTTCATTCTCTCCTGTCCGACGACGACGGGCCGGGGCGGACCCGAAGGCCCTCCCCGGCCCGTGCCGGTGTGTCCAACTTGCTTCAGCGGACCTGGTCCACGTCGACGAGGTCGACACGGATGCCACGGCCGCCGATGGCGCCCACGACGGTACGCAGCGCACGTGCGGTGCGGCCGTTGCGGCCGATCACCTTGCCGAGGTCGTCGGGGTGGACCCGGACCTCCAGCACGCGGCCACGGCGCAGGTTGCGCGAGGCGACCTGCACATCGTCGGGGTTGTCGACGATGCCCTTCACGAGGTGCTCGAGAGCCTCCTCGAGCATGCTCAGGCCTCGGTCGACTCGGTGGACGCGGCCTCGGCCTCGTCCGCCTTCTTGTCGGCCTTCTTCGCCTTCGGGGTGATGGCCTCACCCTTGGCGTCGTCGCCCTCGAGGGTCTTGGCGAACGCGTCGAAGGAGGCGCGCTTGTCCTCCTTCGTCGCCGGCTGCAGCAGCGGCGCCGGGGCCGGGAGGCCCTTGTGCTTCTGCCAGTCGCCGGTGAGCTTCAGGATGGCGAGGACCGGCTCGGTCGGCTGGGCGCCGACGGACAGCCAGTACTGCGCGCGGTCCGAGTCGACCTCGATCTTCGACGGGTTGTACGTCGGGTGGTACAGACCGATCTCCTCGATCGCACGACCGTCCCGGCGGGTGCGGGAGTCGGCGACGACGATGCGGTAGTGCGGCTGGCGAATCTTGCCGAGGCGCTTGAGCTTGATCTTGACTGCCACTGGAGTGGTGTCTCCTGGTCTTGACGTGGTTGGGCACATGAGATGCCACGTGGGGTTGCGGTACTCGGGTGCCCGATGGACGCGTCAGCCGGAGGAGAGAGGGGTCCTGTGCGACTGTCGAGTACAGCTAGCCATTGTGCCACACGCCCGTGGCGCCCCTGACCCGGGCGGGTCAGGGGTCAGCCGGCCGCGCCCACCGATTCCGGGATACGGAAGGGCTTGCCGCAGCCTCCGCAGACGATCGGGGCCTGGGCGAGCACCGAGGGGACCACGCGCACGTTGCGGCCGCAGTCGCAGACGGCCTTCACGCGCACTCCGCCGCCGGAGGAGCCGTGGCGGGCGGCGGGGCCGCGGAAGGAGCGCTTGGTGTCCGAGGCCGTCGCGACGGTGTGGGCCTTGAGGGCCCGCTGCAGCCGCTCCATCGTGGGCCTGTACCGCCGCTTCGCCTCGGGGTTGAGCGTGACCAGGGAGAAGCCGCTGCTGGCGTGCGGCTCCTCGGGGTGGTCCAGGCCCATCTCCTCGGCGATCGCCAGGAATCTGCGGTTGTGGTAGCGGCCGGCGCGTGAGGTGTCGCGGACACCTCGGGCGGCGGCGATGCCGTGGACTGCCTCGTGGAGCAGCCGTTCGAAGGAGAGCTCGGCGCCGCAGGCGGACGACGACTCTCCGATCAGGGACTCGGGCGCGGCAAGATCGGGCAGTTCGGGGTGGTGCCGCTGAATGTCGGCCCACGCCTGTGCCAGCTCTGCGGCGAGAACAGGTGGTGTCGTGCTCACGTCGCGTACAACGAGCCGACGCGCTCCCGGGTTCCATTCCGGGGCATCCCAAATATTTTGCACGTACCCGTCAGTTGCCCTTGATGTGTCCGGACGAGGGTCAGTGCGTCGAACTGCGGAGAAGCCGCGCAGCTCGCGTCAAGGTGGTGCGTAGCGGCGCATACGCCCCGGCGCGTAGAGGTGGTGTACGCGCCCCGGGGGTCGATGCACGGACAGTACCGGTTCGGGCGTCAAGTCGGCGCACCGCCCCCTCCCCGAAGGGGAAGTGGTGCGGCGCGAGCACTGGACGCGGGCACGGATCGGCAGTTCCCTGACATACGGGGGATGCGGGCACCTGCTTCACGGGGGCTGTCGACCAGGCACTGATTGGGGCGCTTTCCATGACACCTACGCTCGTCCCGCACCACCCCGCGCGCGACTGGGCCGAGATCCAGGAACGCATGCTCGTACCGCTCTACGAGGCGGTGTACGACCGGCTCGAGGTGGGCCCCGGCTCACGGGTCCTGGGGCTCGGCTGCGGATCGGGCCTCGCGCTGCTGATCGCGGGCTCGCGCGGCGCGCGGGTCACCGGCGTGGACCGGGACCACGCGCGCGTGGAGCTGGCGCGCGAGCGGATTCGGGAGGAGACGGGGCACACGGTCGTCGAGGGCGGCCCGGCGGACGTCGGCTCTGTGTCCCACGAGCCGTTCGACGTGATCACGGCCTTCCACGCCTCGGCGGAACGGGGGCGGGACCTCGCGGGCGTCACCCATCTGGCCCAACCGGGTGCGGCCGTCGTACTGGCGGGCTGGGGGCCGCCCGAGCGGTGCGCGACGGCATCGGTGCTGAAGGTCGCGGCGCGGCTGACGGGCTGGCGTCCGGCGTTCCGCGACGACCTGGAGGACGTGGTGGCGCGGGCGGGTCTGAAGCCGGACGGCTCGGGCCGGGTGTCCTGCCCGTTCGGCTACGCGGACCCGGACAGCGCGGTACGGGGCCTCGTCTCGACGGGCGACTTCGACGCGGCGATCCGCGCGACGGACCCGGACCAGGTCGAGAAGGAGATCACGGAGGCTCTGCAGCCGTACGTCCGCCACGACGGCACGGTCTGGATGCCGAACGTCTTCCGCTACCTGATCGCCCGGGTGCGGTAGCCCTCACCGGGCGAGGCGCGGCCGCCCTCCGGCCCGCCCAGGACCGGCCGCCGGTCCGGACGCGGCTCCGGGCAGGGCACCACCGTCGAGTCCGCCGCCACCGCCAAGGCCGAGGCCCGAGCCCTGGAGGCCACCTCCCTCGCCGACGTCACCGCCCCCGCCGAGCAGTGCCTGCTCGGCGGACTCGGCGCCGCCCGGCACGGACGGGCCCCGGGCGCCCGGGACGGGCGACCGACCGATGTCCGGGGCCAGGGCTCCGGGCCCGCACTGGACCGGGGCCCGTGCCGGGCGACCGGCCGGAGGAGCCCGTCGGCACGGGCCGTGCGTCAGGAGTCCTTGTTCAGGCGGGTGATGCCCGCGGCGCGGTACGCGGCGGCCTCCTCCAGGGTCTCGTTCGCCAGGAGGGCGGTCGCCAGGGCGTCGAGCTTCTCGCGGTTCTCACGGAGTTGGCGGACGGCGCTCTCGTAGCACTCGTCGACGATCCGGCGCATCTCCTCGGCCACCATGTCGAGGGTCGCGGGGGCCGCCGAGAGGCCGTACGCCTGCTGCGCGTCCCCGGGGATGGCCGTGAGGCGGCCGACGCGCTCGCTCATGCCCCAGCGGCCCGCCATGCCGCGGGCGATGTTGGTGACCTGCTCCAGGTCGCTCTCCGCGCCCGTGGTGACGACTCCGAAGACGACCTGCTCGGCGGCCATGCCGCCGAGCGCGCCGATGATCCGGCCGCGCAGGTACTCCTCGGTGTACGCGTACTTGTCGGCGTCCGGCGTGGAGAGCGTGACGCCGAGAGCGCGCCCGCGCGGCACGATCGTGATCTTGCGGACCGGGTCCGCGCCGGGCTGGAGCATCCCGAGCAGGGCGTGGCCGCTCTCGTGGTACGCGGTGCGGCGCCGCTCCTCCTCCGGCATCACCAGCGGCCGCTCGGCGCCGAGCTGGACCTTCTCCAGGGCGTCGGACAGGTCGGACGCGGTGACCGCCTTCTGCTGCCGCTTGACGGCCAGGAGCGCGGCCTCGTTGGCGAGGTTGGCGAGTTCCGCGCCGGTCATCCCCGGAGTCGTCCGGGCGACCTGGACCAGGTCGACGTCCTGGGCGAGCGGGATGTCCCGGGTGTGGATCCTGAGGATGGCCTCGCGGCCCCCGCGGTCGGGAGGGTTCACGTGCACGATCCGGTCGAAGCGGCCGGGCCGGGTGAGCGCCGGGTCGAGCACGTCGGCGCGGTTGGTCGCGGCGAGGACGATGACGCCCTCCGAGCCGGTGAAGCCGTCCATCTCCGTCAGGATCTGGTTGAGGGTCTGTTCGCGCTCGTCGTGGCCGCCCATGCCGGAGCCGCCGCCCCGCGCGCGGCCGATGGTGTCGATCTCGTCGATGAAGACGATGGCCGGGGCCACCTTGCGTGCCTCGGCGAAGAGCTCGCGGACCCGCGAGGCCCCGACGCCGACGATCATCTCGATGAACTCCGACGCGGAGGCGGAGAAGAACGGCACGCCGGCCTCCCCGGCGACCGCCCGGGCGAGGAGGGTCTTGCCGGTGCCGGGCGGTCCCGCGAGGAGCACGCCGCGCGGCATCTTGGCACCCATGTCGCGGTATGCGGTGGGATTCTTCAGGAAGTCGACGACGTCGTTGAGTTCACCCTCGACCTCGTCGATCCCGGCGACGTCCTCGAAGGTGGTGCGCCGGACGCCGGCTTCGAGCTCGACGGGTCTGGGCGGGGCCTTGCGGCCGAGCATGCCGCCCGCCCCGCCCATCCCGCTCATCCGGCGGGCGATGAAGATCCACAGCGCGACGAGCAGCAGCATCGGCGCGAGCGCGATCAGCAGGTTGGCGAGGAAGCTGCGCTCCTGGACGACGGGCTCGGCGGTGACCGTGACGCCCTTCGCGGTCAGCTCGTTCCAGAGCTCGTCGTCGGCGAACGCGGGCCGCTGGGTGACGAACTTGGAGTAGTCGCCCTTGTCCCCGTTGGGCAGCGGCTGCTTGTTCTTCAGCTCGCCCTGGATGGCGTCGCCCTTGGAGTAGATCTTGGTGACGTTGCCCGCGTTCACCTGCCTGCTGAACTCGGTGTACGAGATCGTCGGCTCGTCGCCCCGGTTGAAGAACGACAGCACGAGGTTGGCGATGAGGTAGACGACCAGGGCGGCGAGGACGAGCCCACCCCACCCGCCGGGCATCTTCCTCTTCGGCGGCTGCGGCGGCGGTGCCCCTTCCGAGCGCCAGGGCTGATCGGTCCGGTCGCGCGGAGGTACGGAGTTGGGCACGCTGCTCTCCTCACACCGACGGTCGGGCCCGGCCCCCAGTATCGAAAGGCCGGACGATCCCGGCATGTCAGGCGGGGTGAAGGAGTGAAAAGGGGCCCGGAGCGGTTTCACACCGCTCCGGGCCCCTTCGGGAACCTGCTCAGCCCATGAACTTCTTGAACTCGTCCGGCAGCTCGAAGTCGCCGGGGTTCTGCCCGGGCGCCGGGAGGCCGAACGCCCCGCCCTGCTGCGCCTGCTCGCGGCGGGCCTGGGCGGCCTCCTCCTCGGCCTTGCGCTTCATCGGGTTGCCGCTCTTGCGCTTGCCCTTGGCCTGCTTGATCTGCTTCTTCTGACGGCCGGGGCCGCCGCCCATGCCCGGGATGCCGGGCATGCCCGGCATGCCGCCGCCCTGGGCCATGCGGGACATCATCTTGCGGGCCTCGAAGAAGCGCTCGACGAGCCCCTTGACCGCGCTGACCTCGACGCCGGAGCCCTTGGCGATACGGGCGCGGCGCGAGCCGTTGATGATGGTCGGGTCCTGGCGCTCGCCCGGCGTCATCGACTTGATGATCGCGGCCGTGCGGTCGACGTCCCGCTCGTCGATGTTGTTGATCTGCTCCTTCATCTGCGCCATGCCGGGGAGCATCCCGAGCAGCTTGGAGATGGAGCCCATCTTGCGGACCTGTTCCATCTGGGCGAGGAAGTCGTCGAGCGTGAACTCCTGGCCCTTCTTGGACGCCAGCTTGGAGGCCATCTTGGCGGCCTCTTCCTGGCTGAAGGTCTGCTCGGCCTTCTCGATGAGCGAGAGCATGTCGCCCATGCCGAGGATGCGGGACGCCATGCGGTCCGGGTGGAACGCGTCGAACTCGTCCAGCTTCTCGCCGTTGGAGGCGAACATGATCTGGCGGCCGGTGACGTGCGCGATGGAGAGCGCGGCACCGCCTCGGGCGTCGCCGTCGAGCTTGGAGAGCACGACGCCGTCGAAGCCGACGCCGTCGCGGAAGGCCTCGGCGGTGTTGACCGCGTCCTGACCGATCATGGCGTCGACGACGAAGAGGACCTCGTCCGGGCTGACGGCGTCGCGGATGTCCGCGGCCTGCTGCATCAGCTCCTGGTCGATGCCGAGGCGGCCGGCGGTGTCGACGATGACGACGTCGTACATCTTGGTCCGCGCGTACTCGATCGAGTCCTTCGCGACCTGGACCGGGTCACCGACGCCGTTGCCCGGCTGCGGGCCGTAGAACGCCACGCCCGCGCGCTCGGCGACGACACCGAGCTGGGTGACGGCGTTGGGGCGCTGGAGGTCGCAGGCGACGAGCAGCGGGGAGTGGCCCTGGCTCTTGAGCCAGAGGCCGAGCTTTCCGGCGAGGGTGGTCTTACCGGCGCCCTGGAGACCGGCGAGCATGATCACGGTGGGCGCGGTCTTGGCGAACCGCAGGCGCCGGGTCTCGCCGCCGAGGATGCCGATGAGCTCCTCGTTGACGATCTTGATGACCTGCTGGGCGGGGTTCAGCGCCTGGGAGACCTCGGCGCCGGCGGCCCGCTCCTTGACCTGCTTGATGAAGGCCCGGACGACGGGCAGCGCGACGTCGGCCTCGAGGAGGGCGATCCGGATCTCGCGCGCGGTGGCGTCGATGTCCGCCTCGGACAGGCGGCCCTTGCCCCGGAGGTTCTTGAATGTCGCTGCAAGGCGGTCGGAGAGGGTATCGAACACGGCGGTCGCGGATCCTCGGTGTCGGGGGCAGGCGGACAGATTGCCCTCAAGGGTATCTGGCCGCTCGAAGGACGTGCCCCCGCCCGCCGAATCCGGTGGGCGAGGTCACGGGAACCCCCGCGGGTGCGGGGAGCGGACTTCGGCACCGGTGGCCCGGCCCTGGGCCGGAGGCCACCCCCGCACGGGCGGGGACCGCCCCGGCTCACCGACCGGCGTGTCCCCGTGTCACGGATCACCTCAGCGCCTTCTCCAGCGCCTTCGCCACGTCCGCGGCCTCCTCCTCCGCCAGGAGGGAGCCGTCGGGGCGGGTCACGTACAGCGTGTCCACCGCGTTCGCGCCCAGGGTCGAGACGTGGGCGCTCCTGACGCGCACCTCGGCGCCCTCCAGCGCCCGGCCGATGCGGTGGAGCAGCCCGGGGGCGTCCTGGGCGCGGACCTCGATGACGGTGGCGAGCCGGGAGTCCGCGGCGGCGACGGTGACGCGGGGCGGCGGGGCGGTGAGGCCGCGCCGCCGGGGGTAGGCGGCGTCGCGTTCGGCGAGCCTGGCGGGGATGTCGAGGCTCCCGTCCAGGGCCCGTACGAGATCGGCGCGGAGCCGGGAGGCCTGCGGCAGGGAGCCGTATTCGGCGGCCACGCGCCAGTTCAGGACCAGGACGGCGCCGGCGCCGGCGCCGAGCGGGGTGGGGAGCTCGACGGCGCGCAGGTCCGCGGCGCGCACGGTGAGCCGGTGCAGCGCGAGGACGCCGGCCGCGGCGGGCAGGACGCCGGGCTGGTCGGGCAGGGCGATGAGGAGTTCGACGCCCACCGGTTCCGGTTCGCCGTCCTCGGGGGCGCTCTCGGGCTGGGTGTGCAGGGCGAGGACCGGCTCTCCGGTCCGCAGCGCCTCGATGGCGAGACGTTCCTGTTCGGCGCTGGTCGCGGCGGGCTCGGGCTCCGCCACGGGCTCTCCGGCGAGGACGGCCCCGACCCGTTTGACGAGGTCGGCGACGAGGGAGGCGCGCCAGGTGGACCAGGCGGCCGGGCCCGTGGCCAGCGCGTCGGCCTCGGTGAGGGCGTGCAGCAGTTCCAGGGCCCCGGCGGTGCCGACGGCGGAGGCGACGGCCTCGACGGTGGCGGGGTCGTCCAGGTCGCGCCGGGTCGCGGTCTCGACGAGCAGCAGGTGGTGGCGTACGACGGTGGCGACGACGGCCACGTCGGCGCGGTCGAAGCCGATCCGGGTCGCGAGGTCGCGGGCGATGGTCTCGCCGGCCACGGAGTGGTCGCCGGGCCAGCCCTTGCCGATGTCGTGCAGGAGCGCTGCGACGAGCAGCAGGTCGGGCCGGCCGACGCGGCGGGTCAGCGAGGAGGCCCGTACGGCGGTCTCGACGAGGTGCCGGTCGACGGTCCAGGTGTGGACGGGGTTGCGCTGCGGGCGGCAGCGGACGCGCTCCCAGTCGGGCAGGAGCCGGGTGACGAGGCCCTCGGCCTCCAGCGCCTCCCAGACGGGCACGGTGGGCTCCCCCGCGCCGAGCAGGGTGACGAGCTCCTCGCGCGCCTCGGCGGGCCAGGGCACCGGCAGAGGCTTGGCGGCGGCCGCCAGGCGGCGTACGGCGTGGAGGGAGAGCGGGAGCCCGGACTGGGCGGCGGCGGCCGCGGCGCGCAGAGGCAGCACGGGGTCGCGGTCGGGCTTGGCGCTGAGGGCGAGGACCGCCTCGCCGTCCATCTCGACGACGCCTTCGGCGAGCGGGGTGCGTTCGACGGGCGGCCTTCCGCCGCCCGAGCGGCCGCCCAGGAGGCCGCGGAAGCGGGGGCGCGCGGAGCGGGCCTTCAGGACCCGGTTGACCTCGCGCCAGGTGACGTCGGTGGCGTAGGAGACGATCCGCGCCGCTTCGTACACCTCGCGGAGCAGGGTGTCGGCGTCGAGGAGGCCGAGCTCGTCGGCGACGGCGTCCTGTTCCTGGAGGGCGAGCCGGTCGGTGGCCCGTCCGGTGGTGAGGTGGAGCGCGTCGCGGGCGTCGAGGAGGCGGCGACGGGCCTCGTCGAGGCCCTCGCGCGGGGCGTCGGCGAGCCAGGAGGCGGCGACGGCCCGCAGGACCTGGGCGTCGCGGAGCCCTCCTCTGGCCTCCTTGAGGTCGGGTTCGAGGAGGAACTGCAGCTCCCCCATGCGCTCGGCGCGCTCGCGGCAGAGCGCGTCCAGCTCCGGAAGCCGTTTCGGCGCCTGGTTGCGCCAGTCGGCGAGGACGGCGGTGCGCAGTCCGGCGACGAGCCCGAGGTCGCCGGCGACCGGCCGGGCGTCGAGGAGGCCGAGCTGGACCTTGAGGTCGTCCCCGGCGGTCCTGCGGGCCTCGGCGGGGGTGCGGACGGAGTGGTCGAGGGCGAGGCCGAGGTCCCAGACCGGGTACCAGATCCGGTCGGCGAGGCCGGCGACCGTGCCCGCGTCGGCGGTGCCGTCGTGCAGCAGGAGCAGGTCGAGGTCGCTGCGCGGGGAGAGTTCGCCGCGCCCGTAGCCGCCGACGGCGACGAGCGCCACCCCTCGTGGCGGCCGTGCGGCGGTGAACAGTCCGGCCAGCCAGTCGTCCGTGAGCCGGGCCAGGGCGGCACGGCGCGGCGGCCCGGACCGCCCCTTCTCGGTGAGAAGGCGCAGCCGGGCCGCCGCGTAGCCGCTGGGTCCCGAGTCTTCCGCTCGTGTGCTCGTGTCGACGCTCGTCACCCAGCAGCTCCTTACGTGCTCCGTGCTTACAGTGCGTCCGGACCGCGTTCGCCGGTGCGGACCCGTACGGCGGTCTCGACCGGCACGCTCCACACCTTGCCGTCACCGATCTTGCCGGTCCGGGCCGCCTTGACCACCACGTCGATGAGCTGTTCGGCGTCGTCGTCCTCGACGAGGACCTCGATACGGATCTTGGGGACGAGGTCGACCGTGTACTCGGCACCGCGGTAGACCTCGGTGTGGCCGCGCTGGCGGCCGTACCCGCTGGCCTCGGTGACCGTGAGGCCCTGGACTCCGAAGGCCTGGAGGGCCTCCTTGATCTCGTCCAGCCGGTGCGGCTTCACGACTGCGGTGATGAGCTTCATGCGTCCACCTTCTTGGTCTCCGTAGCTGCCGGGGCGGGCGCGGCGGTGGAGCGCGAGGAGGCGCCGCCGCCGGCTCCGCTGAAGTCGTACGCGGTCTCGGCGTGCTCGACCTGGTCGATGCCGGAGACCTCGTCGTCCTCGCTGACCCGCATGCCCATCGTCTTGTCGATGATCAGCGCGAGGATCGCGGAGGCGATCAGAGAGTAGGCGAGGACGGCGACGACGCCGATGGCCTGCTTGCCGAGCTGCTCCAGGCCGCCGCCGTAGAAGAGGCCCTTGGCGTCGGACTGGACGCCGCCGGTGGCGAAGAAGCCGACGAGCAGGGAGCCGATGACACCGCCGACCAGGTGGACGCCGATGACGTCCAGGGAGTCGTCGTAGCCGAACCTGTACTTCAGGCCGACGGCCATGGCGCAGAGCAGACCGGCGATGGCGCCGATGGCGATCGCGCCGAGCGGGGAGCAGGAGCCGCCGGAGGGGGTGATGGCGACGAGGCCGGCGACCGCGCCGGAGGCCGCGCCGAGGGTGGTGAAGGAGCCGTGGCGGATCTTCTCGTAGAGCAGCCAGGCGAGCATGGCGGCGGCGGTGGCGACCTGGGTGTTGACGAACATCACCGCGCCGACGCCGTCGTCGTTGCCGAGCCACGAGCCCGCGTTGAAGCCGAACCAGCCGAACCAGAGCAGACCGGCGCCGAGCATGACCAGCGGGAGGCTGTGCGGGCGCATCGGGTCCTTCTTGAAGCCGACGCGCTTGCCGATGACGAGGATCACGCCGAGGGCCGCGGCGCCGGCGTTGATGTGGACCGCTGTACCGCCGGCGAAGTCGATGACGCCCATCTCGAAGAGCCAGCCGCCGGCGCCCCAGACCCAGTGGGCGACGGGGAAGTAGACGACGGTGACCCAGAGGGCGATGAAGAGGGCCCAGGCGGTGAACTTCACCCGGTCGGCGAGGGCGCCGCTGATCAGGGCCGGGGTGAGGATGGCGAACATCAGCTGGAAGACGGCGAAGACGTACACCGGGATGGTGTAGCCGTCCCACAGCTCGGTGACGCCGATGCCGCTGAGGCCGACGTACTCGGAGGACCAGCCGATGAGCGATCCGGAGTCGGTGCCGAAGGCGATGCTGAAGCCGTAGAGCACCCAGAGGATCGTGACGATCCCGAGGCTGATGAAGCTCATCATCAGCATGTTCAGGGTGGACTTGACGCGGACCATGCCTCCGTAGAAGAAGGCGAGTGCCGGGGTCATCAGCATGACCAGGGCGGAGCAGATGAGCATGAACCCGGTGTTGGCGGCAGACAGCTCGGGGGCGTCTGCGGCCAGGGTCGTGATGGCTGGTGCCATCGGCGTCTCCTCGTCGTCGGTACGGCCTGTGCGGGGGCGGGGCCGGAGAGCGGCTTGGCCGTGAGGGGTGGCCGGTTATGCGCCAGAGATTCGCGCAGCGCGGTTTCCGCCGATGCCGCCCGATGTTTCGCCGCAGTGACGAAGGGTTGGGGCGTGTTACGCCGCTGTGAACCCCCGGGTCACGGGCGTGTAACGGAGATACGGCCCGGGCCCGCGGCTCCGCGCGGGAGCGGCGCCGGTCCGGGGCACGGAAAAGGGACCGGCCGCGACAGACGTCCCGGTTGTCCTGGCGGCGGGGGAGCCGAGTCGGTCAGTACGGGAACGCTGTCGCGGCCGGGGTCGGGAGGGCCGGAGTCTGGAAAGACCTGAGGCGGGAAAGGCAGGAGGCTGGAGGGGCCGGGTGCTCAGACCGCCTCGGCGGTCTCGGGCAGCAGCGCGGTGAGCCGGTCGGTGAGCTGGACGACCTCGGCGACGTCGCGGAAGTCGCGGGCGGCGGTGTCGACGGTCTTGCGCAGCCGGGTGTTCACCCGCTCGGAGCGGACGCTCCTGGCGACGCCGAGCGCCTTCTCGACCAGCACGGCGGACTGCTCCGGCTCGCGCTTGAGGAGGTGCACGGTGGCCATGCCGATGAGGTTGAGCGCGTACGAACGCTGGTGCTCGGGGTCCTTCTCGAAGAGCGTGACGGCCCGCTCCATGACGGGCTCGGCGAGCGAGGCGTACGTCGGGGAGCGCCCCGCGACGTAGGCGAGGTCCCGGTAGGAGTGGGAGTTCTCGCCGTTGAGTTCCGCCTCGGAGAAGAAGCGGATCCAGTCGGGCTCGGGCTCGCCGTCGAGGCCGACGTCGGAGAAGGTGTCCTCGGCCATCCGTACGGCCCGCTTGCACTTGGACGGCTGCCCCATGTTGGCGTAGGCGCGGGCCTCCATCGCATACAGCATGGCCTGGGTGCGCGGGGTGGCGCAGTCTCGACTGCCGTACTGGGCGAGGTGGATGAGTTCGAGGGCGTCGTCCGGCCGGCCGAGGTGGATCATCTGACGGCTCATGGAGGAGAGGATGTACGAGCCGAGCGGCTTGTCCCCGGCCTCCTTGGCGGCGTGCAGGGCGAGGACGAAGTACTTCTGGGCGGTGGGCTGCAGGCCGACGTCGTAGCTCATCCAGCCGGCCAGCTCGGCGAGCTCGGCCGCGCAGGTGAAGAGGCGCTGGGCGGTGGCGGCCGGCTGGGGCTCCTGGAGCAGGTCGGTGACCTCGTGGAGCTGGCCGACGACGGCCTTGCGGCGCAGTCCGCCACCGCACTGGGCGTCCCACTGGCGGAACATCGCCGTGGTGGATTCGAGCAGGTCGAGTTCGATCGCGGAGAGCTTGACCGGGCGGTGGCCGTCGGCGGCCGGCTCGGCCGGGAGGGGCTCTCCGGGCGGGCTGGGGACGAGCCAGCGCTGCATGGGCTCGATGAGGGAGGGGCCGGCGGCGAGCGCGAGGGAGGTGCCGAGGAAGCCGCGCCGGGCGAGCATCAGGTCGCTGCGGGAGAACTCGCTGAGCAGGGCGACGGTCTGGGGGCCCGCCCAGGGCAGGTCGACTCCGGAGACGGACGGCGCCTGGTGGGCCGCGCGCAGCCCGAGGTCCTCGACGGCCACGACCGAGCCGAACCGCTCGGAGAACAGTTCCGAGAGGATCCGCGGAATGGGTTCGCGGGGCTGCTCGCCGTCGAGCCAGCGGCGGACGCGCGAGGTGTCCGTGGAGATGTGGTGCGCGCCCATCTGGCGCGCCCTGCGGTTCACTTGGCGCGCCAGTTCGCCCTTCGACCAGCCGCTCCGCACGAACCACGAGCTGAGCTGCTCGTTCGGGCGCTTGCCGGCAGTCGTACCGTCTGCGCCGTTGCCGCCCACAGGAACGCCCCCATCCACGTCGAGACTCTGTTGCGCGAACCCCTATCAGAATGCCGTGTCTTGCGGCTCCCGTCCGGAGGTTCCACTCCTTCGAACAGGAAACCGGGTTGCCTCCGGCATACCCACGCGCGCAAGCAACTCCGGGTTCGAGCACCGAAAGTAATCCCACGATCACCCGTCCTGCGAGGCGGATTCAAGAAACGCCACCATTCGCCACCCCTTCGAATGAACTCCCCTGCTGCCGAACACGATTCACTTGACATGCGACGAAACCATGGTCGGCGGACCGTAGCGCGAAGAGGCGCGCGCCACGGTTGCGCACCACCTCGCCCGCGACCGAGCGCCACCCGGGGCGACGGAGCGTGACCGTGGGAATCCGGGTCGTAACCACCGGCGCTTCCGACCCGTTGGAGGGGGCATGGGCTTCACGATCGGCGGCATCCGCGAGATCCGCTCCGGCTCACGTCGCCGCGTCCGCACCTCCGAGTGCACAGCGGTGGCCGAGTACACCGGACTCTGGGGCTGGGACGTCGTCCCCGGCGCGCGCGCCGTCTCCGGCCAGTGCTCCTGCGGCGACGCGACCTGTACGGCTCCGGGGGCGCATCCGCTCTCGTTCGCCGAACCGGTCCGCGCGGGCGCGGGTCTGGACGACGCGACGAAGGCGTGGTCGGAGTACCCCGGCGCCGCGCTGCTGCTGCCCGTGGGCCGGTCCTTCGACGTGATCGAGGTCGCCGAGCCGGCGGGGCGGCGGGCGCTGGTCCGCCTGGAGCGCATGGGCCTGCCGCTCGGGCCGGTCTGCGCGACGCCGACGGGACGGGCGCAGTTCTTCGTCGCGCCGGGGGCTGCGGTGGGGCTTCCTCAGCTGCTGTACCGGATGGGCTGGGACGACGCGGACCTGGACCTGCGCGGCCTGGGGCCCGGCGACCATGTGACGGCGCCGCCGTCGGACCTCGCGGGCCTGGGCCCGGTCCGCTGGCTGCGGCCGCCGACGCTGGACACCGCGGGGGCGCCGCCGGAGGCGCGGCTGCTGCTGGGCGTCCTGGCGTACATCTGCCATCGGACGCACTTCTGAACGCCCTTCCGACACGCGAAGGCCCCGCCGGGGAACCGGCGGGGCCTTCCTGCGGTTTCGGGTGCCTCAGTCCCCGATGAGCGCGTCCACGAAGGCGCCCGGCTCGAAGGGGGCCAGGTCGTCCGGGCCCTCGCCCAGGCCGATGAGCTTGACCGGGACACCCAGCTCGCGCTGGACGGCCACGACGATGCCGCCCTTGGCCGTGCCGTCGAGCTTGGTGAGCACGATGCCCGTGATGTCGACGACCTCGGCGAAGACGCGCGCCTGGACCAGGCCGTTCTGGCCGGTCGTGGCGTCGAGGACCAGCAGGACCTCGTCCAGCGGGCCGTGCTTCTCGACGACCCGCTTGACCTTGCCCAGCTCGTCCATGAGGCCGGTCTTGGTGTGCAGGCGGCCGGCGGTGTCGATCAGGACGACGTCCGCGCCCTCGGCGATGCCCTCCTTGACCGCGTCGAAGGCGATCGACGCCGGGTCGCCGCCCTCGGGCCCGCGCACGGTGCGCGCGCCGACCCGCTCGCCCCAGGTCTGGAGCTGGTCCGCGGCGGCGGCGCGGAAGGTGTCCGCGGCGCCGAGGACGACCGAGCGGCCGTCGGCGACCAGGACACGGGCCAGCTTGCCCGTGGTCGTGGTCTTTCCGGTGCCGTTGACACCGACGACCATGACGACGCCCGGGGTGCCCGGGGCGCTCTCGGTCTTCACGGCGCGGTCGAAGTCCGGGCCGAGCAGGGCGATGAGCTCCTCGCGCAGCAGGCCGCGCAGCTCCTCCGGCGTTCGCGTGCCGAGGATCCGGACGCGCTCGCGGAGCCGCTCCACCAGCTCCTGGGTCGGGGCGACGCCGACGTCGGCGGTGAGCAGGGTCTCCTCGATCTCCTCCCAGGTGTCCTCGTCGAGGTTGTCACGCGACAGCAGCGTGAGCAGCCCCTTGCCGAGGGAGTTCTGCGAGCGGGCGAGACGCGCACGGAGCCGTACGAGACGGCCCGCGGTCGGCTCGGGCACCTCGATCTCGGGCGCGGGCGCCTCGGCGACGACCGGGTCCTCGACGGCGGTGGGGCTTTCGACGGCCTCCTCCGCGGTCGGGAGGTCGACCTCCTCGATGGTGCGGCGTGGTTCTTCCCGCGGTGTCTCCGCCTCTTCGCCGACGTGCGGCTCGGCGGGCGGAGCGGTGATGGTCGGCGTGGCGGACGGCGCCTCGGGCGGCGGCAGCTGCTTCTTCTTGCGGCCGCTGATCACGAGCCCGCTGGTCACGGCGACGGCGACGACCAGGGCGATGACTACAGCAAGAATGAGTTCCATAACGGGTCCAGTATCGGCCACGACCGGACCTCGGGAGGAGCACGTACTCTGGGCGGGTCCCCCACCCCCCGCACGGAGTACCACCATGCCCTCTGCCGCCGAAGCCGTCGTCGAGAGCGAAGGCGCGGTCGAGACCCGAGGTCTCGAACCCGTCCCCGACGCCGAGCGCACCGGCCGCGTCCGCGAGCTGTTCCCGACCTGGGTCGCCGCCAACATCAGTGTGCTTCTGCTCACGATGGGCGCGGGCCTGGTCGTCTTCAACGGCCTGAACTTCTGGCAGGTGCTCGTCGTCGCGACGGCGGCGCCCGTCCTGGCGTACGGGATCGTCGGCCTGATCTCGATCGCGGGTAAGCGCGGCGGCTCCCCCGGGATGGCCCTGTCGCGGGCCGTCTTCGGTCAGCGCGGCAATCTCTTCCCCGGTTCGCTGATCTGGGTGGCCCGCTGGGGCTGGGAGACGATCAACGCGGTGACCGGCGCCTACGCCGTCCTGACCGTGCTCGACCTGCTCTTCGGGATCGAGTCGAACACCGTGCTGATCGTCGTCACCCTGCTGCTCTTCGTCGCCTGCACGTTCCTGGTGTCCGGGCTCGGCATCAACGCCCTGCGGGTGTGCAGCACGTGGTCGACGTACCTCTTCGGCGCGTTCTCGGTGCTGGTGCTGGTGTACCTCGTCGCGGGCACCGACTGGTCCGCGGTGTTCGACAAGCCGGCCGGCTCGACGGCGATGATGATCGCGGGCATCGGCACGATCGCCGCGGGCGGCATCAGCTGGGTCCCCTCCGGCCCGGACTTCACCCGCTACCTGCCGCGGACGGCCTCCTCGAAGGCGATGGTCGGCTCCACGATCGGCGGTGCCGGGATCGTCGTGCTGCCGATGGTCCTGATGGGCGCGGTGATGGCGGTGGGCACCCCCGGACTCGCTTCGGCGCAGGACCCGGTGTCGTTCATCGGCGAGCTGCTGCCGGCCTGGATCGCCGTGCCGTACCTGATCATCGCGCTGATCGGGATGCTGCTGATCAACTCGATGTCGATGTACTCGGCCGGGTTCACCGCGCAGACGCTCGGCATCAGGGTCTCCCGGGCCGCCGCGGTGAGCGTGAACGCCGTGATCAGCCTGGTCTTCGGCTTCCTGCTGATGGTGGTGGCGACCAGCTTCATCGGCTCGTTCATCTCCTTCCTGACGCTGCTCGCGGTGGCCTTCTCGGCGTGGATCGGCGTCTTCGGCGTCGACATGCTGCGGCGGCGGTCCTACGACGGCGAGGCGCTGATGGACACCTCGCGGACCAGTGCGTACTGGTACCGGGGCGGTTTCGCCTGGCAGGCCATGACGGCGTGGGCGGTGGCGCTGGCCACCGGCCTGCTCTTCACCCGGGTCGACTGGTTCTCCGGTCCGCTCGCCTCCTCCTGGATCGGCGAGAACGGGCTCGGCTGGGCGGCGACGATCGTGGTCGCGGGCGTGCTGTACGCGATACTGCCCCGGACCGCGGGCCCGTCGGAGGCCGTGGACCGGGCCGGGGACCGTGAGAGCGACTCCGAGACTGTTTGCATCTGACGTGACGTCAGATACTGTCCCCCTTCGCCGGCTTCCCACGCGCGGAGGGGGACTTCCCATGCCCTTCACAGTCGTACGGTTCAACCTCGTCGATCCGCACGCGACCCCCGAGTCCCTCTCGGAGCGCTATCGCGCGGCCCTCGCCATGGCCGCCTACGCCGACGAGCGCGGCGTCGACACCGTCCAGACCGAGGAGCACCACGGCGCCGCCAACAACTGGCTGCCCTCGCCGTTCGCCTTCGCGGGCGCGGTGTTCGGTGCCACGAGGAGGATCGCGGTCACGGTCTCGGCGATCATCGGCCCTCTGCACGACCCGCTGCGGCTCGCGGAGGAGATCGCCGTCCTCGACCTGCTGAGCGGCGGCCGCCTGGTGACGGTGGCGGGGATCGGGTACCGGCCGGAGGAGTACGAGGAGCGCGGGGTCGACTGGGGCCGCCGCGGCAAGCTCCAGGACCTGCTTCTGGAGACCCTTCTGAAGGCCTGGTCCGGTGAGCCCTTCACCTACGAGGGCCGTACGGTACGGGTCACGCCGCGGCCCCTCAGCACGCCGCATCCGCTCCTGCTCGTCGGCGGTTCGTCGAAGGCGGCGGCGCGGCGGGCGGCGCGGCTCGGGCTGCCGCTCTTCCCGAGCGCCCATCTGCCGGAGCTGGAGGAGTACTACAAGCAGCAGTGCGTGGAGTACGGCACCGAGGGCTGGACGATGATGCCGGCCGAGAAGACCCCGCTGCTGCACGTCTCGGAGGATCCGGAGCGGACCTGGGAGCTGTACGGCGAGCACTTCCTGCACGAGGCGCGCACCTACGCCTCCTGGCAGTCGAAGGACATCCGCTCGGCGGTGCGCTCGGCGGCGACGACCGTGGCGGAGCTGCGGGCCGAGGGGGTCTACCGGATCGTGACCCCGGACGAGTGCGTGGCGCTGGGGCGGGAGCTGGAGAGCCTGGTGCTGCATCCGCTCTGCGGCGGGATGCCGGTCGAGGAGGGGTGGCGTTCCCTGCGGCTGCTGGGCGGGACGGTGCTGCCCCGGCTCACGGCATAGGACCGTGGCCGGGGCAGTTCCGTGCGCGAGAAGAGGGGCAGCGGGGATTAGCCCATCTCCTCCAACGCCTTGCCCTTGGTCTCCTTCACGTACCTGAGCACGAAGGGGATGGAGAGCACGGCGAAGACCGTGTAGATGATGTAGGTGCCGGAGAGGTTCCAGTCCGCCAGGGACGGGAAGCTGGCCGTGATGGCCCAGTTGGCGATCCACTGCGCGGAGGCGGCGACGCCGAGGGCGGCGGCGCGGATCCGGTTGGGGAACATCTCGCCGAGGAAGACCCAGACCACCACGCCCCACGAGAGGGCGAAGAAGAGCACGAACACGTGGGCGGCGACGAGCGCGACGACGCCCTCGGTGGTCGGCAGCTTGCCGTCGACGAGCTCGGCGGAGAAGGCCCAGGCCTCGAAGGCGAGGGCGATCGCCATGCCGACGGAGCCGACGAGGGCGAGGGGCTTACGGCCCACCCGGTCGACCAGGACCATCGCGATGACCGTGCCGATGATGTTGATGATCGACGTGGTGAACGAGTAGAAGAACGAGCCGGCGGGGTCGATGCCGACCGACTGCCAGAGCGTCGAGGAGTAGTAGAAGGCGACGTTGATGCCGACCAGCTGCTGGAAGACGGAGAGTCCGATGCCGACCCAGACGATGGGGAGCAGCTTGAAGCGGGTGCCGGCGACGAGCAGGTCCTTGAAGGTGGACTTGTGCTCACGGCGCATGGCCTGTTCGATCTCGGCGACGCGGTGGTCCAGGTCGACGCCGTGGCCCTCGACCTCGGAGAGGACCTCCTTGGCCTTGTCGGTCCTGCCGACGGAGATGAGGAAGCGGGGGGACTCCGGGATGGCGAAGGAGAGCAGACCGTAGAGCACGGCGGGGACGACCATCACGCCGAGCATCCACTGCCAGGCCTCGAGGCCGCCGATCTCGCCGCGCTGGTCGCCGTCGGCGAGCTGCAGGATGCCGTAGTTGACGAGCTGGGAGACGGCGATGCCGATGACGATGGCGGCCTGCTGGAAGGAGCCGAGCCGGCCGCGGTAGGCGGCGGGGGCGACCTCGGCGATGTAGGCCGGGCCGATCACCGAGGCCATGCCGATGGCGAAGCCGCCGATGATCCGCCAGAAGGCCAGGTCCCACAGGGCGAAGGGCAGGGCCGAACCGACGGCGCTGACGGTGAACAGCACCGCGGCGATCTGCATGCAGCGGATGCGGCCGATCTTGTCGGCCATGCGGCCGGCGGTCGCGGCGCCGATCGCGCAGCCGATCAGGGCGATGGCGATGACCTGGGCCAGGGTTCCGGAGCCGATGTCGTAGCGGTCCCGGATGGCCTCGACGGCGCCGTTGATGACGGAGCTGTCGTATCCGAAGAGGAAGCCTCCCATCGCGGCGGACGCCGTGATGAAGATGACGTGGCCGAGGTGGTCCGGGTGGGCGGCTCGGCCTTCGGAGGGCGGCGGCGTGGGCGCCTGCGCGGGGCTGGTCACATGGACTCCTGGGGGCTCCGGCAGCGTCGCCGGTGCGTGGGGGGCGAGCCCTTCAAGTGGCGCACAACATCGCGCCGCCCACCACGTGAAGGTAAAAGCAACGTTGCAGAGACTATGTCTTCATGTTTCGAAGTCAAGAGGTCATGTCGTATGACTTAAAACTGAGTTTCAGTTCTCTTGCGTTCAAGACTTGAAGTTGATCATCACCGCAGTCGCTGGCTGATGACCTTGGATACCCCGTCCCCCTGCATGGAAACGCCGTACAGCGCGTCCGCGACCTCCATCGTCCGCTTCTGGTGCGTGATGACGATCAGCTGCGAGGACTCCTGGAGCTCCTGCATGATCCGGATCAGTCGCTGGAGGTTGGTGTCGTCGAGCGCCGCCTCCACCTCGTCCATCACGTAGAACGGGCTGGGCCGGGCCTTGAAGATGGAGACCAGCATGGCCACGGCGGTGAGCGAACGCTCGCCGCCGGAGAGCAGCGAGAGCCGCTTGACCTTCTTGCCGGGCGGACGGGCCTCCACGTCGACGCCGGTGGTGAGCATGTTGTCGGGGTCGGTCAGGATCAGCCGCCCCTCGCCGCCCGGGAAGAGCCGTGAGAAGACGCCCTCGAACTCGCGCGCGGTGTCCCGGTACGCCTCGCTGAAGACCTGCTCGACGCGGATGTCGACCTCCTTCACGACCTGAAGGAGGTCGGCGCGGGTCTTCTTCAGGTCCTCCAGCTGCTCGGAGAGGAACTTGTGCCGTTCCTCCAGCGCCGCGAACTCCTCGAGGGCCAGCGGGTTCACCTTGCCGAGCTGCTGATACGCCCGCTCGGCGGCCTTGAGCCGCTTCTCCTGCTCCGAACGGACGAACGGGCGGGGCTGGTTGCGCGGATGCTCAGGGTCCTCCGGCAGCTCCTCGCCCTCGGCGGGCGGCGACGGCGGTACGAGCTGGTGGGGACCGTACTCCGAGACCAGACCGGCCGGCTCGACGCCCAGCTCCTCCAGCGCCCTGGTCTCCAGCTGCTCGATCCGCATCCGCTTCTCGGCACCGAGGACCTCACCGCGGTGGACGGAGTCGGTCAGCTTGTCCAGCTCGGACTTCAGGTCCCGGCCCCGGGCGCGGGCCGCGGACAGGCCCTGCTCGCGGGCGCCCTTGGCGGCGTCGGCGAGGGCCCGCTCCTGCTCGGCACGGACGAGGGAGACCTCGACGTGGGCCAGCAGCTGCCGGGCGCCGGAGGCGACGGCGGCCGCGACCTCCGCCTCGTGGCGCAGCCGGGCGCGCCGCTGCTGCGCACGCGCGCGTGCCTCGCGCTCGGCCCGGGCGCCCCGGTCCAGGGAGTCGGCCCGTCCGGCGAGCCCCTTGACCCGCTCCTCGTGCGTACGGAGCTGAAGCCTCGCCTCCATCTCGGTCTGGCGGGCGTTGGCGCCGTCGGCGGCGAGCCGGTCGCGCACGGAGGTGTCGGGCTCCTCCTCACCCGGCGCCTCCTCCGCGACGAGCAGCCTCTCGGCGAGCTCCTCGGCCTCGTGAAGCGCCTTCTCCAGGGCCTCGTCCGCGCGGGAGGCGGCGGCCGCGGTCCGCTCGGCCTCGCCCGCGGCGCCCCTGGCCTGTCCGGCGAGCCGGCCGAGCTGCTGGGCCACCTGGGACTTCTCGCGGTCCGCGGCACGGCGGCTCTCGGCCAGCTCCTCGACGAGCGCGGCCGCTGTACGCCGTGACTCGGTCGCCGTCCGCTGGGCTTCGGCCAGCTCCTCGCAGCGGGACTCCAGCTCCTCCAGCTCGGCGGCCGCCTCGTCGACGGACGCCTGTACCTCGAGAAGGCTGGGCGCCCCGGCGGATCCTCCGTGGGCGAAGTGCGCCCCGAGCAGATCGCCCTCGCCGGTGACGGCGGTGAGGGCGGGATGGGCGTGGACGAGGTCCTCGGCCTCGTCCAGGGAGCCGACCACCACGATCCCGTCGAGCAACCGTCGCACCGCGGGCATGAGTTCCTCGGGCCCCCGGACGAAGTCGGCGGCGCGGGGAGGCAGACCGGGCGGGGCGGCCCGGCCCGGGCCGTCGGCCGTGGCCCCGGCCGGCTCCGGCGCGTCCGTCAGCAGCAGCGCGGCCCGGCCCGCGTCCTGCTTGCGCAGGAGGCGCAGGGCCTCGACCGCGGCGGTGGGGCCCGAGACGGCGACGGCGTCCGCCGCCGCGCCGAGGGCGGCTGCGAGCGGGATCTCGTAGCCGGGTGTGACGGTGAGCAGTTCGGCGGCCGGGCCGAGCAGCCCGGTCAGGCTGTCGCGGGACCCGAGCAGCGCTCCCGTCCCGTCCTTGCGGCGCAGCCCGAGCGAGAGCGCCTCGTGGCGGGCCCTGGTCGCGGCGCGGCGGCGGTCGGCGGCGGTGGCGGCCTCGCGGGCGGCCGTCAGGGCGGCCTCCGCCTCGGCGAGGTCGCGGCGGGCGGCCTCGTACCGCTCCCCCCGCTCACTGTCGTCCGCGTCGAGGCCGTCGACCTCTGCCTTGAGCTGCTCGTACTCCTCCTGGGCCGCGACGGCCCGCTCCTGGGCCTCGTCCCGGGCGGCGGCCAGCCGGTCGATCTCGGCCTGCGCGGACGCGGCCCGCGAGCGGGCGGCGTTGACCTGGCCGTGCAGCCGCGCGAGGCCCTCGCGCCGGTCGGCGATCGCGCGCGCCACGTCCTTGAGCCGGCGCTCCTCCACCGCGAGTTCGCGTTCGAGGTCGGCGCGGTGGGCGACGGTGTCCTCGAGCGCCCGCTCGGCCGCCTCGAGGGCGGCCTCCAACTCGGCCTCCTGCTCGCGGATGCGGGCGGCCTCGCGCTCCATGTCCTCCGGGTCCCTGCCCCGGCGCTCCTCGGGCGGCTGCGCGGTGGCACTCTTCACGCGCGCGTCGGCGAGCGAGACCGTGCCCCGCACCCGCTCGGCGAGCTGGGAGAGTTCGTACCAGCTCTGCTGTGCGCGCTGGAGCCGCGGGGCGAGCCGGCGGACCTCGTCCTCGAGCTCGGCCTCCTTCACCAGGGCGGCCCTCAGCTCGCTCTCGGCCCCGTCCTTGCGTTCCTTGAGCGCGGCCTCGTCGGCGACCTCGGCCTTCAGCGCCTCCTGGAGGCGGACGAGGTCGTCGGAGAGCAGCCGCAGCCGGGCGTCGCGCAGGTCGGCCTGGATGACGGCGGCCCGGCGGGCGACCGCAGCCTGGCGGCCGAGCGGCTTGAGCTGGCGGCGCAGTTCGTCGGTCAGGTCCTGGACGCGCGCGAGGTTGGCCTGCATCGCGTCGAGCTTCCGCAGCGCCTTCTCTTTGCGCTTGCGGTGCTTGAGGACGCCGGCCGCCTCCTCGATGAAGGCGCGGCGGCCCATCGGGTCGGCGTGGAGGACGGAGTCGAGCTGGCCCTGGCCGACGATGACGTGCATCTCGCGGCCGATGCCGGAGTCGGAGAGCAGGTCCTGGATGTCGAGCAGCCGGCAGGTGTCGCCGTTGATCTGGTACTCGCTGCTACCACCCCGGAACATGATCCGGGTGATCGTGACCTCGGCGTAGTCGATGGGGAGCGCGCCGTCGGAGTTGTCGATGGTCAGCGAGACCTCGGCGCGGCCGAGCGGCGGACGCCCGGTCGTGCCGGCGAAGATGACGTCCTCCATCTTGCCGCCGCGCAGCGACTTGGCGCCCTGCTCGCCCATGACCCAGGAGAGCGCGTCCACGACATTGGACTTGCCCGATCCGTTGGGCCCCACGACACACGTGATTCCCGGTTCGAACCGCAGCGTGGTGGCGGATGCGAACGACTTGAAACCGCGGAGAGTCAGGGCCTTGAGATGCACGCCCCCGGACTCTACCTGTGGTTGCGCGTTTCACCCATGAAGGTGCAGGGCACACCCTCGGGTGAGGAGGGGGTGGGACATGGGGGACTCAAGAAAGAAGGGACGCCGGAGCGTCCCTTGCACATCTGTCTCTGCCAGCGAGAGTGTTTCTCACCCTGCCCCGGCACGGGGCCGACAGTCACGTGGATGGTGACGGTCAGGTGAGCGCAGGCTCCGCCTTGGGAACGTCGAGGTCGATGCTGTCGAGCAGCGACTCGCCATGCTGTGCGGCGGCAGCGTTGAGCGCGTCGTTCTCGGACTGAATCCGTACAAGCTCGGACTCGAGGTCCTGGACGCGCTGCTGAAGCCGTCGCATCTCGGCGAGGAGTCGCGGGTCGGAGCCGCCGACGTAACCGAGAAGCGCCTTTGCCATGATGGATGGTCCTCCACACTGAGTGACCGACCGAAGCGGTGTGGGTCGTGAGGGATTTCGCACCCGCGGTGCTCGGCAGTGCTTCATGTCGTGCCGGTTCTTACTGCCAAACAGCTAAGGTGCGCGGGGATTCCAGAGTCTCACCAAAAAGTTTGACGGTCAACACGATCACGCCCGGTATCAAGGGGCGCCGGGGGTCTACGGCCGCACAACAGTCGGCTGGACCTCGCAACTCGGCACCTCAGGGGGCGTAGCGATCATCCTTCCGCGCGGAGCCCGGCATCGCAAGCCCTTCTCGGCAACCATCAGGCCATTTCCCCTTCGGCGACCCTTCGCCGAACGTCCGCCCGAAGGCCGAGCGGGCCATCGGACGGAGCGCCGTAAGGGTGATCCTCAGCGGATCGCGAAGCTGTCGTAGCCGCCGCGCGGGGTGTCCCAGATCTCAGTGACTCCGTCCACACGCCCGGGAGTGTCGGCGGAGCGCAGCCACTCCAGCAGACGGTGGCAATTCTCACTCGGCCCCTCGGCCACGACCTGTACCCGGCCGTCGTCGAGGTTGAGGGCGAAGCCGACGAGGCCGCCGATCTCCAGCGCGTTTGCCCTGGTGAACCAACGGAAGCCCACTCCCTGTACTCGGCCGCGCACCCAGGCGGTCAGCCGTACGTCTTCGTTCATGACTGAACGCTAGCTGGCCAATTGGACACAGAGCACACCGCCCCCATGCGTCATGGCGTACAGTCCCGTCGGAATACGGCTCACCCGTTCGGGCGCGTCGCATTCGACAAGCCCGCAGTAGCAAAGATCAGCAAAGCCAGCAGTACGGATCAGGGAGGCAGAGGGATGGGACGCCATCGCAGGAGGCGCAGCGCGCCCGTGCGCACCGGACTGCTCGGTGCCTCCGCCGCGGTGGCGGTCGGCGCGATCGCCGTCGCCTCGGGCATGCTGCCCGGCGGGGAGACGCACACCGTGGGCAGCGCCGGCTCCGGCACGGAGCAGAGCCAGTCCCGGCAGGCGCCGGAGCTGACGACGCAGGGCGGCTCGTCCGCGACTCCGTCGTCCACGTCGGCCGGCACCAAGACGGGTACGGGCAAGACCTCCCCCTCCGCGACCCCCTCGCCGAAGCCGTCGAAGACGACCGCCTCCCCCACCCCGTCGAAGACGGCCGCCAAGCCGTCGAAGACGGCGACCCCGACGAGGAAGGCCGTCCCCACGAAGACGGCGAACCCGAAGCCGGCTCCGACGACCGCGAAGCCCGCGCCGACCCGCACGACGGCGCCGGCCGCGCCGGCCCTGAGCCGCGCCGCGGCTGCCGAGGCCGAGGTCGTCCGGCTTGTCAACCAGGAGCGGGCCAAGGTGGGCTGCTCCGCGGTGCGCTCGGACTCCGCGCTCGCGTCGCTGGCGGGTGCCTTCAGCGCGGACATGGCCGCGCGCGGCTTCTTCGACCACACGGACCCCGACGGCGACACGCCGTGGGACCGGGCGTCGCAGGCGGGCGTCTCCGGCATGGGCGGCGAGAACATCGCCCGCGGCCAGGTGGACGCGGCGGCGGTGATGGACTCCTGGATGAACAGCGACGGCCACCGCGCGAACATCCTGAACTGCGACTACACGACGCTCGGCGTCGGTGTGCACTTCGCCGACGGCGGCCCCTGGTGGACTCAGGACTTCGGCTTCTGAGCCGGGGCCGACCGACCGCCGGGACGAGTATCCCCTCCGGGACGAGCATCCCCTCCGGTGCGCGCATCCCTCTGGTGAGCGCGTTCCTGTGGTGAGCGCAACCCGACGGTGAGCGCTGTGCCGCAGTACGGTGAGGACATGAGTGACGACCTCGCCTTCGACGTGTTCGCCCGGGCCTGCCAGTCGCGCGTCACCCTGGAGCATGTGACCGGGCGGTGGGGCAGCCTCACCCTCGGCGCGCTGTACGAGGGGACCTTCCGCTTCAACGAGCTGCGGCGCCGGGTCGACGGGGTGAGCGAGAAGATGCTGTCGCAGACCCTGCACGCCCTGGAGCGGGACGGGCTCGTACACCGCGAGGCGCAGCCGACGAACCCTCCGCGGGTGGACTACACGCTCACACCGCTGGGACGCGAGGTCGCCGAGCGGCTCGTCGGTCTGATCGAACTGGTGGAGGGCCGGATGCCGGAGGTCCTGTCGGCGCGCGAGCGGTACGACACGGGCCGGGCCGCCGTCACGCCGTAGCGCGCGGCGGGCGCTGGCAGCGCGGGCAGAAGTAGCTCGACCGGTTCATCCAGGGACGGCGGCGCATCGGGGTGCCGCAGCGATGGCACGGCTCGTCCTCCCGCCCGTACGCGTCGAGCGACCGGTCGAAGTAGCCCGACTCGCCGTTCACGTTGACGTACAGGCTGTCGAAGCTGGTGCCGCCGACCGCGAGGGCCGCGTTCATCACGTCCCGTACATGGCCGAGGAGTTCGGCCGAGCGGGGCCGGGTGAGCGTGGCGGTCGGCCGGTCGTAGTGGAGCCGGGCGCGCCAGAGCGCCTCGTCCGCGTAGATGTTGCCGACCCCGCTGATCAGCGTCTGGTCGAGCAGCGCCCGCTTGATGGTCGTACGGCGCAGGCGCAGGGCCGCCTGGAAGGCGGCGTCGTCGAACTCCGGGTCCAGCGGGTCGCGAGCGATGTGCGCGATGACGTCGGGCAGCCCGTCCGGGGTGTTGTCATGGAGCGAGAGTCCGCCGAAGGTGCGCTGGTCGACGAAGCGCAGTTCGGTGCCGAGGCCGTCCTCGAACCGGACCCGGATGCGCAGATGCTTCTCGTCCGGGGTGGTCTCGGGCTGCACGAGCAACTGCCCGCTCATCCCGAGGTGGCCGAGGACGGAGGCCCCGGTGTCCGCCAGCGGGATCCAGAGGTACTTGCCGCGCCGGCGTGCGATCCCGAAGGTGTGGCCCTTGAGGCGGGCGGCGAAGTCCGCGCCGCCAGCCGGGTGCCTGCGTACCGCGCGGGGGTGCAGCACCTCGACCTCGCCCACGGTCCGCCCGCCGACCCAGCGCTCCAGACCGCGCCGCACGACCTCGACCTCGGGCAACTCGGGCACGGGCACTCCTCCGGGGTGGGGTGGACGATGGCCGCAGCCTATCGCCGGGGAGCCGGTCGTCCCGGGCCGGGGGCCGGGTCGGGACCGGTCGGCGGAGACAGGTCCGCCCGCCCTCCGGAGCCGGAGGGCGGGCGGGTGGTTCCTGCTCGAAGGAGCGGTCAGTCCGACGGAAGGCCGGCGGGCGTCGGCGCCCCGCCGCTCGTGGGCTGCTCGCCGGTGACGGTGGAGTCGGGCTCGCCCGCCTCCGCCGCGGCCTTCGCGGCCGCGAGACGCTCGTCCGCCGCCGCGCGGATCGCGCGCCATGCGGACTCCGCCGCCTGCTGCTCCGCTTCCTTCTTGCTGCGGCCGGTGCCGGTGCCGTACGAGACACCACCGACGCGGGCGGCAGCAGTGAAGGTCTTCTCGTGGTCCGGGCCCGTCTCCGTGACGAGGTACTCCGGAACACCCAGACCCTCGGCCGCGGTCAGCTCCTGGAGGCTGGTCTTCCAGTCCAGGCCTGCACCGAGGTTCGAGGACTTCTCGATCAGCGGGTCGAAGAGCCGGTGCACCAGCTCCGAGGCCGCGTCGAGACCCTGGTCGAGATAGACCGCACCGATCACCGCTTCAAGGGTGTCGGCGAGGATGGATGCCTTGTCCCGGCCACCCGTGCCCTCTTCGCCCCGGCCGAGCCGGATGAAGGAGCCGAGCTCGAGGCCGCGACCGACCTCCGCCAGCGCACGCGAGTTGACCACCGCGGCCCGCAGCTTGGCCAGCTGGCCCTCGGGCAGGTCGGGGTGGGTGCGGTACAGCGTGTCCGTGACCACCAGGCCGAGCACGGAGTCCCCGAGGAACTCCAGACGCTCGTTGGTGGGCAGACCGCCGTTCTCGTACGCGTACGAGCGGTGCGTCAGCGCACGCACCAGAAGGGCGGACTCGAGCTGATACCCGAGCCGCCCTTCCAGAAGCGTGTGGGACGAGGCATTGTCCGTCTTGTTGGACTCAGACATTGCGCCTCTCACCAGCCACTCAGACCGAGAGGACCTGGCGCTTGTTGTAGGTGCCGCAGCTCGGGCACGCGATGTGCTGCTGCTTCGGCTCCTGGCAACGCTCACACGAAACCAGGGTGGGGACCGCAGCCTTCCACTGCGACCGGCGGTGGCGCGTGTTGCTGCGCGACATCTTCCGCTTCGGAACAGCCACGGCTACTTCTCCTGCTTCTCGTCGACGCCAGCTTCGGCGCCGCTCATGTTGTCCTTCTCATCGGTTCCCAGCGAACCGGCGAGTCCCTGCAGTGCCGCCCAACGCATGTCGACGGCATCATGGTGGTGGTCCGGGTCGGCGTTCAGGTCGGCTCCGCATTCGGAGCACAGACCCGCACAGTCCTCCCGGCACACCGGCTGCATCGGCAGTGCGAGCACCACCGCATCACGCAGCACGGGCTCGAGGTCGAACATGCCGTCCTCGAGGGGGATCATGTCCTCGTCGTCCTCGGCTTCGTCGTCCGCGACCGCCTTGGAGCGGCCCCGGTCGTCGGAGTCGGGGTACGAGAACATCTCCTGGAAGTCCACGTCGAGATCGAGCTCGACGGGCTCCAGACACCTTACGCACTCCCCCTCGGCCGATGCACGGGCGGTGCCTGTGACAAGCACCCCTTCCATGACCGACTCGAGACGGAGGTCGATTTCCACCGGCGCGCCTTCCGGCACACCGACGACCCCTTCGACACCGAAGTTCTTGGGGGCCTCGGCCGAACGGGAGATCCGCTGAAGGGCACCAGGACGCCGCCCCAGCTCGTGTGTGTCGAACACGAGGGGGTTGCGGTGGTCGAGGCGCGTGCTCAGGGCTCTTCCTGCTTTCGGATCGTGAGGGGCTGGCCGCGTTCGAATCGAGAGACGAAGCGGGCAGCAGGGATCGCGGGCATACGCGCGACCGAAGAGCCAGGATACTGGACGCTTCGCCCAGGGCCCAATCCGGGCCCGTGGAGCCGGTCGCTCAGTGCCCCTGACCGTGGCCGTGACCCTGCTCATACCGGCGCAGCTGCTCCAGATCGATCATGCTCGTGTCGAAGAAGCTGGTCTCGTCGAGCGCGGCGGGTTGCGCCTGCGGGACCTGCGGCTGCTGCTCGTAGCCGTAACTCTGCTGGTACGCGTACGGGTCCTGCTGCTGGTAGGCGTACGGGTCGGCCTGCTGGTAGGCGTAGGCGTCCTGCGGCTGCTGCTGGTACCCGTACGGGTCCGGCTGCTGCGCCGGGATCTGCGGGGCCTGCTGCATGACGGGCTGCTGCACCGGCTCCGGGTCCGCCAGCTCGGCGAGGCCGGCCAGGTAGTCGGCGTCGCTGGTGTGCACGGCCCCGCCGGCCGCGTCCTGGGCGGCCATGTGCGCGCCGAGGTCGTCGGTGGCGATCCGCCCGTGCAGTTTCTGCCGGCCGCGGCCGACGGCCTCCAGGGTCTTGGAGAGCACGGCCTCGAAGGCGCCGAGCTTGGCGTCGACGTACTCGTCGGCCCGGTGGATCAGGGTCTGCGGGTCCGCGCTGTACTCCGGGGCGTCCTCGTCGGCGTATCCCTGCTCGTCCAGGCCGGGGCCGCGGCCGAGCAGCTTCTCGCGGCCGCGGTCGACGGAGCCGATGGTCTTGTTGAGGACGACCTCGAAGTTGGCGAGCTTGGAGTCGACGTAGTCGTCGGCCTCGGCTCGGATCTCCTCGGCCTCCCGGCGGGCCTCGGAGAGGATCCGGTCCGCCTCGTCCTGGGACTGGCGGGCGACCTGGGTGTCCGAGATCAGCGAGCCGCGCTCGGCGTGGGCGGCCTCGATGATCCGCTCCGCCTCCTGGCGGGCGTGCTCGACCATCTGCTCCCGGCCGCCGAGGAGCTCCTGGGCCTGGGCCAGGGAGCCCGGCAGGGCCTCCCGCACCTCTTCGAGCATGGCGAGCAGCTCGGCGCGGTTGACCACGCAGGACGCCGACATGGGCATGGAGCGGGCGTTGGCGACCGCCGAAACGATCTCGTCGAGCTTCTTCTGCACGTCCACCGGGTGCTCGCCACTCTCTACAGCTGGATGGAGACGGACGGGACGACTGTAAGGGCAGTCGTCCCCCGTACGACACCAGGTGACGGACCGTCAGCGACGGTCGCGGGGGGTCACTGCTCGGCGCGCCGCTCGGCGAGGCGCTCGGTGAGCCTGCCGAGGACCGCCTGCGGGACCAGGTGGGAGACGTCGCCGCCCCAGGCGGCGACCTCCTTGACCAGGGAGGACGACAGGAAGCTGTACGTCGGGTTGGTGGGGACGAAGAGGGTCTCGACGCCCGAGAGGCCGTTGTTCATCTGGGCCATCTGCAGCTCGTAGTCGAAGTCGCTGACCGCGCGCAGACCCTTGACGATCGCGGGGATGTCGCGCTGCTTGCAGAAGTCGACGAGCAGGCCGTGGAAGGCTTCGACCTCGACGTTTCCGAAGTCGGCGGTGACTTCGCGGATCAGTTCGATCCGCTCGTCGACGGTGAAGAGTCCTCGCTTGGACTGATTGATCATCACCGCGACGTGCACGACGTCGTACAGCTTGGAGGCGCGGGCGATGATGTCGAGGTGTCCGTTGGTGATGGGGTCGAATGACCCCGGACAGACGGCGCGGCGCAACTTGGGTCCCTCGCTCTCCGGTCCGGTCATCGTGCGTCTTCGCACGTAGAGGCGGCGCGACCGTACCAAAACGTTCCCTCGCCGTAGCGACGGGCCCGGAGTGATGTGAAACCGGCCGGCCAGGCGAACTCGCCGCCTCGGGTGCTGCGCTCCACGGTGACGACGGCATCGTCGGCGATCCAGCCCCCGGAGCGGAGTGTGAGGAGGATCTCGCGAAGATCGTCGTCCGAGACGGCGTAGGGCGGGTCGAGGAAGACCAGGTCGTACGGGGCGGCGGGCGCCGATCCTGTCACGATCTGTTCCGCTTTGCCGGTCCGCAGTTCGGCGCCGGGGAGTCCGAGCGACCGGATGTTCTCGCGGACGGTCCGGGCGGCGCGGGCGTCGGCCTCGACGAGCAGGGCGTGCACCGCGCCCCGGGACAGGGCCTCCAGGCCGACGGCGCCCGAACCCGCGTACAGATCGGCGACACGGGTCCCGTGGAGGGTGCCGAGGAGCGACTCCCAGGTGGAGAAGAGGCCCTCGCGCGCCCGGTCGGAGGTCGGGCGGGTGCCGTTGCCGGGTGGCACGGCCAGTCGGCGTCCGCCGGCGGTACCGGCGATCACGCGGGTCATCTGAGGTCCTTGTCCTTGTGCTTCCGGGCTCCTGTGTCTCCACGATATGGCCGGTGGGCGGGGTGTGCCGTCACCCCTTCTCCAGGAACTCCTCCCGCTCCTTGTCCAGGAGCGCGTCCAAGGCGGTGCGCAGCTCGGGGTGGGCGCTGAGGTCGGGGTCGGCGTGGACGACGGCGGTGGCCTCCTCGCGGGCGGCGGCGATGACCTCCTCGTCGTCGAGGACGGTGAGCATCCGCAGGGAGGAGCGGACGCCGGACTGGGCCTGGCCGAGGACGTCTCCCTCGCGGCGCTGTTCGAGGTCGATGCGGGAGAGCTCGAAGCCGTCGAGGGTGGAGGCGACGGCGCCGAGGCGCTGGCGCGCCGGGCTCGCCTCGGGCATCTCGGTGACGAGGAGGCAGAGGCCGGGGGCGGAACCCCGGCCGACGCGGCCGCGGAGCTGGTGGAGCTGGGAGACGCCGAAGCGGTCCGCGTCCATGATCACCATGGCGGTGGCGTTGGGGACGTTGACGCCGACCTCGATGACGGTCGTGGCGACCAGGACGTCCGCCTCGCCCGAGGCGAAGCGGCGCATGACGGCGTCCTTGTCGTCGGGGTGCATCCGGCCGTGCAGGACCTCGACGCGGAGTCCGGCGAGCGGGCCCGCGCGAAGCTTCTCGGCGACCTCCAGTACGGCGAGCGGCGGCCGCTTCTCGGCCTCGTCCTCGGGGGACGCCTTCCGCTTCTGCTTCTCGTCCTCGTCGTCGCCGATGCGCGGGCAGACCACGTACGCCTGGTGTCCGTTCTCCACCTCCTCGCGCACGCGCTCCCACGCCCGGGCGAGGAAGTGCGGCTTGTCGGCCGCCGGAACGACATGGCTGGCGATCGGGGAGCGTCCGGCGGGCAGCTGGTCCAGGACGGAGGTCTCCAGGTCCCCGAAGACGGTCATGGCGACCGTGCGCGGGATCGGGGTGGCCGTCATGACCAGCAGGTGGGGCGGCTGCTTGCCCTTCCCGCGCAGAGCGTCGCGCTGCTCCACGCCGAAGCGGTGCTGCTCGTCGACGACGACGAGACCGAGGTCGTGGAACTGGACCTTGTCCTCGATCAGCGCGTGCGTGCCGATGACGATGCCGGCCTCGCCGGTGACCAGGTGGAGGAGGGCCTGCCGACGGGCGGCGGCGCCCATGGAGCCGGTGAGCAGCACGGCCTTGGTGGCCTGCTCGGCCCCGCCGAGCATGCCTGCCTGGGCGAGCTCGCCCATCATCTCGGTGATCGAGCGGTGGTGCTGCTGGGCGAGGACCTCGGTGGGGGCCAGCATCGCGGCCTGTCCCCCGCTGTCGACGACGGCGAGCATGGCACGCAGGGCGACCAGCGTCTTGCCGGAGCCGACCTCGCCCTGGAGGAGGCGGTGCATCGGGTGCTCGGTGGCGAGGTCGTCGAAGATCTCCTTGGAGACCTTCCTCTGGCCGTCGGTGAGGGTGAAGGGCAGCTTGGCGTCGAAGGCGTCGAGGATTCCGCCGGGGGTGGGCCGGCGGGCGACGGCAGGCAGTTGGGTGTCGGCGTGCCGGCGTCGGGCGAGGGCGACCTGGAGGACGAAGGCCTCGTCCCACTTGAGCCGCTGCCGGGCGTCCTCGATGTCGGCCTTCGTACGGGGGCGGTGGACCTTCTGGAGCGCCTCGGGCAGCTCGGCGAGGCCGCGGCCCTCGCGCAGGGCCGGCGGCAGCGGGTCGGCGAGCCCGGCCCAGCCGGTGGCGGCCAGGGAGTCCAGGGCGATGGAGACGGACTGCTCGATGGTCCAGGACTCCAGCTGCTTGCAGGCGGGGTAGATCGGCAGCAGTTCGTTCGCGAAGGCCTTGACCGTCTCGTCGCTGCTCTCGGCGTCCAGGAGCTTGTACTCGGGGTGGGTGAGCTGGAGCTTGCGGTTGAAGACCCCGACCTTGCCGGCGAACATCCCGCGCCGGCCCGGCAGCAGCTCCTTCTGGTGGAAGTGGACGGCCCGGCCGAAGAAGACGAGCTGCATCCGCCCGCTGCCGTCGGTGAGGGTGACCTCCAGGCGCTGGCCCTTGCCCCGGCCGCCCTTGTTGAAGGTCAGCACGCGGGCGTCGGCCACCTGCGCGACCACCGTGACGTGCTCGTCCAGCGGCAGGTCGGCGAGGGCGGTGAGCTCGCCGCGCTCGGCGTACCGCCGGGGGTAGTGGTGGAGGAGATCCCCGACCGTACGCAGGTCGAGGTGCTCGGCCATCACCTTCGCGGTGGCGGCGCCGAGGAGGTTCTTCAGAGGTTCGTCGAGCACTGGCACGCGTTCCATTGCACACCACCGGACTGACACCCGTCCCGCAGGCTGCGGATATCTCCTGGTCACGTCGGCTCCGTGCCCCCTAGGATGACGCGTCTCCCCTCGTGCCGCCCCGCGATCACCGCCCGCCGGGATCGCCCGACCCGCGCCGTCGTCTCTCCCCCACCGGCGCAGCGACGATGACTGCTGATCAGACACCGCACACCTTCCAGGTCGATCTGCGCGGACTCGTGGATCTCCTCTCCCACCACCTCTATTCGAGCCCCCGGGTCTATCTGCGCGAACTGCTGCAGAACGCCGTGGACGCCATCACGGCGCGCCGTGCCGAAGAGCCGGACGCCCCGGCGCGGGTCCGGCTGTGCGCGGACGGCGGCAGCCTGCGCGTCGAGGACAGCGGAATCGGGCTGACCGAACAGGACGTCCACAGCCTGCTGGCCACGATCGGCCGCAGTTCGAAGCGGGCGGACGCCGCCGGCATCGCGAGCGCCCGGAGCGAGTTCCTGGGGCAGTTCGGCATCGGGCTGCTGGCCTGTTTCGTGGTCGCCGCCGAGATCCGGGTGGTCAGCCGCAGCGCCCGTACGCCCGCCTCTCCGCCGGTGGAGTGGACGGCCCGCGACGACGGTTCGTACACCGTCCGCACGCTTGCGGACGGCGCGCGCACCGAGCCGGGCACCACCGTGTACCTCACCGCGCGCCCCGGTTCCGGCGAGTGGCTGACCGAGGAGCGGGTGCTCGCGCTGGCCCGCGAGTACGGCTCGCTTCTCCCGTACGAAGTACGGGTGGGGGACGCGCCGGTCACCGATCTGCCCGCGCCCTGGGACCGCTCGTATCCGAGCCCGGCGGCCCGGCGGGTCGCGCTCGCCGGGCACTGCCGGGACGTCTTCGGCTTCTCTCCGCTCGACTCGATCGACCTGGATCTTCCGCTGGCCGGGATCCGGGGGGTGGCGTACGTCCTCCCGTCGGCCGTCAGCCCCGCCCAGCGCGCCGGCCACCGGGTCCACCTCAAGGGCATGCTGCTCACCGACCGGGCCGACGGGCTGCTGCCCGACTGGGCGTTCTTCGTGCGCTGCGTCCTCGACACGGACTGTCTGCGGCCGACCGCGTCGCGCGAGGCGCTCTACGAGGACGAGGCGCTGGCGGGCGTACGGGACGCCCTGGGCGCCGCCGTGCGGAACTGGCTCGGCGAGCTGGCCGCCGGCGCCCCGGAGCGGCTGGAGGAGTTCCTGGCCGTGCACCACCTCGGGGTGAAGTCGCTGGCCCGGCACGACGGCGAGATGCTGCGGACGATGCTGCCGTGGCTGCCGTTCGAGACGACGGACGGCCGGCTCTCGCTGGAGGAGTTCGCCCGCCGTCATCCGGTCGTGCACTACACCCGGACCGTCGAGGAGTACCGGCAGGTCGCCGCGATCGCGACCGCGCAGGGCATCGGCGTCGTCAACGGCGGCTACACGTACGACACGGAGCTGGTCGAGCGCCTCCCCGAGGTCCGTACCGGCACCGTCGTCGCGGAGCTCGACGCCGACACGGTCACCGCGCATCTCGACTCGGTCGACCCGGCGCAGGAGCTGGCCCTCTCGTCGTTCCTCGCGGTGGCGCGCGCCGCACTGGACCCGCTGGGCTGCGACGTGTCGCTGCGCTCCTTCCACCCGCTGACCGTGCCCGCGCTGCACCTGGACGACCGGGCGGCCCGCCACGAGCAGGCCCGGGCGGAGGCCGAGGAGCGGGCGGACGACCTGTGGGCCGGCATCCTCGGCTCGCTGCGCGGCAGCGCGCCGAGGGCCCGGCTGGTCCTCAACCACCTGAATCCGCTGATCCGCCGGATCGGCTCGCTCGACGACCCCGAGCTGGCGGGGACCGCCGTCGAGGCGCTGTACGGGCAGGCCCTGCTGATGGCGCAGCGGCCGCTGCGCCCGGCGGACTCGGCTCTGCTCAACCGGGCGTTCGCGGGGCTGCTGACCTGGGCCGCACACCACGGGGAGAACGACGCATGACCCTGACCTTCGAGGCCCTCCGCGAGGCGATGCGGGACAACGCCCAGCAGCCGGAGGGGCCCGCGCGCAACGCGCGCGCCGAGCGGCTCCTCGCCGAGGCCGAGCTGATCGGCGAGCCGCTGGCCGTCATCGAGGCGCTGGGCCATCAGCTCCAGGCGTACAACTACAGCTCCGAGAAGGCGAAGATGTTCGTGCCCTTCTCGCGGCTGCTGCGGATGTGGGACGACAACCCGGCGGACTTCGACGCGTACGAGACGCACTCCCTGCACTGGGTCTTCAAATGGGTCTCCAGCGGCATGCTCGACCAGCCGCACATCCCGCTCGCCTCGATCGAGAAGTGGCTCGGCGAGATGGAGTACCGCTACCGGCTGGCGGGCCACTCCGAACGGGCCGTCCGGCAGGGCGAGTTCCGGGTGGCGCGGCACATCGGCGACCTGGAGCGGGCCGGGCGGGCGTACGCGGCGTGGCTGGCGGCCGAGCGGGACCGGATGGCGGACTGCCTCGCCTGCGAACTGCACGGGCAGGGCGTGTGGTCGGTGCAGCTCGGCGACGACGAGCAGGCCCTGCGGACCTGGGCACCGGTCCTGACGGGCGAGCACACCTGCGCGCACGAGCCGCACGCGGTGCTCGCCTCCTCGCTGCTGCCGCTGGTGCGGCTCGGCCGGACCGACGAGGCCCGCGCGCACCATCTGCGGGGCTACCGGCTGGTGCGGCCGATGGAGAGCATGCGCGGTGCCGCGGCGGAGCACATCGAGTTCTGCGCGCTGACCGGGAACGAGGCGCGGGGTCTGGAGATCCTGGCGGAACGGCCGGCGTACCTCACCGACGGCGGCGATCCGGACAGCCACATGGACTTCCTGGCCGTGACGGCGCTGCTCCTGGACCGGCTGGTGGCGCTGGGGCTCGGCGGGCAGTCCGTCCCGGGGCCCGCGCGGGACGGGGACGCGCCGTGGACGGCCGCCGAACTGGCCGCCCACGCGCGCGTGGAGGCGCTGGCGATCGCCCGTCGCTTCGACGAGCGCAACGGGACGGGCCGGGTCGGCGAGCTCGTACGGGCCCGGATGGACGCGGAGCCGCTCCTGGACCGGCTGCCGCTGGGCGTTCGGGCGGCGGGTCCGGTGCCGAGGCCGGCGCACGCGCGCGTGCCCGAGGCGGCGGCGGAGCCGGTCGACCTGCTGGCGCGGGCGCGCCGGCTGTCGTCGGAGCGGAATCCGGCCGCGCGCGCCGCGTGGGCGGCTGTGGCTGCCGCCGAGCTCGACCTGGACGCGCTCGGCCGGGCCGAGCTGGACGACCACCGGGCCATGGCGATGGACCGCGGTCCCGCGGAGTCGGCCGGACTGTTCCACCGGGCGGCGGAGGGCTACGAGTCGGCCGGCGACCTGGGTGAGGCGGCGGCCGCCCGGGCCAGGGCGGCGTACGCGCTCGCGCTCGACGGCCGGGTCGCGGAGGCGGCGGAGGGGGTCGACGAGGCGATCGGCCGGGTGCTCGCGCTGCACGCCGAGGGCGCGGCCACGCCCCGGCAGGCGGCGGGGGCGCTGCTGAGCCGGGTACGCATCGGGCTGCTGCGGCTGCATCCGGACGACGGCGACGGCCACGACGGCCACGACGGTGCCGGGGAGCTTGCGCGGGCCGTGGACGAGCTGCTGGCCTTCACCGCGCCGTACACCGACGATCCGCTGGTCGCGGACCGGATCGCCGAGGCCGAGGCCGTACGGGGCGATCTGGCCGCGCACGAGGGGGACGCGGAGGCGGCGGCCCGGCGGTACAGGTACGCCGCGGAGCTCTACCACCGGGTCGCGATGCCCTGGTACGCGGTGGAACCGGAGGTCCGGCTCTCGCGGATCGCCCTGCACACGGGTGACCTGGAGACGGCCGAGCGGGCGGCGCGGGCGGCCCTCGACCACGGTGCCGAGCACGCCGACGCGGCCGGGCAGACCCGGCTCAGGCTCCAGCTGGCCGAAGTCCTCGCCGAGGCGGGACGGTTCGGCGAGGCGGCGGCGCACGCCCTGGAGGCGGCGCACTGGGCCGACGAGGCGGGCGAGAGCCGGGGTATCGGCGCGTACGCCCGGCACCAGCTGGGCGGTTGGCTGCTGCGGGAGTCACGGGTCGAGGAGGCGGCCGCGATCCTGGAGGCGGTGCTGCCGGACGTCTCGGTGGAGGAGCACGGCGACGGGATGGTCGTCCAGACGCTGTGGTGGCTCGGCGACTGCCTCATGCAGCTGGACGAGCCGCGGACGGCGGCCGAGCACTGGCTGCGGGCGGCGGAGCTGGCGAAGGCGTGGCCGGAGCAGCGGGACCACGCGATGCTCGCGAACCTGGCGGCGCAGGCGCTGCTCGCGGCGGAGCTGCGGCCGGAGGCCGCGGCGGCGTACGAGCGGGCGGGCGAGCTGTGGAGCGCGCTGGGCGACACGGCGGCGTACGTGCGGACGCTGCGGGTCCGGGCCTGGATAGCGGGCGCGGACGGGGAGGGCCGGGCGCTGATGGACGCGGCGGTCGAGGCGTGCGGGGCGGACGTGGTGGCACGGGGGGACACGTACCTCCAGGCGGCGGAGCTGCTCGGGGAGACGAACGCGGAGGCGGCGCTGTCGTACGCGAGGCGGGCGGTCGCGGCGTTCACCGAGGCGGGCCCCGCCCACCGCGACCGCCGCACGGCCGCCGAGCTCCTGTCGGCCTGGCTCCTCCTGGACCTGGACGACCCGTCGCGGGCGGTGACGCTGGCGCGTGGGGTTCTGGCGGAGTACGCCACGACAGAGGACCCGCCGGCCCCGGAACGCCGGGCGCAGGCGGAGTCGATCCTGGAACGCGCGGAGGCGACCCCCTGACGGGAACGGGGCGCCACGACGGCCCGAGCCCCCTGCGCGGCGCCGCGCAGAGAGTTCGGGCCGTCGGCTACTCCACGCCGATCAGGAGGGGTGGGGCTCCCGCGCCCGCGTGGTACGTGGCCGTGTCCACCGCCAGGTACGTCTCACGGACGTGGCGTTCCAGGGAGTCCGACAGGGACGGCGGCGTCTCGTCCGAGACGATCAGGGTCACCAGTTCGCCGCCCGCCGAGAGCATGCGGTCCAGGACCGTGCGGGCCGTCTCCGCGAGGTCCTGGCCGATGACCGCCACGTCGCCCTCGATCAGGCCGAGGACGTCGCCGGCCTGGCAGACGCCCGCCGAGGTGAACGACTGGCGTTCGGCGACGGCGAGTTCCGCGTAGCGGGTCGCGCCCGCCGCCGCCGTCATCGCCACGACGTCCTCGTCGAAGCGCCGGTCCGGCTCGTGGACGGCCAGCGCCGCGATGCCCTGGACGGCCGCCCGGGTCGGGATCAGGGCGACCCGGATGCCCTCCGCTCGGGCCTGCTCGGCCGCCGCGCCCGCCGTGTGGCGCAGGTCGGTGTCGTTGGGCAGCAGCACGACCTCGCGCGCGTGGGCCCGCCGGATCGCGTCGACCAGGTCCCCGCTCGCGGGCGGCGCCCCCGGCCCGGCCAGCACCGTCGTCGCGCCCGCCTCCGCGCACAGGCCCGCGAGCCCCTGACCCGGTACGACCGCCACGACGGCGCGCTGCAGCCGCTCCCGGGCCTCCGAGGCGCCCGCGAAGTGCGTGATGCGGATCCGGTACGGGCGACCCGCCTCCACGCCGGCCTCCACGGCCGCCCCCGCGTCGTCGACGTGGACGTGCACGTTCCACAGCCCGTCCCCGCCCACCACGACCAAGGAGTCGCCGAGCCCGTCGAGCCTGGCCCGCAGCCGGTCCACGGCCGCGTCCTCGGCCTCCAGGAGGTAGATCACCTCGAAGGCCGGGCCGCCCCTCGGGGCGCAGTCCTCCGCCGAGGACGCGGGCACCGCGCGCGTCGGCGGGCGCAGCTGCGCCTCGCCCGACACGGCCTCCACCAGCGCCCCGAGGACCGCCACCAGACCCCGTCCGCCCGCGTCCACGACCCCCGCGCGCTCCAGGACGGCCAGCTGTCCGGGGGTCGCCTCCAGGGCCGTCCTGGCCCCTTCGTACGCCCCTCTGGCCACCGCCACCAGGCTTCCGCCGCTCCCGCACGCGTCCGCCGCCGCCGTCGCCACGCTCAGGATCGTTCCCTCGACCGGGTGCGCCACGGCCTCCCGGGCCGCGCGGGCCGCCGCCGCGAGGGCCCGGGCGAGGTGCTCGCCGTCGCGCCCGTCGGCGAGCACAGAGGCCATGCCGCGCAGCAGCTGCGAGAGGATCGTCCCGGAGTTGCCCCGGGCCCCGATCAGGGCGCCGTGCGCCATGGCGCGTACGGCCTCACCCGCGTCGGGATCGTCCGCCGCGAAGACCGCCTCCACCGCCTGGGCCGCGGACTCCACCGTCAGGTACAGGTTCGTGCCGGTGTCCCCGTCGGCGATCGGGTAGACGTTGATCGCGTCGATCTCCTCGCGCTCCCGGCCGAGCGCGTCCAGCGCCCGTACGCACCAGGATCGGACCGCTGCGGCGTCCAGGGTCTGCGCGGTCTGCGGCAACTGGTGATCCTCCTGCTAGGCGGCCTTATGCGGTGAGCTCACCGCAGGGTAGACCCGCTCGTGACCTGGGGCCGGGGCGGGGGCCGCGATGTCCGTGGTAGTTTCGTTCTACGGGAGCAGCCGTTGTATGCTGCTTCGGTTGCCCGGCGAGAGTCGGGCCATTCCCCCGGCAAGCCACTTCAGAACTCTGATTCCGGTGCGCCGGATTTCACTGTAAATCTGAAGTCTTTGGAGTGACCCGTGGCTGCCAACTGCGACGTCTGCGGCAAGGGGCCGGGCTTCGGCAACAACATTTCGCACTCGCACCGCCGTACGTCTCGTCGCTGGAACCCGAACATCCAGCGTGTGCGTGCCGTGGTCGGTCGGACGCCGAAGCGGCTCAACGTCTGCACCTCGTGCATCAAGGCCGGCAAGGTCTCGCGCTAACGCCGACGTTTCGTCGTAGCGCAGCCCCTGCGGTTGCCTTGAAAGGCCGGTTCACCTTGGTGAACCGGCCTTTTGCCGTGCCCGGCGCCCGCTAGACGCGGAAGCGCCAGCCGTGGTCCACCGGGCCGATCCCCGCGCCCAGCGCGAAGCCGGCCGCGATCGCCCCGGTCACGTACGCCTTCGCCTCCCGCACCGCCTCCGGTACGGCGAGGCCCTTCGCGAGGCCCGACGCGACCGCCGAGGCGAGGGTGCAGCCCGTGCCGTGGGTGTGCCGGTTGTCGTGGCGCGGCGCGCGCAGCCAGTGCTCCTCGTCGCCGTCGGTGAGCAGGTCCACGGCGTCCCCGTCGAGATGCCCGCCCTTGATGAGCGCCCAGCGCGGCCCGTACGACAGGATCGCGGCCGCGGCCTCCCGGAGATCCGCCTCCGAGCCGACCCGTACGCCTGTGAGCTGCGCCACCTCGTCCAGGTTGGGTGTGGCGACGGTGGCGGCCGGCAGCAGCTTCGTCCGTACGGAGTCCAGCGCCGAGGCCGCGAGCAGCGGGTCGCCGTGCTTGGAGACGCCGACCGGGTCCACGACGACGGGCGCGTCCGTCCCGGCCAGGAGCTCCGCGACCGTCTCGACCAGCCCGGCGGAGGCCAGCATGCCGGTCTTGACGGCCTGGACGCCGATGTCGTCGACGACGGCGCGATACTGGGCCCGCACGGCCTCCTCGGGGAGCTCCCAGGCACCTCGCACGCCCTGGGAGTTCTGCGCGGTGACGGCGGTGATCACGCTCATGCCGTGGACGCCGAGGGCGAGCATCGTCTTCAGGTCGGCCTGGATGCCCGCGCCGCCGCCGGAGTCGGATCCGGCGACGGTCAGGACGAGCGGCGGCGCCGTCACTCGTGGCCCCCGAAGTGGTCCCAGCCGCCCTTGCTGTGCCAGGGCGCACCGTCCACGGTGACCTGCGGCAGCGCGGAGGGGTTCAGGACCTCGCCGATGACCTTCCAGCGGGCCGGCAGCTTCACGTCCGGCGGGAAGGTGGCCACGATCGCGTGGTCCTCTCCCCCGGTGAGCACCCACTGCAACG
Organism: Streptomyces sp. NPDC013457; assembly: GCF_043089925.1. Taxonomy (NCBI): domain Bacteria; kingdom Bacillati; phylum Actinomycetota; class Actinomycetes; order Kitasatosporales; family Streptomycetaceae; genus Streptomyces; species Streptomyces sp. NPDC013457. Next base: position 169,902 of record NZ_JBICBL010000004.1, read on the forward strand.
GGTCCACACCCACGGCCTGGCCGATGTCGTTCATCTGGGTGGGAATGTCGATGAGTCCCGAGCGCAGGTCGATGCGGACCTTGCTGGCCTCGGCGATGTGGCCGAGGTCGGCGATGAGCCCGTCACTGACGTCGCACATGGCGGTGGCGCCGAGCCCGGCGGCCGCGGGGCCCGCGTGGTAGGGCGGCTCGGGCCGCCGGTGGGCCTCGACGAAGGCGCGCGGGGAGCGGAAGCCGCGAGAGAGCACCGCGTAGCCGGCCGCGGACCAGCCGAGCCAGCCCGTGTACGCGACGACGTCGCCGGGCTGGGCTCCGCCGCGGATCACCGGGTCGTGGTTGCGCAGGTCGCCGAGGGCGGTGATGGCGACGGTGATGGTGTCGCCGCGGACGACGTCGCCGCCGACGACTGCCGCGCCCGCGACCTGGCACTCGTCCCGCAGACCGTCCATCAGCTCGGTGGGCCAGGTGACCGGGAGTTCGGCCGGGACGACCAGGCCGAGGAGGAGAGCGGTCGGGACGGCGCCCATGGCGGCGATGTCGGCGAGGTTCTGCGCGGCGGCCTTGCGGCCGACGTCGTACGCCGTCGACCAGTCGCGGCGGAAGTGACGTCCTTCGAGCAGGATGTCCGTACTGGCCACCACGCGCCGGTCGGGTGCGGAGACGACCGCGGCGTCGTCGCCGGGTCCGATCCGCACCGCCGGGGTGGAGGTGAGCCGGGAGGTGAGCTCTCTGATGAGCCCGAACTCCCCCAACTCTCCTACTGTGCCCTTCACCGCGTCTCACCTCGTGTTGTCGTGCGGTACCGTCAATGAGGAACCGTCTAGACCGTCAACTGCTGTCTTGTCTACGCCACACTGTGGGCGCCTCGGGGCACGCAGGTCTCCCCGCGGCCCGCGGCGACGCGGTACCGTGGCGTCTCTTTCTCCCACAAGATCCTCGTGGCCGCCCTGGAGGTTCCGTGGTACAGGCGTACATCCTCATCCAGACCGAGGTGGGCAAGGCGTCGACCGTCGCCGAGACCATCTCCAAGATCGCGGGAGTGATCCAGGCGGAAGACGTGACGGGACCGTACGACGTCATCGTCCGCGCCCAGGCCGACACGGTCGACGAACTCGGCCGGATGGTGGTCGCCAAGGTCCAGCAAGTGGAAGGCATCACGCGGACCCTGACCTGCCCGGTCGTGCATCTGTAGCCCCCGTCTACCCTTGGCCGGTGATGTCTTCTCACCGGCCTTTCGGCCTGCCCGCCGCCGTCGCGGCAGCGTTGCTGCTGCTGACCGCCGCGGGCTGCTCCTCCACGGACGCGAAGGCTTCGATCCCGGTTCCCAGCCCGCCGGCCGGGGAGGCGACCCTCTGCCAGGCTCTGGCGAAGGAGCTTCCCGACACCGTGGCGGAGCTGGAGCGGAACGATCCTGAGCCGGACTCCGAGCTGACCGCCGGGTGGGGGGATGCGGCGATCGTACTGCGCTGCGGGGTCCCCCGGCCCGAGAAGATGAGCGATCCGCAGACGCAGGGCGTCTCGGCGGACGGCGTGCGCTGGATGCTGGAGCAGCGGGAGGGCGACGGCCCCCGGTTCACCTCGGTGTATCGCGAGACGTACATCGAGGTGAGCCTCGACGAGCGGTTCGCCCATGACATCGGACCGCTCGTCGATCTCGCCGCCCCCGTGAAGAAGGCCGTGCCCTGCGCACTGGAACCGGAGTGCGACTAGCGACTTCCGCTAGCGCAGGCCCGTGGAGCGGGTGAGGGCCGCCTGGATCAGGCGGTCCACCAGCTCGGGGTAGCTGACGCCGCTCTCCTGCCACATGCGCGGGTACATGGAGATCGGGGTGAAGCCCGGCATGGTGTTGATCTCGTTGATCACGAACCCGCCGTCCTCGGTCAGGAAGAAGTCGGCGCGGACCAGACCCTCGCAGGAGACGGCCTCGTACGCGGCGACCGCGAGCCGCTGGACCTCGGCGGTGGCCTCGTCGCCGATCGGCGCGGGCACGATTCCGGACGCCGAGTCGATGTACTTGGCCTCGAAGTCGTAGAAGTCGTGGTCGGTGACGGGCGGGATCTCCGCCGGCACGCTCGCGCGCGGGCCGTCCTCGAACTCCAGGACGCCGCACTCGATCTCACGGCCGCGCAGCAGCGACTCGACGAGGATCTTGGGGTCGTGACGCCGGGCCTCCTCGATGGCCTCGTCCAGGCCCGAGAGGTCGTCGACCTTGGTGATGCCCATGGACGAGCCGCCACGGGCCGGCTTCACGAAGAGCGGCCAGCCGTGGTCGGCGGCGAACTCGACGATCTTCTTGCGGGCTGCCGCGGGGCTCTGCTCCCACTCGCGCGGCCGGATGACCTCGTACGGGCCGACGGGCAGCCCGAAGGAGGTGAACACCCGCTTCATGTACTCCTTGTCCTGGCCGACGGCGGAGGCGAGCACGCCCGCGCCGACGTAGGGGACGCCGGAGAGCTCCAGGAGGCCCTGGAGGGTGCCGTCCTCACCGTACGGACCGTGCAGCATCGGGAAGACGACGTCGACCTCGCCGAGGGCCTTGGGCACGGAGCCGGGCTCCGCGTACACGACCTCGCGGTTGGCCGGGTCGACGGAGAGGACCACGCCGCCCTGCTCGGATTCGGCGAGGTCCGCGACGTTCGGCAGGGTGCGTTCGGCGATCGCCATCCGCTCGGGGGCGTCGGCGGTCAGCGCCCAGCGCCCGTCCGTGGTGATGCCGATGGGCAGCACGTCGTACTTGGTCCGGTCGATGGCCTTGAGGACGGCGCCGGCCGTGACGACGGAGATGGCGTGCTCGGAGCTGCGTCCGCCGAAGACGACGGCCACGCGCGGCTTGCGGGGGCTCTGGGTGTTCTCGCTCATATCGCGTTGAGCGTACCTTGCGTGTTCGATCCGCTTAAGAGCCCCGGCCCGCCGCGCGCGTCCGGGCTAGCGGGCGCCCCGGCGCGAGCCTCAGCGGCGCTCGGACTTGGCGCTGCGCGACATCAGTTCCTTGAGGGCGACGATCGGCGGCTTGCCCTCGTGGACGATCGAGACGACCGTCTCGGTGATCGGCATGTCGACCCCGTGGCGACGGGCCAGATCGAGCACGGACTCGCAGGACTTGACGCCCTCCGCGGTCTGCTTGGTCGCCGCGATGGTCTCCTCCAGGGTCATCCCGCGGCCCAGGTTGGTGCCGAAGGTGTTGTTCCGGGAGAGCGGCGAGGAGCAGGTGGCGACCAGGTCGCCGAGGCCGGCGAGGCCGGAGAAGGTGAGCGGGTCGGCGCCCATGGCGAGGCCGAGCCGGGTGGTCTCGGCGAGGCCGCGGGTGATGAGGGTGGCCTTGGAGTTGTCACCGAGCCCCATGCCGTTGGCGATGCCGACGGCGAGCCCGATGACGTTCTTGACGGCGCCGCCGAGCTCGCAGCCGACCACGTCGGTGCTGGTGTACGGGCGGAAGTACGGGGTCATGCAGGCGGTCTGGAGCCGCCGCGCGACCGATTCGTCGGCGCAGGCGACGACGGCACCGGCGGGCTGCCGGGCGGCGATCTCCTTGGCCAGGTTGGGACCGGTCAGGACGGCGACGCGCTCGGCGGGCACGTCGGCGACCTCCATGACGACCTCGCTCATCCGCTCGGCGGTGCCGAGTTCCACGCCCTTCATCAGCGAGACGAGGACGGTGTGCGGGGCCAGCTTGGGGGCCCACTCGGCGAGGTTGGCGCGGAGGGTCTGCGAGGGGACGACCAGGACGGTGAAGTCGGCGTCCTGGGCGGCCTCGGCCGGGTCGGTGGTGGCCCTGACGTTCGCGGGGAGTTCGACACCCGGGAGGTAGTCGGGGTTGGTGCGGGTCGTGTTGACGGCCTCGACGAGCTCGGCGCGGCGGCCCCAGAGCGTCACGTCGCATCCCGCGTCGGCGAGCACCATGCCGAAGGCGGTACCCCAGGACCCGGTTCCGAATACGGCTGCCTTGGTCACTTCGTGCCCTCCCCGGCGGCCTTGCGCCGCTGCTCAAGACGCGCCCTGCGGTGGTCGTACGGCTCGGCCGGCGCCTTCTCGCCCCGGACGTCCTCCAGAAGCGACGTGATCGCCGCCATGATGACCTCGGTCGCCTCGCGCAGCACCTCGGGCGTGGGCTCCCGGTCGTGGAAACGGGAGAGGTCGACGGGCGGACCGGCCTGCACGATCAGCGTCTTGCGCGGGAACAGGCTGAGCTTGTTCTCCTTGGCGTACGGCGGCATGGCGAGGTTGGCGCCCCACTGGGCGACCGGGATGACCGGGGCCTTGGTGAGGAGCGCGACGCGGGCGGCGCCGGTCTTGCCCGCCATGGGCCACATCTCGGGGTCGCGGGTGAGGGTGCCCTCGGGGTAGAAGGCGACGCACTCGCCGCGCTCGATGGCGTCGACGGCGGCCCGGAAGGCGTCCAGGGCGTTGGTCGTCTCGCGGTAGACGGGGATCTGTCCGGTGCCGCGGAGCATGGTGCCGACGAACGAGCCCTTGAAGAGGGCGGCCTTGGCGAGAAAGCGCGGGACACGTCCGGTGTTGTACTGGAAATGCGCGTAGGACAGCGGGTCCAGATACGAGTTGTGATTGACGGCGGTGATGAATCCGCCGTCGGCCGGAATGTGTTCCGTTCCGCGCCAGTCCCGCTTGAACAGAACCACCAGTGGGGGTTTGGCGATGACCGCCGCCAGGCGGTACCAGAAGCCGATTCTGCGGCGGGACACTCGTGCACCTTCCTCTGGGACTGGCGTGCAGGGGGCCAAGTGTCGCCCCATGCTCCTGGTCTGTCGAGAACACCGTACGCCCCGAGATCGCGCGGGCGCCGGGCGCCGGGCTCTCCGGCTCGTCGGACGCGGGGGCGTGGTGCCGGGTCACAATGGGCCGCGATGAACATCGATCCGGACGACGGCTGGTCCCTGGTCGTACCCCTGAAGCCCCTTGCGCGGGCGAAGAGCAGGCTCGCCGCGACCGCCGGGAGCGGCTTGCGTCCACGGCTCGCGCTGGCGTTCGCGCAGGACACGGTGGCCGCGGCGCTGGAATGCGGGCGGGTGCGGGATGTGGCGGTCGTCACGGACGATCAGGCCGCCGCGGTGGCGCTGGCGGCGCTCGGGGCGCGCATCGTGCCCGACTCCCCGGCCGCCGGGCTCAACGCGGCGCTGGCGCACGGGGCGCGGACGGTACGGGACGCCCGGCCCCACGCGCGCGTGGCGGCGCTCAACGCGGACCTGCCCGCGCTGCGGCCGGAGGAACTCGCCCGGGTCCTCGAAGCTGCCTGTGAATTCCCCCGGACATTTCTCGCGGACGCCGCCGAAATAGGTACGACATTCCTCTCGGCGGGCCCCGGGGTGGAATTGGCACCTGCATTCGGAGGCGCTTCGCGGCTCAGGCATTTGTCGTCGGGGGCGGTGGAAATCAGACTGGCCGGGGTGGATTCCGTACGCCGGGACGTGGACACCGGCGAGGATCTGGCGGCCGCGCTGGCGTTGGGGATCGGTCCGCGGACGGCCGCCCGCTGGGACCGTGCGGCCGGTGATCGCGCGGCCGGATAGGCTGCGGCCCATGCAGGCGACCGCGTACACGTACGACCCCGAGACCCGCAGCGGCAGTGTGCTGCTCGACGACGGCACCCCGGTGGACTTCGGGGCCGAGGCCTTCGACGCGGGCGGGCTGCTGCTCCTGCGTCCGGGGCAGCGGGTGCGGATCGAGACGGAGCCCGGCGCGAGCGGCGCGGGGCTGCGGATCACGCTGGTGACGCTGCAGACCCTCTGAGCGGCCGGTCCGGCCCCACTGGGCCGAACAGGGCGGCGGCCGCGAGCCGAAGAGCGTGCGGACGCGCCGCGGGCCGGGCTCCCCGAGGGGAGCCCGGCCCGGCGTGTGAGTGGCCTTCGACCCTTGTGCCGCTTACTTCTACTTCTTCGCGGCGGTCTTCTTGGCGGTGGTCTTGCGCGCCGTCGTCTTCTTGGCGGGCGCCTTCTTCGCCGTGGCCTTCTTCGCCGGCGCGGTCTTCTTCGCGGTGGTCTTCTTGGCCGCGGCGGTGGTGGTCTTCTTCGCCGGGGTCGCCTTCTTCGCCGCCGAGGTGGTCGTCTTCTTGGCCGCGGCGCTGGTCTTCTTGGCCGCCGCCGTCGTCTTCTTGGCCGCCGCGGTGGTCTTCTTGACGGCCGCCTTCTTGGCGGTGGTGGCCTTCTTCGCGGCCGCCTTCTTGGCGGTGGTGGCCTTCTTGGCCGCCGCCTTCTTGACGGTCGCCGAGGCGCCGCCCATCAGGCTGCCCTTGGGCGCCTTCTTGACCGCGACCTCGCCGCCCTTGGGGAGCTTCTTCGAGCCGCTGACCAGGTCCTTGAAGCCCTGACCCGCACGGAAGCGCGGAACCGAGGTCTTCTTGACCCGCACGCGCTCACCCGTCTGCGGGTTGCGGGCGTACCGGGCCGGACGGTCGACCTTCTCGAACGAGCCGAAGCCGGTGACCGAGACACGGTCTCCGGAGACCACGGCACGCACGATGGCGTCGAGCACGTGGTCGACGGCGTCGGCCGCCTGCTGGCGACCGCCCATCTTGTCGGCAATCGCTTCTACGAGCTGCGCCTTGTTCACGTCTTCCCCTTCGGAGACATTGCCAGAACGAAAGTGTTCAAGCTTTTTCGCACGTTAGGCATGTATATACCGCAAATCAAACACGAAACGGGCTAATCACCCTAGTGCCGCAACGCGGAAGTCCCGTTGCGGAGTTCCTGGTGTCAGTCGTCTTCAGGGAATCGGCCCTCGTCGAGGTCCTTCATCAACCGGTCGAGACGCGTTGCCGCGTCCGCGAGATCGTGCTTCGCCGCTGCCGTGACGACCAGCAGCTTCCGGGACAGCGCCATCCTTACGCCCTCCGGGACTTGCAGTGAGCGCACTCTTGTGTGCGCTTCCTTCAATCGGGCGGCGACTACCTCGTAGAGCTCGAGTTGGCTGTCGCGTTCCATGCACCGATTGTGCCATCTAGGGCGAGTTGTCGCCCGACAGGGTCTCAACAAGCGACTGCGCCCCCCACCGGACGGTGGGGGGCGCAGTCGTGGAAAAGCGCTGCTCAGGCCGTAATTGTACGGGGCTTGAAGGCCGGCCTTGACGCCTCGTAGGCGGCGATGTCGGCTTCGTTCTGAAGGGTGAGGCTGATGTCGTCCAGACCGTTCAGGAGACGCCAGCGGGCGTTCTCGTCGAGCTCGAAGTCGGCGTCGATCCCGGCCGCCAGCACCTTGCGGCGCTCCAAGTCAACAGTGATTTCGGCCGTCGGGTCGGCCTCCGTCAGCTCCCAGAGGGCGTCCACGGTGGACTGGTCGAGGACGACCGTCAGCAGACCGTTCTTCAGCGAGTTGCCGCGGAAGATGTCGGCGAAGCGGGAGGAGATGACGGTCTTGAAGCCGTAGTTCTGCAGCGCCCAGACGGCGTGCTCACGGGAGGAGCCGGTACCGAAGTCGGGGCCGGCCACCAGGACCGAGGCACCCTGCCGCTCGGGGCGGTTGAGCACGAACTCGGGGTCCTTGCGCCAGGCCTCGAACAGCCCGTCCTCGAAGCCGTCGCGGGTGACCTTCTTGAGCCAGTGCGCGGGGATGATCTGGTCGGTGTCGACGTTGCTGCGGCGCAGCGGGACGGCCCGGCCGGTGTGCGTGGTGAAAGCTTCCATGGTTCCTCAGACCCCCGCGGGCGTAGCGACGTCGGACAGATCGGCCGGGGAGGCCAGGTGGCCCAGTACGGCGGTGGCGGCGGCGACCTGGGGCGAGACCAGGTGGGTGCGTCCGCCCTTGCCCTGCCGGCCCTCGAAGTTGCGGTTGGAGGTGGACGCGGAGCGCTCACCGGGCGCCAGTTGGTCGGGGTTCATGCCCAGGCACATGGAGCAGCCCGCGTGCCGCCATTCGGCGCCGGACTCCTTGAAGACCTTGTCCAGGCCCTCCTCGACGGCCTGCAGGGCGACGCGCACCGAGCCGGGGACGACCAGCATCCGGACGCCGTCGGCGACCTTGCGCCCCTCCAGCAGGGCGGCGGCGTTGCGCAGGTCCTCGATGCGGCCGTTGGTGCACGAGCCTACGAAGACGGTGTCGACCTTGATGTCCCGCAGCGGCTGCCCGGCGGTCAACCCCATGTACTCCAGGGCCTTTTCGGCGGCCAGGCGCTCCGAAGCGTCTTCGTACGAAGCCGGGTCGGGGATGTTCGCCGAAAGCGGCGCGCCCTGGCCGGGGTTGGTTCCCCAGGTGACGAACGGCGCCAGGGAGGCGGCGTCGATGACGACCTCGGCGTCGAAGACCGCGTCCTCGTCGGTCTTCAGGGTCTTCCAGTACGCGACGGCGGCGTCCCAGTCCTCGCCCTCGGGGGCGTGGGCGCGGCCCTTCAGGTACGCGAAGGTGGTCTCGTCCGGGGCGATCATGCCCGCGCGGGCGCCGGCCTCGATCGACATGTTGCAGATGGTCATCCGGGCTTCCATCGAGAGCTTCTCGACGGCGGAGCCGCGGTACTCCAGGACGTAGCCCTGACCGCCGCCGGTGCCGATCTTGGCGATGATCGCCAGGATCAGGTCCTTGGCGGTGACGTCCTCGGGCAGCTCGCCGTCGACCGTGATCGCCATGGTCTTGGGGCGGGCCAGCGGCAGCGTCTGGGTGGCCAGGACGTGCTCGACCTGACTGGTGCCGATACCGAAGGCCAGCGCGCCGAAGGCGCCGTGAGTGGAGGTGTGGGAGTCGCCGCAGACCACGGTGGTGCCGGGCTGGGTCAGGCCCAGCTGCGGGCCCACGACGTGGACGACGCCCTGCTCGACGTCGCCCAGCGGGTGCAGCCGTACGCCGAACTCGGCGCAGTTCTTCCGCAGCGTCTCCAACTGGGCGCGCGAGACCGGATCGGCGATGGGCTTGTCGATGTCGAGGGTCGGGGTGTTGTGGTCCTCGGTGGCGATGGTGAGGTCGAGGCGCCGCACCTGCCGGCCGTTCTGACGCAGGCCGTCGAACGCCTGGGGGCTGGTCACCTCGTGCAGCAGGTGCAGATCGATGAAGAGGAGGTCGGGCTCGCCCTCGGCGCGCCGGACGACGTGGTCGTCCCAGACCTTCTCCGCGAGTGTCCTACCCATCGCTTTCCCTCCGGCCGACGTCTACGTCGGCACAACTAGAGACCCGTTTCGCGAGCCGTTGTGCGGCCGCCTCACCAGGGTCGCAAGATCCCCGGAAAATTGAACTTGCGTTTCACAGAGTGAGACGTGAATATCGTTGCATGGACAACTCTAGCGGCGTGGGTGTTCTCGACAAGGCAGCCCTTGTCCTGAGCGCCCTGGAGTCCGGTCCGGCCACCCTCGCAGGTCTGGTCGCGGCGACGGGACTCGCAAGACCCACGGCACATCGCCTCGCCGTGGCACTGGAACACCACCGGATGGTGGCGCGAGACATGCAGGGCCGGTTCATCCTCGGACCGCGCCTTGCGGAGCTCGCCGCCGCGGCCGGTGAGGACCGCCTGCTCGCCACGGCCGGCCCGGTACTGACGCATCTGCGCGATGTCACCGGCGAGAGCGCCCAGCTCTACCGGCGCCAGGGCGACATGCGCATCTGCGTGGCGGCCGCCGAGCGGCTGTCCGGCCTTCGGGACACCGTCCCGGTCGGCTCCACGCTGACGATGAAGGCCGGCTCCTCGGCACAGATCCTGATGGCCTGGGAGGAGCCCGAGCGGCTCCACCGCGGCCTCCAGGGTGCCCGCTTCACGGCGACGGCCCTCTCGGGCGTACGGCGCCGTGGGTGGGCCCAGTCGATCGGCGAGCGGGAGCCGGGCGTCGCGTCCGTCTCCGCGCCCGTACGCGGCCCCTCGAACCGCGTGGTGGCCGCCGTGTCGGTCTCCGGGCCGATCGAGCGCCTGACGCGCCACCCGGGGCGTATGCACGCCCAGGCGGTCATCGACGCCGCCGCCCGCCTCTCCGAGGCGCTCCGCCGCAACGGCTGACGCGCTCCGCCCCTTCCTGCCCGTACGACCGGCCCACCGCTTCAACGCCGCAGCGGTGGGCCGGAGTTGTGTCCTCACGCCCGGAACGACGAGGAAGCCCTCCCCCGAAGGGAAGGGCTTCCTCGTTCTGTACCCCCGACCGGATTCGAACCGGCGCTACCGCCTTGAGAGGGCGGCGTGCTAGGCCGCTACACAACGGGGGCCTTGCGGATGAGATCCGCGTACGTGCAGATGAGCTCTGCGAGCTGGCCTACCAGGACTCGAACCTAGAATGACGGTACCAGAAACCGTAGTGTTGCCAATTACACCATAGGCCATGGTGGTTTAGACCAGTACCCCCGACCGGATTCGAACCGGCGCTACCGCCTTGAGAGGGCGGCGTGCTAGGCCGCTACACAACGGGGGCCCTAGCGATCCTGCATCGGGTTCACCGGGTGCGACCCAGGTGATCCCGCGGGAAGGATCTGTACCCCCGACCGGATTCGAACCGGCGCTACTGCCGTGAGAGGGCAGCGTGCTAGGCCGCTACACAACGGGGGCTTTGCGGATGAGATCCGCGTACGTGCAGATGAGCTCTGCGAGCTGGCCTACCAGGACTCGAACCTAGACTAACTGAACCAGAATCAGTCGTGCTGCCAATTACACCATAGGCCACCAAAACGCGATCCCCGCCGTGGGGGATCTTGTTCAGGTTGCGCTTCGGGGGTTTCTGCCTTTCGGCTTGCTCCCCTCGGCGCAGGAAGAACATTACCCGAAGGTGTCCGGCGCTCCAAAACGGGTATCGCCGCGCAGCAGTCCGGGGAGCTGGTGGAGGTCGGTGATACGGGTCAGCTCGGGCCGTCCGCCGGTCCCGGCCCGGTCCAGCCAGATGCCCCGCAGACCCGCCCCTTCCGCGCCCAGGGCGTCGATGTCCGGCTGGTCACCGACGTACGCCACCTCCTCCGGGGCCAGCCGGAGGGCGGCGCAGGCGGCGTGGAAGGCCTCCGCGGCCGGTTTGGCGACCCCGAGCTCCGCGGCGCAGACGACCGCCTCGAAGCGGTCCCGTACGCCCAGCACGCGCAGCTTGCGGTCCTGGTTGTGGATCGAGGAGTTCGACAGGACGGCGTGACGGTAGTCACGCGCGAGCAGGTCGAGCACGGGGACGGCGTCGGGAAAGAGCTCCCAGGCCGCCTCGTAGTGCGCGAGATACCGCTCGAACCAGGCGTCGGCCTCCACGGCGACCAGGCCGGGCACCGCGAGGAACGCCCGCACCCGCTCGCGCCGCTGCTCCTGGAAGTCCACGCCGCCGGCCTCGAAGCGACGCCAGTGCACGACCGTGAGCTCCTGCCAACGGCGGAGGGCCTGGTCGACGGAGTCGAATCCGTCCACCAGGCCCTCGGCCGTGAGATGGTCGCGCATGCCGGCCAGGTCCGCGCGCGAGTAGTCGAAGATGGTGTCGTCGACGTCCCAGAGGACCGCGCGGATGGCCATGCCCCGAACGTACTCCAGCGCCGGCCGCGGTGTGGGGTGTTCCGCCCGGGGTCAGCGGCGCAGCGCCTCCGCAGGCTGGATCCTGGCCGCGCGCCACGCCGGGTGGAGGCCCCCGACGCCCGTCACCAGGCCGATGGCCGGGGCGGCCGCCGCCGTCACCGGGTGGATGACCGGGGTCCAGTCACGGACGACGGCGACCACCACGACCGTCAGGACGCCCAGGGACGAGTGCACGCAGCAGGTCGACCTGGTCGGTGCGCGGTACGCGGTCACGAAGGCCTATCAGCAGCAGCTGATCGAGCAGCACGCGGAGACGCCGGCGCTCGCCAAGGAGCAGGTGGACAGCCGGCTGCGGCTCGCCGCCTCGCTGCCGCACTGACCACACGTACGACCGGTCGCCCGGGGGAGATCGATGACGACCGCATGCAGGCTGTGCCGTCTTCCGGAGCCGCTGCGCTCCACGATGGAGACGGCCCTGCCGCACCTTCCTGCCCGCGGCGTGAGCGGCGGACAGGACGGCGGGACACGACGCCGAAGGGGCGCCGGCCATATGGCCGGCGCCCCTTCTGATGTCTCTGCGACCGCTACGCGGCGAGCTTGGCCAGCGCCGCGTCGATGCGGGTGAGGGTCTTCTCCTTGCCCAGGATCTCCAGGGACTCGAAGAGCGGCAGACCCACGGTGCGGCCCGTGACCGCGACGCGGACCGGGGCCTGGGCCTTGCCGAGCTTCAGGCCGTGCTCCTCGCCGGCGGCCAGGACGGCGTTCTTGAGCGACTCGGGGTCGCTCCAGTCGGCCGACTCCAGCTTGCCGCGGGCGGTGGTCAGGAGGGCCGCCGGCTCGCCCTTCATGGCCTTGTCCCACGAGGGCTGGTCGAAGACCGGCTCGGGCAGGAAGAGGAAGTCCACGTTGGCCGTGATGTCGGAGAGGACCGTGAGGCGGGTCTGGGCGTGCGGAGCGATGGCCTCCCAGGCGGCGCGGTCGAAGTCCTCGGGTGCCCAGTCGGCGTGCGGCGCCGTCAGCCAGGGCTCGCAGGCCGCCGCGAAGGCCTTCACGTCCAGCATGCGGATGTGGTCCGCGTTGATCGACTCGGCCTTCTTCAGGTCGAAGCGCGCCGGGTTGGCGTTCACGTCGGCGATGTCGAACTTCTCGATCATCTGCTCGATCGTGAAGATGTCCTGGTCCGCCGAGAACGACCAGCCCAGGAGCGAGAGGTAGTTCAGGAGGCCCTCGGGGAGGAAGCCCCGCTCCCGGTAGAGGTTGAGGGAGGCCTGCGGGTCGCGCTTGGAGAGCTTCTTGTTGCCCTCGCCCATCACGTACGGCAGGTGGCCGAAGGCGGGGATCTCCTTGGCGACGCCCAGCTCGATCAGCGCCTTGTAGAGCGCGATCTGGCGCGGGGTGGAGGAGAGCAGGTCCTCGCCGCGCAGGACGTGGGTGATCTCCATCAGCGCGTCGTCGACCGGGTTGACCAGGGTGTACAGCGGGGCGCCGTTGGCGCGCACGATGCCGTAGTCCGGGACGTTGTCCGGGGTGAAGGTGAGCTCGCCGCGGACCAGGTCGGTGAAGGTGATCGGCTCGTCGGGCATCTTGAAGCGGACGATCGATTCGCGGCCCTCGGCGCGGTAGCGCTCGATGCGCTCGGCGCTCAGGTTGCGGCAGGTGCCGTCGTAGCCCGAGGGCTTGCCGGCCAGGCGGGCGGCGTCACGGCGGGCCTCCAGCTCCACGGCGGTGCAGAAGCAGTGGTACGCGTGTCCGGCGTCGAGCAGCCGCTGGGCGACGTCCTTGTAGATGTCCATCCGCTGCGACTGGCGGTACGGCTCGTGGGGGCCGCCGATCTCCGGGCCCTCGTCCCAGTCGAGACCGAGCCAGCGCATCGAGTCGAGCAGCTGCCCGTACGACTCCTCGGAGTCGCGCGCCGCGTCGGTGTCCTCGATGCGGAAGACCATGGTGCCCTCGTTGTGCCGGGCGAAGGCCCAGTTGAAGAGGGCGGTGCGGACCAGACCCACGTGGGGGTTGCCGGTCGGCGAGGGACAGAAACGTACGCGGATGTTCGCGTTAGCCACGCTTGATCACCTTGTTGGTGAGAGTGCCGATGCCTTCGATGGTGACGGCGACCTCGTCGCCGACGTTGAGGGGGCCGACCCCGGCCGGGGTGCCGGTGAGGATGACGTCGCCCGGGAGCAGCGTCATGGCCTCGGTGATGTGGACGACCAGGTCCTCGATGGAGCGGACCATGTCACTCGTACGACCCAGCTGGCGCTGTTCGCCGTTGACCGTGGCCTGGATGGTGAGGTCGCTCGGGTCGAGGTCCGTCTCGACCCAGGGGCCGAGCGGGCAGCTGGTGTCGAAGCCCTTGGCCCGGGCCCACTGCTTCTCGCGCTGCTGTGCGTCGCGCGCGGTGACGTCGTTGGCGCAGGTGTAGCCGAAGACGACGTCCTTGACCCGCTCGCGGGGAACCTCGCGGCACATACGGCCGATGACCACGGCCAGTTCGGCCTCGTGGTGCAGTTCGTCGGAGAAGGAGGGGTACTCGATGGCGTCGCCGGGGCCGATCACGGAGGTGGTCGGCTTGAAGAAGGCGACGGGGACCTCCGGCACCTCGTTGCCCAGTTCGGCGGCGTGCTCCGCGTAGTTGCGGCCGATGGCCACGACCTTGTTGGGGAGCACGGGCGGCAGGAGCCGTACCTTGCTGAGCGGGACCTTCGTGCCGCTCAGCTCGAAGTCGGTGTACGGGATGCCCTTGATGATGTCGAGGACGAGACCGCCGGACTCGACGGTTCCCTCGCCCTCGACGGCGCCGAAGGCGACATTGCCGTCGATGGAGAATCTGGCGATGCGCACGAGTGCTGTCGCCCCTCACTTGGTACTGGCTGGAGTCTGACGCTCCAGGCTAACGCGGCGAGGGACGCCCTCCGGCGGATTACTGTGCGGGGAGCGCGGCCTCGGGGGCGTTCATGAGGACGGTGCGGCGGGGGTTGGCCGTCTGGGTGGGCAGCTCGACCGTGTGCTCCGGCTGCACACCCCGGCCGAGCTGCTCGGCGTCGTCGAGGTGGGCGAGCGTGGTGCGGCGGGGGTTGGCCGTGGAGCGGAGCAGCATCGTCGTCTTCATCGTCATCGCGGAAGGCCTCTACAGAACGGGGGGTCGTGTAAAGCGTCAGGCTAAACGTGCAATTCCCTTCGAATGCATGGGGGAGACATCGATCTACGTGTGAGTTTGCTCACCACGACGGGGACGATCCAGACATTACGGACCTCACTTCAGGGTCAAGCAACCGGACATTTCCCCACTGAATGCTTCATTCCGCTCCTGATCATGGCGACTGGGACACACGGAGTCCATGAGCCTTTGGGGGTAATAAATCCGATTCATCCATGATCATCTTCTACGTGGGGTGACATGATGGGTACGGGTTGTCATGCCGTCCGGTGGCCGACACGCGGCCCTTGTTGGAGATCCGGCACTGTGCTGGAATTCCACGCACCGCCGCGGGTTTCAAACCGGCGCGCAGGTGGCGCAACGCAGCGCCGGGTGAGCGGCGGGGAAGGGGGAACTGCGCCGGTCATCGACGACCACCACTGGGGCGCATTCGCGTCCCGAGACGCCGACACCGTCCGATCCGTTCATGCGGAAGGACGCCTGGTCCAGAGGTTGCGACGCTAGTGCAGGGACGATTCAAGAGGGATGGCAGCAACGCTGCCGCGGAGCAGGAGCCTCGCGCCGGGACCGACCGCGGTTCCTCGGCCCAGCACGCCCAGAACCCCGGTCAGGGTGCGTCGGGTGGTGACGGCTCGACGGCCGCCGCTTCCGAGTCCACCGCCCCGGCCGCCAAGAAGCCCAGGGGCGAGAACGAGGTCGGACCTCGAATAGCCCTCCGCAACTGGCGCATCTCGACGCGTCTGGTCGCCCTGCTGACCCTCCCCGTGGTCGCGGCCACCAGCCTCGGCGGCATCCGTATCAGCGAGTCGCTCCAGGACATGGAGCAGCTCGACCACATGCAGCTGCTCACGAAGCTGACCGAAGAGGCGACCGACCTCGCCAAGGCCCTCCAGGCCGAGCGTGACCTGTCCGCCGGCCCGCTGGCCAACGGCAAGTCGGCCAGCGACTACCAGGTCGCCAACCCGCGGAAGAACACCGACCGGGCCCAGAAGGCGTTCATGGACGCCACCTCGGAGATCCCGGCCACCGAGGGCGACGAGGCGCTGCAGAGCATCCGCCAGAACGTCAGCCAGATCGCGTCCCAGGTCGTCCAGATCGGCGGCATCCGCCAGGAGGCGTACAAGGACGGCGTCGCGCGCTCGGTGACGGTCGAGGCGTACAGCCGCCTCATCCGCTCCCTGCTCAGCCTCTCCCAGGACATGGCGCAGGCGACCAGCAACCCCGAGATGATCAAGCGGACCCGTGCCCTCGCGGCCTTCTCGTCCGCCAAGGAGTACGCCTCCGTCCAGCAGGCGATCATCGCCTCGGCGCTCCCCGCGAACGACAGCCGGACCGGCAAGCTGGAGCCCGGTGACCGCCTGTACGGCTACGCCGCCCAGCAGGGCGAGAAGGTGGAACTCAAGCAGTTCCAGACCATCTTCGAGTCGGCCGGCGGTGACGCCGACGGGCTCACCAGCTCGCTGAGCACCGGCAACCCGTCCATCGACGCCGCGGACAAGTACGCGGACCGGGTGCTGAGCAACGACTCCGGGCTGGCCGGCCGCGCCCCGCGTGGTTACCTCAACTTCACGGACGAGTACGGCACCAAGATCACGGCCATGAACAAGATCGAGGCCGACCTCCTCGACAAGATGGAGACCAAGGCCCGTGAGCTGCGTGCGGAGTCGCAGCGCGAAGCGATCATCAACGGTGCCCTGATCCTGCTCGTCCTCGGCGTCTCCCTCGTCGGCGCCTTCGTCGTGGCCCGGTCCATGATCCGGTCGCTGCGGCGACTGCAGGACACCGCCACGAAGGTCGCCCAGGACCGTCTGCCCGAGCTCGTCAAGCAGCTCTCCGAGGCCGACCCGCAGGACGTCGACACCTCGGTCGAGTCCGTCGGTGTGCACTCCCGGGACGAGATCGGCCAGGTGGCCGCGGCCTTCGACGACGTGCACCGCGAGGCGGTCCGCCTCGCCGCCGAGCAGGCCCTCCTCCGGGGCAACGTCAACGCGATGTTCACCAACCTCTCGCGCCGCTCCCAGGGTCTCATCCAGCGTCAGCTCTCGCTCATCTCCGAGCTGGAGTCCCGCGAGGCCGACCCGGACCAGCTCTCCTCGCTCTTCAAGCTCGACCACCTCGCGACCCGCATGCGGCGTAACGGTGAGAACCTCCTCGTCCTCGCCGGTGAGGAGCCGGGCCGCCGGTGGACCCGTCCGGTCCCGCTGGTCGACGTGCTCCGTGCCGCCGCCTCCGAGGTGGAGCAGTACGAGCGCATCGAACTGGCAGCCGTCCCGGCGACCGAGGTCGCCGGCCGCGTCGTCAACGACCTCGTGCACCTGCTCGCCGAGCTGCTGGAGAACGCCACCTCGTTCTCCTCGCCGCAGACGAAGGTTCGCGTCACCGGTCACGCGCTGCCCGACGGCCGGGTGCTCGTCGAGATCCACGACACCGGCATCGGCCTCTCCCCCGAGGACCTCGCCGCGATCAACGAGCGGCTCGCGTCGCCGCCCACCGTGGACGTCTCCGTCTCCCGCCGCATGGGTCTGTTCGTGGTCGGCCGCCTGTCCCTGCGACACGGCATCCGTATCCAGCTCCGCCCGTCGGACTCCGGCGGCACCACCGCGCTCGTCATGCTCCCGGTCGACGTCGCCCACGGCGGCAAGAAGCCGGCGCCCAAGCCGGGTGCGGGGGGCCAGGGCGCGATGCCCCAGGGCCCGTCCGCTCCCGGTGGCCGTCTGACCGGCGGTCCCGGCGCGGCCGGTGGCGCCGGTGCCGGTGCCCGTCCGGGCCTCGGCGGTCCGCCGTCGGCGTCCTCCGCCGGCCGGATCGGTGCCGGTGCGGCCCCCCGCGGACAGGTCGGCGCCGGAAACGGTCCGCGGGCCGCGCTGCCGGGTCGCGACGGCGCTCCGCGCCAGAACGCACCGCAGGGCCAGGCGCAGCAGCAGTCCCAGCAGCAGGGCCAGCCGACGGCACAGATGCCGCAGGTCCCCGCGGAGCCGCAGCGGCCGGGCCTCGGCACCGGTGGTTTCGGCGGCGCGCAGAGCGCCATCCCGTCCCGTACGGACGTCTGGGGCGGACAGCCCAACCAGGGACAGGGCAACCAGGGGCAGCAGGCCCAGGGGCAGCAGCAGGGCCAGGGTCAGCAGCAGGGCCAAGGCGGTTTCTCGCGTGGCGAGCTGCCCGGGGGCAACCCGCAGCAGCAGCGTCCGCAGTCCGCGAGCTGGGGCAACGACCAGGCTCAGCCGGTCCGCCACCCGCAGCAGGACATGTCGCCGCTGGACGCGCCGCGCGGTCACGAGGAGCCGGAGAACACGGGCCAGTACGCCCGTCCGTCGGCGCCTCAGGGACCGGGCTCCACGGGCCAGTTCCCTCGCCCCGACTTCGGTCAGCAGCAGGCACCCCAGCAGCAGGCCCCGCAGGGCTACCAGGCCGGACCGCAGGACGCGGCGTCCACCGCCCAGTTCCCGCGCCCGGACTTCGGTCAGCAGCAGGCGCCCCAGCAGCAGGCCCCGCAGGGCTACCAGCAGCAGGCTCCCCAGGCTCCGGCCCCGCGTCAGCGCGGCGGCGGCGACTACGGTGCGCCCCGCCCGGGCGGGAACCTGCCCCAGCAGCCCCAGCAGCCCCAGCTTCAGCAGCCCCGCCAGCCCGAGGCCCTGCCTCCGGCCGGCCCCTCCGCGGACGCTCGTACCCCGCTGTACGACACGCTGGAGACGAACTGGTTCCACCAGAGCCAGGGCGGCCAGCAGCAGGGCGGCCCGGGTCAGGGCGCCCAGGGTCAGGGCAACCAGGACCAGCAGCGCTCCAACGGCATGGGCCCGGACGGCCGGCAGGCCCCGCAGGGCCCGTCCGCTCCCCCGGCTCAGCGGCGCCCCGCCGCTCCGGCCGGCGGCAACGGCGGTCAGCAGCAGGCCGGTCCCGCCTCCTGGCGGACCTCGCCCAACGACGAGCTGGTGCGCCAGGCCGAGCGGGTCCGCAAGCCCGCGGCCGGCGGCATCACCACCTCCGGGCTGCCGAAGCGCGTACCCCGCGCCAACCTCGTACCCGGGACCGCGCAGGAGCAGGCCCACACGGCCGGCCCGCAGGTCTCGCGTGCACCCGATGACGTCCGCGGCCGGCTCACCAATCTGCGCCGCGGCATCCAGCAGGGCCGCCAGGCGGGCAACTCCACGACCGGCAGTTTCCACGTCGGCCCCACCACCCAGCAGGAGCACTAGTTGAGCGCGATGAGCCAGGCTGCGCAGAATCTGAACTGGTTGATCACCAACTTCGTGGACAACACCCCCGGGGTGTCCCACACGGTGGTGGTCTCCGCCGACGGTCTGCTCCTTGCCATGTCGGAAGGCTTCCCCCGCGACCGCGCCGACCAGCTCGCGGCGGTCGCCTCGGGACTGACCTCGCTGACCGCGGGCGCGTCCCGGATCTTCGAGGGCGGTCCCGTCTCCCAGACGGTCGTGGAGATGGAGCGCGGCTTCCTCTTCCTGATGTCCGTCTCCGACGGTTCCTCGCTGGCCGTACTCGCGCACCCCGAGTGCGACATCGGCCTCGTGGGCTACGAGATGACGCTGCTGGTCGACCGGGCCGGCAGTGTCCTCACCCCGGACCTCCGTGCCGAGCTCCAGGGGAGCCTGCTGCACTAGACACGTTTCGGCACATGTATCGACAGGGCGGCACGCCCCTCCGTGCCGCCCTGGGCATCAAGAAACCGTCCGGCCGCCCCACCCGGCCCCCCACCGGCCCCATCGAACGGCATGACCTCGTGCCGTCACGCCCGGAGGATTCATGACCCCGCCCCCCGCCTCTCACGATCCGTACGGCGGCTCGCTCGACGAGTCGTACGGACATGAGGGCGACCAGCCGCTGGTCCGGCCCTATGCGATGACCGGCGGCCGGACCCGGCCGCGGTACCAACTCGCCATAGAGGCCCTGGTCAGCACCACGGCCGACCCGGCGCACCTCGCCACCCTGCTCCCCGAGCACCAGCGCATCTGCCACCTCTGCCGCGAGGTCAAGTCGGTGGCGGAGGTCTCGGCACTCCTGTCGATGCCGCTCGGTGTGGCCCGGATCCTCGTCGCCGACCTGGCCGAGGCGGGCATGGTGGCCATCCACCAGCCGGGCAACGGAGAGGCCGGCGGTACGCCGGACGTGACACTGCTCGAAAGGGTGCTCAGTGGACTTCGGAAGATCTAGCGGCGGTTCCGCGCCTCAGGCGGCCCGGTCGACCACCAGTGCGAAGATCGTGGTGGCGGGTGGCTTCGGCGTGGGCAAGACCACGTTCGTCGGCGCCGTCTCCGAGATCAACCCGCTGCGTACCGAGGCCGTGATGACCTCGGCCTCGGCCGGCATCGACGACCTCACGCACACCGGCGACAAGACCACCACCACGGTGGCCATGGACTTCGGCCGCATCACCCTGGACCAGGACCTGATCCTGTACCTCTTCGGTACGCCCGGTCAGGACCGCTTCTGGTTCATGTGGGACGACCTGGTCCGCGGCGCCATCGGCGCCGTTGTGCTCGTCGACACCCGCCGCCTCGCCGACTGCTTCCCGGCCGTCGACTACTTCGAGAACAGCGGCCTGCCGTTCGTCGTCGCGCTGAACGGATTCGAGGGGCACCAGCCGTACACGCCCGAGGAGGTCCGCGAGGCCCTCCAGATCGGCCCCGGCACCCCGATCATCACCACCGACGCCCGTCACCGTGCCGACGCCAAGAGCGCGTTGATCACGCTGGTGGAGCACGCATTGATGGCACGACTCAAGTAGGAGAACGCGTACGGAAGTTGTCGTACGCCTTTTGGGGGGCGGCCTGTGTCCTTTGCCACGGTCCGCCCCCGTGTTCATAACGTTTCGACAGAGAATTGTGCCGCGGCGGACACCCGACGCATCCGATCGGTACCACTGCGCTCACATGAGCCCCGCCATTTGGCGGGGCTCGTTCTTTATGCCCGTTTTATCTGGGGCCTGAGACGACGAAAACCGAAGCTCAGCGACGTTTGGAGGGGACCCCCTTCACGTGCTGCAATTCATGAACTCCCGAGTAGTACGGCCCTGAACGAAACACCGGCACAACGTAGGTGCCGACGCCGAGAGGTTGTTGGTCGAGTGAGGCGAAGCAAGGAAAGCTCCGCGGAGCAGCAGGCGCGAGGCAACTTCACGCCGCCTGCGCGTACGGTGGCGCCTCCCGCGGAGGTGCCCGCGACGCCCGCTGCCACCAGCGGCAAGGGGAGCTCCAGCAAGCTGTCCCCCCGCAACTGGCGCGTGCCGACCAGGCTGAACGCGATCCTGCTCGTACCCGTGCTGGTCGGCCTCGTCATGGGCGGCTTCCAGGTGAACGGGGCGATCAACACCTGGCAGGAGGCGCAGAACGCCGAGAAGACGGCGCTCATCGTGCGCGCCGCCTCGGAGTACAGCCAGGCGCTGCTCAACGAGCGTGACCTGACCGCCGCTCCCCTGCTGACGGCGAAGTCCGCCGAGGACCGCAAGAGCGACGAGGTGGCCCAGGCCTACGCCGCGACCGACGCCGCCAGGGTCAAGTTCGACGAGGCCGTCAAGGACATGCCGGAGGGCGAGGGCCTCGAGCGCCGCCTGAGGCTGTTCCAGGACGAGATACCCAAGCTGGAGAAGCTCCGCCAGGCCGCGTACACGCGGGCCCTGGACCCGGTGAACACCCAGCTCGGATACACCGGCGTCCAGCACTACCTGATGGAGTTCTCCAACGAGCTCGGGCTCGGCACCGGCAACGTCACCGCCTACGGCCGTACGCTCTACGCCGTCCAGCTCGCCAAGGGCGCCGAGTCGCTCCAGCGCTCGATCGGCACCCAGCTCCTGGTCCGCCCCAGCCAGAAGGGCGATGTCTTCGCCCAGCAGTCGGTGGCGTTCAACTCGTACAACTACCTGGAGCAGATCGCCCTCGGCGAGTACAACTCCGGTGGTACCCAGGCGGACGTCGACCGCCTGAAGGAAGTCATGGCGGGCAAGGCCGCCGAGGGCGCCAAGAAGATGGAGGCGGCGGGCATCACGCTGCCCAAGGGCCCCGACGGCTCCGTCTTCACCGGCATGGCCAAGGAGATCGGTTCCGCCAAGGACGCCGACGCGATCGAGGACCTCCAGAAGAAGGGGATCACGCCCGAGACCTGGATGGCGGTCGCCACCGGCAAGTTCGACGGCTACACCGAGGTCGAGAAGGAGCTCGTCGACAAGGCCGTGACCGAGGCCGCCGACATCTCCGCCGACGCCCAGACCGACGCGTGGGTCACCGGTGGCATCGTCGTCATCGCGCTCCTGGCCGCGTTCATCCTCGCGGGGATGATGGCCCGCCAGATGAGCCGCTCGATGCGCGAGCTGCGCACCGCCGCCTTCGCCATCGCCGAGCAGCGCCTGCCGATGCTCGTCGACCAGCTCTCCCGGACCGAGCCGGGCCGCGTGGACACCCGTGTCCAGCCGATCCCGATCGACTCCCAGGACGAGATCGGCGAGGTCGCCCGCGCCTTCGACCAGGTCCACCGCGAGGCCGTCCGGCTCGCCGCCGAGCAGGCCATGCTGCGGGGCAACGTCAACGCGATCTTCACCAACCTGTCGCGCCGCAACCAGTCGCTGATCGAGGGCCAGCTGACCCTCATCACCGACCTGGAGAACAACGAGGCCGACCCGGACCAGCTGGAGAACCTCTTCCGCCTGGACCACCTGGCCACCCGTATGCGCCGCAACGGCGAGAACCTCCTGGTCCTCGCCGGCGAGGAGCCGGGCCGCCGCTGGGACCAGCCGGTCCCGCTGGTCGACGTGATGCGCGCCGCCTCCTCCGAGGTGGAGCAGTACGAGCGCATCGAGCTGGCCGGTGTCCCCGAGGCGGAGATCCACGGCCAGGCCGTGACCGACCTCGTGCACCTGCTCGCCGAGCTCCTGGAGAACGCCACCACGTTCTCCTCCCCGCAGACCAAGGTCCGCGTCACCGCGACCCGGCTGCCCGACGGCCGCGTGATGGTCGAGATCCACGACAAGGGCATCGGCCTCACCGCCGAGGACTTCGCGGACATCAACCACAAGCTGGCCAACCCGCCGACCGTGGACGCCGCCGTCTCGCAGCGCATGGGCCTCTTCGTGGTCGGCCGGCTGGCCGACCGGCACGGCATCCGTGTCCAGCTCCGTCCCTCGGGCGAGCAGGCCGGTACGACCTCGCTCGTCATGCTGCCCGACGCGATCACCCACGGTGGTGGTGGCGAGCAGCTCCCCGAGAACGACTTCACGGTCTCGCAGATCATCCCCCAGCAGCAGCACGCCTTCGAGCCGGCGCAGCCGCAGATGCGGACGGCGGCGGAGCTGGGCTTCGACGACTCCCGTTACGAGCAGCCGGCGGACGACCGCCAGCTCGACCCGGTGAACCGTTCGCTGATGCGCGAGGAGCGCAGGGCGGCTCTGGAGTCGCAGGCTCAGGGCGGCGAGCGTCCCCTGTTCCGCGACGAGATCGACGCCTCGCAGCAGGGCTACGTCCAGCACGAGCGCGAGCAGGAGTACGCGCAGGACCAGCAGTACGGGCAGGAGTACGCCGCGGAGTACGGGCAGCAGCAGGCCGCCCCGCACGACGGCTACGCCTACCAGGAGCAGGGCTACGACGGCTATGCGCAGCCCGCTGCCGGCTACCCCGAGCAGTCCTATGCGGAATCCGGCTATCCGGGTCAGGACAACGGCCACGTCGCGTACGACAACGGCTACGAGTCCCAGGCACAGCAGGGCGAGTGGCAGGATCAGGGCGCGTACCAGGGCGGCTACGAACAGTCGTACGGAACGCAATCGGAATCTGCCCCCGGCGCTCCCGAAGAGGCTCCCGAGCGCGTAGGCTTCGACCGTCCGGGTTCGACTCCGAACCCCACCCCGGATGCCGGCCACGCGCTGACCGACGCCGGTCTGCCGCGTCGTGGCAGCAGCGCTCCGCAGGGCTCCCAGCCCGCGCAGCAGCCTCTGCCGACGCGGACGGCCCAGCAGTCGGCCCAGCGACCGGCGCCGGCGCAGCAGAACCAAGCCGAAGGCTCCGAAGAGTGGCGCTCGACGAACGACGAGCGCTGGCAGCGGGCCGAGAAGCTCCGCGACCCGAAGGCGGGCGGGGTCACCTCCTCCGGTCTTCCGAAGCGGGTCCCCAAGGCCAATCTGGTCGAGGGCACGGCGGAGCAGACCCCGCAGGGCGGCCCCCAGGTCTCCCGCGCTCCTGAGGACGTGCGGGGCAGGTTGAGCAACCTGCGCCGTGGTGTGCAGCAGGGTCGCACCGCGGGAACGGACACGAACGGATCGGGCCTCGGCCCGGGCAGTACCTACAACCAGGAGCGTTAGTGTGAGCATGAGCCAGGCGGCGCAGAATCTGAACTGGTTGATCACCAACTTCGTGGACAACACCCCCGGGGTGTCCCACACGGTGGTGGTCTCCGCCGACGGACTCCTGCTGGCGATGTCCGAGGGTTTCCCCCGGGACCGAGCCGACCAGCTGGCGGCCGTCGCCTCCGGACTGACCTCGCTGACCGCGGGCGCGTCCCGCATCTTCGAGGGCGGTGCGGTCAACCAGACCGTCGTGGAGATGGAGCGCGGCTTCCTCTTCATCATGTCGATCTCGGACGGCTCCTCGCTGGCCGTACTCGCGCACCCGGAGGCCGACATCGGTCTCGTGGGCTACGAGATGGCTCTGCTCGTCGACCGCGCGGGCAGTGTTCTGACGCCTGACCTCCGGGCGGAACTTCAGGGAAGTCTTCTCAACTAACAGACAGACAGTGCGTTTCACGCCACCGCACCGTAAGGTGCGGTGGCGCGGCTCCACAGGGACATGGACCGCGAGGCAGTCGGAGGAGGAGACGTGGGGACACCCCCGGGCGGACACCCGTACAACGGTTTTGACGCGCACGCACAGGGAGAAACCGCGCAGAACCGGTTCAACTTCCCCTCTGCCCCGAGCAGACAGGGCATGCAGCAGCCCTATCAGGCCCCGCAGGCCCCGCAGGCACCCATGGGCGGCCCCGCCGCCCAGCGGAACGCGGGCGGCGCGGGCGGTTCGCGTGGCGCGGCGGGCAGGCAGGGCGGGAACAACAACCCGCTCGTGCGCCCCTACGCCATGACCGGCGGCCGGACCCGGCCGCGTTACCAGCTCGCCATCGAGGCGCTGGTCAGTACGACGGCCGATCCGTCACGGCTGCAGGGGCAGTTGCCCGAGCACCAGCGGATCTGCCAGCTGTGCTTCGAGATCAAGTCGGTGGCCGAGATCTCGGCGCTTCTCTCGATTCCCCTCGGCGTTGCCCGGATCCTCGTGGCCGACCTGGCCGAGGCCGGACTTGTCGCCATCCACCAGCCCGGCGGCGACGAGGCCGCCGGCGGTCAGCCAGACGTGACACTGCTCGAAAGGGTGCTCAGTGGACTTCGCAAGCTCTAGCGGCGGCGCGGCCCGTTCAACCACCAGCGCGAAGATCGTGGTGGCGGGTGGCTTCGGCGTGGGCAAGACCACGTTCGTCGGCGCCGTCTCGGAGATCAACCCGCTGCGTACCGAGGCCGTGATGACGTCTGCGTCCGCGGGCATCGACGACCTCACGCACACCGGCGACAAGACGACGACGACTGTCGCGATGGACTTCGGCCGTATCACCCTGGACCAGGACCTGATCCTGTACCTCTTCGGTACGCCCGGTCAGGACCGCTTCTGGTTCATGTGGGACGACCTGGTCCGCGGCGCCATCGGCGCCGTCGTGCTCGTCGACACCCGCCGCCTCGCCGACTGCTTCCCCGCGGTCGACTACTTCGAGAACAGCGGCCTGCCGTTCGTCATCGCCCTGAACGGATTCGACGGTCACCAGCCGTACAACCCGGAGGAGGTCCGCGAGGCCCTCCAGATCGGCCCGGACACTCCGATCATCACGACGGACGCCCGCCACCGCGCCGACGCCAAGAGCGCGCTCATCACCCTGGTCGAGCACGCCCTGATGGCCCGCCTGCGGTAGCCGTCCCCTCGGCAGTACGGAGAAGGCCTCGCTCACCGGTCCGGTGGGCGAGGCCTTCCGCGTCCCCACGCGCCCTCCAGACGGCCACGCGGGCGCCCCGGGGCCCGCGGAAAGGGCCGCACCGGCACGGGCCCGGGGAGCGCCGCCAGGCGTCCCAAAGCGGCGGCCTCACCGCCCCGGGCATGGCGAAGGCCCCGTCTCCGGTCGGAGACGGGGCCTTCGGTGCGGGGGGTCAGCCCTGCCAGGAGTGGGAGGGGCGGAAGCCCGACTGGCGCTCCAGGCGGCGCCAGCCGGCCGTGGAGCGGCCGTGGCGGGAGGTCGAGGCGTCGTCGGCGGGCTGGGCCGCCGCGCGGGCCAGGAGGACCGCGGTGATGGCGGCCAGCTCCTCGGGGTCGGCGTGGCCCTTCTCGACTCGGAGAAGGTTGGCGGCTGTGGCAGGCGTGGTCACGTCTGTGGCTCCTCTTACTGAGGCGGGTTGCCGTGCTTGCGGGACGGCAGGTCGGCGTGCTTGGTGCGGAGCATGGCGAGGGACCTGATGAGGACCTCCCGCGTCTCCGCGGGGTCGATCACGTCGTCGACCAGACCGCGCTCCGCGGCGTAGTACGGGTGCATCAGCTCGGCCTTGTACTCCTTGACCATGCGGGCCCGCATGGCCTCCGAGTCCTCGGCCTCCGCGATCTGCTTGCGGAAGATGACGTTCGCGGCGCCTTCGGCGCCCATCACCGCGATTTCGTTGGTGGGCCAGGCGTACGTCAGGTCGGCGCCGATGGACTGGGAGTCCATGACGATGTACGCGCCGCCGTACGCCTTGCGCAGGATCAGGCTGATCCGGGGCACGGTCGCGTTGCAGTACGCGTACAGCAGCTTCGCGCCGTGGCGGATGATTCCACCGTGCTCCTGGTCGACGCCCGGGAGGAAGCCGGGCACGTCCAAAAGGGTGATGATCGGGATATTGAAAGCATCGCACATCTGGACGAACCGGGCGGCCTTCTCCGAGGCCTCGATGTCCAGCACACCCGCCAGCGACTGCGGCTGGTTGGCGACGATGCCCACGACCTGGCCGTCCAGACGGGCCAGGGCGCAGATGATGTTGCGCGCCCAGCGCTCGTGGATCTCCAGGTAGTCGCCCTCGTCGACGAGCTCCTCGATCACCTTGTGCATGTCGTACGGACGGTTGCCGTCCGCCGGCACCAGGTCGAGCAGGACGTCCGAGCGGCGGTCCGCCGGGTCCTCGGAGGCCGCGGCCGGCGGGTTCTCGCGGTTGTTCTGCGGCAGCATCGACAGGAGGTAGCGCACCTCCGCGATGCAGGTCTCCTCGTCGTCGTACGCGAAGTGGGCCACACCGCTGGTCTCCGCGTGCACGTCCGCGCCGCCGAGGCCGTTCTGGGTGATCTCCTCGCCGGTGACCGCCTTGACGACGTCCGGGCCGGTGATGAACATCTGCGAGGTCTCACGGACCATGAAGACGAAGTCGGTGAGGGCGGGGCTGTAGGCCGCGCCGCCGGCGCACGGGCCGAGCATCACGCTGATCTGCGGGATGACGCCGGACGCCTTGGTGTTGCGCTGGAAGATGCCGCCGTAGCCGGCGAGGGCGGAGACGCCCTCCTGGATACGGGCGCCGGCGCCGTCGTTCAGCGAGACCAGCGGGGCACCGGCCGCGATGGCCATGTCCATGATCTTGTGGATCTTGGTGGCGTGGGCCTCGCCCAGGGCGCCGCCGAAGATCCGGAAGTCGTGCGCGTAGACGAAGACCGTGCGGCCCTCGACCGTGCCCCAGCCGGTGATGACACCGTCGGTGTAGGGCTTCTTGGCCTCCAGGCCGAAGCCGGTGGCGCGGTGCCGGCGGAGCTGCTCGACCTCGTTGAAGGAACCCGGGTCGACCAGCAGCTCGATGCGCTCACGAGCGGTCAGCTTGCCCTTGGCGTGCTGCGCCTCGGTAGCCCGGTCGCTCGGCCCGCGCCGCGCTTCCTCGCGCAGGGCGTGCAGTTCGGCCACGCGGCCTCGGGCGTCGGTCGGCTCGCTCGGGATCTGGTCCACAACGGTCATGTACCGACCCTACGAAGCCGACCAAGGAAATCCTGCCGTTGACTCCGTACAGTCTCCCGAGTCGAATCCTGGTGGAGTAAGACAGAACCGTGTCGGGCACGGGCCGAGTCGACAGCCGGAGACCCCTTCGCTTTGTGGAGATCCCACAGAACCGGCTTCAGCGGCCCTCCAGTGAGCCTACAGCGATCCTCACGACGGTGGGTGACTCCGACAGTACCCGGCGTGATCCACGGCGGAACGCGCGGGGCCCGGCCCCGGCGTCGAAGCCGGAGCCGGGCCCGAGGGCGGGACCTCCGCCTAGCCTCCGCAGCGGAAGCGCGCGTCTCCCCAGTCCGCGTGGTCGTTGCCGTTGCCGTCCCCGCCGTCGTCGGCCACGAGCTCCACGTAGGACGCTCCGGTGACGTCGGCGGTCAGCGACCAGGCGGAGTCGGCTGCCTTCAGGACCGGCGACCTCACCTTCTCCGTACCGTCGGCGACGACGCTGAACCGGACCGAGCCGCGGCTGGTCTGCACGTCGTCCACGCCGACCTCGGCGGTGAAGGAGGTGCATCCGCCGCCCAGGTAGTAGCGCACCTTCGACGGGGCGTGGGCGCCCAGGCCCTTCGTGTAGGTCACTCCCCCGATCCGCAGCGGTCCGCCGTCGCCGGTGCCCGTCTCGCCGTTGGACCCGTCGCGCTCGACCGGTCCCCAGCCGTTCGCGGCCGAGGTCCAGTCCAGGTCACTGGCCCAGCTGTCCGTGGTGGGCGGCGGGGGCAGCGTACGGACCGTGGCGGCGGCGCTCAGCTTCCGCGCCTGGCCCCCCACGGTGTAGGCGAGCGTCGAACCGAGCGCGTACGGCTGGTACTTCGCGTCCACCGGCGGTGTCACGCGCCAGGTGGCGGTGGCCTCGGCGCCGGCGGCGACCGTCCCGAGCGCCACGGGGGCGGCCGGCTCGGCGGTCCAGCCCGCAGGGAGCTCCAGCGACACCGTGGCGCCGTCCACGGCCCCGGCCTCGTCGTTGGCGAAGGTGGCCGTGACCTGGTTCGGACGCCCCGGCTCCAGCGTCTCCGGCGCGGCGAGCGCGAGCGTGCCGCAGGCGGCCTTCTCGGGCGCCGGGCCCAGGTCGGTGACGCTGAAGGAGTCGAGGACGAAGTCGGCACCGTCGGGGGCGTCGGCCCGCTTGCGCAGTCCGGTCCAGGTCTCGCCGCAGCCGGCGGTCACGGTCTCGGAGAAGCGGCCGGTGGTCCGCTGCTGCCCGATGGGCGTCCGCCGGGTCTCCACCGAGGTCCCGTCCGCGCGGTCGTAGCCGGTGATCCACTCGTAGGCACCCGCGTGGCTGGACTGGTGGTCGTACGTGACGCGGTAGGCGTGCCCGTCCTTCATGGGCACCGTCCACGGTGCGGTCCGGTAGACCAGGCCGCTGTTCTCGTCGTGGGACTTCAGCGACTCGGCGCCGCCGATGACGTCGTCGACGAGCTTTCCGTTCCAGCCCGCCTGGGTGTACGGGGCGTGGAGCTGGGCGATGTGGGTCCGGGGGT
Organism: Streptomyces sp. NPDC013457; assembly: GCF_043089925.1. Lineage (NCBI taxonomy): Bacteria > Bacillati > Actinomycetota > Actinomycetes > Kitasatosporales > Streptomycetaceae > Streptomyces > Streptomyces sp. NPDC013457. The sequence goes on from NZ_JBICBL010000004.1 coordinate 198,953, forward strand.
CGGTCGTGCCTCCGGAGTCACCCTTGAGGAAGGGGCCCCAGCCCTGGTCGACGGCCTCGAAGTCCTCGTACGCGACCGCTCCGGGCCTGGTCGCCGGGTCGTTGGCGACGACGCGGACGTCGTCGATCCGGACGCGGGCCGTGCTGCCTCCCGCGGCCTGGATCCCGAGCGTGGTGGAGCCGCCCGCAGGCGCGGTGAAGGTGACCTTGGCGCGCTGCATGCGGGTGCCGTTCCAGTCGGACGCGGCGACCCGGTCCTCGATCGACGAACGCTCCACGGTGACCGACCTCCCGCCGATGGAGAGGGTGGTCGGGCGGGTCCCGCCCGGCTCGACCTCGATCAGGGCGGAGGCGGTGTAGCGCGTGCCGGGAGTGAGTCCGGTGACCCGCTGGCGTACGGAAGCGGCTGCGGCGCCGGTCAGTTCGGCACTGTTGCGGCCCTGGTCGTCGGTGTCACGGACGACCGTGCCCGTCGTGGACCAGGCGTCGAGGCCGGCGTCGTTGAAGCCGGGATCGTCGACCGGGGTGCCCTGGCCCCAGCGCGGGTCGCGGGGCTCGGGGGCGCGGTCGGGGTAGAGGACGTACGGCTGCCCCGCGACGGCGTCGAGGGTGATCGTGCCGCCGCTCGGCCGGACCGTCCCGGTCCTGACACGTCCGTTGTCGGTGAGCTTGTAGACGCTGTACGAGCTGGTGCCGGGCACCGCCCAACTCGTCTTCCCGCCGGTCTTGTTGTAGTGGTACAGCTTCCTGCTGCCGTCCCAGGGCAGCAGGTAGTTCTCGCCGTCGAGGACCTTGCGGCCGTTCTCGTAGAAGGTGCGGCGGCCGTTCTCGACGGTGCCGCGGACGCCGCCGGTGAAGGTGAGGTCGACACCGTTCCAGCGGGTGATCCGCTGCTGCTGGAGGTACTTGGCGGGCAGGTTCTTCTGCCAGATGTTGGCGTAGAAGCGGTTCCAGTCGGTCTCGCCGGTCCAGCCCTCGAAGTCCTCAAGCGCGGTCTGGCCGAGGACCGGGTGGTTGTTCCAGACGTCCTTCTCGCCGTTGCGGATGAAGCGGACGATCTGTGAGTTGAGACCCTTGTTGGTGGCGCCGCCGTAGTCGAGGTCGTTGGCCCAGTGGGACCAGAGGGAGGCCCGCTCGAACTTCTCGGACCACTCGGTGGCGACGTTCCAGCCCTGGGACTGCACGGCCTGGAGCGTCTTGTCGGCGATCCAGCCGTGCGTGTAGTAGACGTCGATGTAGAGCGTCGACAGGTTCGGGTCGGTCTCGTCGCGGAGCTGCTGGAAGCGGCGGGCGAGGTCGCCGCTGTTGATGTCCCGGCGCTGGTCGATGTAGTAGCTCTGGTTGAGCCAGTTCCAGCCGGGCCTGGTCCTGTCGACGAGGGTCTCGCTGAAGTTCTTCGCCTCGGGGTACGACTCGGTGGCGTTGACGTGGACGCCGAAGCCCGCACCCCACTTCCTGCCCTCCTTCAGGAGGGTGTTGAGGTCCGCGAGGCCGCCGGCGCGCTTGTTGTAGTTGCCGCCGTAGTCCGGGTGGGCGGAGTCGTGACCCTCGGAGCCGTACCCCTTGAGCAGGGCGAACTGGCCGAGTCCGTCGGTGGCGAGGGAGATCCGCTTGACGTCGTCGAGGGTGCGCAGGAAGGGGTGGGTGGCGTGGGAGGCGAAGTTGAAGGGGATGTGGGCGATCACCCGGTCCGGCGTCTGCTCGCCGCCCGGGGTCCTGATCCCGATGGCGGGGAAGGCGAGGGCGCCGTCCTGCCAGTCCGTGCGACCGTCGCCGTTGGCGTCGGGGGTGACGACGACCTTGGCCCAGGGGAGGTTCTTCCCGCTCTCCGGGGCGGGGGCGCCCTCGCCCCGGTAGGTCCACTGGCCTGACCAGACGCCGACGCGGGTCTCGCCGCCGTTCTTGCGGGCCTGGTGCCAGAAGCGGGCGCCGTCGCGGGCGCTCGGGCCGGAGGGCTTGTCGTAGGAGGAGTTGGACTCGACGGCGGCGGCGAGGGAGCCGGTGTTGACCAGGGCGTAGCTCGCGCCGGTGGCGGTGGCCTCGGCCGGGGTGGCGTCCGTGATGTCGGCGAAGACGTCGGCGGTGCGGGTGGAGTCGGGGTCGAGCCGGGTGAAGGCGGTCTCGGCGCCCGCGTCCGAGGAGCCGACGGAGACCAGGTCGTGGCCGGGTATGTCGATCGTGCCGACCCGGAGGGCCTCGGTGTCCCGGACGGCGGTCACCTTGAAGGTGGTGGCCCGTCCGGTGACGCTCAGCGTGGCGTCGATCTCGACACCGGGGAGAGCCGGGAAGGCCAGGGTGTACGCGGCGGAGGAGGCGGTCAGGACGGGCGCGCCGGTGGCCCGGACGTCGTACGCGGTGCCGTTGAGGACGATCTGGGTGACCGGTGCCGTACTGCCGAGGAGGCGGGCGCCGGTGGCGCGGTCCGTGTACGAGACGACGCGCGGGAAGTCCTCGGCGACGGCGACGGAGAGCTGGGCGGAGCCGATGCGGGCCTCGGCGGCGCCGGCCGCGGCGGGCGCCCTCGACTCGGCGAGGGCCGGTCCCGAGAGGGCGAACACGGCGGATGACGCGGCGGCGAGCGCGCAGGCCACACGGATTCTTGGCGACTTGGGGAGGGACATGGGGACTAGTTGGGCCCGTTCGGCAGGACACCGTCAACGAGATCGCCCCCCGGCGGCCCCACCAGTCCAAGAACCCCCTTCGGTTAGTCCAAGCGGGTGGACACCGAACCAGGATGTTGAAAGTTGAACGGAATAGCGCTATGGTCGTTCTCGTTGAAGGTTCAACGAAATGCAGTACAAGCCTCCGCGCCACCCCCGCGCACCGTCCCCAAGGAGCACGTCATGGGCATCTTCAACCGCAAGAGCGACACCGCCACCGCCGTCGCCACCCTCCCCGTCGACCCGGCGCTGGCCGCCCTGACCGGCGAGTACACGATCGACCCGGCGCACAGCAGCATCGGCTTCACCGTGCGTCACGCCATGGTCACCAACGTGCGCGGCTCCTTCGGAGACCACGAGGGCACGCTGCAGCTGGACGGCTCGAACCCGGGCGCCTCCGCCGCCTCGATCGAGATCAAGATCGCCTCCGTCGACACCGGCATCGGCGACCGTGACAACCACCTGCGCAGCGGCGACTTCTTCGACGCCGAGCAGTTCCCGCTGATGACCTTCCGCTCGACCGAGGCGGAGCAGCTGGGCGGCGACAAGTACCGCATGACCGGCGACCTCACGATCAAGGACGTCACCAAGCCGCTCTCCATCGACCTGGAGTTCAACGGCTCGGCCACCGACCCGTACGGCAACGAGCGTGTCGGCTTCGAGGGCTCGGCCGAGATCCTCCGGTCCGACTGGGGTCTGACCTGGAACGCGGCGCTGGAGACCGGTGGTGTCGTGGTCAGCGACAAGGTGAAGCTGAACTTCGACATCTCCGCGATCAAGAACGCCGCCTGATCCCGGATCCCGCCCGCGAGGGCACCACGAGCGCGCCCGCCTCTCCGTCAGCGACGGAGGGCGGGCGCTCGGCGTTCCGGTGGAGCCGGGGCGTTGTCAGTGCGGCGCGCTAGCGTCGCGGGCATGGAATTCCGTATCGACAGCAGCGAGTTGACCGACGCCGTGGCCTGGGCCGCGCGCGTGCTCCCGGCCCGGTCCCCCGTCCCGGTGCTCGGCGGGCTGCTCCTGGAGTCGGCCGACGGCCGGCTGCGCGTCTCCGGGCTCGACTACGAGGCGTCGGCGCGCATCGAGGTCGAGGCCGACACCGTGCGGGACGGCCGTGCCCTCGTTCTCGGGCGGCGGCTGCTCGACATCTGCAAGGTGCTGCCCAGGGGCCCGGTCGAGTGCGCGGTCGAGGGGGCGCGGCTCTCCGTGACGGGCGGGGGCGCCCGCTTCGGGCTCTCCCTGCTGCCGCTGGACGACTATCCGGCGCCGCCCGAGCTGCCCGCGTTCCGGGGCCTCGTGGACGCCGGGGCGTTCGCGGCGGCGGTCGGGCAGGTGGCGGTGGCCGCCGGCCGGGACGACTCGCTGCCGGTGCTGACGGGGGTACGGCTCGCCCTGGACGGTACGACGATGACGCTGGCCGCGACCGACCGGTACCGCTACGCGGTCCGCACGCTGGAGTGGAAGCCGGAGGGCGAGGAGCCACGAGGGGACGAGGGCGGCGCGGACGTCGTCGTTCCCGCCCGCCGGCTGACCGAGATCGCCCGCTCGCTCACCTCGGCAGGGTCCGTCCGCCTCGCCCTCGACGGGGGATCGGTCGGTTTCGAGAGCGAGGGGACGCGGACGACGACCCGGCTGCTCGACGGCCGTCTCCCCCGGCACGACAAGCTCTTCTCCCTGGGCGAGCACGCCGTCGCCGAGATGGAGCGCGGTCCGCTGGTCGAGGCCGTCAAACGGGTCGCGGTGGTCGCGGAGGGCGACAGTCCGGTGCAGCTCGCGTTCGGCGGGGACGCCGTCCACCTCCAGGCGGGCTACGAGGACGACGTCGCCTCGCAGCGGCTCCCGGCGGCCCTCTCGGGGTCGGAGGCGATGACGGTCGCGTTCAATCCGGGGTATCTGCTGGACGCGCTGGGCTCCTTCGACACCGACTCGGTCCGCTTCCACCTGCTGGGCCCGGGGCAGCGCGCCCTGATCACGGACCGTGCGGGCGGGGTCCACCAGCATCTGCTGATGTCGGTGAAGCCCCTGGTGTAGCGCCTGGTCTTGAAGGCGCCGCGCTAGAAGCCGCCGCCGAAGTCCCCGCCGCCTCCGAAGTCGCCGAAGCCGCCGCCACCACCGCCGCCGAAGTCGCCCGATCCGAAGTCGCCGGAGTTGAAGTCGCCCCCGGAGACGTCGCCGCCGCCGAAGTCGCCTCCGCCGTACTCACCGGCGTAGGCGGGGGTGGCGAGCATGGAGCCGAGCAGGGTGCCGGCGAGGAGGCCGGGGAGCAGCCCGCCGCCGAAGTAGCCGCCTGCCCACGGGCCGTACGCCGGTCCCGCCTCCCAGTACGGACGGCGGCCGCTCTCGGTCTCGACGGTACGGGCCAGGGGGTCCTGGCCGCTGTCGAGGCGGGTGGCGTCGGCGGCGCAGACCGGGACCTCGCGCGCGGTGCCGCCCGTCGGCGTCCAGGTCCGGTCCTCGGTCGAGGGGCCGTGGCGCGGGTCGAAGAAGCAGGGCGGGCGACGCTCGGGCAGCTGCCGGGACTCACGGCGGGCGGCCAGGGCGGCGAGCGAGTAGCGGCCGTCCTCCAGCGCCTGGGTCACGGCTCTGACGTCGTGCGGGCGCGTCGCCGAGCCCATCAGGGACTTCGCCTTGTCGTACGCGTCGAGCGCCCGCTCGTAGTCGCCGCGCATCGCGTCGTCGGCGCCGGGCTCGGCGGGATGGAAGTCCAGCCGCTCGAGCTCCTCGCCGAAGGCCGTGATGTCCTCGTCGACGACGACCCGGAGCTTGTCGAGCGCCTCGCGCTCCTCGGCCTGCTTGCGGAGCCGGTTGCGGCGGACGATCGCGTAGGCGCCCGCGCCACCGGCGGCGACGAGCGCGCCGAGGGTGATCATCCCGCCGACCGGGACACCGTCGTCGGCGCCGACCGAGCCCCAGGAGGCGGGGGCGGAGCCGTTCATGGTCGGGAGGGCCTGGTCGACGAAGTTGTTCAGCTCGGTGGCGGTGTCCACCCCGGGCTGGCGCACGGAGGTGACCAGGTTGTCCACGGCCTGCGCGGACATCACCGAACGGTCGGCGGCGGCATCGAACCCGTCGCCGAGCCTGACGGCGTACAGCCCCGTCACCCCGGTCTGGGTGCGCAGGTTGCGCAGCAGGTTCTCGGGCGGATACTCGCTGCCCGCGGGCAGCACGGCGACGAAGAGCGGCTTGTCCGCGTCCTCGATCTTCTGGGCGAGGGCGTCCGCCTGGGCGGTCGAGAGCTGGTCGGAGGCGCCCGGATCGACGTACACCGGGCCCTGCTTCAGGGCCGCTCCGGCGTCCGGGATCCCGGTGATCCCGGCCCCCGCGGAGGGGGCCAGGACCAGGAGCAGCAGCATGGCCAGCCCCGCGAGGGCCGACAGGAGGTGGAACGGCCTGGTCCTCATACCATCGAAACTACCCCTAAAGAGTGCTTCCGAGACATAGTGGACCAAAGGTTGTGGCCGGCTCCGCACGTCACTCGGCGGGGTCGATCCCCACGCGCAGCAGTCCGTAGGTGAACGCGTCCTCCAGCGCCTGCCAGGAGGCGGCGATCACGTTCTCCCCGACGCCGACCGTCGACCACTCCGCGTTGCCGTCACTGGTGGTGATCAGGACGCGGGTCGTGGACTCCGTGCCGTGGCGGCCCTCCAGGATGCGGACCTTGTAGTCCACGAGCTCGAACTTGGCGAGCTGCGGGTAGATCCGCTCCAGCGCCACCCGCATGGCGCGGTCGAGTGCGTTGACCGGGCCGTTGCCCTCGGCGGTGGCGACGATCCGCTCGCCCTTGGCCCAGAGCTTCACGGTCGCCTCGTTGGCGTGGGTGCCGTCGGGCCGGTCCTCGACGATCGCGCGCCAGGACTCCGTACGGAAGTAGCGGCGGGGGCGGCCCTCGACCTCCTCGCGGAGCAGCAGCTCGAAGGAGGCGTCGGCCGCCTCGTAGGTGTAGCCGGAGAGCTCGCGCTCCTTGACGCGCTCGACGACGCGGGCGACCAGCGCGCGGTCGCCGCCCAGGTCGACGCCGAGCTCCTTGCCCTTCAGCTCGATGGAGGCGCGGCCGGCCATGTCGGAGACGAGCATCCGCATGGTGTTGCCGACGCGCTCGGGATCGATGTGCTGGTAGAGGTCCGGGTCGACCTTGATCGCGGAGGCGTGCAGGCCGGCCTTGTGGGCGAAGGCCGAGACGCCCACGTACGGCTGATGGGTGGAGGGCGTCAGATTGACGACCTCGGCGATGGCGTGCGAGATCCGGGTCATCTCGGCGAGCGCGCCCTCGGGCAGCACCCGCTTGTCGTACTTGAGCTCAAGGGCGGCGACCACGGGGAAGAGGTTGGCGTTGCCCACCCGCTCGCCGTAGCCGTTGGCGGTGCACTGGACGTGCGTGGCGCCCGCGTCGACGGCGGCGAGCGTGTTGGCGACGGCGCAGCCCGTGTCGTCCTGGGCGTGGATGCCGAGCCGGGCACCGGTGTCGGCGATGACGGTGGCGACGACGGCCTGGACCTGGGCGGGGAGCATGCCGCCGTTGGTGTCGCAGAGGATCACGACGTCGGCCCCGGCCTCGGAGGCGGCGCGGACCACGTCCTTGGCGTACTGCGGGTTGGCCTTGTAGCCGTCGAAGAAGTGCTCGCAGTCGACGAAGACGCGGCGGCCCTGGGACCGCAGGTAGGAGACGGTGTCGCGGACCATCTCCAGGTTCTCGTCCAGGGTGGTGCGCAGAGCCAGCTCGACGTGCCGGTCGTGCGACTTGGCGACCAGGGTGATCACGGGGGCGCCGGAGTCCAGGAGCGCCTTGACCTGCGGGTCCTCGGCGGCGTTGCCGCCGGCCCTGCGGGTCGCGCCGAACGCGACGAGCCGCGCGTTCTTGAACGTGATCTCCTGCTGCGCGCGGGCGAAGAACTCCGTGTCGCGGGGGTTGGCCCCGGGCCAGCCGCCCTCGATGAAGCCGACGCCGAAGTCGTCGAGGTGTCGCGCGATGGTCAGCTTGTCCGCGACGGTGAGGTTGATGCCTTCACGCTGCGCTCCGTCGCGCAGCGTCGTGTCGAAGACATGGAAGCTGTCGTCGAGGCGCGAGCTCTCGTCGGTCTCCGTGGTCATGGCTCTGATGGCTCCTGTCGGATGTGGCTCCGGAAGGTCTGGATCCACTTGCCCCCATTCTCACGCGCTGTCCGTTTCCGGCGGCGGTGGGGCCGGAAAACGAAAAAACCCCTCGCGGGTGCGAGAGGTCTGCGCGCGGGTCTGGGGCACGGTGTCCACTGCCGCGGGGGTGGAGTCGCGGTTCAGTGGCCACTGCGGACCGGCGCGCTGCTGCCGATAATCATGGTGGTAGCAAGCACGCCCGCAGTCTGCCACACCCCTGCCGTACGCGGGACGCGGGTCTCAGGATGTGGGCACCCGGTCGGCCGCCGGCCCCTCGGCCCGCGCGGGTGCGGAGGTGCCGACCCTGCCGAGGTCGATGTCCCTCGTCTCGCGCATCGTCAGGTAGACGACGAGGGAGACGGCGGCGCAGCCCGCCACGTACCAGTAGTAGCCGGACTCGGCACCCGCGTCCTTGAACCACAGCGCCACGTACTCGGCCGTGCCGCCGAAGAGCGCGTTGGCGACGGCGTACGGCAGGGCGACGCCCAGCGCGCGGATGCCGGTCGGGAAGAGCTCCGCCTTCACGCACGCGTTGATCGAGGTGTAGCCGGTGATGACGACCAGCGCGAGCAGCGAGAGACCGAGCGCGGGCCAGAAGGACCCGGCGTCCTGGAGCAGCGTCATGATCGGCACGGTCAGGAAGGTCGACCCCAGCGCGAAGGTGATCAGCAGCGGCCGCCGGCCGATCCGGTCGGAGAGCCGTCCCGCGAGGGGCTGCAGACAGGCGAAGACGATCAGCGCGCAGAAGGAGACCAGGGTCGCGGTCTGCTTCGGCAGCCCCGCCGAGTTCGAGAGGTACTTCGTGAGATAGGTGGTGTACGTGTAGTAGGCCACCGTCCCGCCCATGGTGAGGGCGACGACCAGGAACGCCTCCCGCCTGTGCGCCCACAGCGCCTTGAGCGTGCCCTTCTCGCCGCTCGCCACGCCCTCGTCGGCCGTCTCCTCGTACACCTCCGTCTCCAGCATGTTCCGCCGCAGGTAGAAGACGACGGCCGCGCCGAGGGCGCCGATGATGAACGGGATGCGCCAGCCCCAGCTGTGCAGCGCCTCGGCGGACATCGTGCGCTGGAGGACGATCTGCAGACCGAGGCCGAGGATCTGGCCGGCGGTCATCGAGACGTACTGGAAGCTGGAGGCGAAGCCGCGGTGCCGGGGCGCGGAGGCCTCCGTCAGGTAGGTCGCGCTCGCCGCGTACTCGCCGCCGACCGAGAGGCCCTGGAGGAGCCGGGCGATCAACAGGACCGCGGCGCCGCCGTAGCCGGCGACGGAGTACGTGGGCGCGATCGCGATCAGGACGGCCGAGGCGGACATCAGCGTCACGGTGAGCGTGAGCGCCGCCTTGCGGCCCTTGCGGTCGCCCACCCGGCCGAGGAGCCAGCCGCCGACGGGGCGCATGAAGAAGCCGACGGCGAAGATGCCGGCGGTGTTCATGAGCTTGGCGGTGTCATTGCCCTCGGGGAAGAACGCCCCCGCGAAGTACGTCGCGAAACTCGCGTACACGAACCAGTCGAACCACTCGACCATGTTGCCGGCCGAGCCGACCCAGATCTTCTTCCAGTGCTCTCGTCCCATGATCCGGAACCGTGCCGGAGGCGTCGGCCGGGTCACAAGGGTGTAGCCCGCAACGATCGGGAGTACTTACGTTCGTTACGTTCGCAGGATCAGGGTTTCGGCGACGAACTCCCGTACGTGCGCGATGACATGATCGCGGCCCGTGCCCGGGATGCCGACCGCGACATGGACGCTGAAGCCGTCGAGCAGGGCCCGCATCCGGGCCGCGTAGCGGTCGGGGTCGACGGGCCGGAACTCCCCGCGCGAGACGCCCTCGGCGATCAGGGCGACCAGGTCGCGGTGCCAGGCGCCCTCGATGGCGGCCTGCCGGGCGCGGGCGTCGTCGTCGGCGTTCTGGGAGCGGTTCCAGACCTCCAGCCAGAGGGTCCAGTGGGGGTCGCGGGGGCCGTCGGGGACGTAGACGTCGATGTACCCGTCGAGCCGCTCGCGTGCGGTCCCGGGCCGAGAGAGCAGCGCGCTGCGCTGGGCGCCGAGCCGCCCCTCGCTCCACTCCAGGGTCTGCAGCAGCAGTTCGTCCTTGGTGCGGAAGTAGTAGAGCAGGTGCCCACTGCTCATCCCGACCTCGCGCCCGAGGCCGGCCATGGTCAGCCCGTCGAGACCGCGCTCGGCGATGGTGTCCATGGCGGCGGCGAGAAGCTCCTCACGCGGAGGGGCGGCGTTGTTGCGTCGCCGGGGTCCGGCGGGACTGATGCGGGTCACTCGTCTGTTCTACCTCACCCCTGCGCCGGCGCTCCGGCCGATGGCCGCGGGCGGGCACGGCCGCAGGCCGTCGTGCCGCCCGCGGCCGTCGCCCGACGTGTCTCAGACCTTCGGCTGCTGCTGCGTGATGCAGTGGATGCCGCCGCCGCCCGCGAATATGGGGCGTGCGTCGACCAGCGTGACGATCCGGTCCGGGAAGAGCCGGCGGAAGATGCCCGCCGCGATCTCGTCGTTGGGGTCGTCGAAGCCGCACAGGACCACGCCGCCGTTGCAGAGGTAGTGGTTGATGTACGAGTAGTCCACCCAGTCGCCCTCCTCGTCCTTCAGGACGGTCGGGGCCGGGATCTCGACGACCTCCAGGAGGCGGCCCCGGGCGTCCGTCGCGCGGCTGAGGATGTCGACGTACATCCGCGAGCGCTCGTGGTCCGGGTGGGCCGGGTCCTGCTGGCTGTGCACGACCACGACACCCGGCTTGGCGAAGGCCGCGACGATGTCGACGTGGCCCTGGGTGCCGTACATGCCGTAGTCGCCGGCGAGGCCGTGCGGGAGCCAGATCGCCTTCGTGGTGCCGAGCTTCGCGTGGATCTCCGCCTCGACCTGCGCGCGGCTCCACTCGGGGTTGCGTCCGGAGCCGAGCTGGACGGTGTCGGTCAGCAGGACCGTTCCCTCACCGTCGACGTGGATCGCGCCGCCCTCGTTCACGAGCGTGCTGCTCAGCACCGGCACGTCGACGAGATCGGCGACATGGCGGGCGATCTTGGAGTCGTGCTCCCATCGGGCCCAGTCCTGCGCGCCCCAGCCGTTGAAGACCCAGTCGACGGCGGCCAGCTCGGTGCCGTTCGTGACGAAGGTCGGGCCGATGTCGCGCATCCACGCGTCGTCGAGCTCGCGCTCCACCAGGTCGACCGAGTCGCCGAGCAGGGCGCGCGCGGAGTCCAGCTGGCCGGGGCCGACCACCATCGTGACCGGCTCGAAGCGGCGTACGGCACGGGCCACGGAGGCCCACGCGGTGCGGGCCTCGGCCAGCTCCTCGTCGTCGGTGAACGTGGGGTTGGGGCCGGGCCAGGCCATCCAGGTGCGCTCGTGCGGGGCCCACTCGGGCGGCATGCGGAAGGTCTCGGAGGTCATGGGTCAGGTCCTAGAGGAAGTAGAGGCGGTTGAGGGAGACGGACTCGGCCGGCTCGGAGCGGAGCGGGTCGCCGTCCAGCGACACCAGGCCCGTCCGGCCGTCGACCTGGACATCCCCGACACGGGAGTTCAGGAGCAGGTTTCCGGGGCCGATGCCCCGCGTGTTGCGGACGGCGACCCGACGGCGCCTGGTCGGCATCAGGTCGGAGCCGAGATCGACGGCCGCCTGGGCCACGAAGGCCACCGAGATGTCCGCCGGCGCCGCCCCGTGGGCACCGAACAGCGGTCCCAGGAGCAGCGGTTCGCAGGTGTCGGTGGCCGCGTTCGGATCGCCCACCACCCCCCACGCGGGGAAGCCGTTCTTGATGACCATCTGCGGCTTGGCACCGAAGAACTCCGGACGCCACAGCACCACGTCGGCCATCTTCCCGACCTCGATCGAACCGATCTCATGGGCCAGGCCGTGGGCGATCGCCGGGTTGATGGTCAGCTTCGCCATGTACCGCAGCACACGCGCGTTGTCGTCGTGCGCCCCGTCACCCTCCAACGGGCCCAGCTCCGCCTTCATCTTCCCCGCCATGGCGAAGGTCCGGCGTACGGTCTCGCCGGCCCTCCCCATCCCCTGCGCGTCCGACGACGTGATACCGATCGCGCCCAGATCGTGCAGGACATCCTCCGCGCCCATCGTCCCCGCCCGGATCCGGTCCCGCGCCATCGCCGCGTCACCCGGCAGATCCGTCTTCAGGTCATGGACCGAGACGATCATCCCGTAGTGCTCCGCCACCGCATCCCGCCCGAACGGCAGCGTCGGATTCGTCGACGAACCGATCACGTTCGGCACGCCCGCCATCTTCAGCACGTTCGGCACGTGACCGCCGCCACAGCCCTCGATATGGAAGGCATGGATCGTCCGCCCGTCGAGCACCCGCAACGTGTCCTCGACCGAAAGGCACTCGTTCAGACCGTCACTGTGCAGGGCCACCTGCACATCGTGCTCCTCCGCCACCCGCAGCGCCGTGTCCAGCGCACGTGTATGCGCACCCATGTCCTCATGCACCTTGAACCCCGACGCCCCGCCCTCCGCCAGCGCCTCCACCAACGGCGCCGCATCCGACGACGAACCACGCGCCAGGAAACCGATGTTCACCGGCCACGCGTCGAACGCGCCGAAAGCGTGCCTGAGGGCCCATGGCGAGTTGACGCCAACCCCCCAGACAGGACCGAACTCCTGTCCGATGATGGTGGTCACACCCGAGGCGAGGGAGGCCTCCATGATGCGGGGGGACAGCAGGTGGACGTGGGTGTCCACGGCACCGGCGGTGGCGATGAGGCCCTCGCCGGAGACGATCGACGTTCCGGTGCCGACGACGACGTCGACGCCGTCGAGGGTGTCCGGGTTGCCCGCACGTCCGATGGCGTGGATCCGGCCTTCGCGTATACCGATCGACACCTTGCGGATGCCCTGAACGGCGTCGATCACCAGGACGTTGCTGATCACGACGTCGCAGGTCTCCCGGACCGCGGCCGCCTTGAGATGAATCCCGTCCCGGGCCGTCTTGCCGAAGCCGGCAAGGAACTCGTCCCCCGGCTTCTGCGAGTCGGACTCGACGCGGACGACGAGCCCGGAGTCCCCGAGGACGACCCGGTCGCCCGCGCGGGGTCCGTGCACCGACGCGTACTCGTACGGGTCCATCACGCCTCAACTCCCAGGTAGCCGCAGGCCGCGGCGCGCCGCAGGGCCTGTTCCTTCGCGCCGGGCGCGTCCAGCGGGCCGTCGACCAGCCCGGCGAAGCCGATGGCGACGCGCGCGCCGCCGATCGGCACGAGGCCGACCTCCGCGCCGCTGCCGGGATCGAAGCGGAACGACGCTCCGGCGGGGATCGCGAGCCGCATGCCGTAGGCGGCGGCCCGGTCGAAGTCGAGGCGCGGATTGGCCTCGAAGAAGTGGAAGTGCGAGGTCACGCTGACCGGAACAGTCGCCGTGTTGCGGACGCTCAGGGTCAGCGCGGGCGGCTCCTCGGCCTCCGTGGGGCCCGGCAGCAGCGCGCCCGGGGCGCTCTCACCCAGCGAGGGACCGCCGATCGGGTCGGAGACGACCGCGAGCCGCGAGCCGTCGTCGAAAACGGCCTCGACATGTACTTCGGTGACGACATCGGCCACGCCCGGCAGGACGTCGTCCGGTCCGAGCACGGACCGGGCGGCGGCGATCGCCTCGGCGAGCCGCCTGCCGTCGCGCGCCGCCTCGCAGACGGTGTCCGCGACGAGGGCCGTCGCCTCGGGCACGTTGAGCCGCAGGCCCCGTGCCCGGCGGGCCCGGGCGAGCTCCGCTGCGCCGAAGAGCAACAGCCGGTCTCGTTCCGTGGGGGTCAGTCGCACGTCCACACACCTCCTGTTTGAGCGACACTCTAAACGTTCGGCGCTTCGTAGCCAAGCATTGACGTACGCGTCGGTAGTGGGTCACATTGAGCGCCACTCTAAAATCTGTCCACCCGCTTGCCCCGCAGGGAGCCCCCATGCCGATCGAACAGCGCGGAGTCGACACCATCCCCGAAGCGGAACGCACCAGCGGTCCGCGAGACCTGTTGGCGATCCTCCTCGGCTCGAACCTCTGCCTCGGAGTGATCGTCTTCGGCTGGCTGCCGGTCTCCTTCGGCCTCGGGCTGTGGGCGTCGGTGACCTCCGTGGTCACCGGCACGCTCGTCGGCGTCGCCGTGACCGCCCCGCTCGCCCTCGTCTCGCTGCGCACCGCGACCAACCTCTCGACCTCCAGCGGCGCCTTCTTCGGCGTCCGCGGCCGGCTGGTCGGCTCGGTCGTGGGGCTGCTGCTCTCGCTCGGCTACACGGCGCTGACGCTGTGGATCGGCGGCGACGTGGTGGTCGGAACGCTCGCCCGGCTGACCGGCGTACCGACCGGGGACACCACGCACGCGGTGGTGTACGCGGTGCTCGCCGCCTGCACGGTCGTCTTCGCGGTCTTCGGCTACGGCCTGCTGCTCCGGCTCAGCAAGGGGCTCGCGATCGGCATGACCCTGCTGCTCGGCCTCGGACTCGTCGCCTACGCGGGCGACGTCACCGCGGCCCCGGTGCCCGACACCCCGTATCTGCTCGGCTCGTTCTGGCCGACCTGGGTGCTCTCGGCGGTGGCCGCCGGCCTCAGCGGCCCCGTCGCCTTCATCACCCTGCTCGGCGACTACACCCGCTACATATCCCCCGAGCGGTACAGCCCGAAGACCGTCTGGAGGACCACCTGTGTGGGTCTGGTCCTCGGCCTGCTGATCCCTCAGCTCTTCGGTACGTACACGGCGTTGGCGGCGCGCGGCGCACTGGACTACGCGGGCCCGCTCGTCGCGGCCTCCCCCGCCTGGTACGTGGTGCCGCTGCTCCTCGCGGCGACCGCCGGCACCGTCGGCAACGCGGGTCTGATGCTGTACTCGATGGGCCTGGACCTGGACGCGATCCTGCCCCGGGCGACCCGGGCGCGGGCGACGCTGGTGGTGGCGGCGGTGGCGACGGCCTTCGTCTTCCTCGGCCACTTCGCCTCGGACGCGCAGTCGGCGATGACGTCGTTCGTGCTGCTGCTGACGGCGATCGGTACGCCGTGGGCCGTGATCACGCTGATCGGTCACGCGCGCTGTCGTGGCGCGTACGACCCGGAGGCGCTCCAGGTGTACAACCGCCGGGCGCGGGGCGGCGCGTACTGGTTCTCGGCGGGCTGGCACCCGCGGGCCACGGCCTGCTGGGCGCTGGGCGCGACGGTGGGCCTCGCCTCGGTGTCGACCCCGCTGTACGAGGGGCCGCTGCTCACCCTGACGGGCGGAATCGACTGCAGCTTCGTGCTGTCGGGAGTGGTGGGCGGCGCGCTGTACGCGGCGCTGACGCCGCGGGCGGCCACGGCGCCGGCGGCCGAGCCCGACGTGGCCGTCTCCTGAGCGTGCCCCTGGGCAGAAAGCTGACCGCGCAGCGACCCCCGGGTGTGCCCAGCCGCTCCGGCCTGCGGAACGGCTGCCCACACCCGGGGAGGCTCGGTCAGCCCAGCTGGTGAGTCCAGCCGTGGACGTCCTCGGACCTGCCCGTCTGGATCGCGAGCAGCGCGTCGCGGAGCTTCATCGTGACCTCGCCGGGCTGGCCGCCCGACTGCTGCCACTCACCGCGCGCCGACTTCACGGTGCCGACGGGCGTGATGACGGCGGCCGTTCCGCAGGCGAAGACCTCGGTGAGCGAGCCGTTCTCGCTGTCGGCCTTCCACTGGTCGATGGAGACGCGGCCCTCCTCGGAGCTGTAGCCGAGGTCCTTGGCGAGCTGGAGGAGCGAGTCACGGGTGATGCCGGCGAGCAGGGAGCCCGTCAGCGTCGGGGTGACGATCCTGTCCCCGTACACGAAGTACAGGTTCATGCCGCCGAGCTCCTCGACCCACTTGTGCTCCACGGCGTCGAGGTACGCGACCTGGTCGCAGCCCTTCCCGGCCGCCTCGGCCTGCGCCAGCAGGGAGGCCGCGTAGTTGCCGCCGGTCTTGGCGTCGCCCACGCCGCCGGGGACGGCGCGGACGCGGTCCTCCGAGAGCCAGATCGAGACCGGCTTCACCCCACCGGGGAAGTACGGTCCGGCGGGCGAGGCGATGACACAGAAGAGGTACTCGTTCGCCGGCCGCACACCGAGACCGACCTCGGTCGCGATCATGAACGGACGCAGGTAGAGCGACTCCTCGCCGCCGTGCGCCGGAACCCATGCCTTGTCCTGCTGGACCAGGACGTCACAGGCCTCGATGAAGGTCTCGACGGGCAGCTCCGGCATGGCGAGCCGGTGGGCGGACGCCTGGAAGCGCCGGGCGTTGGCGTCGGGGCGGAAGGTGGCGACGGTGCCGTCGGGACGGCGGTACGCCTTCAGGCCCTCGAAGATCTCCTGGGCGTAGTGCAGGACGTTCGTGGCCGGGTCGAGCGAGAGCGGGCCGTACGGGACGAGCTGGCCGTCGTGCCAGCCGCGCCCCTCGGTCCAGCGGATGGTCACCATGTGGTCGGTGAAGTGGCGGCCGAATCCGGGGCTGGCCAGGATCGCCTCGCGCTCCGCGTCGGACAGCGGGCTGGAGGAGGGCTTGAGCTCGATCGTGGGCGTCGTCATGAGTGCTAGTCCTTCACCGGTTGTGTGTGACGGACCGCGCTCACGCCGCTATCAGTGCTCTGCTAGGACGTCCGAGCTCTACCGCATGCCGCGGCCCCACGTTCGATTATCGCCCGTGGGGACCGGTGCACGAAACGGTGTGTGGCGCGGTCCAGGGTTTGATGGTGGCACCCTGCGACCGCATAGGTACAGCCGCCGGGTGCTGGTGCGACCCGGCGGCTGTGTGCGTGGCTCGTCGGGTCAGCTCGCTACGCGTACCGCGAGCGCGTCGCCGATCTCGTCCGTCGTACGGACGGAGTCGCCCCGCTCGGTCAGGTCCGCCGCGACGGCGGCCTCGATGCGGGCGGCCTCGGACTCGTAGCCGAGGTGGCGCAGGAGGAGGGCGACGGAGAGCACGGTGGCCGTGGGGTCGGCCTTGCCCTGGCCCGCGATGTCCGGCGCGGAGCCGTGGACGGGCTCGAACATCGACGGGAACTCGCCGCTCGGGTTGATGTTGCCCGATGCGGCGACGCCGATGCCGCCGGAGACGGCCGCGGCCAGGTCGGTGATGATGTCGCCGAAGAGGTTGTCGGTGACGATCACGTCGAACCGCTCGGGCTGCGTGACGAGGAAGATCGTCGCCGCGTCCACGTGCAGGTAGTCGGTGGTGACCTCGGGGAACTCCTCGGCCACCTTGTTGAAGATGTTGGTCCAGAGGTGGCCCGCGTACGCCAGGACGTTGTTCTTGTGGACCAGCGTCAGCTTCTTGCGCGGGCGGGCCTGGGCGCGGGCGAAGGCGTCGCGGACGACGCGCTCGACACCGAAGGCCGTGTTGACGGAGACCTCGGTGGCGACCTCGTGCGGGGTACCGGTGCGGATCGAGCCGCCGTTGCCGGTGTACGGGCCCTCGGTGCCCTCGCGGACCACGATGAAGTCGATCTCGGGCTGGCCCTTGAGCGGGGTGGACACGCCCGGGAGCAGCTTCGAAGGACGCAGGTTGACGTGGTGGTCGAAGAGGAAGCGGAGCTTCAGCAGGAAGCCGCGCTCCAGCACGCCGGACGGGACCGAGGGGTCGCCGATCGCGCCGAGCAGGATCGCGTCGTGCTGCTTGAGGGCCTCGACGTCGGCGTCGGTGAGGGTCTCACCGGTCGCGTGATAGCGCTTGGCGCCGAAGTCGAACTCCTTCGTCTCCAGCTTCACGTCCTGCGGGAGCGCGGCAGCGAGGACCTTGAGGCCCTGGGCCACGACTTCCTGTCCGATGCCGTCGCCGGGAATGACTGCGAGATTGATGCTGTGAGACATGTCGGCACCCTACTCCTCGTCCCACCGTCTGACATTCGTAGTCCATCATGTGGACGCGGGCGTGTTCTCCGCAGGCAGGCGTCCGCGCTCGCCGGGAGCGGCGCGCGCGGCGACCGCCTCCGGGGCCGGACGTACGGCCCCGGCGTCGCGTCAGTGCCCGGTGGAGCCGCCGTTGTCACGGCGGTCGAGGGCGCGCTGGAGGGCGGCGGCGGCGTTCTTGCGGGCGTCGTCGCCGGCGGGGCGGACGACGGTGTGGCGGACACGGCGGGTGGTCTCAGCGGCCATGGGGGATCGACTCCTTGAGATCAGTGATGATCCGAGATCAGTGGTGATCGAAGGCGCCGGAAGGGGCGGGGAGCGGGCCCGCAGGGGTTGCCTGCACGGGGGCATCGCGCTCACGACCGCCATTCGCTGATGGAGCGAGACGTTCGGCTCCTACAAAGCTAGGACAGGCGGCCGCATCTGTCTCCACAATTACTCGGACTTCCTACTATCTGAGACGGCGCTCGCCTCACACCGACTGCCGGACGGCCCGCAGCTCCCGGACGAGCGCCCGCACCGCGAGGGATTTCGCCAGTTCAGGGGTGGTGACATAGCCGACGGTCCGGGTCGGTCGCTCCGGGCCGAGATCGGTGATCTCCACCGAGGGCGGTGCTCCGATCAGGGAGAGTTCCGGCATCACGGCCATGCCGAAACCACTGCTCACCATCGAGAGCACCGCTCCGTCGTCCTCGGCCTCCACGGTCGCCGCCGGCAGCCACTCCTGCTCCGCCCACCACCGCCGGGTGTAGGAGGTGCAGTTCTCCGCCCAGTCGACGAGCGGCAGCGAGCGCGGCGCCGGATGCCCGGCCGGGTGCACCAGCGCGTACGCCTCCTCGACCAGCACACCCCCGACGAGCCGCGGCGGTACGGGCGAGGTCGTCCCGATCGTCGCGATGCCGAGGTCCGCCCGCCCGTCCAGGACTTCGCCGGCCGTCCCTCGCCCCACCTCCCGGACGATCCGCACCTCCGGGACCACGTCGGGGCACCGGGCGGCGAGCCGCTCCAGGGCGCGTGGCAGCAGATGCAGGGCGGCGCTGCGGAAGGCGGCGATCCGCAGCGGTCCGGCGACGGTGCCGCTCTCGGCCCCGCGCACCTCCGCGGCCATCACGTCCAGGAGCCGCAGCACCCGCCGGGCATGGGCCAGGGCCCGCTCCCCGGCGGCGGTGGGCGTGGCGCCGGTCCGCCCCCGGTCGAAGAGGACCGCGCCGAGCTTGCGCTCACTGGTCCGCACGGAGTGGGAGACGGCGGACTGGGTCGTACCGAGCGCCCGGGCGGCGGCGGAGAAGCCACGCTCGCTCCCGACGGCGAGGAGGACGCGCAACTCGTGCGGCGCGAGGTCGGTCATCGGGGCTTCCACCTCGGAGTATGAGGAACTTCGATGGATCGGGGCGATCCATCGGAGCAACCTACTGCCCGGGCTCCGGATTCCCTCCTACGGTCTCCCCCATGACGCACAGCACCATGATCACCGTCCATCAGACCGCCCGCCCCGACGGTTTCCCCACCGCCGCCCACTTCGCCTTCGTGGAGGCACCGGTCCCCTCCCCGGCGCCCGGCACCGCGCTCGTCGAGAACCTCCTCTGGTCCGTGGACCCGTACCACCGCGAGGCGATGGACGGGGACTTCCTGTGGACGCTCGGCTCACCCATGGAGGGCCGCACCCTGGGCCGCGTCCTGGACTCCCGCACCCCCGCGCTCTCCGCCGGCGACCTGGTCCTGCACCGCAAGGGCTGGCGTACGCACTCCCTCGTCACACCCGGCGAGGTGCGCGCCGTCCCCGACTTCGAGGGCGTCCCGCTCACGGCGCATCTGAGCGTCCTGGGCGGCACCGGCCTCTCGGCGTACGTCGGCCTGACCCGGATCGCCCGGATCCAGCCGGGCGAGGACCTGTTCGTCTCGGCCGCCGCGGGCGGGGTCGGCACGGCGGCGGGCCGCTTCGCCCGACTGCTGGGCGCCGGGCGGCTCGTCGGCAGCGCGGGGTCGGCGCGGAAGGTCGCGTACCTGACGGAGGAGGCGGGCTTCGACGCGGCCTTCGACTACCACGACGGGCCGGTGGCGGAACTGCTCGCGAAGGCGGCGCCGGAGGGTCTGGACGCGGTGCTCGACGGGGTGGGCGGGGACCATCTGGAGGCGGCGATCGCCTCTCTGCGCGAGCACGGGCGGATCGCCTGGGTCGGTGCGGTCGCGCAGTACCACGCGCTCTCCGCTCCCCCGCCGGCCCCGCGCAACCTCTTCGACCTGGTGGAGAAGAGCATCCGCCTCGAGGGCTTCCTGGTCGCCCGTCATGCGGACGCGCAGCAGGAGCTGTACGACTTCGCCGTGCCGCATCTGCGGAGCGGGCGGCTGCCGGTGGACGTGACGGTGGTGGAGGGCTTCGAGCACATCGTGGACGCGTTCCTGGGGATGCTGCGCGGCGAGAACATCGGGAAGATGCTGGTGTCCCGATCCAGCTAGCATCACCAGCTAGGTTGCATTCCTATCTAGCTGGTGATGGAATGCAGCCATGGCCGCAGACCGCAGATCAAGTTGGCTCAAGGGCGTCCTGGACCTCCTCGTCCTCTCCTGCCTCACGGAGGGCGAGAACTACGGGTACGAGATCTCCAAGGCGCTCGCCGAGGCGGGGCTCGGGGAGATCAAGGGCGGGACCCTCTATCCCGTACTGAACCGGCTGGAGGAGGCCGGGCTGGTGGAGGCCGAGTTCCGGGCCGCGGAGCGGGGACCGGGGCGCCGCTACTACCGCCTCACCGAGCAGGGCCGGAGCCATCTCACCACCGAGAGCGGGGCGTGGCTGACCTTCCACACCGCCGTACAGACCATGCTGAAGACCGGGGGAACACGATGAACACCGAGCCGAGCGCGTACTTCGACGAGCTGACCGCCGCGCTGCGCGAGGCCGGCGTACCGGCGGAGCAGATCGCCTCCACCGTCGCCGAGCTGCGCGGTCACCTGGCCGACTCGGGCACGTCGCCGGAGGAGGAGTTCGGCCCTGCCACCGGCTTCGCGGCGCGGCTGGGCGGAACGGCGCCGGTGGCGGCCGAGCCCGCCGAGCAGGCCGAGACCTGGCTCTGGACGGCGGACATCTACAACGACCGGCGCCTGCTCGCCCTCCACGGCGACCAGGGCTGGGAGGTCGAAGGACTCGACACGCTCGGCCGGTTCATGTGCCGGCGCGTCCCCGGGGCCGCGCTGCGCTGGGAGTACCGCCGTGAGCTGATCAACGGGAAGCGGCGCGACGCGGTGCTGGACCGGCTGACACCGGAGGGGTGGGAGCTGTGCGGGGAGTGGATGCTCTTCGCCTACTTCAAGCGCCCGAAGGCGGCGAGCGAGGGGCCGGCAGCGGCTCTCGGCACGCTACCCGAACGGCCCGGCCGCTGGCTCTTCCTCAGCCGCAAGGGGAAGGCGCTGCTCGCGGTCTGGCTGCTCATGGTCCTCGCCGCCACCGTGGCGACCACGGTCGGCGCCTTCGGCCTGCCGCCCTACACGGCGCTCTTCGCCGCACTGTTCGGCACGGCCGGCGCGGCGATCGGCCTGCGCCGGGACGCCGCCAAGGGCTGTCAGGGCTGACCCCGACACCCCTCCTCTAACTATTAAACACTGATTGACAGGTTAGAGCCACGCCTGCTTCACTCTCACTGTCAACCAGTCAGGGCACATTGAGGGGTTAGAGATGACGTCTCCGCTGCAGCCGGTCCACCACCGCACCGTCACCGTCCGCGGCCACGAGATCCACTACCGGGAGGCCGGCCCCGCCGAGGCACCCGTCCTGCTCCTGCTGCACGGTTTCCCCACCAGCTCGCACATGTTCCGCGATCTGATCCCGCGGCTCGCCGACCGGTTCCGGCTGATCGCCCCCGACCATGTCGGCTTCGGCCGCAGCGCGGCGCCGTCGGCGGCCGAGTTCGACTACACCTTCGCCGAACTGGCCGCCGTCACAGTCGAGTTCACCGAAGCCCTCGGCCTGGACCGGTTCGCGCTCTACATCCAGGACTACGGCGCCCCCATCGGTCTGCGCCTCGCCCTCGCCCACCCCGGGCGCGTCACCGCGATCGTCACCCAGAACGGCAACGCGTACGAGGAGGGCCTCGGCGCCGAGGCCTGGGCACCGGTCCTCGCGATGATCGCCGGCCGGACCCCCGAGACCGAGGAGCCCGTACGCTCCATCCGCACGCTCGACGGCATCAGATGGCAGTACGAGACGGGCGTCCCGGCCGAGTTCCGCGACCTGCTCAGCCCCGACGCCTGGCACCACGACGCCGCCCTGATGGCCCGGGACGGGCAGGACGCGATCCAGCTCGACCTGATCGGCGACTACGGCTCCAACTTCGCCCTGTACCCCGCCTTCCAGGAGTACTTCCGCACCACGCAGGTCCCCCTGCTGGCCGTCTGGGGCGAGGGCGACGAGGTCTTCGTCCCGGCGGGCGCGAAGGCCTTCTTCGGCGACCTTCCCGACGCGGAGGTCCACCTCCTGCCGACGGGCCACTTCGCCCTGGAGACGCACGCGCCGCGGATCGCCGAGCTGATCGCGGACTTCCTCGCGCGGCGCGTACCCGTCAGGCCGTAGCCTTCTTCAGATCGCGGACCATCCGCTCCATCCAGTCGGTGAACTCCGCTCGACCGCGCGCCTCGTCCCCGCACATCGCCGCGACCTGTGCGTCGGTGATCCGGTCGGGTCCCGACACGGTCAGCAGCCGGTGCAGCTCCTTCATCAGGGACGTCATACGCACTGCGTCGAGGTGGTCGATCGCGTCGACCCCGTGCCCGGGGCCGAGCGTCGTCGAACCAGGCATGTCGTACCTCCTCGCCGAGCCCCCTCCCAGCAGCGTAAGCCCCCCGCATGAGAACCGCCCCCGTCCTGGTTTGGGGGTCCAGGAGGGGAGCGGTGTCAGGGGTGGGCCTCAGGGAGGCCCAGGGGGCGTCAGCCCATGTGGGGGTAGCCGTACTCGGTCGGCGGGACCAGCGTCTCCTTGATCGCGCGGGTCAGCGTCCAGCGCATCAGGTTCTGCGGGGCGCCCGCCTTGTCGTTCGTACCCGAGGCACGGCCGCCGCCGAAGGGCTGCTGGCCGACGACGGCACCGGTCGACTTGTCGTTGATGTAGAAGTTGCCCGCGGCGAAGCGGAGCTTCTCCATCGTGTACGCCGTGGCGGCACGGTCGCCGGAGATGACCGAGCCGGTCAGCGCGTAGTCCGAGGCCGACTCCATCTGGGTCAGCATCTCGTCGTACTTGTCGTCCTCGTAGACGTGGATCGCGAGGATCGGGCCGAAGTACTCGGTCGTGAAGACCTCGTTCTCCGGGTCGGTGCACTCGATGACGGTCGGGCGGACGAAGTAGCCCTCCGAGTCGTCGTACGTGCCACCGGCGACGATCGTGCAGGTCTCGTCGGCCTTCGCGCGGTCGATCGCGGCCTTGTTCTTGGCGAACGAACGCTCGTCGATGACGGCGCCGATGAAGTTCGTCAGGTCGGTGACGTCACCCATCTTGATGCCGTCGACCTCGGCCGCGAACTCCTCCTTGAAGCCCGAGTTCCAGAGGGAGGCCGGGACGTACGCACGCGAGGACGCGGAGCACTTCTGGCCCTGGAACTCGAAGGAGCCGCGGGTCAGCGCGGTCTTCAGGATCGCGCGGTCGGCGCTCGGGTGGGCGACGACGAAGTCCTTGCCGCCGGTCTCGCCGACGATCCGCGGGTAGGAGCGGTACGACTCGATGTTGTTGCCGACCGTCTTCCACAGGTGCTGGAAGGTCCTGGTCGAACCGGTGAAGTGGATGCCGGCCAGGTCGCGGTGGTTCAGGGCCACCTCGGAGACGGCGATGCCGTCGCCGGTCACCAGGTTGATGACGCCCTTCGGCAGACCGGCCTCCTCCAGGAGCTCCATGAGGAGCACGGCGGAGTGCGTCTGGGTCGGGGACGGCTTCCAGACCACCACGTTGCCCATAAGGGCGGGGGCGGTGGGCAGGTTGCCCGCGATGGCGGTGAAGTTGAAGGGCGTGATCGCGTAGACGAAGCCCTCGAGCGGGCGGTGGTCCAGGCGGTTCCACACTCCGGGCGAGTTCGCCGGCGGCTGCTCGGCCAGGATCTGGCGGGCGTACGCCACGTTGAAGCGCCAGAAGTCGACGAGCTCGCAGGGGGTGTCGATCTCGGCCTGCTGCGCGGTCTTGGACTGGCCCAGCATCGTGGAGGCGGCCAGCGTCTCGCGCCAGGGGCCGGCGAGCAGCTCGGCGGCGCGCAGGATGATCGCGGCGCGGTCGTCGAAGGACATCGCGCGCCAGGCCGGGGCAGCGGCCAGGGCGGCGTCGATGGCATCCTGGGCGTCCTGCTGCGTGGCACCGGCGAAGGTGCCGATGACGGACTTGTGGTTGTGCGGCTGCACGACGTCGACGCGCTCGCCGCCGCCCATGCGCTTGACGCCACCGATGGTCATCGGGAGGTCGCGCGGGTTGTCGGCCAGCTCCTTGAGCTTGGCCTCCAGGCGGGCGCGCTCGGGGGAACCGGGGGCGTAGCTGTGCACCGGCTCGTTGACCGGAGCGGGGACCTGGGTTACAGCGTCCATGAGTCTCGTAACTCCTTTTGAGGGGTGGGCTCAGCCCTTGGTGAGGATGGAGCGGACGAAGAAGAGGAGGTTGGCCGGCTTCTCCGCGAGGCGGCGCATGAAGTAGCCGTACCAGTCGGTGCCGTACGCGGTGTAGACACGCATGCGGTGTCCTTCGGCGGCGAGACGGTTCTGCTCCTCGCTGCGGATGCCGTACAGCATCTGGAACTCGTACTCGTCCAGCTTGCGCCCCGCACGGCGGGCGAGCTCCTGTCCGACGGAGATCAGACGGGGGTCGTGGGAGCCGATCATCGGGTAGCCCTCGCCCTCCATCAGGATCTTCATGATCCGGACGTAGGCCTTGTCGATCTCGGGCTTGTCCTGGATGGCGACGGAGGCGGGCTCCTTGTAGGCGCCCTTCACGATCCGGACGCGGGAGCCGTCGGCCGCGAGGCGGCGGGCGTCGTCCTCGGTGCGGAAGAGGTAGGCCTGGATGACGCAGCCGGTCTGCGGGAAGTCCTTCCGCAGCTCCTCGTGGATGGCGAACATCGAGTCGAGGGTGGTGTGGTCCTCGGCGTCCAGGGTGACCGTGGTGCCGATCTCGGCGGCGGCCGCGACGACGGGGCGGACGTTGGCGAGGGCGAGCTCGTGGCCGCCCTCCAGCGCCTGCCCGAACATCGACAGCTTGACGGACATCTCGGCGCGTTCGCCGAGGCCCAGCTCCTTGAGGCGGCCGATCAGCTCCAGGTAGGCGTCACGCGCGGCGTGGGACTGCTCGACGGTGGTGATGTCCTCACCGACGACGTCGAGGGTGACCTCCAGGCCGCGGCCCGTGATGTCCTGGACGATCGGGATGACGTGGTCGACCGTCTCACCGGCGATGAACCGGTCCACGACCTGCTTGGTCCCGGGGGCGGCCGACACGAAACGGCGCATCTTGTCGCTGCGGGACGCGGCGAGGATCACGGGACCCAGCACGGGGACCTCCAGAAGGGCAGGGTGACGAAGGGTGCCTACCCGAACTTTCGTAAGCAATCGGGAACAGCACGGAGAACCACCGTGAAACCTAAGGATCGCTCCGATCCTCTGCCATCGACAGCTGTCACGCATCCGTGCGCGGCATCTCATACAAATGTCTGAAGGGGTGCGAGAATGGCGCCGTGAAGGGCGATTACCAAGAACTGGTGGACGAGATCTCCGCGCTTCTGGGAGCGCCGGCGACGCTGGAGAACCGTGACTTCGGGCTGATCGCCTTCGGCGCCCACGACAGCGACGACGACGCGGCCATGGACCCGGTCCGGACGCGCTCGATCCTGACGCGGAAGTCGACCCCGGCGGTCCGCGCCTGGTTCGAGGGCTTCGGCATCACCCGGGCGACGGGCCCGGTCCGCATCCCGGCCGCCCCGGACGCCGGGGTGTTCCGGGACCGGATCTGTCTTCCCGTACGGCATCGGGGCGTCGTCCTCGGGTACGTCTGGCTGCTGGACGCCGAGCCCCATCCCACGCATGCCCAGCTCACGGCGGCCATGGAGGTCGCCACCCGGATCGGCGGCCTGCTCGCGGACGAGGAGCGAGCGGGCTCGGACCTCTCGCGCGAGCTGCGGGCGGCCCTGACGGCGGAGCGCGGCTGGCAGTACGACATGGCGCTCACGGCGCTGCGCACGGCCCTGGGCCCGGCCGCGGACGGGCTGCACGCGATGGTGTGCGTGGCGCCCTGGCCGGGCGAGGACAGCCCGTCACCCCGCACGGTCCCGGCCGCCGCGGCGCTCTGCACCGTGCCGTGGCACCTCCCGGCGGGCCCTGCGGGGCGCGGCGCGGGCACGGAGCCGGGCGGAGGCAGGGAGGCGCACGGAGGCCGGGCCGCGGGCGCAGGCAGGGAGGCGCGCGGAGGCCGGGCCACGGGCGGGGGCGCGCAGGCGCGCGGCGGCCAGGAGGCGGAGGGTATGGCCTCGGGGCTCGGCGGCGAGGGTGTCTGGGCGCTCGGCGTACTCGTGCGGCTGCGGGCCGCGGACAACCTCGCGCCCGCCGCCTCCGCCGCCGGGCGACTGCGGGACACCGCGGGCGCCGGGGCCGTCGCCGGCGTCGCGCTCCCACGCCGGGGGCTCGCCGACCTGGACACCGCCTGGCGCGAGGCCTCGGCGGGCGCGCGGGCGGCGACGGCCCAGCCGGCGCTCGGGCCGCTCGCCGAATGGTCCGCGATCGGGCCGTACCGGCTGCTCACCGCGCTCCCCCGGACCGACCCGGACCCCGCGGTCCGCGCCCTGCTCACGGCCGCGCACAGCGAACTGGCCCACACCGCCGAGGTGTTCCTCGATCACGCGGGCCAGGCGGGCCGCACGGCCGCAGCGCTCGGCATCCACCGTCAGACGCTCTACTACCGCCTCTCGCGCGTCGAGCAGCTGACGGGCCTCGACCTGGACGCGGGCGAGGACCGCCTGCTGCTCCACATGGCACTCAAGGCGGCGAAGCTGTAGTCACCTTTCGACTTTCCCTCCCCCGGGGATTTCTCTCGACTACAGGCGGGAGGACTTCGTCTCGGCCCCGGAGCGCCACGACCTGCTGTTCGACCTGGTGGGGAACCGGTCGCTGGCCGAGTGCAGACGTGCCCTGACCCCCACCGGGAGGCTCGTCCTGTCCGGCGGGGGCGTCTTCGAAGGGGGCATCCTGCTCGGTCCGATGGCCCTGCTCATGCAGGGGAAGGTGATGTCACGCTTCGTGACCCAGCGACTGGTCCTGCTCTCGGCCGCTCCCGGCAGGGAGAGACTCGCGGCCCTGCGGGACCTCGTCGAGCGGGGCAGGGTCACGCCGGTGATCGACCGGACCTATCCGCTGAGCGAGGCGGCCGAGGCCATCAGGTACCTGGAGGCCGAGCACGCGCGCGCCAAGGTCGTCGTCAGTTCCCCTCCCCCATCAGCACCTTGAGCCCTTCGGTCAGGTCGTCGGCCGTGGGAGCCGTCTCCGGGTCCACCATCCACTGGATCATCACGCCCGTCGCCAGGGCCTGACAGAGCAGCCCCGCGACCCGGGCCTTCTCCGGGTCGGCCTCCGGGTCCAGGCCGAGGAACATCTCGGCCATCCCCAGCCGGCCCTCGCGCTGGGGGTCCTTGATGGCCTCGCGGAGCTTCTCGTCGTCGTCGAGGCGGGTGACGACCTCGGTCTGGAGCTTCCAGACCGGGCGGCTGGCGTCGGCGGCGGCGATGACCTGATCCCAGACGGCGTGGAAGCGCTCGTACGGGTCGGCGGGGAGCGTCGTGCCGTCCTCACCGCTCCCGGCCGTGCCCACCCGGTTGCCCCACTCCTCGGTGAGCGCGAGGAACGCCTGCTGGAGCAGGGCCTCCTTGGAGCCGTAGTGGTAGCCGATGGAGGCCAGGTTGGTGCCCGAGGCGGCGACGATGTCGCGGGCCGTGGTGCGGGCGTACCCCTTCTCCAGGAGGCAGCGCTTGGCGCCGTCCAGCAGGTCTTCCTTGTGTCCCATGACAGCACTGTACCCGGCGGCTAGACAATCGTGTAAGACGATCGTCTAGCACACCGGGTACGGGTGTCTGCGCGGGTCCGGGCCTGCCCCGGACCGGGATCAGACCAGGTTGACCGAGCGGGCCGACGCCGCGCCGATCTCCTCCGAGATCTCCGCGAGCACCGCCGGCGGGACGGTGTCGTCCACGGTGAGCACGACGAGCGCCTCGCCGCCCTCCTCCGCGCGCGCCACCTGCATGCCCGCGATGTTCAGACCGGCCTCGCCGAGGATGCGGCCCACGGTGCCGACGATGCCCGGGCGGTCCTCGTAGCGCAGGACCACCATGTGGTCGGCGAGCGCCACGTCCACGTCGTAGTCGCCGACGGCGACGATCTTCTGGAGGTGCTTGGGGCCCGCCAGCGTGCCGGAGACCGCGACCTCCTCGCCGCTCGACAGCGTGCCGCGCACGGTGACCACGTTGCGGTGATCGGGCGACTCGCTGGAAGTCGTCAGACGGACCTCGACACCGCGCTCCTGCGCGAACAGCGGGGCGTTGACGTACGAGACGGTCTCGTCGACGACGTCCTCGAACACGCCCTTGAGCGCGGAGAGTTCGAGCACCTTGACGTCGTGCTGGGTGATCTCGCCGTACACCTCGACGTCGAGCCGCGCCGCGACCTCGCCCGCGAGCGCGGTGAAGATCCGGCCGAGCTTCTCGGCGAGCGGCAGACCCGGCTTGACGTCCTCGGCGATGACACCGCCCTGGACGTTGACCGCGTCCGGGACCAGCTCGCCGGCGAGCGCGAGGCGCACCGAACGGGCGACCGCGATACCTGCCTTCTCCTGGGCCTCGTCCGTGGACGCGCCGAGGTGCGGGGTGCAGACGACCTGGTCGAGCTCGAAGAGCGGGGAGTCCGTGCAGGGCTCCTTCGCGTACACGTCGAGACCCGCGCCGGCGACCCGGCCCTCCTTGAGGGCCGAGTACAGCGCCTCCTCGTCCACGATCCCGCCGCGCGCGGCGTTGACGATGCGGACGGACGGCTTGACCTTGTGCAGGGCCTCGTCGCCGATGAGACCGAGGGTCTCGGGAGTCTTCGGCAGGTGGACGGTGATGAAGTCGGCGACCTCCAGGAGCTCGTCCAGGGCCAGCAGCTTCACCCCCATCTGCGCGGCGCGGGCGGGCTGCACGTAGGGGTCGTACGCGACGATCTTCATGCCGAACGCGGACATCCGCTGGGCGACCAGGACACCGATACGGCCGAGGCCGACGACGCCGAGGGTCTTCTCGCTGAGCTCGACACCCGTGTACTTCGAGCGCTTCCACTCGCCGTTCTTCAGCGCGGTGTTGGCCTGCGGGATGTTGCGCGCGGTGGCGACGAGCAGACCGCACGCGAGTTCGGCGGCGGTGACGATGTTGGAGGTCGGGGCGTTCACGACCATCACGCCGGCCTTGGTGGCGGCGGAGACGTCGACGTTGTCCAGGCCGACACCGGCCCGGGCCACGACCCGGAGCTTGTTCGCGGCGGCGATGGCCTCCGCGTCGACCTTGGTGGCGGAGCGGACCAGGATCGCGTCCACGTCGGCGATGGCGGGGAGAAGCTCGGCGCGGTCCGCGCCGTTGCAGTGCCGGATCTCGAAGTCCGGGCCCAGTGCGTCGACGGTGGCGGGCGACAGCTCTTCAGCGATGAGTACGACGGGTTTCGAGCTCACGTGAGTCCTCACAGATCCAGTGCGGACGGCCGTCCCGACGGCCGCAGGCGGTGGAGGGGGCTTGCCGCGTGAAAGCGCACGACGCTGTGGGCCTGAACGCGAATGTTGTTGAGCAGTGTAGTGGTGCGTCGGCGCCGATCATGCGCCTCGTTGGAAGGATCACCCGTCCGTGGTTGGACGGCCTGTCCAACGGTCCGGCGCGGGGCCGGACGGTGTGTCCGGCCCCGCGCCCGAAGGCTTACGCCTCCTCGTCGTTCACCCAGCTCATGAGCTTGCGCAGCTCCTTGCCGGTGGTCTCCAGGAGGTGCTTCTCGTCCTGGGTCTTGTACTCGTTGTACTTCTTCAGACCGCCGTGGTACTCGTCCATCCAGTTCTGGGCGAAGGTGCCGTCCTGGATCTCCGCGAGGACCTGCTTCATCTCGGCCTTGGTGGCGTCGGTGATGATGCGCGGGCCGGTGATGTAGTCGCCCCACTCGGCCGTCTCGGAGACGGACCAGCGCATCTTCTCCAGGCCGCCCTCGTACATGAGGTCGACGATGAGCTTCAGCTCGTGCAGGCACTCGAAGTAGGCGATCTCCGGCTGGTAGCCGGCCTCGACCAGGGTCTCGAAGCCCGCCTTGACGAGGGCGCTGGCGCCACCGCACAGGACGGCCTGCTCACCGAACAGGTCGGTCTCGGTCTCCTCGGTGAAGGTCGTCTTGATGACACCCGCACGCGTGCCGCCGATGGCCTTGGCGTAGGAGAGCGCCAGGGCGAAGGCGCTGCCCGTCGCGTCCTGCTCGACCGCGGCGATCGCGGGGACGCCGCGGCCTTCCTCGTACTGGCGGCGGACCAGGTGGCCCGGGCCCTTCGGGGCGACGAGCGCGACGTCGACGCCGGCCGGGGGCTTGATGAAGCCGAAGCGGACGTTGAAGCCGTGCGCGAAGAAGAGGGCCTTGCCGTCCTTCAGGTTCGGCGCGATGGACTCCTCGTAGACCTTGGCCTGGATCGGGTCCGGGATGAGGATCATGATGACGTCGGCCTCGGCGGCGGCCTCGGCGGGCGTCACCACGCGCAGGCCCTGCTCCTCGGCCTTGGCCTTGGACTTGGAGCCCTCGTGCAGACCGACACGGACGTCGACACCCGAGTCACGGAGCGACAGCGCGTGGGCGTGGCCCTGGCTGCCGTAACCGATCACCGCGACCTTGCGGCCCTGGATGATGGACAGGTCGGCATCGTCGTCGTAGAACAGCTCGGCCACTGGGATTCTCCTTGGTGTGCTGGTGTTGCGTCCCACCGTACGGCGGGCGGGGGAAGGGAAGTCTTCTGTCTCGTCAGGCGGACCGGTCGACGGACGCGTCGGCGGACCGCCCGGGAGGCCGGCCGGGGAGGCCTGGCCGGCGGGGCCGGTCAGGCGCTGCGGTCGAGGGCCCGCAGGGAACGGTCCGTGATGGACCGCGCACCGCGCCCTATGGCGATCGTGCCGGACTGCACGAGCTCCTTGATGCCGAACTGCTCCAGCATCTTGAGCATCGCGTCGAGCTTGTCACTCGAACCGGTGGCCTCGATGGTGACCGCCTCGGGCGAGACGTCCACGGTCTTGGCGCGGAACAGCTGGACGATCTCGACGATCTGGGAGCGGGTCTCGTTGTCGGCGCGGACCTTCACCAGGACGAGCTCGCGCTGGATCGCAGCGGAGGGCTCGAGTTCGACGATCTTCAGGACGTTGACCAGCTTGTTGAGCTGCTTGGTCACCTGCTCCAGCGGCAGGTCCTCGACATTGACCACGATGGTGATGCGGGAGATGTCGGGGTGTTCGGTGACACCGACGGCGAGCGAGTCGATGTTGAAGCCGCGGCGGGAGAACAGCGCGGCGATCCGGGCGAGGATGCCGGGGGTGTTCTCCACCAGGACGGAGAGCGTGTGCCTAGTCATGTGTCGTTCCTCTTCCTACGGCTCTCGGTCTCAGTCGTCTTCGTTGTCGCCGAAGTCGGGGCGGACGCCCCGGGCGGCCATGACCTCGTCGTTGGAGGTGCCGGCGGCGACCATGGGCCAGACCTGGGCGTCCTCGTGGACGATGAAGTCGATCACGACCGGGCGGTCGTTGATGGCGTTGGCCTCTTCGATGACCTTGTCCAGGTCGGCCGGGTCCTCGCAGCGCAGGGCGACACAGCCCATGGCCTCGGACAGCTTGACGAAGTCCGGGATGCGGGTGCCCTTGCGGGGTGCCGTGCTGGCCCCGACCTGGGAGCCCGTGGCGCCGTGGCCGGTCTCATCGGCGTGCAGGACCGTGCTGGAGTAGCGCTGGTTGTAGAAGAGGGTCTGCCACTGGCGGACCATCCCGAGGGCGCCGTTGTTGATGATGGCGACCTTGATCGGGATGTTGTTGAGCGCGCAGGTGACGAGCTCCTGGTTCGTCATCTGGAAGCAGCCGTCGCCGTCGATCGCCCAGACCGGGCGGTCCGGCATGCCGGCCTTGGCGCCCATGGCGGCGGGGACCGCGTAGCCCATCGTTCCGGCGCCGCCGGAGTTCAGCCAGGTGGCCGGCTTCTCGTAGTCGATGAAGTGCGCCGCCCACATCTGGTGCTGGCCGACGCCGGCCGCGTAGATGGTGTCGGCGGGGGCGAGCTGGCCGATCCGCTGGATGACCTGCTGCGGCGAGAGGCTGCCGTCCTCCGGCAGGTCGTAGCCGAGCGGGTACGTCTCGCGCCAGCGATTCAGGTCGCTCCACCAGGAGGTGTAGTCGCCCTGGTTGCCCTCGCTGTGCTCGGCCTGGACGGCCTGGACCAGGTCGGCGATGACCTCGCGGGCGTCACCGACGATCGGGACGTCGGCGGCGCGGTTCTTGCCGATCTCGGCCGGGTCGATGTCCGCGTGGACGATCTTGGCGAAGGGGGCGAAGCTGTCCAGCTTGCCGGTGACGCGGTCGTCGAAGCGGGCTCCGAGGGCGACGATCAGGTCGGCCTTCTGCAGCGCGGTGACGGCGGTGACCGCACCGTGCATGCCCGGCATTCCCACGTGCAGCGGGTGGCTGTCGGGGAACGCGCCCAGCGCCATCAGGGTGGTGGTGACGGGGGCTCCGGTGAGCTCGGCGAGCACCTTCAGCTCGGCCGTGGCGCCGGCCTTCAGGACGCCGCCGCCGACGTACAGGACCGGGCGCCGGGCGCCGGTGATCAGCTTGGCGGCCTCGCGGATCTGCTTGGCGTGCGGCTTGGTCACCGGGCGGTAGCCGGGCAGGTCGGTCTGCGGCGGCCAGCTGAAGGTGGTCTTCGCCTGCAGGGCGTCCTTGGCGATGTCGACCAGGACCGGGCCGGGACGGCCGGTGGAGGCGATGTGGAACGCCTCGGCGATCGTCCTCGGGATGTCCTCGGCCTTGGTGACCAGGAAGTTGTGCTTGGTGATCGGCATCGTGATGCCGCAGATGTCCGCCTCCTGGAAGGCGTCCGTGCCGATGGCCTTGGAGGCGACCTGGCCGGTGATCGCGACCAGCGGGACGGAGTCCATGTGGGCGTCGGCGATCGGGGTGACCAGGTTGGTGGCGCCGGGGCCGGAGGTCGCCATACAGACGCCGACCTTGCCGGTCGCCTGGGCGTAGCCGGTGGCGGCGTGGCCCGCGCCCTGCTCGTGGCGGACCAGGATGTGGCGGACCTTCTGGGAGTCCATCATCGGGTCGTACGCGGGGAGGATGGCGCCGCCCGGAATACCGAAGACGGTGTCGGCCCCCACTTCCTCGAGAGAACGGATGAGGGACTGCGCACCCGTGACGTGCTCGACGGTGGTGGCGGTCTGTCCGCCGCTACGGGCCCGCGGCTGCGGATGGTGCCCGGTGGCCTGCTCGGTCATCAGCATTCTCTTCTCGAAGCAGAGGGTTTTTGCGAGGGTTTGGGAGGAGCCGGTGCAACAAAAAACCCCTCGTGCCGGGAGGCAAGCGAGGGGAGCGCGTCGGTAGCGTTTCAAGCCGGGCCGTCATGGCCCTGCTTCAGCCGACGCGCTTTCCAAGTACGAGAATTCGGGTGCGCATGGCACTGACCCTCCCCCCGACGCACCATCAGTGTCAAGTGGGTGGGACGGGCGTCTCATTATTTGAGCGCATCGGGGGATGGTTTCCGGCCGGAACCGCCTCCCCACCGGGGACGGGGTACTCCTCCCGCACGAGCGCGCGGCGCAGCCGGTACTCGTCGAGCGGGCCCGAGAACGCCATGCCCTGGCCGTGGGTGCAGCCCATGGCGCGCAGGGCGAGCACCTGCTCGGGGACGTCCACGCCGTCGGCGACGGACTGCAGCCCGAGATCGGAGGCGATCCGGAGCAGCCCACTGGTGATCTTGCGGAGCCGGGCGGACTCCACCACGCCCTCGACGAGTCCCCGGTCCAGCTTCAGTACGTCGACGGGGAGGCGGCGCAGCGCGTTGATGGCCGCGTAGCCGCTGCCGAAGCCGTCGAGCGCGATCCGGACGCCCAGCCGGCGCAGCACGACCAGGCGCTGCTCCAGGTCGTCGAAGGAGACCCGGGGGTCGCTGTCGGCCAGCTCGATCATCAGGGAGCCCGAGGGGAGCTCGTACCGGGTCAGGAGCGCCTCGACGGAGGCGAGGGGCAGCGAGCGGTCGAGCAGGCGGCGGGCGGAGAGCCGGACGGAGACCGGGGTGCGGTGGCCCAGCGCGGCCCGCTCGGCGGCGTGCTCGACGGCCTGCTCCAGGAGCCAGCGGCCGAGCTGGGCGACCCGCTCGCCGTCTTCGGCGACCCGCAGGAACTCTGCCGGGGTGAACAGCACGCCCTGGGCGGAGCGCCAGCGCGCCTGGGCGGCGACGGCGGTGATCCGGCCGGTGGAGAGGTCCACCACCGGCTGGTGGAGCAGGGCGAACTCTCCGTCGTCCAAGGCGGTGCGCAGCCGCGTGGCCAGTTCGGTCCTGCGGACGATCTCGGCCTGCATCTGCGGCGCGTACATCTCGACGCGGTCCTTGCCGGCCGCCTTGGCCCGGTACATGGCCAGGTCGGCGTTGCGCAGCAGGTCCCCGGCGCTGATGCCGGGCTCGGCGAAGGCGACGCCGATGGAGGCGGCGACCCGCACCTCGTTCCCGCCCTCGACCTGGTACGGCTGGGAGAGGGTGAGGCGCAGCCGGTCGGCGATCTCGTGGACCTGGTACTCGCGGGCGGAGCGGTCGCGTGTGCCGTCGCCCAGGATGAGCGCGGCGAACTCGTCGCCGCCGAGCCGCGCGGCGGTGTCCCCCGCCCGTACGGAGTCCTGGAGGCGGCGCGCGGCCTGGACGAGCAGCTCGTCGCCCGCCTGGTGGCCGAGCCGGTCGTTGACCGCCTTGAAGCCGTCGAGGTCGATGAAGAGCACGGCGGTGCCGGGGTCGGAGGAGCGCCGTCCGGCTAGCGCCTTGCGGACGCGCCGGGTGAACAGCGCCCGGTTGGGCAGGTCGGTGAGCGGGTCGTGCTCGGCGTTGTGCTGGAGCTGCGCCTGGAGGCGGACCCGTTCGGTGACGTCCCGGCTGTTGAAGATCAGCCCGCCCTGGTGACGGTTGACGGTGGACTCGACGTTGAGCCAGTCGCCGCGGCCGGAGCGGAAGCGGCACTCGATCCGTGTGGTCGGCTCCTCCGAAGGAGGAGCGGCCAGGAAGCGGCGGACCTCGTGGACGACTCCGCCGAGGTCCTCGGGATGGATGAGCGAGGCCAGCTCGGAGCCGATCAGGTCCTCGGCCTCCCGTCCGTAGACCCCTGAGGCGGCGGGGCTGACGTAGCGGAGTATGCCGGTGGGCGCGGCGATCATGATGACGTCGCTGGAGCCCTGCACCAGGGACCTGAAGTGGTTCTCCTTCTGGGCCAGTTCGTGGGTGAGGGCGATGTTGTCGAGCAGCATGATGCCCTGCCGGACGACCAGGGCGAGCACGACCGTGCAGCCGGTGAGGACGACCACGCGGTCCACTCTGCGTCCCTCGACGACGTTGTACAGGATGCCGAGCGTGCAGACCGCCGCGGCGAGATACGGGGTGAGGGCGGCCAGCGAGCCGGCGACGGGGCGGCTGTGCGGGCGCTGGCCGCGCGGGGAGGGGACGCCCTCGGGCGTCCGGCGCGCTCCCCAGGGGGCGTACGCCAGGAGCAGCGAGCCGGCGAACCAGCCCGCGTCGAGCAGCTGGCCGGAGGTGTAGTTCTCGCGGAGCAGCGGCGAGGTGAACAGGGCGTCGCACAGGACGGTCAGGGCGAGGGCGGCGATGGCGGTGTTGGTCGCGGAGCGGTTCGCCTGCGAGCGGCGGAAGTGGAGGGCGAGGACCATGCTGACGAGGACGATGTCCAGCAGCGGGTACGCCAGGGTGAGCGCGCCCCGGGCGACGCTCTCGCCCTCGAAGTGGGCGGTGTGCGCGAGGGCGAGGCTCCAGGAGAGGGTGAGCAGAGAGCCGCCGATGAGCCAGGCGTCGAGAGCGAGGCAGACCCAGCCGGCCCGGGTGACGGGCTTCTTGGCGAGCACGAGCAGGCCGACGATGGCGGGCGGCGCGAAGAGCAGGAAGAAGACGTCCGCGACGGAGGGGCTGGGCACTTCCCTGTGGAGCACGACTTCGTACCACCCCCAGACGGCGTTCCCCGCGGCGGCCATCGCCGAGGAGAAGGCGAAGAGCAGCCAGGCGGGGCGGGAGCGGCTCTCGTGGACGCGGGCGTAGAGGAAGCAGGAGACGCCCGCGGCGAGGGCGGCGACGCTGAGCCCGAAGTCCCCCATGATCAGAGACAGTTGCTCGGATCCCCAGCCGAGGGCGGCACCCGTCGCGTATCCCCCGCAGACCAGGCCGAGGAGAATCTGGGTCAGGACCACCGGGGACCCGGAGCGGATGGGGCCGCGTCGGCGCTCCCCCGGGCCGGGGGCGACGGCGGGGCCCGCGACGCGGCCGCGCTCGATGAGTGCGCCGGGGGCGCTCATCGCCGCCACCGGGCCTTCGTGCGCACCAGGACGTGGGGATGCGGTGAAGCGCCTGACGCGGGGACGCGCGGCGCCCGCGGCGGAGCCTGCACCGACCTCGACGGAGTCAGGGGCGACCACCGAGAGACCCGAGGGCGCCGGGGCGGGCCCTGAGGGGGCCAGGGGCGAGGCGAGCGGATCCAGGGCGTCCGCGCCGCGGTCCAGGACTCCGGGACCCTGGGCCGCCGCGTCGTCCGGGTCCGAGACGTCCGGCTCGGCGGTGCGGCGGTCGACCTGGACGGGAAGGCCGGCTCCGCCGGCCGGCGTGCGGAGGCCGGCGCCCGGGCGGGGCGGCCCCGTGCCGTCGTCGCGTGCGAGGGTCGTGGACGGCGGCCCCGCCGCGTCGGATCGTCGGTCCATCGGCCGTACATCACCCGTCGCCCCCCTCGGAATCTGATGACCCGTCACGTTGCTCCCCGGCGTCAGCTCGTACTCGACGCAGCCCCCCGCTCCGGGACGATACACCAGGACCGTCACTCAGGGACAGGGGTGCTGTACTCTGCGTGACGGCCCCGGGGCTCGCGACAGGCGCACTGAGGGGGCGCGCTGCACGACCGCTCGGCTCAGGTGGTCAGGACCACGTTCGCCAGCCCCTCCCCCGCCGCGAACCGGGTGAGCTGGGCGGCGATCAGCCGCTTGGCGCGGGGCATGAACGCCGAAGTGGAGCCGCCGACATGGGGACTCACCAGAACACCGGGAGCGTGCCACAACGGGTGGCCCGGCGGCAGCGGTTCGGGATCGGTGACGTCGAGCGCGGCGGTGATCCGCCCGCTCTCGACCTCCTTGAGCAGCGCGGCGGTGTCGACGACGGGACCGCGGGCCACGTTCACCAGAAGGGCGCCGTCCTTCATCCGGGCGAGGAACCCAGCGTCGGCAAGGTGCCTGGTCGCGGGCGTGAGCGGGGTGGAGAGCACCACCACGTCCGCCTGCGGCAGGAGGGCGGGCAGTTCCGAGAGGGGATGGACGGGACCGCGCTCCGTGGTGCGTGCGGAGCGCGCGACGCGCACCACCCGCGCGCACTCGAAGGGCACGAGCCGGTCCTCGATGGCGGCGCCGATCGACCCGTACCCCACGATGAGGACGGACTTGTCGGCGAGGGCCGGATAGAAGCCGTCCCGCCACTCCTCCTTGTCCTGGCCCCTGACGAAGCCGGGGATCCCGCGCAGCGAGGCGAGGATCAGGGCGAGCGTCAGCTCGGCGGTGCTGGCCTCGTGGACGCCCTTGGCGTTGCAGAGCTCGACGCCCGGGGCCAGCGAACCGAGGCCGGGCGTCACATGGTCCGTGCCCGCCGAGAGCGTCTGCACCGCGCGCACCGAGGTCATCGCGGCGAGCGGCCGGACGGCGACCTCCGAGCCCTTCATGTACGGGACGACGTAGAAAGCGCAGCGCGCCGGATCGGCGGGGAAGTCGGGACCGCCGTCCCAGAGACGGTAGTTGAACCCCGACGCGCCCGGGTCGGGAAGTCCATCGATCTCGTCCGCGGGAATCGGAAGCCACACGTCGGCGGTCGTCTCATCGAGTGTCATGACCGGGAGGCTATGCGAAGAATCCCGCTCGCCATTGGTTACTTTGGGGGCGGCACAGGGAGGGGTACCGGCAGGTGGAGCGCAGGACTATCGGGGCGGCGGCGCTCGACGTGGGCGCGGTCGGCCTGGGCTGTATGCCGATGAACTGGGCCTACAGCGCCTCGCAGCGGCGCGGTGACCGCTCGCTGCGAACGGTGCACGCGGCGCTCGACGCCGGGGTGAGCCTGCTCGACACCGCCGACATGTACGGCCCGTTCACCAACGAGCTGCTCGTGGGACGGTCCTTGAAGGAACGCCGGGCGGAGGCCTTCGTGTCGACGAAGTGCGGCCTGCTCGTGGGCGACCAGCACATCGTGGCCAACGGCCGGCCCGGGTACGTACGGCGGGCCTGCGACGCCTCGCTGCGGCGGCTGCAGACGGACGTGATCGACCTCTACCAGCTGCACCGGGCGGACCCGGAGGTCCCGGTCGAGGAGACCTGGGGCGCGATGGCCGAGCTGGTGTCGGCGGGCAAGGTGCGGGCGCTCGGGTTCTGCGCGGTCGGGGCGCGGGCGGCGCGCCGCGGCGGGGCACACATGCACGAGGGAACGATCCGGCAGTTGGAGCGGATCCAGCAGGTCTTCCCGGTGAGCGCGGTGGAGGCGGAGCTGTCGGTGTGGTCCCCGGAGGCCCTGGAGCGGCTTCTGCCGTGGTGCGAGGCACGGGGTGTGGGGTTCCTGGCCGCGATGCCGCTGGGGAACGGGTTCCTGACCGGGACGCTGACGCCGGGCGGTGGCTTCGAGCCGGATGATCCGCGGGCCAGGCATCCCCGGTTCACCGCCGAGATGATGGCCGCGAACCAGCCGCTGGTGGCGGGGCTGCGGCGGGTGGCGGCGCGGCACGGGGAGGACGTCACCCCCGCGCAGGTGGCGCTGGCGTGGGCGCTGGCCCAGGGGCCGCACGTGGTGCCGATCCCGGGGACGAAACGGGAGTGCTGGGCGGTGGAGAACGCGCGGGCGGCGGAGCTGGTGCTCACGGCCGGGGATCTCGCGGAGATAGCGGGCCTTCCGGGGCCGCGCGGATCGTGGGACTGAGGGTCCGGGAACGCGGGCGGGCACGGAGTCGGGAACCTGATCGGTCCGAGCGGTGTATCAAGGGTAGTGATCGCCGTTCGAAGGGATCGGGACCGTGGGCCGAGCTTATGTGGGAGCCGTGGGGGCCGCCGCCGTTCTGGGGCTCCTGGCGGGCTGTGCGTCGGGCGGGGACGGGGAGGGTGCCGCTTCACCCTCGGGAGCGCCCTCCGCGTCCGTGTCAGCCACGGAGTCGGGGACGCCGGGCCCTGAGGGCTCGGTGCGCGTCGCCGGGACGCTGACCGGGGATCTGGAGTCGCCGTGGGGCGTGGCCGCCCTGTCGGACGGTGATCTCCTCGTCGCCTCGCGTGACGAGCGCACGATCACCCGGGTCGACGCGGAGACGGGAAGGAAGACGCCGGTCGGAGAGGTGCCGGGGGTGGTGCCCGGCGGTGAGGGCGGTCTGCTCGGACTCGCCGTGCGGGACGGCCACGTGTACGCGTACTTCACGGCGGAGTCCGACAACCGCATCGTCCGCATGCCGTACGGAGG
This sequence comes from Streptomyces sp. NPDC013457, assembly GCF_043089925.1. NCBI lineage: Bacteria > Bacillati > Actinomycetota > Actinomycetes > Kitasatosporales > Streptomycetaceae > Streptomyces > Streptomyces sp. NPDC013457. The sequence goes on from NZ_JBICBL010000004.1 coordinate 238,318, forward strand.
CGGGGCGTCGGACCGGCTCGGTGCGCCCGAGGTGGTCCTCGCGGGCATCCCGAAGGGGAGCGTGCACAACGGCGGGCGGATCGCCTTCGGCCCGGACGGAATGCTGTACGCGGGCACGGGCGAGCGCGGCGAGACGGGGCTCGCGCAGGACGTGGAGTCGCTGGGCGGCAAGATCCTGCGAATGACGCCGGAGGGGAAGCCGGCGCCCGGTAATCCGTTCCCCGGCTCGGTGGTCTATTCGTACGGTCACCGCAATGTGCAGGGCCTCGCCTGGGACGCGGACGGGCGGCTGTGGGCGGCCGAGTTCGGCCAGAACACCTGGGACGAGCTGAATCTGATCCAGGCCGGGAAGAACTACGGCTGGCCGAGGGTCGAGGGCACGGCGGACGTGTCGGGCTTCGTGGACCCGGTGGCCCAGTGGAAGACGGACGAGGCGTCGCCGAGCGGTATCGCCTACGCCGAGGGCGCGATCTGGATGGCCGGCCTGAGAGGCGAGCGGCTCTGGCGGATCCCGCTGTCCGGAGCGGAACGCTCCGGGGACCCCGAGGCGTTCCTCGTGGAGGAGTACGGCCGGCTGCGCACGATCCTGGCGGCGGGCGACGGCCGGCTCTGGCTGACGACGAGCGAGACCGACACCCGGGGCACGCCCGAGGCCGGTGACGACAAGATCCTCCGCCTGGAGGTCGGATAGGGGCCCGATGTTCCACCTGATGGAAGAGCTGTTCGCGCCGAGCCAGAAGCACACGTCCGACGAGCGGCAGCGGCTCGAACTGACCCGGGAGGACCTGGGCGACGCCGACCCCGGGCGCGGTCCGGTCGACCTCGCCTCGGGCGCGGTGACGATACGCGTGCCGGCCCTGGCGACCCGCGACGACGAGGCCGGGGACGACGGGGACGGGGATGGGGAGCCCTAGGCCGTCGGCGCGGCCTCCTGCGGGAGGGGCTCCAGGAGGCGGAGACGGTGCGCCAGGGCGGCCGCCTCGCCTCGGCCGGAGACCCCCAGCTTGGCCAGGATGTTGGAGACATGGACGCTCGCCGTCTTCGGGGAGATGAAGAGCTCCTCGGCGATCTGGCGGTTGGTGCGGCCCGCGGCGACCAGGCGCAGGACGTCCTGCTCACGGGGGGTCAGGCCGAAGGCGTCGTCACCCGGTTCGGGTTCCGGGGCGCGGTCGGGCGAGGTCAGCGGGAGGCGGGCGCGGGCGGCCAGCAGCTCGACGTCCTCGCGGAGCGGGTGCGCGCCGAGGCGGACGGCCGTGGCGTGGGCCTCGCGGAGCAGCGCGGCGGCCTCGTCGCGCCGGCCGCCCTCGGCGAGGAGGGCGTCGGCGAGGCGGTGCCGGGCATGGGCCAGCAGGTAGGGGCGCTCCAGCGGCTCGTGTGCGGCGACGGTCTCCGCCCAGCGGTCCACCCGGTGGCGGCCCTCGGCGCGGTCCAGCTCCGCGGAGGTGTGCAGGGCGTACGCCTCCCAGACGGGTGCGGGCGTCGCCATCCCCCGGGCGCAGCGCCGGAGCAGGGCGAGCGTCTCGGCGCGGCCCTCCTCGGCGGCGGGCAGGCCCAGGGCGTCCGCCTCCGCGGAGGCGGCGGCGAGGAGCAGCGGCCAGGCCTCTCGGTGGGTGCCGGGCGGAAAGCCGGCCTCGACGGCGGCGGCGAGCACGGTCCGTACATCCTGGATCCGGCCGGTGACGGCGGCGAGGCTCAGCTCGACCATGCGGGTGGGGATGACGTACTGGGGCATCGGGTCGGCCTCCCCGAAGTACTCGCGCGCGACGGCGAGCTGCTCCGCCGCCACGGTCGGCTCGCCCCGGGCGATGGCCAGTTGGGCGAGGCGGAGCGCCACCGCACCGCGCGGCTTGGACCGGGTTCCGGAGCGCTCCAGCCACTCGCAGTTGCGCTGCGCCTCGCACCAGAGCCCGAGCGAGAGCTGCGTCTCCGCCAGGTTGGAGCGGATCCATCCCTCGCTGTCGAGGAGGCCGTGGTCGCGGGTGAGCCGGATGCCGTCCTCGGCGACCTGGGCGGCCTCCCGGGAGCGGCCGAGGTTCTCCAGGGAGTGGGAGAGGTTGACGTGCGCCCGGGAGGACTCGTGGTGGAGGCCGAGGGCGCGGGTGCGGTCGCGCACCTCGTACATCGTGGCGAGTCCGGTCTCGCGGTCGCCGGCGCTGACCTGGAGGGTGCCGAGGGTGAGGCGGGCGGAGAGTTCGATGGACTCGTCCTTGACGAGACGGGCGTACTCGACGGCCCGTTCGGCGGCGACGAGGCTCTCGGGGCCGGGCTTGTGGAGCATGCCCCAGCCCGCGGCCACGACGAGCACGCGGGCGTGCACGCCGGACGGGGGCAGGCCCTTGACCAGTTCCTGGGCGGTGGCGATCTCGGCCCAGCCGTCGGAGCGGCCGAGTCCGGAGACGATGCGGGAGCGTTCGGTCCAGAACCAGGCGGACCGCAGCGGGTCGCGCTCCTCGGCCTCGTCCCCTTCGAGGAGCCGCAGCGCCGTCTTGCCGATCTTCAGGGCGCGTTCGCGCTCTCCGCACAGCCGGGCCGCGTACGCGGCCTCGGCGAGCAGGTCGAGATAGCCCAGCGGGGTGGTCTCGGGGTCGCAGCCGCAGGGCGGGTAGGCCTCGGCGTAGTCCATCGGCCGCAGGGAGCGGCGCACTTCGTCGGGGACCTCGTCCCAGAGCTCCATGGCCCGCTCGAGGAGACGGAGCTGCTCGGCGTAGGCGTACCGCTTGCGGGCCTCGACGGAGGCGCGGAGCACGGCCGGCAGGGCCTTGGCGGGGTCGTGGGCGCGGTACCAGTAGGTGGCGCTCCTGGTGGCGCGCTCGTCGGCGCGGACGAGGGAGGGATCGGCCTCCAGGGCCTCGGCGTAGCGCCGGTTGAGGCGGGAGCGTTCGCCGGGGAGCAGGTCGTCGCTGACGGCCTCGCGGACCAGGGAGTGGCGGAAGCGGTAGCCGTCGCCGTCCGGGACGGCGAGCAGGATGTTGGCACCGACGGCGGCCCTGAGCGCCTCGATGAGGTCGTCCTCGGAGAGCCGGGCGACGGCGGCGAGCAGCGCGTACTCGACGGTGGAGCCGCCCTCGGCGACGATCCGCGAGACGCGCTGGGCGTCCTCGGGGAGCGCCTCGACCCGGACGAGCAGCAGGTCGCGCAGGGATTCGCTGAGGGAGCCGGGGGCGCAGCCGGCCTCGTGGGAGACGACGAGCTCCTCGACGAAGAAGGCATTGCCGTCGGAGCGGTCGAAGACCCCGTCGACGAGGGCGGCGTCGGGTTCGGCGGCGAGGATGCCGGTGAGCTGGCGGCGTACCTCGGCGCGGGTGAAGCGGGCGAGTTCGATCCGCCGGATGGTCCGCAGTCGGTCGAGTTCGGCGAGGAGCGGGCGCATCGGATGGCGCCGGTGGATGTCGTCGGAGCGGTAGGTGGCGACGACGACGATCCTGCCGCGGCGCAGGGTGCGCAGGAGATAGGCGAGGAGGTGCCGGGTGGAGGCGTCGGCCCAGTGCAGGTCCTCCAGGACGAGCACGATCGTACGGTCGGCGGCGAGGCGTTCCAGGAGCCGTACGGTCAGTTCGAAGAGGCGGGCGGTGGAGTTCTCGTGGGAGGGCTCGTGGCTGCCGACGTCGCCGAGTTCGGGGAGGAGCCGGGCGAGTTCGCCCTCCTGGCCGGCCGCGGCTTCGGCCAGTTCGGCCGGGAGCCGGCGGCTCAGGGCGCGCAGGGCCGTGGAGAAGGGCGCGAACGGAAGTCCGTCCGCGCCGATCTCGACACAGCCCCCGACGGCGACGTAGGCGCCGCGGTCGTGGGCAGTGGCCACGAACTCCTCGATGAGCCGCGTCTTGCCGACGCCCGCCTCGCCGCCGACGAGCAGAGCCTGGGGCTCTCCCTCGGCGGCCCGGACGAAAGCGTCGGTGAGGGCGGTGAGTTCACCGGCCCGGCCGACGAACACGGGGCTGACTGACCTGGTCTCCACGGCGCCGAGCATCGCACAGACGTCCGGCGTCCGGGCCATGCGGGGTTCACGCGGCCCGGACGAAGCGGCCGGGCTCGGTGCTCACCCGCCCCTCGGCTTCGTGGGTGCCGGACCGCTCGGCCTTCGCGGCCCGCCGCGCCTTGACGGCCTGGCGGGACAGACGGTGGGCGGCGGCCTCGCGGATGAGCTCGGAGTGGTGCATGCGGTGCAGTTCGTACGCGAACATCTCGTTCTCCCCGGTGTCGGTATCGCTCCTTGCGATGCCTCGACTCTCGTCTCCCAGGGGGTGCGGCCGCATCGGGCGAGTGCCGCATGTTCGGCGTACGGGGGGCCTTAGGAGTGCCCCAGGGTGCCTTAGGGCGCGGTCGGGAGGTTCAGGAACAGGTCGAAGTACATCCCCGCCGACAGGAAGAGGCCGACCGCGCCCAGGACGGCGCCGGCGAGGGCCACGGCACGGACCCAGGCGGGCCGCTGCGGGCGGACCAGGACGAGCACGGCGACGACGAGGGCGAGGAACGCGAAGACGCCGTTGACAAGTGCGGTGCTGTGCCAGGCGTCGGCGTAGATCTCGTTGATCTGCTGGGCGGCGGTGCCGCCCTGAGCCTTGATCTGCCCGACGAGGGTCTCGCGCTCGCTGACGACCTTGCCCACCCAGGTGCCGGTCAGGGCGGCGACCCCGAGGCCGGCCGAGACGACGGCCGCGGCGGCCGCGCCCACGCCGTCGGCCGAGACCTCGGCGGAGGCCTGCCGGGCCTCGGTGCCGTCCTCGTCTTCGTCGAACTCGTCGAGCTCCTCGGCTCCGTCGGGCTCGGCCGGCTCCCCCTGCGCGGACTTCACGGGCTCCACGGCATCCGCGGGCTCCACGGACTCGACAGCCGCGCCCTCGGTGCCCTTCCCGGCCCTCTCCGCCTTCTGCGTCTTCTCCGTCGTCTCGTCGGGGGCCGGCGTCTCGTCAGTCTTGATAGTCATGAACCGCACGCTAGGTGCCGCGCATGAGAAGCGTCTTAACGAAGAGCCGTGGGCGAGCCCTCAGGCCGCCTGCTCGGCCCTGAGGACCTTCCACTCCGGCGCGAGCACCGACCAGACCTCCATGTCGAGGCGCCGGCCCCGGTACGCGTAGCTCTCGCGCAGGACGCCGTCCCGCGTCATCCCGAGCCGTCGGGCCACCGCGATGCTGCTCTCGTTCTTCGAGGAGACCAGCCACTCGACGCGGTGGATGGAGCGTTCGCCGATCGCCCAGTCGATGATCGTCCGCGCGGCCCGGGTGACCAGGCCCCTGCCGACGGCCGACGGCTCCAGCCAGCAGCCGGCCTCGGCCGTCCCCTGGTTCACGTCCATCGCGCGGAAGAGCACACCGCCGACGAGGGTGCCCTCGCTCCAGATGCCGTAGATCCGGCCCGCGTCGTTCGCGGCCTTCTCGGCGTACGCCTGGAGGAAGGAGCGGGCCGAGTCGAGGTCCGCGACCACGTCGGCGAGGGCGATGTGCTCCCCGACGTACTCCCGTCCCCGGTTCATGTGGGTGAGGAACTCCTCGGCGTACGAGGGCTCCAGCGGCCTCAGTTCGGCGCCGTCGTCACCCAGCGATATCGCGAACACTGTCGTCGTCCTCCGCAGTCGAAACCGTCACACGCTGTGCGGGGATCTTCGCACGGGCGTCGGCGGCGGCGCGGGACTCCGGCGGTTCGATGCTGATCCGGGGCAGCCGGCGGTCGAGCCAGCGGGGCAGCCACCAGTTCGCCCCGCCGAGCATGTGCATGAGGGCCGGTACGAGCAGGGTCCGCAGGACGAAGGCGTCCAGCGCGACGGCCGCCGCGAGCGCGATGCCGAACATCGCGACGACCCGGTCGCCGGAGAGGACGAAGGCGAGGAAGACGGAGATCATGATGACCGCCGCGGAGTTGATCACGCGGCTGGTCTCGGCGAGCCCGACCCGGACCGCGCGCCGGTTGTCGCCGGTCTCCAGCCACTCCTCGTACATCCGGCTGACCAGGAAGACCTGGTAGTCCATGGAGAGCCCGAAGAGCACAGACACCATGATGACCGGCAGGAAGGGTTCGATCGGGCCCGCGCTGCCGAGTCCGAGGAGCTCGCTCCCCCAGCCCCACTGGAAGACCGCGACGACGATGCCGAAGGCGGACGCGACGGCGGCGACGTTCATCAGCGCGGCCTTCAGCGGGATGCCGAGGGACCGGAAGGCGACCAGGAGCAGCAGACAGCCGAGCGCGATGACGACGCCCACGAAGAGCGGCAGCTTGCCGACGATGATCTCGGCGAAGTCGTCGTAGGAGGCGGTGACGCCACCGACGTGGACATCGAGCGAGGTGCCCTGCTCGGCCGCCGGAAGCACGTCCGCGCGCAGCCGGTCGACGAGGTCGCTCGTGGACTTCGACTGCGGTGAGGAGTCCGGTACGACGGTCAGGACGGCGGTGTCGCCGCCGCTGTTGTAGACGACCGGGGAGACGGAGTCGACACCGCGGGTGTGCGCCAGCTCGGCCGACAGCTCGCCCATCGCGACACGGTCGTCGGCGCCGTCGATCTCGGCGACGAGGGTGAGCGGCCCGTTGACACCCGGCCCGAAGCCTCCCCCGGAGCCTTCGGCCTGGGAGGGACCCCCACGAGCCAGCAGGTCGTACGCCTGTCGGGTGGTCGCCGTGGCCGGGCCGTTGCCCTGGTCGGAGGTGCCGAGGTGGAGGGAGAAGGTCGGCAGCGCCAGGACCAGCATGACGACGGCGGCGACCGCGCCGAGCAGCTTGGGGTGGCGCTCGACGAAGGCGGACCAGCGGGCGGCGAAGCCGGTCGGGAGCTCGGGCTGCGGCCCGTGCTCGGCGAGGTGCCGGCGCTCGCGGCGGGAGAGCGCGCGCATCCCGATGAGGGAGAGCAGCGCGGGCAGCAGGGTGACGGAGGCGGCGACCGTGAGGACCACGGTCAGCGAGGCGGCGATGGCGACGCCGTTGAGGAAGCTGAGCCGCAGGATGAGCATGCCGAGGAGGGCGATGCAGACGGTCGCGCCGGCGAAGACGACGGCCCGGCCGGTGGTCGCCACCGCGATCTGCGCGGATTCGGGGACCGATAGCCCGCGTTTGAGTCCCTTGCGGTGGCGCGTGACGATGAAGAGCGCGTAGTCGATGCCGACGCCGAGGCCGATGAGCATGCCCAGCATCGGGGCGAAGTCGGCGACGGTCATGACGTGGCCGAGGAGCACGATCCCGGAGTACGCGATGCCGACGCTGACGAGCGCGGTGGCGATGGGGAGCGCGGAGGCGGCGAGCGAGCCGAAGGCGAGGAAGAGGACGACGGCCGCGACGACGACGCCGACGGCCTCGGCGACATGGCCGCCGGAGGCTTCGGTGAGGGCGACGGCGCTGCCGCCGAGCTCGACCTGGAGGTGGTCGGAGGCGGCCCCGCGAGCCGTGTCGACCAGGGCCTGGGCCTGCGCCTTCGGGATGTCGTCGGCCTGCGCGTCGAAGATCACGGGGGCGTAGGCGGTCCGCCCGTCCTCGCTGATCTGCGCCTGGGCGGCCGGGCCGCCGTCGTACGGGGAGGTCACGGAGGCGATGCCGGGCAGTTCGGCGACCTCGTCGAGCACCTCGGTCATGCGCTGCTCGACGCCGGTGGCGCGGACGCTGCCCTGGTCGGTGTGCCAGACGATCGTGTTGCTGTCGCCGCCGGCGCCGGGGAAGCCCTTCTCGAGGAGGGCGGTGGCACGCCCCGACTCGGTGCCGGGGACCTCGTAGTCGTTGGAGTAGGCCGAGCCCGCTGCCGATGCTCCGGCGACGGCTCCGCCGAGGGCGATGAGCCAGAGCAGAACGGCGACGAGGCGGTGCTTGATGCACCACCGTGCGATGGCTGCCAAAGGACGTGCTCCCTGGTGGTTCGTGGATCTTTACCGGGGAACAGCCCGCAAAGAACGCATGACCTGGATAAGGCCACTGTTGCAGCCTTAAGAGATCCTTTGTCCCTTTCGTGTCGTTACTCACAGGGGTGCGCGGAAGCTCGGGCCGTTGGTCCCGGGCTCCCGCGCGTGCCGCCTGGGGGGAGGCGTCGGGTCGGTCAGCCGGAGACGCTCGCCCGCCCGTTCTCGATGTGCCCCATGAGCCGCCGGCGGAAGCCGCCGGGCGCGGTCACCTCGACGTCGTACCAGCCGTGCGCGTCGGCCGCCGAGTGGACGAGGGTGCGGCTCCGGCCGGGCTTCACGGTGACGGTACGGGTCCAGTCGCGCAGGTCGTCGCGGTCCACGTAGCCGAGCGGGCGGACGGTGAAGGAGACCGGCGCGGTGCCCGTGTTCCGTACGGTGAGGTGCAGGTCACGGTCATGATGGTCGATGTGCGAGGCGAGGTCGGCGCCGCCCGCGGCCGGTCCCTCGAACTCGCGGCGGAAGCCGTTCGGGCCGGTGATCGTGAAGCGGTAGTGATCACGCGTGAGGGGTACGGCCCACTGCGCCTCGCCCTTGACGTCCCGGTGCTGGGGAACGGCGAACTCGCCTGCGTACGGGTACAGCGCGAAGTGCGCGGAGGCCTTTCCGCTGTTCTTCAGGCCGACGGTGATCGCACCGGCGCCGACGCGCGCCTGGGCGTCCGGCTGGTACGGCAGCGGGCGGGCCGGGCGGGTGCCCGGCTCCTGGACCGGCATCTGCTGGACGGCCGGGGGCTGCGGCCGCCAGCGGCCGGAGAACGGCGGGATCGGGCCGGGCTCCTCGACGTCGGGCTGCCGGTGCGCGCGCCGGAAGTCGAAGGCGGAGGTCAGGTCGCCTGTGACGGCTCGCCGCCACGGGGTGATGTTGGGCTCCTCGATACCGGTGAGCCGCTCCAGGAACCGGATCACGGAGGTGTGGTCGAAGGTCTCGGAGCAGACGTAGCCGCCTACCGACCAGGGCGAGACGACGAGCAGCGGGACGCGGATGCCGAGACCGGTGGGCAGGCCCTTCCAGCGCTCGTCCGTGTCGTCGGCCGGCGGGACGGGCGGCGGCACGTGATCGAAGAAGCCGTCGTTCTCGTCGTAGTTGATCAGGACGACGGTGTGGCGCCAGACGTCCGGGTGTGAGCCGAGGGCGTCGAGCACCTTGTAGACGAGCGAGGCCGAGGCGATCGGCGAGGAGGAGCCGGGGTGCTCGGAGTCGATCGCGGACGGGACGAGGTACGAGACCTCCGGGAGCGTCCCGGCGGCCACGTCGGCGCGGAAGGCGTCGGCGAGCTTCCCGGTCTCGACGCGGCGCAGACCGCGCTCGAAGAGCGAACGCTCGGCGGCGGTGAGCGTGGCGACGCCGTCCTCCAGGGCGGCGAGGAGCCTGGCCCGCTCGTTCCGGTCCTCCGTGTCGCGGACGGCGGCGTAGAAGGACTCCATGAAGGTGTGCCCGCCGGTGGCGGCGAGGGCCTTGCGGGCGATCTTCTTGAACGAGGTGAAGAACTCGATGTTGTTGTCGGTGAAGTTCTCCCACTCGGTGTACGTCTTCCAGCTCCGCCCGGCCGCTTCGAGGCGCTCGGCGTAGGTGGGCCAGGGGTAGCCGGGATGGGTGCCCTCGGCGTACGCGGCGTTGGTGACGGCGCGGCTGCCGTCGGCCTCGTAGCCGGTCCAGCCGGACCAGAGGTGGTTGCGGTTGGGGCTCGTCGAGGTGTGGGTGGACGAGTGGTAGGCGTCGCAGATGGTGAAGGTGTCGGCGAGTTCGTAGTGCAGCGGGATGTCCCGGCGGTCGTAGTACGCCATCGTCGCCGCGGTCTTCGCGGAGACCCAGCCGTCCATCCAGCCGTCGTGCCAGGCCTTGGCGCCGCCGCTCCAGGAGTGGTCGAGGTCGCCGATGTACTGGAGGTCCTTCTTCTGCGTCTCGGCGGCGCCGCGGATCGGGAACGGCAGGACGGTCCGGCCGAGGGCGGCAGGCTGCTCGAACACGGGCGTGCCGGAGGGGAGTTCGATCGCGTTGCGGTCGCCGAAGCCGCGGACACCGCGGAGGGTGCCGAAGTAGTGATCGAAGGAACGGTTCTCCTGCATCAGGATCACGACGTGGCGGACGGCCGACATACCCCCGGCCGGCGGTCCCGCGGCGATCGCCTCCTGGAGCGACGGCGGGAGCAGCGAGCTGGCGGCGGCGCCGAGCGCGCCTCCGCCCAGCGCGAGGACCCTGCGGCGGGACATGCGGGCATTCTCGGGGGACAAGACCGACCTCCAGTCGACGGCCAATGGTTCGTCTTCGAGCCATTGGGTGGTACTCCGGGGACGGTAGTGAGGCCGGATGACGCGCGGAAGACCCGACGCGGACCGGGCGGTGAACGTCCAACAGCCTCCGACAGGAGTCCAAGGCCGGAAATATTCGGTGCCGCACAGGCCGACGGGTGTGCAGACTCGGTCCATGGCGGACATGTGGGCGTTCCGGGACGCGGTCGGTGACTGGGCGGCGGGCGGTGACGGCGGGCCGGCGCGGGAGCTGGCCGCGCAACTGGGGCTGCGGACGGCGGTGTTGCTGGAGGGGCCGAGCGACCTCGCGGCCGTGGAGACGCTGGCCGCCCGGCGCGGCCGGGACCTGGCCGCCGAGGGCGTGTCCGTGGTCGCGATGGGCGGGGCGATGAACGTGGGCCGCTACGCGGGCCTTCTCGGGCCGCCCGGGCTCGGGCTGCGCCTGACGGGACTGTGCGACGAGCGCGAGGCGCCGTACTACGACCGCGGCCTGGACCGGGCCGGAGCGCCGCGCGACGGCGTCTTCGTGTGCGTGGCGGACCTGGAGGACGAACTCATCCGCACGCTGGGCACGGAGCGGGCCGAGCAGATCGTGCGGGCCGAGGACGACGACCTGCGTGCCTGGCAGACGTTCCTGCGCCAGCCCGCCCAGCACGGCCGGACCCGGCATCAGCAGCTGCGGCGCTTCCTCGGCACGAAGAAGGGCCGCAAGATCCGATACGGCCACCTCCTCGTCGAGGCCCTCTCCCCCGACCGGATCCCGGCCCCGCTCGTCGACCTCTTCAGGAGCGTGTGACCGTCGGGCCGACCACCGGGCCGACCGCCCGGGCCCATCACGCCGGACACGTGGAACGCGAGAGGGCGGCGCCCCGGGCCGTGGAAGACCCGGGGCGCCGCCCTCGTACGCGTAACCGGACGGTCAGCCCTCGCTGACGCCCAGCTTCTCCAGGATCAGGTCCTTCACGCGCGCCGCGTCCGCCTGGCCGCGGGTGGCCTTCATGACCGCGCCGACCAGGGCGCCGACCGCCGCGACCTTGCCGCCGCGGATCTTGTCGGCGATGCCGGCGTTGGCCGCGATGGCCTCGTCGACCGCCGTGCCGAGCGCGCCCTCGTCGGAGACGACCTTCAGACCGCGCTTCTCGACGACCTCGTCCGGGCCGCCCTCGCCGGCCAGCACGCCCTCGATGACCTGACGGGCCAGCTTGTCGGTGAGGTCGCCGGATGCCACCAGCTCGGTCACCCGGGCGACCTGCGCCGGGGTGATCGGCAGCTCGTCCAGGGCCGTGCCCGACTCGTTGGCGGAGCGGGCCAGCTCGCCCATCCACCACTTGCGGGCCTGGTCCGCCGGAGCACCGGCGTCCGTCGTCGCGACGATCAGGTCGACCGCGCCCGCGTTGAGGATCGACTGCATGTCGTGCTCGGAGACGCCCCACTCCTCGCGGAGCCGGTTGCGGCGCACGCGCGGCAGCTCGGGCAGAGCGGCGCGCAGCTCCTCGACCCACGCTCGGGCCGGGGCGACGGGGACGAGGTCGGGCTCCGGGAAGTACCGGTAGTCCTCGGCGTTGTCCTTGATACGGCCGGACGTGGTGGAGCCGTCGTCCTCGTGGAAGTGACGGGTCTCCTGCACGATCGTGCCGCCGGAGGAGAGCACGGCCGCGTGGCGCTGGATCTCGAAGCGCGCCGCGCGCTCCACGGAGCGGAGCGAGTTGACGTTCTTCGTCTCCGAGCGGGTACCGAAGGCCTTGGTGCCGTTGGGGCGCAGCGACAGGTTCACGTCGCAGCGCATCTGGCCCTTGTCCATGCGCGCCTCGGAGACGCCCAGCGCTCGGATCAGCTCGCGCAGCTCGGCGACGTACGCCTTGGCGACCTCGGGGGCCCGCTCGCCCGCGCCCTCGATCGGCTTGGTGACGATCTCGATGAGCGGGATGCCCGCGCGGTTGTAGTCGAGCAGCGAGTGCGAGGCGCCGTGGATCCGGCCCGTCGCGCCGCCGATGTGCGTCGACTTGCCGGTGTCCTCCTCCATGTGGGCGCGCTCGATCTCCACGCGGAAGATCTCCCCGTCCTCCAGCTGGACGTCCAGATAGCCGTTGAAGGCGATCGGCTCGTCGTACTGCGAGGTCTGGAAGTTCTTCGGCATGTCCGGGTAGAAGTAGTTCTTCCGGGCGAAGCGGCACCACTCGGCGATCTCGCAGTTCAGCGCGAGGCCGATCTTGACGGCCGACTCGACGCCGATCGCGTTGACGACCGGGAGCGAGCCGGGCAGGCCGAGACAGGTGGGGCAGGTCTGCGAGTTGGGCTCGGCGCCCAGCTCGGTCGAGCAGCCGCAGAACATCTTGGTCTTCGTGCCGAGCTCGACATGGACCTCCAGGCCCATGACGGGGTCGTACGCAGCGAGCGCCGCGTCGTACGACAGCAGTTCAGTGACGGTCACAGTGAGACTTTCCCTCTCAGCCCAGCAGGACGTCGTCGTCGCCCAGGCGCTTCAGCTCCCGGTAGAGGATCGCCAGGCCGGTAACGATGGCAGCGGCGGACACGGCGGAGTCGATCAGCCGCAGCATGTCGTTGTCGTTGCGGGCCATCTTGGCCTGCTTCGCGACGCTGATGGCACCGAACGCGGTGGTCGCCAGCGAGACGTAGACGCCGGTCTTCGACTTCTTGAAGTTCTTGGCCTTCTTTGCCATGGCACTCACAGCGACGGAGCCTCCTCAAGCAGTGGGTGACCCCACTTTTCCACGAAGGCGGCCTCGACGGCGGCGCCGACCTTGTACAGCCGGTCGTCCTTCATGGCGGGGGCGATGATCTGCAGGCCGACCGGCAGACCGTCCTCCGGCGCGAGGCCGCAGGGCAGCGACATGGCGGCGTTGCCCGCCAGGTTGGTCGGGATGGTGCACAGGTCCGCGAGGTACATCGCCATCGGGTCGTCGGCGCGCTCGCCGATCGGGAAGGCGGTGGTCGGGGTCGTCGGGGAGACGATCACGTCGACCTGCTCGAAGGCCTGCTCGAACTCGCGGGTGATGAGCGTGCGGACCTTCTGCGCCGAGCCGTAGTACGCGTCGTAGTAGCCGGAGCTCAGCGCGTACGTACCGAGGATGATGCGGCGCTTGACCTCGTCGCCGAAGCCGGCCTCACGGGTGAGGGCGGTGACCTCCTCGGCCGACTTCGTGCCGTCGTCGCCGACCCGCAGGCCGTAGCGCATGGCGTCGAAGCGGGCCAGGTTGGAGGAGCACTCCGACGGCGCGATCAGGTAGTACGCCGAAAGGGCGAGGTCGAAGGTCGGGCAGTCCAGCTCGACGATCTCGGCGCCCAGCTCCTTGAGGAGCTCGACGGACTCGTCGAAGCGCTGCACGACACCGGCCTGGTAGCCCTCGCCGCGGAACTGCTTGACGACTCCGACGCGCATGCCGGCGACGGAGCCGTTGCGCGCGGCCTCGACGACCGGCGGGACCGGGGCGTCGATGGACGTCGAGTCCAGCGGGTCGTGCCCGGCGATCGCCTCGTGCAGCAGGGCCGCGTCCAGGACCGTACGGGCGCAGGGGCCGCCCTGGTCGAGGGAGGAGGAGAAGGCCACCATGCCGAAGCGGGAGACCCCGCCGTAGGTCGGCTTGACGCCGACGGTGCCGGTAACGGCGGCGGGCTGGCGGATCGAGCCGCCGGTGTCCGTGCCGATGGCCAGGGGCGCCTCGTACGCGGCGAGCGCGGCGGAGGAGCCACCGCCGGAGCCACCGGGGATCCGGGTGAGGTCCCAGGGGTTGCCGGTGGGGCCGTACGCGCTGTTCTCGGTGGAGGACCCCATGGCGAACTCGTCCATGTTGGTCTTGCCGAGGATGACGACGTCGGCGGCCTTGAGGTTCTTCACCAGGGTCGCGTCGTACGGCGGGATCCAGCCTTCGAGGATCTTCGAACCGACGGTCGTCGGCACGCCGGCGGTGGTGAAGATGTCCTTGAGCGCCAGCGGGACGCCGGCCAGCGGGCCGAGCTTCTCGCCCTTGGCGCGCTTCTCGTCCACGGCGCGGGCCTGGGCGAGGGCGCCCTCGCGGTCGACGTGCAGGAAGGCGTGGACCTTCTCGTCGACGACCTCGATCCGGGCCAGGTGGGCCTCGGTCACCTGGACGGCGGTCAGCTCGCCGGAGGCGATCTTCCCGGCGATCTCGGCGGCCGTGAGCTTGATGATGGTGCTGTCCGTCATGTGATTAGTCCTCCCCCAGGATCTGCGGCACCTTGAAACGCTGCTGCTCCTGGGCCGGGGCGCCGGAGAGCGCCTGCTCGGGGGTGAGCGACGGACGGACCTCGTCCGCGCGCATGACGTTCGTCAGCGGCAGCGGGTGGGAGGTCGGCGGTACGTCTTGGTCGGCGACCTCGGAGACGCGGGCGACCGCGCCGATGATGTCGTCGAGCTGACCGGCGAAGTGATCGAGCTCTTCGCCCTTCAGCTCCAGACGCGCCAGCCGTGCGAGGTGGGCGACCTCCTCGCGCGTGATGCCAGGCATGCGATCCTCACGGGGTGAGTCTGATGGTGTTGGCCCCAATCCTATGGGGCCCGCACCGCTGCCCGTGAAACGGTTCGCACCGCCGCCCGCCGCGCGGCTACTGCACCACCTGGCCGGAGGGCTGGTCGAGGTCCGCGGCCGCGGCCGCCTCGGCGGCCTGCAGCGCGGCCTCCTCCGAGGGGCGGCGCCAGCCGCGCTCGCCCCGGGCCAGCAGCCAGGCGGTGGTCTCGGCCGGGGGCATCGCGGCGGCCACCAGCCAGCCCTGGACGGCGTCGCAGCCCAGGTCCCGCAGGCGCTCCCAGGTCTCGTCGTCCTCGACGCCCTCGGCGACCACGAGCAGGCCGAGGGAGTGGGCGAGGTCGAGAGTGCAGCGCACGATCTCGGCGTCCTCGGCGTCGACGGCGAGCCGGGCGACGAAGGAACGGTCGATCTTCAGCTCGCTCACCGGGAGGCGCCGGAGGTGGACGAGGGAGGAGTAGCCGGTGCCGAAGTCGTCCAGGGACATCTTCACGCCGTGGCCGGTCAGCCCGGCCATCGTGTCGGCGGCGCGCTGCGGGTCCTCCAGGAGCACGTGCTCCGTTATCTCCAGCTGCAGGGCCCCCGCCGGGACGCCGTGCCGGGCGAGCCGGGCGGCGACCGCGCCGGCGAAGCCGGGGGTGTGGACGTCCCGGGGCGAGACGTTGACGGCCACAGGAACGTTCAACCCCTGGGCACGCCACCGGGCGACCTGCGCGAGCGCGGTCTCCAGGACGTACTCGGTGAGGTGGGGCATCAGGCCCGAGGACTCGGCGATGGCGATGAATTCGTCCGGGGGGACCCGGCCGCGCTCCGGGTGCACCCAGCGCACCAGGGCCTCCAGGCCGGCGACCTGCCCGTCGAAGCGGACCTTGGGCTGGTAGTGGAGCTCGACCTCGCCGGCGTCCAGGGCGCGGCGGAGGTCGCCGAGGAGGCCGAGCCGGTCGGGGGTGTTGGAGTCGCGCTTCGACTCGTACACCTCGACGCCCGTACGGTCCCGCTTGGCCTGGTACATCGCGACGTCGGCCCGGCGCAGCAGCCCCTCGGCGTCGAGCGCGTGGTCGGGGAAGACCGCGACGCCTGCGCTGGCCTCCAGGACGAGGGTGAGGCCGTCCAGGTCGAGCGGCGAGGAGAGCTCGGCGACCAGGTGGCGGGCGACCCGCTGGGCGCTGGTGGTGGAGTCTGCGGTGGGGAGCAGGACGGCGAACTCGTCGCCGCCGAGCCGCGCCGCCTCCGCGCCGCGCGGCAGGGCGAGCTTGAGCCGCTCGGCGATCTGGAGCAGCAGCCGGTCCCCGGCGAGATGGCCGAGGGTGTCGTTGACCGAGCGGAAACGGTCGAGGTCGATCAGGACGAGCGCGGAGCGGGCGCCCTCTCCCTCGGCCTCCTCCAAGGCGGTCCAGGCCCGCTCCAGGAGCCACTGCCGGTTCGGCAGGCCGGTGAGCGGGTCGCGCAGCTGCTCCTCGGCGCGGGCGCGGGCGATCCAGAGCGTGGAGTCGAGGGCGATGAGCGGGACCGCGAAGAGCGGCAGCAGCAGCGGCTGCGCGACGGCGACGACGCAGATCAGCGGGGCGATGCCGAGCAGGGCGACGGCGACGAGACCCTGGCGGAGCAGGGCGGTGCGCGCGACGGTCGGCAGGCCGCCGCTGCGGGGCGAGAGGGCGTACCACAGGAGGAGCCGGGTCACCACGAGGTAGGTCCCGGCGGCGAGCACGACTTCCGGTACGTCGGCGATCCCCCAGTCGGGGGGCTGCCAGGGGTGCTCGACGGTCGGTACGTCTCCGAACGCGGCGAGGACCAGGGCGGCTGCGCCGACGCCGAGGACGTCCACGGCGCCGTGCAGCAGGCCCTGGCGCCAGCGGTGCCGGCGGGCCGCGCCGACGAGGAGCACGACGGCCATGGAGACGAGTCCGGCGGGCACCCAGCCGTAGAGGAGCAGGACGGCGAGGGTGAGGGCGGCGCCCGAGCCGGTGCCGCCCCACCAACGGTCGCGGCCGAGGGCGACCAGGTGTCCGACGATGAGTCCGGTGAGGACGGCGAGGGACCAGCCCTCGGCGCCGCCGGGGAAGAGACCGTGCCCGGCGCTCAGCACGTGGTAGAGCCCGGTGACGAGCGCGCCGGCGGCGAGCCCCACCACGGCTCCGGGAAGCCCGGAGGGGATGCCCACGAAGGCCGCGCGTGCACGCGGCCGTGAGACCGGGGCGGCGGCACTCTCGGTCGGTTTCATTCCGTCCCTCTCACAGCCGGCGGTGCCGTTGCAACGCGATGGGCCGTTGTCATGCCGCCACGACCGGCAGAGCCCTCACTCGGCCGTGTGCGACAGACGCACGGTCTCAACACTAGGCCGCGGAGGGCTCCGACGGGCAGCGCTCTCCATCTCTTGCCCGAATGCGACCTGGCCACCCGTAACGATCTGGTATGCGCCGAACGGGTGATGTTCGCGCGGCGGTCTCCCCGGCTCCCCCGCGGGCTCCCCCGGTCCCCTCCGGCTATCCCTCGACCGGAACCGCGGCCTCCCGAGCGGCCTCGGGCCCCTGTTCGAGCAGCACGGCGAAGCCGGCCTCGTCGAGAACCGGAACCTTCAGCTGCATCGCCTTGTCGTACTTCGAACCGGGGTTCTCGCCCACCACCACGAAGTCGGTCTTCTTCGAAACGGAACCGGTCACCTTCGCTCCGCGGCTCTGGAGCGACTCTTTTGCGCCATCCCTGGTGAAGTTCTGCAGCGTGCCGGTGACGACGACGGTCAGCCCCTCCAGCGGGCGCGGCCCCTGATCCTCGCCGGCGCCCTCGTCCTCGAACGCCACCCCCGCCGCACGCCACTTGCGCACGATCTCGCGGTGCCAGTCCTCGGAGAACCAGTCCTTCACCGCCGTGGCGATGATCCCGCCGACCCCGTCGACCGCCGCCAACTCCTCCTCGCTCGCCTGCTCGATGCGGTCGAGGGAGCGGAACTCGCGGGCCAGCGCCTGGGCGGCCACGGGCCCCACGTGCCGGATGGAGAGGCCGTTGATGAACCGGGCGAGCGGGCGGCTCTTGGCGGCCTCGATGTTGGCCAGCATGGCAAGCGCGTTCTTCTTCGGCTCGCCCTTCTGGTTGGCGAAGACCGTGACGACCTTCTCCTCACCGGTCTTCGGGTCCCGCTTCGGCAGCCCGCTGTCCGGGTCGAGGACGTACGCCTTGATCGGCAGGAGCTGTTCGATGGTGAGGTCGAAGAGATCGCCCTCGTCGACCAGCGGGGGCTCGGTCGGCTCCAGGGGCCGGGTCAGCGCGGCCGCGGCCACCGCGCCGAAGTTCTCGATGTCCAGGCACTCACGGCCCGCCAGATAGAAGAGACGTTCACGCAGTTGGGCGGGGCAGGTCCGCGCGTTGGGGCAGCGCAGATCGATGTCGCCCTCCTTCATGGCCCGCAGCGGCGTCCCGCACTCGGGGCACTCGGCGGGCATCACGAACTCCCGCTCGCTGCCGTCCCGGAGGTCGGCGACGGGGCCGAGGATCTCCGGGATCACGTCACCGGCCTTGCGCAGCACGACCGTGTCACCGATCAGCACACCCTTGGCCTTCACCACCTCCTGGTTGTGGAGGGTGGCGAACTCGACCTCGGAACCGGCGACCGTGACGGGCTCCACCTGGGCATACGGAGTGACCCGGCCCGTCCGGCCGACACCGACCTTGATGTCGACCAGCTTGGTGTTGACCTCCTCGGGCGCGTACTTCCACGCGATCGCCCAGCGCGGGGCGCGCGCGGTGGAGCCCAGCCGGCCCTGGAGCGGGATCTCGTCCAGCTTGACGACGACCCCGTCGATCTCGTGCTCCACGGAGTGACGGTTCTCGCCGAAGTACGCGATGAACTCCCGTACCTCGTCGAGCGAGGCGACGACCCGGTTGTGCCGGGCGGTCGGCATGCCCCACTCGCGCAGCAGCTCGTACGCCTGGCTGAGGCGGTCGATGTCGAAGCCCTCACGGGCGCCGATGCCGTGGACGACCATGCGGAGCGGGCGGGTCGCGGTGACCTTCGGATCCTTCTGCCGGAGCGAACCGGCCGCCGCGTTGCGCGGGTTGGCGAAGGGCTTGTCGCCGGCCTCGACCAGACGCGCGTTCAGCCCTTCGAAGGCCTCCATCGGGAAGTAGACCTCGCCCCGGATCTCCACGAGGGCCGGGACACGGTCCCCGTGCAGACGCTCCGGGATGTCGGCGATCGTGCGGACGTTGGGCGTGATGTCCTCGCCGGCCCGGCCGTCGCCGCGGGTGGCGGCCCGGGTCAGCCTGCCGCGCTCGTACGTCAGGTTGACCGCGAGGCCGTCGACCTTCAGCTCGCACAGCAGGTGGTAGTCGGGCGTGCCGACGTCACGCGCGGTGCGCTCGGCCCAGGCGGCGAGCTCCAGGTCGTCGAAGGCGTTGTCCAGGGAGAGCATGCGCTCCCGGTGCTCGACAGAGGTGAACTCCGTCTCGTACTGCCCCGCGACCTTCTGGGTCGGCGAGTCCGGCGTGCGCAGCTCGGGGTACTCCTCCTCCAGCGCCTCCAGGGAGCGCAGGAGCTTGTCGAACTCGCCGTCGCTGATGACCGGCTGGTCCTTCACGTAGTACCGGAAGCGGTGCTGCTCGACCTGCTCGGCAAGGTCGGCGTGCTTCTCCCGTGCCTCGGCGGGCAGGGCCCCCTGTTCGACTGCCACCGTTACTCGTCCTCCCGTTTGCCTCTGACCGAAGTCACTCAGGGTTGTCCGCGAGCGATCTCGCCGCCCGGACGCAGTGGGCGAGCGCCGCGCGGGCGTACGCGGGCGAAGCACCCGCGAGACCGCACGTCGGGGTGACCACCACGGACTCGGCGAGAGTCCCCGGATTCAGCCCCAGCCTGCGCCACAGCGTCCTGACACCCATGACGCTACCGCCCGGGTCGGACAATGCCGTGTCGGTGGACGGCACCACGCCCACGAAGAGCTTGGTACCGGCCTCGACGGCTTCGCCGATCGGCTCCTCGTCACGTTCGGTGAGGAGACCGAAGTCGAACGAGACCCCGGCGACACCGGCCCGCCGCAGCAGCCCGAACGGCACCTCGGGGGCGCAGGAGTGGACGACGACCGGACCGTCGTGGACCGCCACCACGTCGCGCAGGGCGCTCTCGACGACCTGCCGGTCGACGGCGCGGTACGTGCGGTAGCCGCTGGCGGTACGGACATGGCCGCGCAGGACGGCCGTGAGGGAGGGCTCGTCGAGCTGGACGACGAGCCGGGCGCCGGGGATCCGCTTGCGGAGCTCGGCGAGGTGGGCGCGCAGGCCCTCGGCGAGGGAGCCCGTGAGGTCCCGGCAGGCGCCCGGGTCGCCGAGGGCGGCCTCGCCGCCGCGCAGTTCGAGCGCCGCGGCCAGCGTCCAGGGGCCCACGGCCTGGACCTTGAGCGGGCCCTCGTACCCCTGGGTGAACTCCTCCAGGGCGTCCAGGTCCTCCCCCAGCCAGGAGCGTGCCCGCCGGGTGTCGCGGCCCGGCCGGTCGCTGACCCGCCAGCCGCTCGGCTCCACATGCGCGTACATCTCGACGAGCAGACCGATGGTCCGCCCGATCATGTCGGCGCCGGGGCCGCGCGCGGGCAGTTCGGCGAGGAAGGGGAAGTCCTCGAAGGAACCGGTGACGGTCCTGGCGGCCTCGCGGGCGTCACCGCCGGGCACGGAGCCGACACCGGTGGCGGGCCCCCAGGGGAACTCTTGCTGCTCGCTCGTCTCGCTCACTGTTCCTGGCGTCTCGCTCACTGTTCCTGGTTCCTACCGTCCCGGACGGACCGTCAGCTCGTTGATCTCCGCGTCGCGCGGCAGGTCGACGGCCGTGAGGATCGTGGTCGCGACCGACTCGGGGTCGATCCACTTCGAGGGGTCGTACTCCTTGCCCTCCTGGGCGTGCACCTTCGCCTGCATGGGGCTGGCGGTGCGGCCCGGGTAGACGGAGGTGACCCGTACCCCGTTGCCGTGCTCCTCGTGGCGGAGCGAGTCGGCGAGCGCCTTCAGGCCGTGCTTGGAGGCCGCGTAGGCGCTCCAGTCGGCGTGGGCGCTGAGCCCGGCACCGGAGTTGACGAAGACCACGTGGCCCTGGGAGACGCGGAGCTGGGGCAGGAAGTGCCGGGTCAGCTCGGCGGGGGCGACGAGGTTGACGTTGAGCTGGTGGCGCCAGGTCTTGGGGGTGAGGTCGCCCACCGGGCCGAGGTCGACCACGCCCGCGATGTGGAGGAGCGTGTCGACCCGCTCGGGCAGGCTCTGGTGCGAGAAGGCCCAGGAGAGCCGGTCGGGGTCGGCGAGATCCCCGACGAGCGTCCTGGCGCCGGGGAACTCGGCCGCGAGCTCCTTGGCCCGGCCGGCGTCGCGCGCGTGGAGGACGAGTTCGTCGCCGCGCGCGTGGAGCCGGCGCGCGACCGCCGCGCCGATGCCGGAACCTGCCCCGGTGATCACATGAGTAGCCATGGGGACCATGGTCCCATCACCGTGCGGCGATCGACGCCTCCAGGTAGGCGAGAGCGGATGCGCCGTCCTCTGCGAAGAACACCAGGTCGGCGAGGGGCAGCGGCAGGAAGCCCTCGTCCTCCATGCGCCGGAACTGCACCTTCAGGCCGTCGTAGAAGCCGGCGGTGTTCAGCAGGACCACCGGCTTGGTGTGCTGGCCGTGCTTCCTCAGCTCCAGGACCTCGGTGGCCTCGTCGAGGGTGCCGGTGCCGCCCACCATGACCACGATCGCGTCGGACTTGGCCAGGAGCAGTGCCTTCCGCTCGGCGAGGTCCTTGGCCACGATCATCTGGTCGGCGCCGGGCCGGGCCTTGGCGGCGAGGAAGTCGACCGAGACGCCGACGAGCCGGCCGCCCGCCCCCTCCACCCCGTCCGCGACGACCTTCATCAGGCCGACGTCGGAGCCGCCCCACACCAGGGTGTGGCCCGCCTTGCCGAGCCGTTCGGCGAAGTCGCGGGCGGGGGCGGTGTAGCGCTCGTCGAGCTCGGCGGCCGAGAGGAAGACGCAGATGTTCATGGCCCCCACCGTATTCCTGACCTCGGCTTTCAAGATTCTTCGGGGAATTTCCGTCCCGCGCCGATGAGTTCCGCACCCCCGTCCGGTCAGCACTGCCATGGACGAGATGAGCGGGACTCTGCACAGGTTCCGGGGGCGGGTCAGGTCCGCGGACGGGACGCGGATCGCGTACGAGCGGCGCGGGGAGGGGGCTCCGGTGATCCTCGTGGGCGGGGCACTGTCGACGGCCGGGACGGAACAGCCGCTGGCCGATCTGCTGGCGCCGCACTACTCGGTCGTGACGTACGACCGGCGGGGGCGCGGCCGGAGTGGTGACACCGGTCCGTACGGGGTGCGGCGGGAGATCGACGACCTGGCCGCGCTGATCGACGCGGTGGGCGGCCGGGCGTTCGTGCACGGCGTCTCGACGGGCGGGGCGCTGGCCCTCGCGGCGGCGGGCGGCGGGGTGCCGATCGGGCGGCTGTCGGTCTACGAGCCGCCGTTCTCGACGGAGGCCGGTGCCGGTGACGCCTTCGCGTGGCGGCGGCGCCGGCTGGCCGGGCTGCTCGACCGCGGGCAGCACGGCGCCGCCGTCGAGATGTTCCTGAGGGACGAGGCGGTGCCGGTGCAGGACGGGCCGCGGCTGGAGGCCGTCGCCCACACCCTGGCGTACGACCATGAGGTACTGGGCGACGGGACGGTGCCGGCGGCGCGGCTGGGGCGGGTCCACACGCGCGCGCTGGTCGTCGACGGCGGTTCGAGCCCGGCCCGGACGCGTCGCGCGGCCCTGGCGGTCGCGAGGGCCCTCCCCCGGGGCCGCCACCGCACCCTGACGGGCCAGACGCACCAGGTGGCACCGCACGTCCTCGCGCCGGTCCTCGAGGACTTCTTCGAGGAGGAGTGACCGGGGGCGCCCACGCCTCGGGTGACGGGGGCGCGTATGCCTCAGACCGTCGCCGTCGCCGTGGCCCCGCGCCGTACCGTCGTCGCGATCGTCGCCGAGCCCACCACGCGTGTGTCGTCGTACAGCACGATCGCCTGGCCGGGGGCCACGCCGCGGACCGGCTCGTCGAAGGTGACCGTCAGCCCGCCGTCCACCAGCGCCGCCGTCACCGCCGTCTCGCCGCCGTGGGCGCGCAGCTGTGCGGTGTAGCGGCCGGAGCCCTCCGGAGCCGTGCCGCACCAGCGGGGCTTGATCGCCGTGAGGCCCGTGACGTCGAGCGCCTCGACGGGACCCACCGTGACCGTGTTGTTCACGGGCGAGATGTCCAGGACGTAGCGCGGCTTGCCGTCCGGCGCCGGGTGCCCGATCCGCAGGCCCTTGCGCTGGCCGATGGTGAAGCCGTACGCACCCTCGTGGGTGCCCACCTTCTCCCCCG
The DNA here is from genome assembly GCF_043089925.1 of Streptomyces sp. NPDC013457. Classification (NCBI taxonomy): domain Bacteria; kingdom Bacillati; phylum Actinomycetota; class Actinomycetes; order Kitasatosporales; family Streptomycetaceae; genus Streptomyces; species Streptomyces sp. NPDC013457. Next base: position 261,289 of record NZ_JBICBL010000004.1, read on the forward strand.
ACTCGTCGACGATGTCGCCCTCCGCCCGGCCGAGCCGGGAGGCCAGGAAGCCCTGGGTGTCGCCGTCGGCGATGAAGCAGATGTCGTGGCTGTCGGGCTTCTTCGCCACCGCGAGCCCACGGCGCTCCGCCTCCGCCCGGATCTCGTCCTTGGTGGTGAGGGTGTCGCCCAGCGGGAACATCGCGTGGGCGAGCTGCTTCTCGTCCAGGACTCCGAGGACGTACGACTGGTCCTTGGCCGTGTCGGAGGCGCGGTGCAGCTCGCGCGAGCCGTCCTCGTTGAGCACGACCGTGGCGTAGTGACCGGTGCAGACCGCGTCGAAGCCGAGGGCGAGCGCCTTGTCGAGCAGCGCCGCGAACTTGATCTTCTCGTTGCAGCGCAGGCAGGGGTTGGGGGTGCGACCCGCCTCGTACTCCGCGACGAAGTCGTCGACGACGTCCTCGCGGAAGCGCTCGGCGAGGTCCCAGACGTAGAAGGGGATGCCGATGACGTCGGCCGCCCGGCGGGCGTCGCGGGAGTCCTCGATGGTGCAGCAGCCGCGCGCACCGGTACGGAAGGACTGCGGGTTCGCGGAGAGCGCCAGGTGGACGCCGGTGACGTCGTGCCCGGCTTCGGCGGCGCGGGCGGCGGCGACGGCGGAGTCCACGCCGCCGGACATGGCGGCGAGGACACGGAGGGGGCGCTGCGGCGGAGTCTGAGTCATAGCCCTACCAGGGTACGGGGCGCCGGGAACCGCGGTCGCGTGAGTAAGCGTTGTCCTGCACATGGGGAGCGAGAAGAAGCGGGGGGTGGGACGGCGGGCCGTCCTGCTCGGCGGCGGCGCGGCCGTCCTCGGTACGGCGGCGCTGGCCCGCGACGAGCTGGCGCGCGCGTGGTGGCGGCTGCCGGGGACGGAGAAGGACCGGGTGGAGGGTGAGCTCGACCACAAGGGCGCGGACTGGTCGGCGGCGTCCCGGGCGAACTGGCGGCGGGCGGACCGCCCGGCCGACTACACGATCGACCGCGTGGTGATCCATGTCGTCCAGGGCAGCTACGCGAGTGCCCTGAAGGTCTTCAGGAACCCGGGGCACGGTGCCGCCACGCATTACGTGGTCCGCAAGGACGGGCACGTGGCGCAGATGATCCGTGAGCTCGACGTGGCGTTCCACGCGGGGAACCGGGACATGAACGAGCGGAGCGTCGGGATCGAGCACGAGGGGTTCGTGGACCGTCCGCAGGACTTCACGGCGGCGATGTACGCGTCCTCGGCGCGGCTGACGGCGGGGATCTGCGCCCGGTACGGCATACCCGTGGACCGGGAGCACGTCATCGGGCACGTCGAGGTGCCCGGGACCGACCACACGGACCCCGGGCCGCACTGGGACTGGGACCGCTACATGAAGCTCGTACGGGAGGCTTCGAAGAGGGTCACGTGAGACCGGCGGTGCGGGCGCGCTCGACGGCGGGGCCGATGGCGGCGGCGACCGCCGCGACGTCCTCCTTCGTGGAGGTGTGGCCGAGGGTGAAGCGCAGGGTGCCGCGGGCGAGGTCCGGGTCGGTGCCGGTGGCGAGCAGGACGTGGCTCGGCTGGGCGACGCCGGCGGTGCAGGCGGAGCCGGTGGAGCACTCGATGCCCTGGGCGTCGAGGAGCAGGAGGAGGGAGTCGCCCTCGCAGCCGGGGAAGGTGAAGTGGGCGTTGGCGGGGAGCCGGTCGACCGGGTCGCCGCCGAGGATCGCGTCGGGGACGGCGGCGAGGACGGCCGCGACGAGGTCGTCGCGCAGGGCGCCGATCTCGCGGGCGAACTCCTCGCGCCGCTCGGCGGCGAGCCGCCCGGCGACGGCGAAGGCGGCGATGGCGGGCGCGTCCAGGGTGCCGGAGCGGACATGGCGCTCCTGGCCGCCGCCGTGGAGGACGGGCACGGGGCTGTACTCGCGGCCGAGGAGCAGCGCGCCGATGCCGTAGGGGCCGCCGATCTTGTGGCCGGAGACGGTCAGGGCGGCGAGGCCGGATGCGCCGAAGTCGACCGGGAGCTGGCCGAAGGCCTGGACGGCGTCGGCGTGCAGCGGGACGTCGAACTCGCTTGCGACGTCGGCGAGTTCGCGTACCGGCATGACGGTGCCGATCTCGTTGTTCGCCCACATGACGGTGGCGAGCGCGACGGTCTCGGGCTCGCGGGCGATGGCCTCGCGCAGGGTGTCGGGGTGCACGCGGCCGTACCGGTCGACGGGCAGGTACTCGACGGTGGCGCCCTCGTGCGTGGCGAGCCAGTCCACGGCGTCGAGCACGGCGTGGTGCTCGACGGGGCTGGCGAGGACGCGGGTGCGGGCGGGGTCGGCGTCGCGGCGGGACCAGTACAGGCCCTTGACGGCGAGGTTGTCGGCCTCGGTGCCGCCGGAGGTGAAGACGACCTCGCTGGGCCGCGCGCCCAGGGCGGCGGCGAGGGTCTCGCGCGCCTCCTCGACGACCCGCCGGGCGCGCCGCCCGGCCGCGTGCAGGGAGGATGCGTTGCCCGTGACGGCGAGCTGGGCGTTCATCGCCTCGATCGCCTCGGGGAGCATGGGCGTGGTCGCGGCGTGGTCGAGGTAAGCCATGGTGCCTCGATTCTACGAGTGCGGTGTCCCGCGCTCGGCCACGCCCCCGCGGCTCCTGCGGTGCCCGCCGGGCCGGCCCCCTGGGCGACGGCGCCGCACCGGCCCCGCTTACCCCGAACCCTGACGCCGAGAAACCCTGAGACTCAGTCGCGCGGCGCGCGGGCCAGCTGGCGGGACTGGGCGACGAGCCGGTCCGCGCTGTCCCAGACCTCCGCGTCCTCCTCAAGGAAGCCGCCGGCGAGGTTCCGCGTGGTGATGGAGACCCGCAGCGGTCCGGGGGCCGGGCGGCAGCGTACGTGCGTGGTGAGCTCGACGGTCGGGGTCCACCCCTTGAGGCCGAGCTCGAAGGAGGTCGGCGGCAGCGCGTCGACGGTGAGGAGCAGGGAGAGCGCGTCGGGCTCACGGCCGTCGGCGAGCGCGAACCAGCCGCGCATCTCGCCCTTCCCCGACGGCGCGCCGATCGCCCAGCCGACGGTGGCCGGGTCGAGCTTGAGGTCGAGGCGGTCGGTGATGGCGCTGGAGCCGGGGATCGGCGGCCGGGGGCCGTCGGAGGGGCCGAAGCACTGGTCGAGGGGGGCGACGGCCGGGGGCGTGGCGGAGGTGCGGACGTCGTCGCTGAGCGCGTCGAGATCGCCGTACGAGGCGAGGACGCGGATGCGCTCGACCTCGGTGCCGTCCTCGGCGTACTGGAAGAGGGACGCCTGGCCGGTGGAGAGCGTACGGCCGGTGCGGACGGTCTCCGTGCGGATCACGGCGGGGCCGGGCACGGACGGCGTGAGGTAGTGCGCCGAGATCGTGAACGGGTCCGGGTGCGGCAGGTGGTCGCCGAGGGCCCGGCCGAGCAGGGCGAGGAGGTAGCCGCCGTTGACGGCGTTGATGATCGTCCAGCCTGCGGAGAGGTCGGCGTCGTAGACACCGGGGGCGCGGAGGGTGACGGTGGTGTCGCGGTCGAACTCGCTGACCGCTTCGCTCGTCGTCGTCTCGATGCTCGTGCTCATGTCCCGACGGTACAACACGATGCTACTGAGCGGTAGCTTTTTCGGGTTCCTCGCGGGCGGAGGAACGGCGGTTCCACGCGCGGGGCGCGCGCCAGTGGTAGCGCATGGCGAGCAGGCGCAGCGCGAAGGCCAGGAGGACGGCGGCGCCGCTCGTGAACGCGTTGAGCACGTCGAACCGGATGCAGAGGACGACCGTCGTGGCGCCGACGATCGCGGGCACGGCGTAGAGGTCGCGGTCCCAGCGGAGCAGGGAGGGGATCTCGTTGGCGAGCACGTCGCGCAGGACACCGCCGCCGACGGCGGTCGCGAGACCGAGGACCGCGGAGGAGGTCAGGCCGAGACCGTACTCGTACGCCTTGATGGTGCCGGTGACGGCGAAGAGCCCGAGCCCGGCGGCGTCGAAGACGTTGACGGCGGTCTGGGTGCGTTCCACCTCGGGGTGCAGGAAGAAGACGAACGCCGTGGCGACGAGCGGCATCAGGAAGTAGCCGAGGTCGGTGAAGGCGGCCGGGGGCACGGCGCCGATGATCAGGTCGCGCAGGAGCCCGCCGCCGAGGGCGGTGACCTCGGCGAGGACGGCGATGCCGAAGACGTCGAAGTTCTTCCGGACGGCCAGCAGGGCGCCGGAGATGGCGAAGACGAAGATGCCGATCAGGTCGAGGGCATGTTGTACGGAGGGACTGAACAGATCGTGGAACACGGCGCCCATTGTGACGGGTGGGACGGGTGGCGTCGGCGGGCGCGGGCGGGGACGGGAGGTTTCCCCCCGCCCCACCCCTCACCGAAACCCTGACGGGCCCGGGGGCTCCGCCCCCGAACCCCCGTGGGGCGGCAGCTTCGCGCCACCCGCGCCGCAGGCCCGCCGGGCATGCGCGCGGCCCCCGCTGCCGTGTGGCAGCGGGGGCCGCGCCGCGTAGCTACGCCTTCGGGTCCTCACCCTCGGACTGAGCGCCGCGTTACTCCTTGGCCGTACCGCCCTCGGACGGCGCGTCACCCTCGGACGGCGCGTCCGCCTTCGACGGAGCGTCGTCCTGGGCCGGAGCGTCGTCCTGTGCCGGAGCGTCCGCCTCGGACACGGCGACGGCCTCGGCCGGGGTGGCCGCCTCCGCGGGCGCCTCCGTGGCCGTCGGCTTCGTGATCGACACCTCCACCGACTCCCGCGCCGACGGCACCGTCACGCCCTCCGCGTTCTCCGGGTGGTGGCACGCGACCCGCTGGCCCGGACGGAGTTCGATGAGCGGGGGCTCCACCGTCCGGCAGACCTCCGTCGCCTTCCAGCAGCGCGTGTGGAAACGGCAGCCCGGCGGCGGGGCGATCGGGGACGGGACGTCGCCCTTCAGCAGGATGCGCTCGCTCTTCGCGCCCTTGCGGCGGGGGTCCGGGATCGGGACCGCCGACATCAGCGCGCGCGTGTACGGGTGCATCGGCGACTCGTAGAGGGACTTGCGGTCCGCGAGCTCCACGATCTTGCCGAGGTACATGACCGCGATCCGGTCCGAGACGTGCCGGATCACCGACAGGTCGTGGGCGATGATCACGTACGTCAGGCCCAGCTCGTCCTGGAGGTCGTCCAGGAGGTTCACCACCTGCGCCTGGATCGAGACGTCGAGCGCCGACACCGGCTCGTCCGCCACGACCAGCCTCGGCTTCAGGGCGAGCGCCCGCGCGATGCCGATGCGCTGGCGCTGGCCGCCCGAGAACTCGTGCGGGTAGCGGTTGTAGTGCTCCGGGTTCAGGCCGACCAGGCCGAGGAGGCGCTGGACCTCCTTCTTGACCCCGCCCTCGGGCTCCACGCCCTGGAGCTTGAACGGCGCCGAGACGATCGTGCCGACCGTGTGCCGGGGGTTCAGCGAGCCGTACGGGTCCTGGAAGATCATCTGGATGTCACGGCGCAGCGGACGCATCTTGGCCACACCGAGGTGCGAGACGTCCACGCCCTCGAACTCGACCGTGCCGCCCGTCGGTTCGAGCAGCCGTGTGATCAGCCGGCCCATCGTCGACTTGCCGCAGCCCGACTCGCCGACGACGCCGAGGGTCTCCCCCGGGTACACCTCGAAGTCGATGCCGTCGACCGCCTTGACCGCCCCGACCTGGCGCTGCAGCAGCCCCTTCTTGATCGGGAAGTGCTTCACCAGGCCGTTGACCTTGAGCAGGGGCTCAGTGCTCTTGTTGTCGCTCACAGCTTCGGCGCAATCTCTTCGGTCCAGATCCGGGTCCGCTCCTCCGTCGACATGTGGCAGGCGGAGTAGTGACGGTCGGCGTGCTCGCCGCCCGTCGGCGCGAGCCGCAGCTCGGGGCGCTCGGTGCGCGTGATGCCGCCCTTGGGCACATCCGCGTACGGGCATCGCGGGTTGAAGGCACAGCCGCTGGGCACGTTGATCAGGCTGGGCGGGTTGCCCTTCACCGGGATGAGCCGCTCGGTCTGGTCGCGGTCGATCCGCGGCATCGAGCCGAGCAGGCCCCAGGTGTAGGGGTGCTGCGGCTCGTAGAAGACCGCCTCGGCCGGCCCGCGCTCCACGCACCGGCCGCCGTACATCACCAGGATGTCGTCGGCGACCTCGGCGACGACGCCCAGGTCGTGCGTGATGATGACGACCGCGGAGCCGAACTCCTTCTGCAGGTCCCGGATCAGGTCGAGGATCTGCGCCTGGACCGTCACGTCGAGCGCGGTGGTCGGCTCGTCCGCGATGAGCAGTTCGGGGTTGTTGACCAGCGCCATCGCGATCATCGCGCGCTGGCGCATACCGCCGGAGAACTCGTGCGGGTAGTTCGAGAAGCGCTTGGCCGGCTCGGGGATGCCGACCCGGTCGAGCAGTTCGACGGCCCGCTTCTTGGCGGTCTTCTTGTCGACCGGGTGGTGGACCCGGTACGCCTCCACGATCTGCGCGCCGACCGTGTAGTACGGGTGCATCGCGGAGAGCGGGTCCTGGAAGATCATCGCCATGTCGCGGCCGCGCAGCCGGCGCACGTCCTCCGGGTCGGCCGAGAGCAGCTCCCGGCCGTTGAGCCAGATCTCGCCGGAGATCCGCGCCTTCTGACGGCCGTACTGGCCGACGGTGTGCAGCCCCATGATGCCGAGCGAGGTCACCGACTTGCCGGAGCCGGACTCGCCCACGATGCCGAGGGTCTTGCCCTTCTCCAGCTGGAAGGAGAGCCCGTCGACGGACTTGACCAGGCCGTCGTCGGTCGGGAAGTGGATCTTCAGGTCGCGGACGTCGAGGAAGGCGTCGGACGGGGCGTTCCCGGACGCGACCGGTTCTCCCAGGGCCGCGCCGGTCTTGGTCAGCTTGTCCGTCATGCGAGCCTCACTCGGGGGTCGATCACCGCGTACAGAAGGTCCACCACGAGGTTGGCGATGACGACGGCGGCCGCGGTGATGAGCGTGACCGCCAGGATCAGCGGCAGGTCGCGGTCGCTGACCGCCTTGAAGGCCGCGTTTCCGAGGCCCGGCAGGTTGAACGCGGTCTCGGTCAGGACGGCGCCGCCCATGAGGGCGCCGAGGTCCATGCCGAAGATGGTCAGGATGGGGGTCATCGTGGAGCGCATGGCGTGCTTGCCGAGCACGACCCGCTCCTGGAGACCCTTGGCCCGTGCCGTACGGATGTAGTCCTCGCCGAGGACCTCCAGCATGGTGGCGCGGGTGAGCCGCGCGTACATCGCCGCGTACAGGAAGGCGAGCGTGATCCACGGCAGCAGCAGGCCGCCGAACCAGCTGCCGAAGGACTCGCTGATCGGCACGTACTTCGCGTCCAGCCAGCCCAGCTGGGTGCGGAAGAGGAACATCACCAGCATGGCGGTGAAGTAGATCGGGAGCGAGACACCGGCCAGGGCGGTGATCATGGCCGCGCGGTCGACGGCCGTGCCGCGCTTGAGCGCGGAGAGCACGCCGGTGGCCACGCCCATGACGAGCCACAGCAGGGCCGCGCCGATGACCATGGAGATCGTGACCGGGATCCGGTCGACGAGCAGGGTCCAGACGTCCTGTTCCGTACGGAACGAGTAGCCGAAGCAGGGCGCCGCGCAGTGGATGGTGTCGCCGCCGCCGGTGTAGTCCCGGCCGACGAAGATTCCGGAGACGAAGTGCCAGAACTGCACCAGGATCGGCTCGTCCAGGCCCAGCTTCTGGCGGACGCCCTCGATGGAAGCCGGATCCGCCTGCTTGCCGACGAACATCGCGGCAGGGTCGCTGCCGGTCAGCTTGGGGATGAGGAAGAAGATGCTGAGCGTCACCAGGGTGACGACCATCAGCATCACTGCGACGGCGAAGAGCCGTCGAACGAGATATGCAAGCATGCGGTCGGCCGTCCGGTGGCCGGGGATCCCGGTCGGGATCCCCGGCCACCGCGAGCGGCCATCACCTGCCCTTCGGACCTAGCGGCGGGTGGTGCGCCGTTGGAGCGGGTGGATTGACTCTGGACTTACTTCATGACGCCGAGCGACGCGTAGTCGTAGCGGCCGTTGTAGGCGTCGGCCGTGTAGACGTTGGTCAGTCGCGAGGAGCGCCAGATGATGTTCTTCTCGTGCGTGAAGGGCAGGTAGACCGCGGCCTCGGAGACCTTGGTGTTGATCTGCTTGTAGAGCTCGCCGGCCTTGGCCGGGTCGGTCTCCTTCAGCGCCTGGTCGAACAGGCCGTTGACGGCCGGGTCGTTCAGCTCCGAGAAGTTGTTGTTACCGCTCTGCAGGATGAAGCGGCCGTCGACCAGCGGCTGCAGGAAGCCCTGGCCCGACGGGAAGTCGGCGCCCCAGCCCATGATGATGATGCCGTAGCCCTTCTCCTTGACCACCTTCGGCGAACCGATGATGCCGGAGGTCTGGGCGCCGTCGAACTGGTCGATCTGGGCGTCGATGCCGACGGCCTTCAGCGACTGCTGGAGGGACTCGGCGGTGGCGATCTCGATCGGCTTGTTGTTGCGGACCGCGATGGTGGTCTTGAAGCCGTTCGGCTTACCGCACTTCTGCAGCGCCTCCTTGGCCTTCGCGACGTCCGCCTTGCCGGCCAGCTTGCCGTACGGGTCGGCCTTCGGGTCGGCACCCTTGATCGCCGGCGGCAGCATGTTGGCGGCGATGTCGCCACCGGCCTGCGGGCCGCCACGGGCGGTCTGGAGGGACTTGGAGTCGGCCGCGTAGATGATCGCCTTGCGGCACTCGACGTTGTCGATGACCGTCTGCGGGAAGACCGCGTAGCGGATGAAGCCGGTCTGCGGGTTGTCCGCGTTCTCCTTGTGCTGCTGGAGCACCTTGGCACGGGCCGCCGCGCCGACGCCGGTGGCGTTGAGGTCGAGGTCGTACTCGCCCTCGATGAGACGGTTGTCCATGTCGTCGGCGTTCGTGGTGAACGTGACGCTGATCTTGTCCGGCAGGGCCTTGCGGACGGTGTCCGTCTTGGCGTCCCACTTGTCGTTGCGGACGAGCAGCATCGACTTGTTGGGGGTGTACTCCTGCCACTTGTACGGGCCGGAGGAGAAGGGCTTCAGGCCGTACTTGGCCTTGGTGTCCTTGTCCTGGCGGACCGGGGAGGCGGCGGGCATGGCCAGCATCTGCAGGAAGTCACCGTTGGCGACCGGCAGCTTGAAGACGATGGTCTTGTCGTCCGGCGTCTCGATCGCCTTCAGGCCGAGCTTGTCCGCAGAGGTGTCCTTGTAGGGACCCTTGTACTCGCCCTTGGGGTCGAGGACCTGCTGGAGGTAGATCGGACCGCCGGAGATGACGTCCTGGGCCCAGATGCGCTCGATGCCGTACTTGATGTCCTTGGAGGTGATCGGCTTGCCGTCCTCCCAGGTCACCCCGTCCTTCAGCGTGAAGGTGTAGGTGAGGCCGTCGGGCGAGACCTTGCCGGCGTCGGTGGCGAGGTCGGGGACCAGCTCGGTGGAGGCGGCGCCCGGCTCGGCCTTGAAGGTGACCAGCTGGCGCGTGTAGTAGCGCGCGAAGTCCCACACGAAGCCGTAGTAGCCGCGCTGCGGGTCCCACGAGTCGGCCTCCTGCGAGCCGATGAACTTCAGCTCGCCGCCCTTCTTGTCGGAGGCGTTGGCGACCTTGTTCACGGCGGCGTTGAAGCCGGCCGCGCCGGCCTTGCCCTTGTCGCCGTCGCCGCTGCCGCCGCCACAGGCGGTGGTGACGACCATCGTGGCCGCGGCGAGCAGCGCACCGGCGGCGATTCTGCGCCGCGAAGAGCTGTTCAGAGTCATGGTCTCGCAACCTCCGGAATAGTGGCGGCCGTCGAAGCGGTCCGCCGGTCTTGACTGCCTCCTGTCACCAGCGGCAGGGGCGGGGTCGTACGGGCGTGCGGGCGGTCGGGTGGGTGCCGAGCGGGTGCTCAGCGGGCCCCCTTCGGGTCGAGCGCGTCACGCACGCCGTCGCCGAAGAGGTTGAACGCCAGAACGGTGATGAAGATCGCGAGGCCGGGGAACACCATGAACAGCGGATCCGCCTCATAGGTGTTGACGGCCTTCGACAGCATCTGCCCCCAGGAAGCGGTGGGAGGCTTCACTCCCGCGCCGAGGAAGCTGAGCGCGGCCTCGGTGAGGATGTTGGTGGGGATCATGAGGGTCGCGTAGACCGTGATCGGGGCGATCAGGTTGGGCAGCAGCTCCCGGCGCAGGATGTAGAGCCGGCCGGCGCCCAGGCTGCGGGCGGCCTCCACGTACTCGCGCTCACGCAGCGAGAGGGTCTGGCCGCGGACGATCCGGCCGACGTACGGCCAGCCGAAGAAGCCGATCACGACCACCAGGGCGCCGATGCGCACGCCCGAACCCTCGATCCCGAACAGCTCGTTGGGGAGCACGGAGACCAGGGCGATGGTGAAGAGCAGTTGGGGGAAGGCGAGCATGACGTCCATGACACGGCTGAGCGCCGCGTCGACCCAGCCGCCGAAGTAGCCCGCGACGATGCCGAGGATCGTGCCGAGGACGACGGCGAAGACCGCCGCGAGGAAGGCGACGAGCAGGGAGATGCGGGCGCCGTAGACGATGCGGCTGAAGACGTCACGGCCGTTGACGGGCTCGACTCCGAGCAGGAAGTCGGAGGTGATGCCGCCGTAGGAGCCGATCGGGGTGCCGAAGAGCGGGTCGATCTGGTCCTCGTGGAACTCGTCCGGCGGGTGGCCGAGCAGACCCACGATGAGCGGTGCGCAGACGGCGACCAGGATCAGGAACAGCACGATCGCGCCGCCGGCGAGGGCGATTTTGTCCCGCTTCAGCCGCATCCAGGCGATCTGCCAGGGAGAACGTCCCTCGATCGTCTTGCCCGGCGGCGCGTCGGGCACGGCGTCGACGGCGGTGGTCGCGTCGACCACGTTCGTCTCGTGCAGTGGTGCCGTCATCGTGGTCAGGACCCCTCTCGGCCGCCGGTAGCCGGCCCTTGCCCGCCGCGGGTAGCGGCTTGGTGGAACAACTGCGGGACAGCGGCCAGGAGGCCGAACGCCCGGTGTTCCGGGGAGTCTTCAATGGGTTCGCGATCACCCGCCAGACCTCACGGTGAATGTTTGCTCAACCGTGATGCGGTTCGTTGCCTTCCGTTATCCGGACGCTGAGATCACGTCAGCGGACCATCTCGCCCGCTATTCGGTCAGAACGGACATGTACCCCAACCCCTGGGATGCAGGAGCTAATTGGGGTGACGGAAGGGGCGTATCAGTACGTCCGGGGTGCGGCCGGAGGGTAGCCGTAGCCGGGCGTGTGCGGCGCGGGGGCTGCGTGCGCGTCGCGGTCGTAGAACGGCCGCGCGTTGGCGCGCAGCCACATCGCGACGGGGTCGTACGCATCGGACATCGCGACCGTCGAGACGGGCAGCCCGTCGGGTACGCCGGAGATCGACTGGCGCATCATCGCCCGTACCGACTCGACGGAGGCGGCGGAGGTGTCGTACAGGTCGAGACCGATGGCGAGGTACGGAGATCCCACCGCGGGCTGCACCCAGGCACGGCGCAGCGCCCTGACCGCAGGGGTGCGATGGGCGTTCTGGGTCAGAAGGGCATAGAACTGGGGAATTTCCAGCGCGGGTTCCGAGAGCCGCAGCGGTCCGGCGGGCATCCGGTCGAGACCGGTGGCGATCCGGCGGAGGTCGGTCCAGGGGATGCCGACGCCGCCGCCCGTGTCGTGCGGATTGAGCCAGATCCCCCAGCGGTCGGGGTAGAGAGCGCGGGCGATCTCCCGGCCGGTGACGACCTCGTGCGCGCGGTTCCAGCCGGAGGCGGCGAGCTCCTGGGCGGAGGTGACGCACGGGGCGTACCCGAAGCCGTCGACCTCCATGTTCCCGTACTGGGCCTCGGGCGCGCCGGGGGTGCCCTGCCACAGCAGCATCCAGACGCTGCCGTCGGCGAGGGCGTGCAGCAGCTGCTCGTACGCGTCGTAGCGTCCGGGTGCCACCTGGCGCAGCATGTGCTCGACCTGTCCGGCCGCAGCGGTGCCTGACGCGCTCACCCTGGTTCCCGCCCCTCTTCCGTCCACCGCACCAGCTTAATTACAGGGAGGCCCGCTGATAGAAGGGGCGCACCCGCTCCAGCATCCAGTCGCCCACCGGGTCCTGCGCGACGTCGAGCAGGATGAGGTTGACGGGCCAGGCGACCTCGACCCGGCCGAGCGCGCGGCCGAGGGCGTCGAGCGGGGCGTTCCGGTCGACGCCGTCCCATGCGACGAGCTCGACGCCGACGAAGAGGGCCGGCTCGGTGCCCTCCACGCTGGCCAGGGCGCGGCGGGCGGAGACGACGACACCGGTGGCCTCGAACTCGGCGGCCGCGGCGGAGAGGAAGTCGACGGGGTCGTCCTGCCAGTCGGGCTCGAACAGCCGGACCCGGCCACCGCTCGCGGGGCCGTCCAGGGGGGTGCGTCCGACACGGCAGAGCTCGGCGACCGCGGGCGGCGGCAGCGGGGCGCCGACCGTGCCTCCGGGGTTCACGGCGATGCCGAGCTGCGGCGGCAGACCGCGGGCGAATTCACGGGCGGGCGCGACGGTGAAGGACATGTGGCTGCCGACGCAGGCGAGGAACTGCTGCTCGGAGCTGAAGACGGGGACGTACGGGAGTCCGTCGATCTCCAGTGTGGGCAGGTCGAGGTCCCGGCTCTCGGGGCTGCCGCCGTTGGGCAGCGGCACCCAGACGGGGCTCCGGCCGAGCACCTCCACGAGCCGGCCTCCGGCGGAGGCGTTGCCGAGCGAGGCCGCGAGGACCTCTTCGAGCTCGTTGCCCGGCCACGTAACGTCCACGGTTCCCGTTTCCCCTTCTCGCGCGCCCTGGTCACGACGCCCTCGGGGCAGAACCCTAACGCCGCCCTGATGTCGTCGTGGCCAAAAGTACTCAGTGGGCGGCGCGGAAGGCGATCGTGCGCAGAGCGCCCGCGGCGTCCCGGTCGAGCAGGGTCGCCGAGGCGCAGCCACGGGGCAGGCGGCCCGACTCGACGGAGCCGATCATCCGGCCGACGGCCCGGCGGTGGCGGGCGAAGGCGTACCCGGAGACGCCGCGGCCGCGCTCGCGCTGTCCCTGGCGGGCGGTGCCGGGGGTGACGTCGAGCAGGATCAGGTGCAGGGCGCGGCCGCGGCGGCGGGCCTCGCGGGCCAGCCAGTTCCGCACCCAGGACTGGGTGCCGCAGTCGTGGACGACGAGGCTCCGTCCGGAGCGCAGCGCCCGCCACAGCCCGGCGTAGTGGGCGATCCGGGCCAGGGGGCGGTACACCGCGTACGGCAGGAAGCCGGGCAGCCGGGCCTCCCAGCGCTCCCGGGCGTCCTGGGAGTCGATGCCCAGGCCCTGGGCCGCGCGCCGCATCAGGGTCGACTTGCCGCTTCCGGGCAGCCCGGAGACGACCACGAGGTCCCCCGCGGCGAAGGCGAGCGTCCGGGGGCCCCGGCCGCCGCGCTCGCGCAGGTCCCGCAGCAGGGGCGCGGCGAAGCGGCGCCTTCGCGTCCTGGCGCGGGCGCGCTGAGCCGGTATGCCCGTGCCCGTCGCGTATGCGCCGCTGTGCTGGAACGTCATCTTTTCTCCCCCTGTCGGGTCCCGGAGACCCCTGCCCACAAAGTGTAAAGAAGGGGTAATGAGGCACAAGCGATTTGCCGATCGGACACCGCATGCAATGATGTGCGCGCCAAGCGCACACAACCGCATACCGGCCGCTCGAATCCGCGCGGGAGAGTCCCGGAACCACCACGGTGGGCCCCGGGCGCCGAAGGAGCAAGACCCTCCCTTGAATCTCTCAGGCCCCGTACCGCGTGGATGAGGCAGATCTGAAAAGCGGGACGCCCCCGGCGTTCCCACCCAAGGTGCAAGCCGAACTCTCGGAGACGAGATGCCCTCGGTGAACCTCTCAGGTTCCATGACAGATGGGGAGGACGTCCTCGCCCGTCATGTTTTCCGCCCTTGGGACCCGGGAGCCACCCATGAGCACGTCTGCCCCCCGTCTGACCGCCCTCGATGCCCTGCATCGCTCCCTGGGCGCGACCATGACCGACTTCGCCGGCTGGGACATGCCGCTGCGCTACGGCAGCGAGCGTGACGAGCACAACGCCGTCCGCACCAAGGCGGGCCTCTTCGACCTCTCCCACATGGGCGAGATCACGGTCACCGGCCCGCAGGCCGTCGAGCTCCTCGACTTCGCCCTCGTCGGCAACATCTCCACCGTCGGCGTGGGCCGCGCCCGCTACACGATGATCTGCCAGGAGGACGGCGGCATCCTCGACGACCTGATCGTGTACCGCCTCGGCGAGACGGAGTACATGGTCGTCGCCAACGCGTCCAACGCGCAGATCGTCCTCGACGCGCTGACGGGGCGTGCGGCCGGCTTCGACGCCGAGGTGCGCGACGACCGGGACGCGTACGCCCTGCTCGCCGTCCAGGGCCCGGAGTCCCCCGGCATCCTGAAGTCGCTCACCGACGCCGACCTGGACGGTCTGAAGTACTACGCCGGCCTCCCGGGCACGGTCGCCGGGGTCCCCGCGCTGATCGCCCGTACCGGCTACACCGGCGAGGACGGCTTCGAGCTGTTCCTGAAGCCGGAGCACGCCGAGGGCGTCTGGAAGGCCCTGACCGAGGCCGGAGCCCCGGTCGGCCTGATCCCGTGCGGCCTGTCCTGCCGTGACACGCTCCGCCTGGAGGCGGGCATGCCGCTGTACGGGCACGAGCTGACGACCTCGCTCACCCCGTTCGACGCGGGCCTCGGGCGGGTCGTGAAGTTCGAGAAGACGACCAACGAGGGCCGTTTCGTCGGCCGCGAGGCGCTGGAGAAGGCCGCCGAGCGCGCCGAGACCGCGCCGCCGCGCAAGCTGGTCGGCCTGATCGCCGAGGGCCGCCGCGTCCCGCGGGCCGGCTTCTCCGTCGTCGCGGACGGCCAGGTCGTGGGCGAGGTCACCTCCGGTGCCCCGTCGCCCACCCTCGGTAAGCCGATCGCCATGGCGTACGTGGACGCGGCGCACGCCGAGCCCGGCACGCAGGGTGTAGGTGTGGACATCCGCGGCACCCACGAGCCGTACGAGGTCGTGGCGCTGCCCTTCTACAAGCGCCAGAAGTGACGCATCCGTCTCGCCCGGCGTCTCACCCCGCAAGACCCACGTTCATCAGCACTCGTCCGATCCAGGAGAATCAGGTCATGAGCAACCCCCAGCAGCTGCGCTACACCAAGGAGCACGAGTGGCTGTCGGCCGCCGAGGACGGCGTCGCGACGGTCGGCATCACGGAGTTCGCGGCCAACGCGCTCGGTGACGTCGTCTACGCCCAGCTCCCGGAGGTCGGTGACACGGTGACCGCGGGCGAGACCTGCGGCGAGCTGGAGTCGACCAAGTCCGTCAGCGACCTGTACTCCCCGGTCACCGGTGAGGTCGTGGCGGCCAACCAGGACGTGGTGGACGACCCGTCGCTGGTGAACACCGCTCCGTTCGAGGGTGGCTGGCTGTTCAAGGTGCGTGTCACCGGAGAGCCGGACGACCTGCTGACCGCCGACGCGTACGCCGAGTTCTCCGCCGGGAACTGAGACCCCTTAGGGATCGATTCATGTCTGTGCTGAACACCCCTCTCCACGAGCTGGACCCGGAAGTCGCCGCCACGGTCGACGCCGAGCTCCACCGCCAGCAGTCCACCCTCGAGATGATCGCCTCGGAGAACTTCGCTCCGCTGTCGGTCATGGAGGCCCAGGGCTCGGTCCTCACCAACAAGTACGCCGAGGGCTACCCGGGCCGCCGCTACTACGGCGGCTGTGAGCACGTCGACGTGGCCGAGCAGATCGCCATCGACCGGATCAAGGACCTGTTCGGCGCCGAGTACGCGAACGTCCAGCCGCACTCCGGCGCGTCCGCGAACCAGGCCGCGCTCTTCGCGATGGCCCAGCCCGGCGACACGATCCTCGGTCTGGACCTGGCCCACGGCGGTCACCTGACCCACGGCATGCGCCTGAACTTCTCCGGCAAGCAGTTCAACGTGGTCGCGTACCACGTGGACGACGCCGGCCTGGTCGACATGGCCGAGGTCGAGCGGCTGGCCAAGGAGCACCGTCCCAAGGTGATCATCGCGGGCTGGTCCGCCTACCCGCGTCAGCTGGACTTCGCCGAGTTCCGCCGGATCGCCGACGAGGTCGAGGCCTTCCTCTGGGTCGACATGGCCCACTTCGCGGGTCTGGTCGCGGCCGGTCTGCACCCGAACCCGGTCGAGTACGCGGACGTGGTGACCTCCACCACGCACAAGACCCTCGGCGGCCCGCGCGGCGGTGTCATCCTGGCGAAGCAGGCGTTCGCCAAGAAGATGAACTCCTCGGTCTTCCCCGGCTTCCAGGGCGGCCCGCTGGAGCACGTGATCGCGGCCAAGGCCGTCTCCTTCAAGATCGCGGCCTCGGAGGAGTTCAAGGAGCGTCAGCAGCGCACGCTGGACGGCGCCCGGATCCTCGCCGAGCGCCTGGTCCAGGACGACGTCACCGCGCACGGCGTCTCGGTCCTGTCCGGCGGTACGGACGTGCACCTGGTCCTGGTGGACCTGCGCAACTCCGAGCTGGACGGCCAGGCGGCCGAGGACCGGCTGCACGAGCTCGGCATCACCGTCAACCGGAACGCGATCCCGAACGACCCGCGTCCGCCGATGGTGACCTCGGGTCTGCGGATCGGTACGCCGGCGCTCGCGACCCGCGGCTTCGACGCCGAGGACTTCCGTGAGGTGGCCGACATCATCGCGGAGGCCCTGAAGCCCGGCTTCGACGCCGACGCGCTGAAGGCGCGGGTGACCGCACTCGCGGAGAAGCACCCGCTGTACCCCGGCCTGAAGTAATTTCGTACGCTTTAGTTCCAGAGCTCGTCCGTACGAAACTTCCGGGGCACCGCGCACACTGGACAGTGAGCGCGGTGCCCCACCCCCTTTTTCCTGCTGTTCTGCACCACCCCGGCAGACAACGGCGTCTAGCCCCCCACAAGGAGTTCCCCGTGGCCATCTCGGTCTTCGACCTGTTCTCGATCGGCATCGGCCCGTCCAGCTCCCACACGGTGGGTCCGATGCGGGCGGCCCGGATGTTCGCCCGCCGGCTGAAGAACGAGGGGCTCCTCGCCCACACCGCGTCGATACGGGCCGAGCTGTACGGCTCGCTGGGCGCGACCGGCCACGGCCACGGCACGCCGAAGGCGGTCCTGCTGGGCCTGGAGGGCAACTCTCCGCGCACGGTCGACGTCGAGTCGGCGGACGACGAGGTCGAGCGGATCAAGTCGAGCGGCCGGATCAACCTGCTCGGGGCGCACAAGATCCCCTTCGACTTCGACGAGGACCTGATCCTGCACCGCCGCAAGGCGCTGCCGTACCACGCCAACGGCATGACGATCTTCGCGTACGACGCGGAGGGCGCGCTCGTCCTGGAGAAGACGTACTACTCGGTCGGCGGCGGCTTCGTCGTGGACGAGGACGCGGTCGAGGGCGAGAGCCCGATCGTCCCGGACGACACGGTCCTGAAGTACCCCTTCCGTACGGGTGACGAGCTGCTGCGCCTGGCGAAGGAGACCGGCCTGTCGATCTCCGCGCTGATGCTGGAGAACGAGAAGGCCTGGCGCACCGAGGACGAGATCCGGGCGGGTCTGCTGGAGATCTGGCGGGTCATGCAGGCCTGTGTCTCGCGCGGCATGTCCCGCGAGGGCATCCTGCCCGGCGGCCTGAAGGTCCGCCGCCGCGCCGCGAACACGGCCCGCAAGCTGCGCTCCGAGGGCGACCCGGCGTCGCTGGCGATGGAGTGGATCACGCTCTACGCGATGGCCGTGAACGAGGAGAACGCGGCGGGCGGCCGCGTGGTCACCGCCCCGACGAACGGCGCGGCGGGCATCATCCCGGCGGTCCTGCACTACTACATGAACTTCGTGCCCGGAGCGGACGAGGACGGCGTGGTCCGCTTCCTCCTCGCGGCCGGCGCGGTCGGCATGCTCTTCAAGGAGAACGCCTCGATCTCCGGCGCCGAGGTCGGCTGCCAGGGCGAGGTCGGCTCGGCCTGCTCGATGGCGGCGGGCGCGCTCGCCGAGGTCATGGGCGGCAGCCCGGAGCAGGTCGAGAACGCGGCCGAGATCGGCATGGAGCACAACCTCGGCCTCACCTGCGACCCGGTCGGCGGTCTGGTCCAGATCCCGTGCATCGAGCGCAACGGCATGGCGGCGGTGAAGGCGGTCACGGCGGCGAAGATGGCCCTGCGGGGCGACGGCAGCCACATGGTCTCGCTCGACAAGGTCATCAAGACGATGAAGGAGACCGGCGCGGACATGTCGGTCAAGTACAAGGAGACCGCGCGGGGCGGCCTGGCGGTGAACATCATCGAGTGCTGAGGCTGTGGGCCGTCGGCGTGATCGGAGTCGCCGAGCCGGCTGCGGCGTCGGCCCGGGCCCGGCGGTCGCGGCAGGCATGGGTCGGGGGATCGTGGGCACTCGCGTGGGGACTCACTACCACGGAGGTGTCGCCATGGTCCCGCTGCTCATCGTGTTGGCCCTGATCCTGATTCTCTTCGGAGCGGGGTTCGCGGCCGACGTGCTCTGGTTCATCGCCATCGCCGTGCTGGTGCTGTGGGTGCTCGGGTTCTTCATGCGCAGCGGCGGGGCGCGTTGGTATCGCTGGTGAGGCTCACCGGCAGACCGGACGGGCGGCGAGTCGTTCGCCGCCCGTCCCGCTTCCGGTGGGTCAGGCCTTGTTGAGGTGCGCCCAGAACTCGTCCCAGGACAGCTTGCCGTCGCCGTTGTCGTCGCGCTGCTTGATGAGCGCCTCGGCGACCGTCTCGGTGACGTTGAAGTCACCCAGCTGAGCCATGACGCTCTTGTACTCGGCGGCCGTGATGAGACCGTCCCCGTCCACGTCGAACCGCTCGAACGCCGTGCGTGCCGACTCGATGTCCGCCACTGATTCCGCCCCTTCTCGATGCTTCGATGTCGGGGGAAAGATTATCGGGCGGCCCGCGGGGTCCGGCCGCCGGGCCATGGCGGAACGTGGGAGATCATGGGGGTATGAGCGACGACGTGGCACGGATCCTGGCGGCTGCGGCGCGCGGGCAGTTCCCGCCGCCGGACGGTACGACGACCGTCGTCCCGCCGCCGAACGACCGGGACGCCGGCGTCCTCGCCTTCACCGCGCACTCGGTCGTCTTCACGGACGCGGACCCCGCCTGGGTACGGGCCGAGCTGGCGGCCACCTCCAGTGACCCGCTGGCCGCCTCGATGAACCCGGGCTTCCTGCTCGCCCTGATGCGGCACACGGGCCGGCGGATGAACACCATCGACCTGCTGACGGTCGCACCGGCGCTGCCCGGCGAGCCGGAGCTGGCGCTGCGGGAGATCGAGGACCCGGAGCACCCCCGGGTGGCGCGGGCGCTGAAGTTCCGCGACGACGTACGGGTGTGGGCTGCCGACGGCGGGGTGGTGATCCTGGGGCGTGGCGTGGCCGGCCGCTGGGAGGCGGCCATCGAGGTCGACGAGGACGTCAGGCACCGGGGGATCGGCCGGGCGCTGGCCCTCGCCGCCCGGCATCTGACGCCGGGCGACGTGGTGTGGGCGCAGCAGTCCCCCGGCAACGCCCGCAGTGTCCGCGTCTTCCAGGCGGCGGGGTACCGCCCGGTGGCCTCCGAGGCCCTTCTGACGTCGGGCTGAGCGCCACCGGGCCCCGTCCGGCACGGGCGTCAGCGGAAGACGCCCGTGTGACCGAGGGAGTAGCGGCCGGGCTGGGGGTAGACGGCGAGGCCGTGGGGGCCGCCGCCGACCGGGATGCGGGCCAGCTGCTCGCCGGTCGTGGTGTCGATCGCGTACACCTCGGAGTGGTAACGGCCCGACAGCCACAGCACCTTGCCGTCGGCGGAGACCCCGCCCATGTCCGGGGAGCCGCCGTTCGGCAGGCGCCACTTCTTGGTCAGCTTGTTCTGGCCGAAGTCGAAGACCGAGACGGATCCCTCACCTCGGTTGGGGATGTACATCTCCTTGGAGTCGCGGGAGATGTAGAGGCCGTGGGCGCCCTTGCCGGTCGGCATCAGCTGCGGCGTGGTGAACTTCTCGCCGTCCAGGACCCACATGCCGTGGGCCATCATGTCGGCGATGTAGAAGGTCTTGCCGTCCGGGGAGATCTTCACGTCCTGCGGCATGGCGCCCTGCAAGGGCAGCTTCTGCTGGCCGATGACCTCCATCTTCGCCGTGTCGACCTTCAGGAGCTCGCCGGAGAACTCGCAGGAGACGACGAAGTACCGGCCGTCCGCGGAGAAGTCGGCGTGGTTGACGCCGTAGCAGGAGACCGGGACGGACTTCTTCCGCTCCATGGTGTGCGGGTCGCGGAAGACCAGCTCGCGGTCGAGGGAGGCCATGACGACGGCGTACTTCCCGTCGGGCGTGAAGTACAGGTTGTACGGGTCGTGGACCTCGACCGGCTTGCCCGCGACGCCGGTGGCCGGGTCGATCGGGGTGAGCGTGTGGCCGCGGTTGTTGTTGACCCAGAGGGTCTTCAGGTCCCAGGACGGGACGACGTGCTGGGGCTGGATGCCGACCGGGATGGTCTCGATGACCTTGTACGTCGCCGGGTCGATGACCGAGACCGTGTTGGAGTTGGTGTTGGGCACGTAGACCCGGGAGGGGAAGTCCTTGACGACGGGCGAGAGCCTGCCGGGCCGGTCCGCCGCGTAGATGTCGTCCGGGTCGAGGACCGGCGGCATGCCGGGCAGTCCGGCCGGGGCGGCCTTCTTCGGCGGAGCGGGAACGGCGGCGGCCTCCTTCTTGGCACCGCCCCGGGGTTCGGGCGCCTCGTCGGCGATGCCGCATCCGGCGAGCGCGGTGAGCAGGGCGGCGGCGAGGAGGCTCTTCGTACGCGTGGTGAGAGGCGGCATCAGGTCAGCAGCTCCGTGGTCGTCACCGCGCGCAGGCCGCGGCGGTCGAGGTCGGCGAGGAGGGGCGGCAGCGCGGCGAGGGTGTCCGCGTAGCCGAGGTGCAGGCTCACCACGGATCCGCCCCGGATCTGTCCGGTGACGGTGCGGACGACGGCCGGTCCGCCGGGTGAGGTGTGGTCGAGGGAGTCGACGTCGTACGAGAGGACGTGCGGGTAGCCGGCGCGGGCGGCCGCGCGCAGGACGGTCTCCGAGGCGCTGCGGGTCCTGGAGGGCCGGAACCAGGTGCCGATGGAGCCGGTGAGGCGCCGCAGCCGGGTGGCACAGGCCGCGATCTCGGCGTACGCCTCCGCCTCGGCCATCGCGTTGACGTCGACGTGGCGCTGGGTGTGGTTGCCGAGGTCGTGGCCGCCGTCGAGGATCCGGCGGGCGATCTCGGGGTACCGGTCGAGCCACTCCCCGACGGCGAGGACGGTGACCCGGGCACCGCCCTTCTCGGCCTCGGCGAGCACGGCACGGGCGAGGGCGGGGTCGCCCGCGCCGTGGAAGGTGAGGGCGACCCGGGGGCGGTCGCGCGGGCCGCTCTCGATCTCGGCAGGGAGGCCGGCGAACCGCCGGGGAGCCGGTGCGGCGGGCTTCGCGGCGGGGTCGGGGCCGCGCGGCGCGGGGCGTCGCGGCGGCGGGCCGGTCTCCGTGCCGCAGGCGGTGGTGAGGGCTCCCGCGAGGGCGGCCGCCGCACCTGCCCGCAGTGCGGCGCGACGGTCGGTGAGGGTCACGCGCCCATTAAAAGGGTGAGATGCCCGAAAAATAACGATTAAGCCAATTCAGGACGTTTGCGGGCCCCCTTCGGGTGTCCGACATGCGGACGCGGCGAGGAAACACCCGATGAACACCATACTTATTCAGCATTTATAAGGGTGGTGCTCCATGTCACCAACGATTCATTGGTGAACTATGCCGGTTTGACCGATTTTGACCCTATAGGGACTTTTGGCGACACGGCCGCCCGTCTGCCATAGTCGAAGCCACGACCCCCTTTGACCCGGGCCAGGTCGTCTTCACGGCCGTGGATTACACCCCCCCGATCCACGGCCGTCTCACGGAAGCCCCCAGGCGCCCCACAGCGGCGGACGGGGGCTTCTGTGCATCCGGGGGGCGGGGGGGGTCAGCGGTCGGAGACCCTCATCTCGAACCAGGTGGTCTTGCCGCGCGGCTGCAGATCCACGCCCCAGCGGTCGGAGAGCTTGTCGACGAGGAAGAGCCCGCGGCCGCTGATGTCCATCTCCTGGACCGGCATCAGACAGGGCAGACCGCGCGAGGGGTCACGGACCTCGACACGGATCCAGCCGCGGCGGCGCAGCAGCCGCAGCGCGAAGACGCGCGCACCGGTGTGGCGCACGGCGTTGCCGACGAGTTCCGAGACGAGTAAAACCGCGTGTTCCGCGATCTGCGGGGTCAGCGCCCACTGGCGCAGCACGACGCACTGGGTGAGCCGGCGGGCCACTGCGGCGGACTCGGGACGGGACGGCAGCCGGACGTCGTCCTCGGCCGGATTGCCGTACAACTCCAGGGCTTTGAGGGCCTGTTCGTCCTCTACGGTCGGTACCCACCGCGCGGCGGTCGCACCGCCGTGCTGCCGCGGTTGTTCCACACCCTCCAGGCCCGCCATGCCCCCATCATGGCCGGACGGACGGGGCCGTGTGGGCGTTCCGGAGGAATAGGTACCACCGGAATCAACAATTCCGCGAGATTCCTCCGGCATATGCCAGAGGCGGGCGGCGGTACTCGCGAGTACGTACGGAACACACCCGGGAAACCGCCGCCCGCCACACCGGTCAGACGAACTTGGCCTTGCCCGGGCCCTCCTCGACGAAGCTCCGCATCCCGCGCTCCCGGTCCTCGGTCGCGAACAGGCCCGCGAACCAGGTGCGCTCGATCGCGAGGCCGGTGTCGATGTCGGCCTCCAGACCCTGGTCGATGGCCTCCTTCGCGGCCCGCAGGGCGATGGCGGGACCCTGGGCGAGCTTCGCGGCCCAGGCGTGCGCCTGCTCGTACACCTCGGCCGCGGGGACGACCCTGTCGACCAGACCGAGCGACAGCGCCTCGTCGGCCTTGACCATCCGGCCGGTGAAGATGAGGTCCTTGGCCTTGGAGGGGCCGATCAGGCGGGAGAGCCGCTGGGTGCCGCCGGCGCCGGGGATCAGGCCGAGCAGGATCTCGGGCTGACCGAGCTTGGCGTTGTCGGCGGCGATCCGGTAGTCGGCGCAGAGCGTCAGTTCACAGCCGCCGCCCAGGGCGTAGCCGGTGATCGCGGCGACGACGGGCTTGGGGATCCGGGCGATCGCGGTGAAGGAGTCCTGGAGCGCGCGCGACCGCTTGACCATGGCCGCGTGGTCCATGACCTGCATCTCCTTGATGTCCGCGCCGGCCGCGAACACCTTCTCGCCGCCGTACAGGATCACGGCCCGTACGTCGTCGCGGTCGGTCACCTCCTGGGCCAGCTCGCGCAGCCGGTCCTGGACGGCGATGTCGAGGGCGTTCATCGGAGGGCGGTCGAGGCGGATCGTGCCGACGCCTTCGGCGACTTCGAGGTTCACAGTCATGGAAGGCAGGTTATCCGCGGGGGGCCTGGGGGGAATCCCCCGGAGAGCACAGCACGGCGAGGGACCCGGTGCTGTTGCTCACAGCACCGGGTCCCTCGCGACGACAGCCTCAGTGGCCTACTTGGTCCACTCCGACCAGGACATGTTCCAGCCGTTCAGGCCGTTGTCCGGGGCGATCTGCTTGTCCTTCGAGTTCTTCACGACCACCACGTCGCCGATGATCGAGCGGTCGTAGAACCAGGCCGCCGGCATGGTGCTGTCGCCCGCGCCGCGCGCGTCGCGCAGACCCACGCAGCCGTGGCTGACGTTGGCGGAGCCGAAGGTGCCCGACGAGGCCCAGTAGTTGCCGTGGACGAACGTGCCCGAGTTGGACAGACGCATCGCGTGCGGCACGTCCTTGATGTCGTACTCGCCGCCGAAGCCGACGGTGGCTCCGTTCATCCGGGTCACCTTGTACTTCTCGCTGATGACCATCTGACCGTTGTACGTGGTCGTGGACGGCGCGCCCGCGGTGATCGGGATCGTCTTGATGATCTTGCCGTCGCGCTCGACCTTCATGGTCTTGGCGGTGGCGTCGACCGTGGAGACCTGGCGGCGGCCGATGGTGAAGGAGACCTTCTTCTTCTGCTTGCCGTAGACGCCGGGGCGGCCCTCGACGCCGTCGAGGTTGAGCTCGACGGTCACCTTGGTGCCGGCGGCCCAGTAGTTCTCCGGACGGAAGTCGAGGCGGTCGTTGCCGAACCAGTGGCCCTCGACCTGCACGGCGGGCGTCGCGGTGACCTTGATGGCCTTCTCCACGGCCTCCGGGTCGGTGATGCCCCGGGTGAAGCGGATGGAGACCGGCATGCCCACGCCGACGGTCGAGCCGTCCTCGGGCGTGTAGTGGCCGATGAAGGTGTTCTTCGGGACCAGCGTGGTGAAGGTGGTGTCCTTCGCCGACTCACGGCCGTCGCTGTCCTGCGCGACCGCGTGGACCTTGTACTCGGTACCGGCGGCGAGGTGCCCGACGGGCTGCCAGCTGGCGCCGTCCGCCGCCATCTTGCCCTCGACCTCGGCGCCCTTGCTGTCGGCGACCGTGACGGTCGTCAGCTTGCCCTGCTCGGCCGTCACCTTCAGCACCCCGCTGGTGGCGACCGAGTCGGCGCCGTCCTTCGGAGCGATCGTGACGACCGCCTTCGACGCGGCGATCTCCTGCTTGCCGCCCTGCGCCGGATCCTGTCCGCCCTTGCCCCCGTCGGCCGGGTCCCCGCCCCCGCACGCCGTCAGGACCAGGAGCAACGCCCCCGCAGCCAGAGCCTGCAGACGCGCGCCCCCGCGTCGCCGTCCGCGCCCCACCCCGGCCGATATCGGCTGCCCGTTCAAAATGGTCGTCTCCCCTCGCACGGCCTGGTCTCACCACGGCCTGCACCCCCGCGCGCATCCATCGCACGCACGGCGATAGATAATCACACCGCAGGACACGAAAGTTCCACGTGAATGTCACCGTTCAGTCCCAGTTGCACCGGGAACCGTGCACGTGGGACCGGTCGACGAGGGGCTGACGGGCTCAGCGCAGGGCGGAACCCTCCGTCCACTCGGCCCACTCCATGTTCCAGCCTCCGAGGCCGTTGTCGGGAGCGACCTTTCGGTCACGGGAGTTGACGACCTCGACGACGTCGCCGATGAGCGTACGGTCGAAGAACCAGCCCGCAGGGGAGTCCGGGCTGCCGCCCTTGTCGTCCCGCAGGCCGACGCAGCCGTGGCTCACGTTGGCGGAGCCGAACGTGGAGGGGTCGGCCCAGTAGTTGCCGTGCAGGAACGTTCCGGAGCTGGTGAGCCGCATCGCGTGCGGCACGTCCTTGATGTCGTACTCGCCGCCGAAGCCGACCGTCCTGCCGTCCATCCGTGTCACGTCGAAGAGCTCCGTGACGACCATCTTCCCGTTGTACGTCGTCGTCTTGGGCGCCCCGGCCGTGATGGGCACGGTGGCGAGCAGCTCGCCGTCCCGGTGCACCTTCATCGTGTGCTCGGCCGCGTCGACCACCGAGACCTGGGAGCGCCCGACCGTGAACCCGACGGTCTTGCTCTGGATGCCGTACACGCCCGGCGCGCCCTCGATGTCGCGCAGCGCCAGCTCGACGGTCACCTTGGTGCCGGGCCGCCAGTACTCCTCGGGGCGGAAGTCGAGCCGCTCCTTGCCGAACCAGTGGCCGACCACCTCGACCGGTGGGTCGGAGGTGACCTTGATGGCCCGTTCGACGGCCTCACGGTTCTCGACGGCCCGGTTGAAACCGATCGAGACGATCATGCCGGTGCCGACCGTGGAACGGTTCTCCGGCTTGAAGTAGCCGATGAAACGGCGCTCGGGCACGACGGTGGTGAACGTCGAGTGCCGGGCGGAGCGCCGCCCGTGCGCGTCGAGCGCCACGGCGTCCACGCTGTACTTGGCGGCCAGCGCGAGCCGGGAGTCCGCCGTGGGCCGCCAGCGCAGCCCGTCCTCGCTGATCTCGCCGGGCACCTGGGTCCGCTGCGCGTCCTCGACCCGGACGACGGTGACCCGCTCCAGACGGCCGCTGTCGACCTTCACCTCGATGGGCCCCTCGGCCGGTACGCCCCTGCTGCCGTCCTCCGGACTGATCCGGATGACGTCCCCCGGTGCCCGCGCCTTCCCTGGCAGCGGCAGGTCG
The DNA here is from genome assembly GCF_043089925.1 of Streptomyces sp. NPDC013457. NCBI lineage: Bacteria > Bacillati > Actinomycetota > Actinomycetes > Kitasatosporales > Streptomycetaceae > Streptomyces > Streptomyces sp. NPDC013457. The sequence goes on from NZ_JBICBL010000004.1 coordinate 287,400, forward strand.
ATACCTCCCCCACCGCCACCACCGCCGCCGTCGCCCGTGCCGGTGCAGCCGGTCAGGCCCGCCATCAGTGCCGCCACCGCGAGGGCGTAACCCGCCCGCTTCCATACAAGTGTCACGCCCAGCCCAACGACGGCCACCCTCCAGGGGAAACGTGCGTGCGGGTCATGTTGGGAGTACGGCCGTACGGGCAGAACAGGTGGGAGGCCCCGTGCGGGGAGCCGCGGCCGGGACGCCGCGGTACCCGTGCCGCGCGAGGCCCGACGAGCCGCGGGAGGCCGACAGGTGTCGAGCGCAGCCGAGCAGGAGGCGGTACGGGACGGAGTGGGGCTCCCGCCTGCCCCGAAGCAGGCCCGGCCGGTGGTGTGGCCGGGCGCACCCACGCCGTTGGGTGCGCGCTGCCGGGTCGGACCGGACGGCGTGGCGGGGACGAACTTCGCTCTGTGGGCCGGCGGGGCGGAGGCCGTCGAGCTCTGCCTCTTCGACGCCTCCGGAGCGGAGAGCCGGCTCCCGCTGACCGAACTGACCCATGAGATCTGGCACGGATTCGTGCCCGGGGTGGGTGCCGGACAGCGGTACGGGTTCCGGGTGCACGGCCGCTGGGACCCGTGGACGGGCGCCCGCTGGAATCCGGCGAAGCTGCTCCTCGACCCGTACGCACGGGCCGTGGACGGATCCTTCGCCCTGCCCCCGGAGGTGTACGGGCACGTGCGGGACTGGCCGCAGCAGCATGTGGCCGACACCGTGCGGGACGACCGGGACTCCGCTCCGCACGTACCGAAGGGTGTCGTCGTCCTGGACGACGACGACTGGTCGGACGACCGCAGACCGAAGACGCCCTGGCCGGACTCGGTCATCTACGAGCTGCACGTGAAGGGCTTCACCCGGCTCCACCCGGGCATCCCCGAGGAGCTGCGCGGCACCTACGCGGGCCTCGCGCACCCGGCGGCCCTCGACCATCTCGTACAGCTCGGGGTGACGGCCGTGGAGCTGCTCCCCGTACACCAGTTCGCGCACGAGGACCATCTGCTGCGGCGGGGACTGCGGAACTACTGGGGCTACAACTCCATCGGCTACTTCGCGCCGCACGCCGGCTACTCCTCCTCGGGGACCACCGGGCAGCAGGTCGGCGAGTTCAAGCGGATGGTGCGGGCGCTCCACGCGGCCGGGATCGAGGTCATCCTCGACGTCGTCTACAACCACACGGCGGAGGCGGGCGAGCTCGGGCCGACGCTGTCGCTGAAGGGCATCGACAACCGGGGCTACTACCGGCTCCAGTCCGACGCCCGCCGGTACGCCGACTACACGGGCTGCGGCAACACCCTGCACGTGGTGCAGCCCCAGGTGCTGCGGCTGATCACCGACTCGCTGCGGTACTGGGTGACGGAGATGGGCGTCGACGGCTTCCGCTTCGACCTTGCGGCGGCGCTCGCCCGCTCGATGCACGACGTCGACATGCTCTCCCCCTTTCTGGCGGTCATCGCCCAGGACCCGGTGCTGCGGCGGGTCAAGCTCATCGCCGAGCCGTGGGACGTCGGCAACGGCGGCTACCAGGTCGGCGCGTTCCCGCCGCTGTGGACGGAGTGGAACGACCGCTACCGCGACGCGGTGCGGGACTTCTGGCGCGGCGCGCTGCCGGACGTACGGGATCTGGGCTACCGGCTGTCGGGCTCCAGCGACCTGTACGCGTGGGGCGGGCGGCGGCCGTACGCCTCGGTCAACTTCGTCACCGCCCACGACGGCTTCACGCTGCGGGACCTCGTCACCTACGAACGGAAGCACAACGAGGCCAACGGGGAGGGCAACCGGGACGGCACGAACGACAACCGGGCCTGGAACTGCGGGGCGGAGGGCGAGAGCGACGACCCGGAGGTGGGTGCGCTGCGGCTGCGGCAGCTGCGCAACCTGCTGACGACGCTGCTGCTGTCGACCGGGGTGCCGATGCTCGTGGCGGGCGACGAGATGGGGCGCACGCAGGGCGGCAACAACAACGCGTACTGCCAGGACAACGAGACGAGCTGGCTGGACTGGTCGCTGCCCGAGGACCCGGGGCGGGCCGGGCTTCTGGCGCTGACCCGGCGGCTGCTCGCGCTGCGCCACCACCATCCGGTGCTGCGCCGTCGCGCGTTCTTCTCGGGCCGGCCGCAGGGCGCGGACGGACTGCGGGACCTGGCGTGGTTCACGGCGGACGGCGCGGAGATGACGGAGGCCGACTGGTACGCGCCGGCGGCGACCCTGGGCCTCTATCTCTCGGGCCGCGACATCCCGGGCCGTGACGAGCGGGGCGCCCAGGTCACCGACGACAGCTTCCTGGCGGTCCTGCACGCGGGGTCGCGTCCGGTGGAGTACCGGCTGCCGGGTCCGCCGTGGGCGGAGTCGTACGAACTGGTCCTGGACACCGCCCTGGAGGACCAGTCACGGCCCCCGGGGACGGTCCACGCGGGCGGGGCGACGGTGACGGTCGGGGCGCGGTCGGTGTGGCTGCTGAGGGTCGGGGGGTGAGGGGCGGGGGTGACAAGGCGGGGCTGAGAGGGCTGGGCTGAAAGGGCTGGGCTGAGGGGCCGGCGCGCTCTGTCAGCCGCGGCCCAGGATGCCCCGGTCGTACCCGACCGCGACGGCGGCCGCCCGGTCCTTGACCCCCAGCTTGCCGTAGATGTGCGTCAGATGGGTCTTCACCGTCGCCTCGCTGATGAAGAGCTCGGCGGCGACGGCACGGTTGGAGGTCCCCTTGGCGACGAGTTCGAGGACTTCGCGTTCGCGGGCGGAGAGCGTCTCGCCGGCGGGTGCGGCAGGGGTGCGGACGCGCGAGACGAGCCGCGAGGCGACGGCCGGGGAGAGGACGGTACGGCCCTCGGCGGCGGCCCGGACCGCGGCGAACAGCTCCTCGCGGGGAGCGTCCTTGAGGAGGTAGCCGGTGGCGCCCGCCTCGATCGCGGGGAGCGTGTCCGTGTCGGTGTCGTACGTGGTGAGGACGAGGACCCGGGAGCGGGCGCCGCGCCGGGTCAGCTCGGCGATGGCGTCGACGCCGTTGCCGCCGGGCATCCGCAGGTCCATGAGGACGACGTCCGGGTCCAGGCGCAGGGCGAGTTCGACGGCCTCGACGCCGTCGGCCGCCTCGCCGAGGACGGTGAAGCCGGGCCGGCCGGCGGCGGGCGCGGTGAACATGCCGCGCAGGCCGTCGCGTACGACGGGGTGGTCGTCGACGATCAGCAGGGTGATGCTCGTACGGTCAGCCATGGTGCACCAACGGTACGCGGGCGGAGATCGCCGTGCCCTCACCGGGCGCCGCCTCCACGGTGACGCAGCCGGCGAGGCGTTCGGCCCGGGAGCGCATGCCGTCGAGACCGAACCCGCCGCCGTCGGCGGTGGTGGAGCGGGCGGGGACGCGCGAGGGGTCGAAGCCGTGCCCGTCGTCCCGTACGTCGAGGGTGATCTCGTCGCCCATGTAGGAGAGCGTGACGCCGGCCCGTGAGGCGCCGGAGTGGCGCTCGGCGTTGGCCAGGGCCTCCTGGGCGATCCGCAGCAGCGTGGCGGCGACCTCGTCGTGGAGGGGCTCGTGCGTACCGGTGACGGTGAACCGGGTGGTGATGCCCGTGCGTTCGGACCAGGTGGCGACGGTCTTCTCCAGCGCCTCGGGGAGGCTGTCGTGCTCCAGGGCGACCGGGCTCAGGTTCTGCACGGAGCGGCGGGCCTCGCCGAGGCTGTGCCGGGCGAGGTCGGCGGCGCGCTGGATGTGGACGCGCGCGACGTCGGGGTCGGGGGTGGCGGTGACGACCTGGAGCTGGGCGATGATCCCGGTCAGGCCCTGGGCGATGGTGTCGTGGATCTCGGCGGCGAGGCGCCGCCGTTCGTCGGCGACCCCCGCCTCGCGGGCCTGGAGCAGGAGTTGGGCCTGCAGAGCGGCGTTCTCGGAGAGCGCGTCCTTCAGCCGGGCGTTGGTACGGGCGAGTTCGGTGATGGTGGCGGCACGCTCGGCGGCCTTCTCGGCCTCCTTCGTGCCGAGGTGGGAGAAGACCATGGCGAGGCAGGCGTTGAGGGCGAAGAGGCCCGCGAAGGCGAACCAGTTGAGGAGCGACGCGGGCGGCAGCCCGCCGGACTGGGCGCCCGCCATGATGACGGCGGTGCACAGGAGTCCGGCGCGGGCGAGGCGGCGGGGCAGAAGCTGCGGGGCGTCGAAGAAGCCGATGCAGGCGTAGACGGAGAAGAACGGGTTGAGCCAGGTGAGCGTGAACGCGAGGACGGTGCGCAGGGCGAAGTAGCAGAGGGACACGGCGCCGGGGGCGCCGGGGATGAGCTGGGGGGCGGAGTCGTCGGCGCCGACGTCGGCACCGAGGACGGCCGCGGGCGGAGAGGTGGTCTCGCGCGCGACCGCACGGCGCCGCAGGACCTCCCAGCCCGCCTGGAGGGCGAGCGCGGCGACGACCAGGACGGCGGCGACGACCGGCTCCGAGCCGTCCATGACCAGGTCGGCGGCCCCGGCGGCGAGGACGGTGGCGAGGGCGAGCAGTCCGTACGGACCCCAGCGGAAGAACTGCTGCCAGCGTTCCTCGACCGTCGTCGCCGTCGTCGCCGTAGCCGTTGTCGTAGCCGCTGTCGTAGCCGTTGTCGTCGTCGCCGGCGTCGTCGCCTTCGTCGCCGTCATCGTCTCCCCCATGCCGTCACTCCCAGCGGAACCAGCGGGCCGCCGTCGCGGTCAGCAGGACCGTCCAGAGAGCCATGGTCCCGAGCGCCGCCCACTCGGGCCACCCCCCGGACATCGCGGCGTCGAGGGCCTGCGAGGCCGCTCCGTACGGCGTGAACCCGACGATGCTCTGCAGCGTATCCGGCATGGCCTGGACCGGGACCCAGACGCCGGCCGTGAACATCGTCGGGAAGAACACGGCCGATCCGATCGCGGTGGCGATCTTCTGGGTGCGGGAGACCGCGCAGACGGCGGCGCCCAGGGCGAGGCCGCCGGCGATCGAGAGCAGCAGCGCGAGGGCGTAGCCGGCGAGGTTCTGCGGCAGCCGGACACCGAAGGCCAGCCGGCCGACCGCGATGACGAGCGCGGAGGAGACGAGGGCCGCGGCGCCGTGCAGGGCGAGCTGGGCGGTGAGGAGCGAGGCGGGGCGGACCGGGGTGGTCGACATCCGGCGCAGGATGCCGCGTTCGCGGTAGCCGGCCAGGACGGGCGGCATGGCCTGGAGCCCGGCCATGATCATGGCGAAGAGGACGGTGACGGGGACGTAGAGGTCGATGACGCGGCGGCCGCCGAGGTCGTCGGACGCCTCCCGGAAGGACGGGATCAGGCCGAGGATCACCAGGAGGACGGTCGGCGAGACCATCACCCAGAACAGCGCGCCGGGTTCGCGGGTGAAGAGGCGGGCCTCGGTCTTCAGGACCATGGTGGTGGCGGCGCTCATCGGTGGTCGGCTCCTGTCAGGTCGAGGAAGGCGTCGTCGAGGGTGGCGTCCGTGACCCGGAGCTGTTCGGCGGTGACGGCGCGCCGGGCGAGGAGCTGGACGAAGGCGTTGACGGTCGTGTCCGTGCCGGTGACGACGGTCCGTCCGTCCTTGGTCTCCATGGACGCGGCCTGCGGCAGGGCGCGGAGTTCGGCCGGGTCCAGGGCGGTCTCGGCGGCGAAGGAGATCACCTTGGAGGCGGCGGCCCGGCCGATCAGCCCCTCGGGGGTGTCGAGCGCGGCGATCCGGCCCTGGTCGACGAGGGCGATCCGGTCGCAGAGGCGCTGGGCCTCCTCCATGAAGTGGGTGACGAGCAGGACGGTCACGCCGCCGGCCCTGATGTCCTCGATGAGTGCCCAGGTGTCGCGCCGGGCGCGCGGGTCGAGCCCGGTGGTGAGCTCGTCGAGGACGACGGCCCGCGGGTTGCCGACCAGGGCGAGGGCGATGAAGAGCCGCTGCTTCTGCCCGCCGGAGAGCTTCCCGAACCGGGCCTTCAGATGGGCGTCGAGTCCGAGCCGCTCGGCGAGCGTCCGCCAGTCGGCGGGCCGCTCGTAGAGGGAGGCGTACAGCTCCAGGGCCTCCCGCACGGTCAGCTTCGCCTGGAGCTCGCTCTCCTGGAGCTGCACCCCGAGGATCCGGGTGACGTCGGCGTGCCGGTCGACGGGGTCGTACCCGCCGACCCGCACGGTCCCGGCGTCCGGGCTCCGCAGCCCCTCGACGCACTCCACGGTGGTGGTCTTGCCGGCCCCGTTGGGCCCGAGGATCCCGAAGATCTCCCCCTCGTCGACCGCGAACGACACCCCGTCGACGACCGTCCGGCCGCCGTAGGCCTTGCGCAGGCCCTGCACCTCGATCATTGGCATGCCCCGAGAATGGCGCCGGCGCCGTTCCCGGAACATCGGCCATCACGCTCGAAGCGCGATCAACCGATCGGTTGATGCCCGGTACGACCCGGGGGCCGTGCGGGAGAAAAACAGGATGAGGGATGTCAGTGGTGAACCCTAGGCTCGGACCTGATGCCCGGAGAACATGTAATTGACAAGGATTCCCCCGACCACCGCCGCTCCGCCGTCCGTTCGCTGGCGCGGCTGTGGCCCTATGTGCGGCCCGTGCGCGGGCGGCTGGCGTGGGCCGCCGTGGTCGCGATAGTCGCCTCCTGTCTGTCGCTCGTCATCCCGCTCGTCCTGAAGTGGATGGTGGACGGGCCCGTCGCCGCGGGTGATCCGGGCGGGGTGTGGCTCGGCGCCCTGTACCTGCTGCTGCTCGGGATCGCGGAGGCCGTGCTCTTCGGGTTCCGGCGGTGGCTGGTGGCCCGGCCGCTCGCCGGGGTCGAGGCGGGCATGCGGGCCGCCCTGTACCGGCGGCTGCAGCGGCTGCCGATCGCCTTCCACGACCGGTGGGCCTCGGGCCAGCTGCTCTCGCGGGCCACGACCGACCTGATGCTGCTGCGGATGTTCCTCGCCTTTCCGCTGACGTTCCTTCTGGTCAACGGCGTGACGATCCTCGCCGGTTACGTCCTGCTGCTCGCCCAGGACTGGACGCTCGGGCTCGTGCTGCTCACGCCCGTCGTGCCGCTGGTGATCCTCTGCTCGCTGTTCGAGACGAAGTACTCCGTGGTCGCGCGGCGGGCCCAGGACCAGGTCGGCGATCTGACGACCGTGGTCGAGGAGAGCGTCCTCGGCATCCGGATCGTCAAGGGCTTCGGGCGGCACCGCAGCCAGGCCCTCGCCTTCCGCGCGCTGGCCGAGCGGCTGCGCGGCACGGAGCTGGTCAAGGCGCGGCTGCTCGCCGGGATCTGGGCGCTCATCACGATCATTCCCGAGCTGGCGATCGGCGCGGCGCTGGTGCTCGGCACCGTGCAGGTCGCCGACGGGGAGCTGTCGGCGGGCACGCTCGTCGCGTTCCTGTCGACGGCGCTCGCGCTGCGCTGGCCGGTGGAGTCGATCGGCTTCCTGCTCGCGATGAGCCAGGAGGCGGCGACGGCGACGGAACGGTACTTCGAGGTGATGGACGCGGAGGAGGAGACCGCGGATCCCGCTTCGGCCCCGGCCGACGGCGACTCCGCGGCCGACGTGGCGCGGTTCGAGGTGGACGGCGTGCGGTTCGAGCAGGTGTCGTTCCGCTACCCGGACGCCGCCCCCGACGCCCCTCCCGTGCTCGACCGCGTGGATCTGCACATCCGGCCCGGCGAGACCCTCGCCCTCGTCGGCGGGACCGGTTCCGGCAAGACGACGCTCACCGCCCTCGTACCGCGGCTCCACGAGCCGACCGGCGGGCGGATCCTGCTGGACGGCGAGGACATCACGCTCATGGCGCGCGAACGGCTCCGCACGCTCGTGTCGACCGCCTTCGAGGAGCCGACGCTCTTCTCGGCGAGCGTCGGCGAGAACGTCCTGATGGGCGGTACGGAGGAGGCCGGCGAGCCCGAGCTGTGGCGCGCGCTCGGTGTCGCCCAGGCGGACGGCTTCGTCGCGGCGCTGCCCGAGGGGGCGGCCACCCAGGTGGGCGAACAGGGGCTGAGCCTCTCCGGCGGTCAGCGCCAGCGCCTCGCCCTGGCCCGCGCGGTCGTCGGCCGGCCCCGCTTCCTGGTCCTCGACGACCCGCTCTCCGCGCTGGACGTGCACACGGAGGCCCTTGTCGAGGCGGCCCTGCGCGAGGTCCTGCGCGACACGACCGCCCTGGTGGTCGCCCACCGCCCGTCGACGGTGCTGCTCGCCGACCGGGTGGCGCTGCTGTCGGCGGGCCGCATCGCCGCGGTGGGCACGCACCAGGAACTGCTGCGCGACAACGCCGAGTACGCCTGGCTCATGTCCGGCGAAGGGGCTGACGAACGATGACGGATCCGATGACGAGGACGACGTCGACGAGCAAGGCGACGACCGAGGGAACGGCGGCGAGCCCGGACCGAGCGGACCTCGCCGACGGGACCGGCCGGGCGGATCGGGCGGACCTCGCCGACCGGACCGGCCTGGCGGGCCGGGCGGACCGGCGGGACCTGGCGGACCGGCGGCCGCACCGGGCGGCGGCGGACGACGCCGCGCGGGGGCCCGAGGCCGAGGCCGACGCCGCGGGGCGCTCCGGCGGCGGAGATCCGTTCGACCGGGACGACCTGCCCACCGCGCCCGGCGCCACCGGCGCCCTGCTGCGGTCGCTGCTCGCCGCCCATCGCGCCCGCGTGACCGTCGCCGCGCTCGTCCTCCTCCTCCAGCAGGCGGCCGTACAGGCCGGCCCGCTGCTCGTCGCGTACGCGATCGACCGTGGCGTGCCGGCCTTCCGGGCCGGGGACTACGGCCCCCTGGTGGCCGTCGCCGTCGGGTACCTGCTCTGCTCCGTGGCCGGCGGCCTCCTCCAGTATGCCTTCGTGCGCGTCGCCGCCCGCGTCAACCAGGACGTGCTGCTCGATCTGCGCGGGCGGATCTTCCGGCACGCGCAGGTGCTGAGCGTCGACTTCCACGAGCGGTACACCTCAGGCCGGCTCATCTCCCGGTCCACGACCGACGTGGAGTCCCTCCGTGAGCTGCTCGCCGAGGGGCTCCAGGAGCTGATCGGCGTCGTCCTCGCGTTCGTCTACATCTCGGCGATGCTGCTCTGGCTCGACCTGGGCATCGGCGCGGTCGCCGTCGCCTCCTTCGTACCGCTGTATCTGCTGGTACGGATCTACCGGCGGCGCGCGGGCGTCGTCTTCGACGAGCGGTCCACGGCCATCGCGGGCGTGATCGTGAAGTTCGCCGAGACGATGAACGGGATCCGGCCCGTGCGGGCGTTCCGCCGTGAGCGGGCCAACGACGCCGAGTTCGCCGTGCTCAACCGGCGGCACGAGCGGTCCAACGGCGACGCGCTCCTGGAGATGGCGCGCTACGTCGTCGGCTCTCGGCTCGTCGCGAACACGGCCGTGGCCGGCATGTGCCTGTGGGGCGCGTACCGGGTGGCCGGCGGGACGCTGGCGTTGGGCGTGCTGGCGGCGGCGGTGCTGTACATGCGACGGCTCTACGACCCGATCGACCGGCTCGGCATGTTCCTCAACTCGTACCAGTCCGCCGCCGCCTCCCTGGGCAAGATCGCCGGCCTGCTCGCGCAGGAGCCCGGCGTCCCGGAGGCCGCCGCGCCACGCCCGCTGCCGGAGCGCCGGGACGGGCACCCCGGCCGGGAGGTCGTCTTCGAGGGCGTGCGGTTCGCGTACCGGACGGGCGGCGAAGTGCTGCCCCGCTTCGACCTGACGATCCCGGCGGGCCGGACGGTCGCGGTGGTCGGCTCGACGGGCGCGGGCAAGTCGACGCTCGCCAAGCTGCTGGCCCGCTTCTACGACCCGACGGACGGGCGGGTGCTGCTCGACGGCGTCGACCTCCGCGATCTGGAGACGGCCGAACTGCGGCGGGGTGTGGTGATGGTGACGCAGGAGGCGTTCCTGTTCTCCGGAACGGTCGCCGAGAACATCGCGATCGGCCGGCCGGACGCGACCCGGGAGGAGATCGAGCAGGCGGCGAAGGCGATCGGCGCGCACGACTTCATCGCGGGTCTGCCGGACGGGTACGACACGGACGTGCGGAAGCGTGGCGGCCGGATCTCGGCGGGCCAGCGGCAGTTGGTGGCCTTCGCCCGCGCCCTGCTCGCGGACCCGGCGGTGCTGATCCTGGACGAGGCGACCAGCTCGCTGGACGTGCCGGGGGAACGGGCGGTGCAGCGCGCGATGGACACGGTGCTCGCGGGCCGTACGGCGGTCGTGATCGCCCACCGCCTCTCGACGGTGGAGATCGCGGACCGGGTCCTGGTGATGGAGGGCGGCCGGATCGTGGAGGACGGCACCCCGTCGGCCCTGGTGCGCGGCGAGGGCCGCTTCGCGACCCTCCACCGGGCGTGGCGGGACAGCCTGGTGGGGTGAGACGCTCTTCGCAGGGTGTCATCGGCACGGACCGCGGGGGGGCCGGCATGACGGGGACGAGCTGGGCGACGCACGAGTGCCGCTGCGGCCATCCGAGGTTCCGGCACGGTGAGCCGAGGTTCTCGGGCGCCTGCCTCGGGTGTGACGACTGCCGCGGGTTCTCGACGGCACCGAGCGCGCACAAGGAGGCGTGCGGCTGCGCCTGGTGCGCGTACGAGGGGCTGTCCGGGCGCGAGGAGAGGAAACCGCACCCGAGTTGTCCGAACCAGGACCCCGACTGCCTCGGCGTGCATCACCTGGACGGCTGACGGGCCAGGTCCCGAAGAAGGATCGGGGCCGTCGGCCGTCCCGTACGGACGACCGGCGGCCCCGGGCAGGGTGGGCCCCGTCCAAGTCGGCGCCGGACAAGGTGAGCCCGTCCAAGTCGACGCCCGGTCAACGCGACGCAGCCGCCTTCGTCGTGCGGCCGCGTCCGAGCGCGCAGACGCAGAGCGCCGTCGCGACGAGCATGACCAGGGCGGCTCCGCCTGCCGCCCAGTTCAGGGCGTCGGTGAAGGCGGTGCGGGCCGCGTCGAGGACGGGTCCGGGGGTGGTGAGCGCGCCGCCGAGGGTCTCGCGGGCCGCCGCCGGGGCGGAGGCCGGCATGGCGTCGGTGTAGACGGCGGCGCCGATCGAGCCGAGGAGCGCCATGCCGAGCGAGCCGCCGAGTTCCGTGCCCGATTCGAGGACGGCGGCCGCGGCGCCCGCCCGCTCGGGCGGGGCCGCGCCCAGGGCGCTCTCGTTGGCGAGCGTCATGGCGGAGACGAGCCCGGAGGCGTAGACGGTGGCGGCCGTGAGCAGCGCCCAGAGCGGGGTGTCGGTACCGAGGAGGGTCAGCGAGGCGAAGCCGCCCGCGGAGAGCAGGAATCCGCCCGCCATCACGTACGCCCGGTCGAACCGCCGGGCGAGCGCGGCGCCGAGCGGGGCGGCGACCATGACGCCCGCCGACGGGACGAGGCTCAGCAGCGCCGCCTCGAACGGGCTCCGGCCGAGGACGGACTGGAGGTACTGGGTGACGAAGACGGCGAAGCCGACCGTGGCGAGCATCGCGAGCAGGTTGGCGAGGACCGAGCCTCCGAACGCCCGCGTGCGCAGCAGCGCCAGGTCCACCATCGGCTCCGCGAGCCGGCTCTGACGGCGCAGGAAGACCAGGGCGACGAGCAGGCCCGCCGTGACGGTGAGGAGCGGGAGCGGCCTGGCGCCCTTCTCGGTGATCTCCTTGATGCCGTGGATCAGGGGCAGCAGCGCGGCCAGGGAGAGGAGCGCGCTGGGCCAGTCGAACCGGCCGGGCGCACCGGGGCCCCTGGACTCCGGCAGGAGGACCGGGCCGAGGAGCAGGAGCAGGAGCATCGCGGGCAGGTTGAGGAGGAACACCGAGCCCCACCAGAAGTGTTCGACGAGGGCTCCGCTGACGACCGGGCCGAGCGAGATCCCGCCGGCCATGACGGCGGTCCAGGTGGTGACGGCCTTGGCCCGCTGGGCCTCGTCGCGGAAGAGCGTGCGGATCAGGGCCAGCGTGGACGGCATCAGGCACGCCCCCGCGACGCCGAGCAGTGCGCGGGCGGCGATCAGTGTGCCGGGGCTGTGGGCGTAGGCGGCGGCGAGGGAGGCGGCGCCGAAGAGGCCCGCTCCGAAGAGCAGCAGTCGGCGGCGGCCGATCCGGTCGCCCAACGCCCCCATGGTGATGAGGAGTCCGGCGAGCACGAAGCCGTACATGTCGAGGATCCAGAGCTGTTCGGTGGCCCCGGGGCGCAGGTCGGCGCTGATGGACGGGATGGCGAAGTAGAGGACGGAGACGTCCATGGAGACGAGGAGCAGCGGCAGCATCAGCACGCCGAGCGCGGTCCATTCGCGGCGGCCGGCGAGGGACTCTTCCGGTGGTGTCGTGAGCGTCATGCGGGGAGCGAAACAGCCCTGTGCGTACGGTGCCACCCTCGCCCTAGTGCGCCCCGCGTACGAGCAGTGAACCCCCAGGTCGTTCGCGTGTACGGGGCGTCAGGTGCACTAGTACACTGCCCGCCGTGACGACGCTGCCGCCCTACCTCGCCATCGCCGCCGAGATCCGTCGCCGGATCGGAGCGGGGGAGCTCTCCCCGGGCGACCGCGTCCCCTCCACCCGCGCCATCACCCGCGAGTGGGGCGTGGCGATGGCCACGGCCACGAAGGCCCTCGCGGCGCTGCGCCAGGAGGGCCTCGTCCGGGTCGAGCCGGGTGTCGGAACGGTGGTGGTCATGGCCGGATCGCCGAGCGGTCCGGCCGCGAAGGACCTGACGCGTGAGCGGATCGTCCGGGTCGCGCTCGAACTCGCCGACGCCGAGGGGCTGTCGGCGCTGTCCATGCGCAGGATCGCGACGCGGCTCGGCACGTCGACGATGGCGCTCTACCGGCATGTGCCGGGCAAGGGCGAGTTGGTGCGGCTGATGACGGACGCGGTCTGCGGAGAGGTGCCGTTGGGGCCGGTGCCGGCGGACTGGCGTACGGGGATGGAGCAGGCGGCCCGATGGCTGCGCGCGGTCTACGCGCGGCACCGCTGGATGGCGCACGCGATGGCCTCGTTCACGCGGCCGATCGCGTCACCGAACGCGATGGCGTACACGGAGTGGGTGCTCGGCGTGCTGCGGGGAACGCCCCTGACGCCGTTCGAGAAGATCCACACGCATCTGGTGATCTTCGCCTATGTCCAAGGAGTGGCCATGGCCGACGACTTGGAGGAGCAGGCGCGGCAGGACTCGGGGATCTCGGACGGCGAGTGGATGGAGCGGAACGAGCCACGCTACGACGCGATCTCGGGCGGTGGCGCGTACCCGCTGCTCAACAGTCTGGGCGAGGGCGAGGACTTCGCGCTCGACCTTGAGACGCTCTTCGAATTCGGGCTGCGGAGAACGCTGGACGGCGTCGCGGCCATGATCGACGAAACGTCCGGTTAACGAACACGACCATTCGGGCACCGGACGATTTCCGGCCAACTTGTTGACGCGCTCCTGACAGATACGTGTCACCCCTGCCACTCTCTCCCCGACTCGTCAGTGAGTTCGTGCTCCACAGCTCTGTTTGCTCTGCCCGGGCGACCCACCCAGCCGTCCGGTACCCCCCTCGCAAAAGGAGTCTGCGTGAGATCCACGCCCAGCCGTCGCGCCACCGCGACCGGCGCCCTGATCGCTGCCGCCGCCATGATCGCCGTCACCGTCCAGACGGGTTCCGCCACCGCGGCGGACACCGCCGGACCGGCCGCGGTCGCCCCGAAGGCCCTGGCAGCGAACCCCGGCAAGCTGCCCGCCGATCTGTCCCCCGCCCAGCGCACCGCGCTGATACGCGCGGCGGACGCCGACAAGGCGGCGACCGCCAAGTCCCTCGGCCTCGGCGCACAGGAGAAGCTCGTCGTCCGGGACGTCGTCCAGGACCGCGACGGCACCACGCACACGCGCTACGAGCGCACCTACGCCGGCCTCCCGGTCCTCGGTGGCGACCTGGTCGTCCAGGAGACCAAGGCCGGTGTGACGCAGGGCGTCACCAAGGCCTCCCGCGCGGAGCTGAAGAACGTCGACACGACCGCCGACGTCGCCCCGGCCGCCGCCGAGCGGCAGGCGCTCGGTGCCGCCGCCGCGGAGGGCTCGAAGAAGACCTCCGCCGAGCGCGCCCCGCGCAAGGTCGTCTGGATGGCGCAGGGTTCGCCCGTCCTCGCGTACGAGACCGTCGTCGGCGGCCTCCAGCACGACGGCACCCCGAACGAGCTGCACGTCGTCACCGACGCCACCAGCGGCGCGAAGCTGTACGAGTGGCAGGCCGTCCACACCGGTACCGGCAACACGCAGTACAGCGGCCAGGTGACGCTGGGCACCGCGCCGTCGTACACGCTGACCGACACCGGCCGCGGCAACCACAAGACGTACAACCTCAACCGCGGTACGTCCGGCACCGGAACGCTCTTCTCCGGCTCCGACGACGTCTGGGGCGACGGCACCGCCACCAACCCCGAGACCGCGGGCGCTGACGCGCACTTCGGCGCCGCTGTCACCTGGGACTACTACAAGAACGTGCACGGCCGCTCCGGCATCCGCGGTGACGGCGTCGGCGCCTACTCCCGGGTCCACTACGGCAACGCGTACGTCAACGCCTTCTGGCAGGACTCCTGCTTCTGCATGACGTACGGAGACGGCTCGGGCAACACCAAGCCGCTCACCTCGATCGACGTCGCCGCGCACGAGATGACGCACGGCGTCACCTCCAACACGGCCGGCCTGGTCTACAGCGGTGAGTCCGGCGGTCTGAACGAGGCCACCTCCGACATCTTCGCGGCGGCCGTCGAGTTCTACGCCAACAACGCCCAGGACAAGGGCGACTACCTCGTCGGCGAGAAGATCGACATCCGCGGCAACGGCACCCCGCTGCGCTACATGGACAAGCCGAGCAAGGACGGCTCGTCCAAGGACGCCTGGTACTCGGGCATCGGCGGCATCGACGTCCACTACTCCTCGGGCCCGGCGAACCACTGGTTCTACCTGCTCTCCGAGGGCAGCGGCGCCAAGACCGTCAACGGCGTCAACTACGACTCGCCGACCTCCGACGGCCTGCCCGTCACCGGCATCGGCCGCGACAAGGCCGCCCTGATCTGGTTCAAGGCGCTCACCACCAAGTTCAGCTCGAACACCAACTACGCCGGTGCGCGCACCGGTACGGTCGCGGTGGCCACCGAGCTGTACGGCGCCGGCAGCCCCGAGGTCCTGGCCGTCGAGCACGCCTGGGCCGGCATCAACGTGGGCTCGCGCCCCGGCGGCGGCAACCCGAACCCGGGCAAGGTCTTCGAGAACACGGCCGACGTGTCCATCCCGGACAACGGCGCCGCGGTGACCTCGACGGTCAACGTCACCGGCATCACCGGCAACGCGCCCTCGAACCTCGCGGTGGACGTCAACATCGTCCACACCTACCGCGGTGACCTCGTCGTCGACCTCGTCGCCCCCGACGGCTCGGTCTACAACCTGCACAACCGGTCCGGCGGCAGCGCCGACAACATCGTGCAGACCTACACCGTGAACGCCTCCTCGGAGGTCGCCAACGGTGCCTGGAAGCTCCGTGTCCAGGACCGGGCCGCGATCGACACCGGCTACATCAACAGCGTCAAGCTCACCTTCCCGTAACACCGGGTGAGTGAGTGACGGACGCCCGGGGGGCTCGTGCCCTCCGGGCGTCCGCCTGTTCGTACGGCGGCGCGACGGTGCGGGGCGGGGGCTTGCGGGCGGCTGCCAGGATGGGTCCATGGAGCCGAATGAGATCGCCGTGATCAGGGTGCTCGTCGCGGACGACGAGGCGATGATCCGGGCCGGGGTGAAGGCGATCCTCGCCGCGGATCGGGGGGTCGAGGTGGTCGCGGAGGCGGGCGACGGCCGGGAGGCCGTCGAGCTGGCCCGCCGCCATCTGCCCGACGTGGTCCTCCTCGACATCCGGATGCCGAGGCTCGACGGGCTCGGGGCGGCGGAGGAGCTGCGCCGGGTGGTACCGGACGCGGCGGTGCTGATGCTGACCACGTTCTCGGAGGACGCGTACATCGCCCGGGCCCTGGGCTCGGGCGCGGCCGGTTTCCTGCTGAAGTCGGGCGACCCGAGGGAACTGCTCGCCGGGGTACGGGCGGTGGCCGACGGGGCCGCCTTCCTCTCCCCCGAGGTGACCCGCCGCGTGATCGCCCACCTCCCGGCCGGCCGTCTCTCGCGCGCGGCGGAGGCACGGGAACGGCTGGAGCCGCTGACGGTCCGGGAGCGCGATGTGGTGGCCCTGGTCGGCGCGGGCCTGTCGAACGGCGAGATCGCCGCCCGCCTGTACGTCGTGGAGGGCACGGTCAAGGCCCACGTGAGCGCCGTCCTCGCCCGCCTCGGCCTGAAGAACCGTGTGCAGCTGGCGATCCTGGCGTACGAGGCGGGCATGGTGGAGGAGCCGGACGCGGCGGAGGCGTAGCCCGACCCCACTTTCGTCGGGGGCGGGCCGGCAGGCGGGTGCGGGAAGCTGGGGGGATGTGGGGTGGACGACTTCGGGAGACGGTGCTCGACCTGGGGCTGTGGGGGGTGCTCGTCGTCCCCGTGCTGCTGCGGCTCGATCCGAACGACGGCGGCTCCTGGGGGCAGGTCGCGATGGGGGTCGTCGGGCTCGGTGCCGGTGTGGCCGTCTGCCGCACCCGGCCGCTGCTCGCGCTCGCCCTCGCCGTCGCGCTGAGCCTCGCCACCTCCCCGGAGCTGTTCACCCCTCCGTACGCGCTGGCGCTCGTCGTCTTCGGCTACCTCGCCGGGCGCCGGCGGCGGCACACCCGGGCCGCGCTCGCCCTCTTCGCCGCGATCGCGGCGCTCGGCTTCGCCCTCGTCCCGCTCTCCGACGGCAACGTCTCCCAGGGCTTCACCGTCGTCCTGGCCCTCGCCCTGGCGGTCGTCGCCCCCTGGCTGACGGGCCGATACGTGCGTCAGTACGCCCGTCTCGTGCGCGCGGGCTGGGAGCTGGCCGCGCGCATGGAGCGCGAGCAGGCCGCCGTCGCCGACCGTGAGCGGCTCCGCGAGCGCTCCCGGATCGCGGGCGACATGCACGACTCCCTCGGCCACGACCTCGCGCTGATCGCGCTGCGGGCAGCGGCGCTCGAGGTCGATCCGGGGCTCGGTGCCCGGCAGCAGGCCGCGGCCGGAGAGCTGCGCGTGGCGGCGGCCCACGCGACGGCCCGGCTGCGGGACATCATCGGCGTTCTGCGGACGGACGACGAGCAGGGGCCGGACGCCGCCCCGACGACCCCGGTCGCGGAGACGGTCGAGGAGGTCGTGGAGCGCTCGCGCGCCTCCGGGCTGTCGGTCGAGCTGACGCTGACGGGGCGGCCGGGTGAGGACACACCGCCGATGGTCGACCGGGCGGCCCACCGGCTGGTCGTCGAGTCCCTCACGAACGCGGCCAAGCATGCCCCGGGCGCCCCGGTCCGGGTCGCGCTGGAGCGTACGGACGACACACTGACGGTGTCGGTGACCAACGGACCGGGGGCGGGGACGCGGACGACCGGTGCCGCGCCGGGCCGCACGCAGGCGCAGGCGCAGACGCAGACGCAGACACGGACTCAGGCACAGGCGCACGCGCAGGCGCAGATGCAGCGGGGCGACGGCATGTCACGGCGTGTACGGGCAGCCGCCCCGGGCGCCCCCGGCGGCACCGGTCTCGTCGGGCTCGACGAGCGTGTGCGCCTGGCCGGGGGGCGGCTGACCCACGGGGCCCGGGCGGACGGCGGGTTCGCCGTACGGGCCGTCCTGCCGCTCGTGCCCGGTGCCACGGCGGCGCCCTCCCCCGCCCGGCCCGCCGCACCCGCCTCCGTACGGGAGAGGGACCGCGCCCGGCAGGAGGTGCGGCGCGGTCTCGCGCAGGCGATCTGGATCCCGCTCGCGCTGGTCGCCGCGCTCGGCGTCGTGATGCTGGTCTTCGGTCTGTGGACGCAGTCCCGGTCCTTCCTGGACCGCGACGACTACACCGGGCTCCGTGTCGGCGACCCGCTCTCCGCGGACGCCGAGCGGCTGCCCCCACACCCCCTGGACGGGCCGCCCGCCTCCGCCCCGCCCGAGCCGCCCGGCATGGACGCGTGTCTGTACTACCGGGCGGCGATGACGGCCTCCGTGCCCGTCTACCGCCTGTGTCTCGTCGACGGGCGGCTGGCCGCCAAGGCGGTCGTCGGGTGAGCCGCCGTCAGTTCGGGTTGCCGGCGTGGGTCAGGGTCTCCCAGGAGACGAAGTAGTTGTCCGTGCCGGAGGGCCGGCGCGCCTCGGTGTAGATCCCGGTGTTCGTCATGCCGATCCCCATCCGGCCGTTGAGGGCGTTGTAGCCCATCTCGGTCACGTTCCCGAGGCCCTTCTTCACCGTGCCGCCGCAGAGCCAGGACGGGACCGCCGTGCCGTTCTCGTACCTGGTGTGGAAGCCGAGCGCGTGCCGCAGCCGCTCGGAGACCTGGGGGTACAGGTCCCCGCCCTGGATCCGGCTGGTCTCGGCGGTGTGGACGGCCGCTGCGAGGCCCCAGCCGGTGTGGCCGAAGTCCCGGCAGGTCTCCTGGGAGAGGCCGTCGGCGAAGGTGGACTGGCCCTGCCAGTACTTCACTATCTCGTCGCGGGTGTCGATGCCGCTGTTCGGCGGCGGCTTGGGCGTGGCGCCGTCGGCGGTCAGGTAGATGTACGCGGGGACCCGGCCGAGATAGGTCTTCACGGCCGTGTCGTAGGCCGCGCGGTCCTCCAGGTGGACGGCGATGCCGAGCGCGGCCTCGGTCATGATGAGTTCCCAGTTGCCGTTCTTCGTCGCGGCCCCGTTGATGATCTCGGGGAGGTAGACGGTGCGCAGCATGGTCGCGAAGCGGCCGGAGTTCGCCCAGCCGCCGGTGTAGGTGTGCTTGATGATCTCGGCCGCCCGGGGCCAGGAGGAGCCGGCCCAGCCGGTCTGGAGCGGGGCGTTGGAGTTGGTGTGGTCCTTGATCACGGCCGACCACGCGTCCATGATCTCGATCGCCTTCCGCGCGTGGCGGTCGTCCCTGGAGATGTACCAGGCCAGCGCCTGGGTGTAGGCGGCGACGGCGTCCTGCCGCTCGTCCGTGCAGCCGTGGTTGGGGTTGGAGGAGGAGCCGCACTCGACGATCGCGCGCGGCTTGGGGGCGCGCGTGAGGGAGGCGTAGGAACTCGCCATCATGTGGTCGTAGGCGCTCTTCCAGGGCTGCGCCCCGGCCTGCACCTTCGACCGTACGAAGTCGAGTTGCGGCCGGGACACGACGACCCCGGGGTGGGTGAAGGCCGCCGGGGCGGCGGCCGATGCGGGGGCGGCGGCCCGGACCGGGGACGCCGCCGCCCGCTCGGGTCCTGCGGAGGCCGTCGGGGCGAGCGCGACGGCGAGGACCGCGGCGAGACTCGCCGCGAGGGCGGGGACCAGGGTTGTGAGGCGCATGTGGGGGGTGCCTTCCGTTCCTGTATGTGGACGACGCGCGGGTGAATGAACTCCGCGTCGAGCGTGGAACGTAAAGGCGACTCATGGACACGTCAAGACCCTGGTCCATACCTGTGTCAGCGCATCAGGACCCCCGCCCCCTCGCGCGTCGCCTCCGTCGGCAGGGTCACCAGACCCAGCTCCGCCGCAGAGGCCAGCAGCCGGTGGGCGGGCAACACCCGGACCGTGCAGCCGAAGGAGCCCGTACGGTCCAGGACGAGGGAGCCCTCGTAGGGCACCCTGCCCTCCAGGTCCGGGCCGCCTCCCGCGGGCTTCAGCACGCACACCCGGGTGTCCACCAGGGCGTCGTCCGGGGTGACGCGGCCGGCCACCGCCTGCACCTCGATGTCGTCCGGCAGGAGGTCGCCGAGCGCCACGCTGACCCTCACTGCCGTGGTCGCGCCGAGCTCCGCGTCGGCCAGGTCCTCGCCGATCTCGCCCACCTCGATGTGGTCGACCGCCACCTTCGACCAGCCGCCCCGCACGCGGGACTTCCACCCCGCGAGTTCCCGCGCGGCCCCCGGCGCCAGAGCCCGGTGGGCCCGCGCCGCCGGGGCGTACAGCCGCTCCACGTACTCGCGCACCATCCGGTCGGCGAGCACCTTCGGGCCGAGGTCGCTCAGCGTCCTTCGGACCATCTCGGTCCAGCGGACCGGCACGCCGTCCGGTCCCCGGTCGTAGAAGCGGGGCGCGACCCGGCGCTCGATCAGCTCGTAGAGCGCGGCCGCCTCCAGGTCGTCGCGGCGCTCCTCGTCGGTCGCCGACGCCCCGTCGGCCGTGGGGATGGCCCAGCCGAAGTCGGACTCGTACCACTCGTCCCACCAGCCGTCCAGGACCGAGAGGTTGAGACAGCCGTTCAGGGCCGCCTTCATCCCGCTCGTCCCACAGGCCTCCAGCGGGCGCAGCGGATTGTTCAGCCAGACGTCACAGCCCGGGTAGAGCCTGCGCGCCATGGCCATGCCGTAGTCGGGCAGGAAGACGATCCGGTGCCGCACCCGCGGGTCGTCGGCGAACCGCACCAGCTCCTGCACGAGCCGCTTCCCGCCGTGGTCGGCCGGGTGCGCCTTGCCCGCCACGACGAGCTGCACGGGCCGCTCGGGGTGGAGCAGCAGCGCCCGCAGCCGGTCGCGGTCGCGCAGCATCAGCGTGAGCCGCTTGTACGAGGGGACCCTGCGCGCGAACCCGATGGTGAGCACGTCCGGGTCCAGGACGGTGTCGGTCCAGCCGAGTTCGGCCGCCCCCGCCCCCCGCTGCCGCCAGGAGTGCCGCACCCGCTCCCGTACCTCGGTCACGAGCTGTTCGCGCAGGGAGCGGCGCAGCTCCCACAGCTCCCGGTCGTCGGCCCCCTCGGCGCGGCGGCCGACCTCGGGCGCGGTCCAGGTCGGCGCGTGGACACCGTTGGTGATCGAGCCGATGGGCACCTCCTCCGGGTCGAAGCCCGGCCAGAGACCGGCGAACATCTCGCGGCTGACCGAGCCGTGGAGGGTGGAGACGCCGTTGGCGCGCTGGGCGAGCCTCAGCCCCATGGCGGCCATGTTGAAGAGACCGGGTTCGCCGCCGAGGGGGGTCTCGTCGCCGAGGGCGAGGATCCGGCCGACGTCGACGCCGACGAGCTCGCCGTCCTCGCCGAGATGGCGGGCGACGAGGCTCCGCTCGAAGCGGTCGATGCCGGCGGGGACGGGGGTGTGGGTGGTGAAGACCGTCCCGGCGCGGACGGTCTCCAGGGCCGCGTCGAAGTCGAGGCCCCGCTCGGCCAGTTCCCTGATGCGTTCGAGGCCCAGGAAGCCGGCGTGGCCCTCGTTGGTGTGGAAGACCTCGGGCGCGGGGGTGCCGGTGAGCCGGCAGTACGTGCGGACGGCGCGGACGCCGCCGATGCCGAGCAGCATCTCCTGGAGAAGCCGGTGCTCGCTGCCGCCGCCGTACAGCCGGTCGGTGACCTCGCGTTCGGCCGGCGCGTTCCCCTCGACGTCGGAGTCGAGCATCAGCAGCGGTACGCGTCCCACCTGGGCGGTCCAGATGTGGGCGACCAGGGAGCGGCCGCCGGGCAGCGCGAGGGTGACCCGGGCGGGGCTGCCGTCGCCCTCCCGGAGGAGGGTCACGGGCAGCTCGCCGGGGTCGAGGACGGGGTACTGCTCCTGCTGCCAGCCCTCGCGGGAGAGCGACTGGCGGAAGTAGCCGTGCCGGTAGAGCAGGCCGACGCCGATGAGCGGTACGCCGAGGTCGCTGGCGGCCTTCAGATGGTCGCCGGCCAGGATGCCGAGGCCGCCGGAGTACTGGGGCAGGGCCGCGGCGACCCCGAACTCGGGTGAGAAGTAGGCGATGCAGGCGGGCAGGTCCCCGTGCCGCTCTCGCTCCTCCTGGTACCAGCGGGGGGCGTGCAGATAGTGGTCGAGGTCCTCGGCCGCGGCGCGCAGCCGGGCCTGGAAGTCCTCGTCACTGGCGAGGGCGGTGAGGCGGGCGGCGGAGACGGAGCCCAGCAGACGGACCGGGTCGAGGTCGTCGGCACGGCGGTCCGCGGCCCGGCCGGCGCGGTCGGGGTCGACGGAGTCGAAGAGCTCACGGGTCGGGTCGTGCCAGGACCAGCGCAGGTTCCGCGCGAGGTCGGTGAGGGGTCGAAGGGTGTCGGGGAGGACGGGACGCACGGTGAATCGACGGATTGCCTTCACGTGTTCCACCTTCGCAGGGGATGACGGAGCGGAGCCGACGCACCACGCTGTGCGGCCGGTCGTGCATCCACCGAAGGTAGGCCAACCCGCGCTCCCGGGCCACGGCGCGCGGGGGTGGTGCCGTGGCCCGGGAGGGGCGTCAGCGCGGCGCGCGCACGTGTGGGGCGCCGACGTACGGCGCGCCGACGCGCGGGGTGTCGGCGCGTGGGGTGCCGGCGCGTGGGGTGCCGTTTCGTGCTTCGTGATCGCTTCGTGCCTCGTGGCCGCTGTGCGGCTCGTGGCCGCTGTGGAGCTCGTGACCGCTTCGCACCTCGTAGGGCGAGCCTTCGTTCACGGTGGCGGGGTCGGCCGCGCCGCTGACGGCGTAGCGTGCGGCGACGGCGGCCAGCTCGGCGGCGGGGATCACCTGGTGGATGTCGGTGAAGCCGTGCGGCGCCCGCTCGTGCGCCATGCTGATGACGACCTCGGGGCCGAGCCTGCGGTTGGCGCGCTGCAGTTCGGTGGTGACGGGCCTGCGGGCCGCTTCGTAGGCGGCGAGGGCCTCGGCCGGGTCGTGGTGGAGCGCGAGGGAGTGGGCGAGGGCGCGCGCGTCGAGGATGGACTGCGAGGCGCCGTTGGAGCCCACCGGGTACATGGCGTGGGCCGCGTCGCCGATGAGGGTGGTCCGGCCGTGGCTCCACCGGGTCAGCGGCTCGCGGTCGACCATCGGGTACTCGTGGGCGGTGTCGGCGGCCCTGAGGACGTCGGTGACGCTGACGCCGTCGAACTCCCAGCCCTCGTAGTGGTGCAGGAAGGACTCCACGGAGACGGGACGGTTCCAGTCGCCGAGGTAGCGCTCGTCCGCCGTGTCGGCCGGCCGGGCGAGCGCCCAGTTCACCAGGACCTCGCGGGTCGGGCCGGAGGGCTCGCTCATCGGGTAGACCACGGCCTTCTGGCGGTCGTCGCCCGCGATGAGCATGAAGGTGCCGACGGACCGGGCCGGCATCCGGGACACGCCGCGCCACACCAGGGTCCCGTTCCACGGCGGGGCGCCCTCGCCGGGGTTGAGCGCCGCCCGGACCGCCGAGCGGATGCCGTCCGCGCCGACGAGCACGTCCGGTTCGAGGGAGGCCCGGCCCCGGACGGCACCGTCCCGGTGGACCAGCTGGATCCGGGGGCGGCCGTCGGGGAGCGGTTCGACGCCGGTCACCCGGACGCCGGTCACCAGGGCTGCGGCGCCGAGCCGTTCCCGTACCGCCTCGGCCAGGACCTGCTGGAGGTGGGCGCGGTGGATGGAGAGCTGGGGCCACCGGTAGCCGGCGCCCAGGCCCCGGGGTTCCCGGGCGATCAGGCCGCCGGAACGGTGGTAGTAGCGCAGCTCGCGGGTGCGCAGGGCCCCGGCTTCGAGGCGGGGCAGGAGGCCCAGCGCGTCGAGTTCGCGGACCGCGTGGGGCATCAGGTTGAGTCCGGCGCCGACGGGGCGGTTCTCCCGGACGGACTCGACGACCGTGACGCGGTCGAATCCCGCGGCGTGCAGGGACAGGGCGGCGGTGAGGCCCGCGATGCCGCCGCCGGCGACGACGACGTGAAGGAGTCCGCCGTCCGGTACGGGCGGGGTGTGCGGAGCGGGATACCTCATCGGAGCCCCCCTGGGCGGCCGGCGGCGTAGGCCCGAGGGGCGTACGCGGGGGCGGCGGAGGACGCGACGGCCGAGGTGACGGGGGAGGTGGCTGCGGCGGCCGGAGCTGACCGGGGAGCGGCGTGGGCCGCCTGGGAGCGGGCCGTCGTGGAGCGGGCCGTCGTGGACCGGGCGGTCGCCCGGGACGGGGCCGCCCCCGACACGCCCTGGGAGGCGCGGCGTACCAGCGTCTCGTTGTCCCTGGTCAGATCGAGTATCGAGCGCAGCAGGGCGACGGGCGCGCCGCCGCTGCCCTCGTCGTACAGCCGCACGTCGTCGGCGTAGGCCTTGCGGGCGATGCCGATGTGCCGGGCGCGGAAGGTCTTGAGGATCTTCAGGACCCGGCCGAGCGCGTGGGCGGAGGCGGCCAGTTGCGGCGGCAGCCGGTCGCCGCTCTCCCAGCTGACGGCGGCCGAGAGCTTGCTGACGGCGGAGATCCCGCCGGCGTACCGGGCGTGGAACTCCCGCCAGGACGGCAGGCTGTACTCGACCGAGTCGGCGAGGAAGGCGTCGTACGCCGCGTCGGAGCGGTCGCACTGCCAGAGCGTCAGGTCGATCAGCCAGAGGGGGACCTGGGCGGCGGCGGGGCCGAGGTAGTCGCGCCCGTCGACGTCGATCTCCTCGAAGTACGGGCGCAGGGTGAGCGCGAAGTACTCCGGGCTGACATGGGCGACGGTGAAGTCGATGGCGTCGACGATGGACTGGACGTGGTGGGCGGTGCGGTCGAGCGCGACCGCGAAGCCTGGGTCGTACGGCTCCAGCGTGGCGAGCCGCGCGCAGGTGTCGAGGGCGGCGACCAGGCCGGGGAAGGTCATCCGGACGGCCTCCTGGAGCCGGCCCTCCATGGGGTCGCCGGTGTACATGCGCTGGCGCGGGCCGAGCGGGTTCCAGGTCGTGTAGTGGTGGACGGTGTCCCGCGGCACCATGTCGGTGCGGCGGCCGAGGAGTTCCAGGATCGGGACGACCTCGGGGACGGCGGCCGCGGGCTGCGTGCCGTGACGTTTCAGCGAACCGAGCAGGATGCCGAGGTCGCGCATCGCGGCGAGCGCGTCGACGACGCTCCACTCGACGGCGAGTTCGCGGTCCGGGAGGAGGGCCCGCAGCGCGACGGTGAGCGCGGGCACATCGGCGTGTTCGTTCATCGCGGGCACCGCGGCGAGCAGGGCGTCGGCGCCGAGTGGATCGGCGTCGCGTATGTCGGCTATGCGATAGCGCGGGTCGCCGCGTTCCTCGAGTCGGGGTGCGACAAGGTCGTACAGGGCCAACGGAAATGCCCCCTCCATTTGGGGCGCGTTCACCTCCGGGCGCCTCGCGCGCGTGTCGACGGTCGGTCGCGCTTCGGTCCCGCGTTCCTCGGGACCTGCGCGCGATCTCCCCTCTCGACACCCGCGACGCCCTTCGGTTCACTCGCCGGGTCTACGTGGTCACCGCGGTCACCGAAGTCATCGCGGCCATCGCGATCATCGCGGTCGCCGAGGTGATCGCGTCATCGCGTTCACCGAGGCCGTCGCGGTCATCGCGGTTCGGCCACGCGCCCCTGACGTGGCGGCGCCGGGGCGGGCGTGGGCAGGCGCAAGCGTAAGGAGGTCACGGCGGCGACGGCGGCAAAGGCCCCGCCGACGAGCAGAGCGGCCCTGAATCCGTCGGTCCGCGCGGCCGCGTTGGCCGATTCGCCATGGGTGGCGGCGACGGCCACGAGGACGGCGAGACCGAGCACCGAGCCGAACTGCTGGGCGGTGTTGACGAGTCCGGAGGCGAGACCGGTCTCCTCGGGGGCGGCGTCGGCGGTGGCGGCCACGTTGGTGGCGACCATGACCAGCGGCAGGGCGGCGCCGAGCAGCAGGCTCGGCGCGAGGACGGTGGTGACGAACGTGCCGTCGGGCCGGAGCGCGAGGGCGAGCCAGACGGTGCCGGCGCACAGCAGCGTGAAGCCGAGCGTCATGGTCCGGGTCAGGCCGAGGCGGAATATGAGCCGGCCGGTCTGCGGGGCGACCGCGACGACGACGAGGGAGAGCGGCAGGAGTCCGAGCCCGCCGCCGAGCGGGGCGTACCCGACGACGCTCTGCAGATAGAGGCTGACCAGGAAGAACATCGGGAACAGCGTCATCTGGGCGAGGGCGCTGAGCAGGTTGGCGAGCCGGAGCGCGGGGCGGGCGAGGACGGCGGGCGGGACGAGGGGCCGGGCGGTACGGGTCTCGACGACGGCGAACACGGCGAGCAGGACGAGGCCGGCGCCGCCCGCTCCGAGGGTCGGCACGGAGAGCCATCCGTGCGCGGCGGACCCGACGAGCGCGTACGCGACGAGGGCGAGCCCGGCGGTGGCGGTGAGCGCGCCGGCGAGGTCGAAGCCGGGTGCCTGGGCGGTCTTGGGGGTTCCGCGCAGGACGGCGGACCCCCACAGGGCCAGTACGGCGGCGGCGAGGACGTTGAGCCAGAAGGTGGAGCGCCAGCTCAGGAGGTCGGTGAGCACCCCGCCGAGTACGGTGCCGAGGACGCCGCCCAGACCACCCATCGCGGCGAACGCGCCGAGCGCCTTGTGCCGGGCGGGCCCGTCGGGGAAGAGGACGAGCAGCAGGGCGAACGCCGCGGCCGCGGCGAACGCGGCTCCGACGCCCTGCGCGGCCCGGGCGGCGACCAGGACACCAGCGCTCGGCGCGAGCCCGCCGAGCGCGGAGGCGGCGGCGAGCAGCACGAGTCCGGCCCGGAACACACGCCGGTGTCCGAGCAGGTCGGCGGCGCGCCCGCCGAGCAGCAACAGCCCGCCGAAGGCGATGAGATACGCGTTGGCCACCCAGGACAGGCCGGCGGAGCCCGCCCCGAGGTCCTCCCCGACGGAGGGCAGGGCGACGTTGACGATCGCGGTGTCGAGGATCAGAAGGAGCTGGGTGGCGGCGAGCAGCGGGAGGGCGCCACGGGGGACGCGGCCGGCCGTCACGGGGAGGCCTCCGCGCAGATACCGCACGAAGCCGCCGGCCGGCGCCCCCAACCGGGATCCGGCTCGCTCACCCCAAGCCGGCCCCAGCCGGGGTCCGGCTCGCTCACCCCGCGCCGGCCCCAGCCGGGATCCCCTTTCCTCCGGGGCGCGGTCACTTCGTCGTACCCAGGTCGTAGCCGTCCAGGCAGGTCTGGGCGAGGCTCTCGCAGGCGTCCGCGGCCCCGGCCCACGTCTGCATGGTGAGGTAGACGTGCGGGGCGCCCTGGTAGAAGCGCTCGTACTGCTCGTGGCGGCCGGCGAACTCCGAACCGAGGGCGTCCCAGGCGAGCTTGAGGAGCTTGAGCCGGCCCTCGGCGGGGTCGCCGGGGGTCCGGACGTAACGCTGGACGAGCGGTCCGAGCTCGGGGTGGAGCAGATCGCGTCCACTGGCCGGGGTCTGGATGATCGCCCCGCCGGCGAGCAGCTTGATGTCCGCCAGGGCCCGCGGGTACAGCTCGCCGGCCATGATGCGCTGGGCGAAGGAGATCTCCTGCCCGGGCCGTACACCGCCCCGCCCGCCGTCGACGGGCTCGTGGGACGCCTCGGCGCCGAGGACGAACGCCTTGGCCTGGGCGACCATCCCGAGGAGCCGCCCGATGGCCTGGGTGACCTGCGGAATGCTCTCCGTACCGTTGGACCGGGCGAGCAGGATCGCGAGTCCGGTGAGGAACTCCAGCTTGGTCCAGAACCGGGTGGCGGACTGGTGCACGAAGTTCACGTACGCCGGCGTCTCCCACCACATGGCGGCGGTCGCGGCGACGTCGCGGTAGGTCAGCACGCGGTCCCAGGGAACGAAGACGTCGTCACAGACCAGCAGCGCGTCGTTCTCGTCGTAACGGGAGGAGAGGGGCTGGTCGAACACGGACCGGGCGTTGCCCTCGTACGAGGTCCGCGAGACGAGCTTGAGCCCGGGCGTGTCGACCCGCACGGCGAAGGTGACGGCCCGATCGACCTCCCCTTCCGGGAGCGGCTCGATCGTGCCCACGAGTATCTCGTCGGCGAAGACGGCCCCGGTGCCGATGGTCTTGGCCCCGCGCACGACGATCCCGCCGTCGCGCTCCCCGACGACCCGCACGCCCTCACAGGCGGGGTCGGTGATGGTGAAGGCGCAGTGCAGCCCGCCCTCGGCGAGCCGACGGTGATAGGCGAGCGCGTTCTCACTCCCCGCGAAGTCCCCCCTGTCGAACACCCCTGGAGCGGCGGCGAACCCGGCGGCCCCTGAGGCCATGTAGTCCGGCGTACGCCCCAGGAACCCGTAACTCGCCTCGGCCCACACCTTGTACGCCCGGCGCCGCGCGACGAGATCCTCGTACGACCGGGGCACGGCGTACGCCCGGTGCACGCCGCCGGACACGAGGTCGGGCGCGTGCGGGGAGTCCCGGGCGAGGTCGAAGAGCCCGGCGAAGGAACCCGCGGTGGCCCGGAAGGCGGGGTGAGCGGTGACGTCCTTGACCCGCTCCCCGTCGAGCCAGACCTCACGCCCGTCGCGCAGCGCCTCCAGATACTCCTGCCCGGACCTCGTCACGGTGATATCGCCTCTCCTCGTGTGTCACGCCATGTACCGGACCCGAGCCTTCCCGTCACGGGACACACGAGGCAATGAACGACCGTCCACCGGTCCTTAAGAACCGGCCAGTCGCGTGGGGTTGGTGGGGCTTTTGTGGTGATCGGGCACCTCAAGGGTTCGACTGTCGCTCTAAAACGACGCCGAAGGCCTCGACAGCAGCGTGTACGTGCGCGCCTCCTCGCGGGGAGGTTTTCCGGCTGGTCGAGAACCCCCGCGGCCCGGTACCCGTCAGTGGTGTCGCGTGCGGACGCGCATCACGCCGCGCTGCACACCCCCGCCCGGTACTCGCCCGGGGTCATGCCGAACCACTTGCGGAACGCCAGGTGGAAGCCGACCGCGCTCTGGTAGCCCACCCTCGACGGGACCGCCGACTGGGGGAGGGTGGTTTCGGAGAGGAGTCGCGCTGCTTCCTGCATGCGGCGGGAGGTGAGGTGGCGGGCCGGGGATTCGCCCACCAGGGCGCGGAAGGCCGCCGTGAACGCCGAGCGGGACATGCCGACCTCGCGTGCCAGGGAGTCGATCGTCCAGGGCTGGGCGAAGCGGGTCGCGATCATCACCATCGCCTGGCTGATGCCCGGGTGGCGCAGCAGGGGCAGCGACGTCGGGTTGTCGGCCAGGTCCCGCAGCAGGGGGCGCAGCGCGAGGACCAGGGCCATCTCGAAGGCGCGCAGGGTGATGAGGCGGTCGCCCGGGCCCACGGGGCGGTCCGGGGAGGCGAGCAGGCGCAGGGTGTCGCGGAGCAGCGGCTCGCGGTCGACCTGGGCGCCGTCCAGGACCAGGGCCCAGGGCAGCGAGGTGTAGAGCGTGCTCGCCGCGCTGGCGTCGTAGTGGAGTCCGGCGCACAGCAGCCGGCTCACCGCTCCGGTGCCGTCGATGCGGATCTCCCCCGACGTGCCGGGCCGCCGCTCGGGCAGTACGGCCTTGAGCGGGACGCCCTGGCGGTCCGGGCGGTCGGAGAGCCGGTGGGCGGTGCCGGTCGGGAAGACGATCAGGTCGCCGGCGCTCAGCTCCAGCGGGGCCTGGCCGTCGCCCGTGATCCAGCAGCCGCCCTCCACGATGTAGTGGAGCACGGCACAGCTCTGCTCCGCGTCGCCCTCGATGGCCCAGGGCGCGCGGACGTGCCACCGGCTGTCGAAGACGCCGGTCAGGCGGAGCGGTTTGAGCAGCTCGCTCAGGAGGTCCTCTGCCTCGTCATCCTCACGCCGGTCGTCACGGTCGGTTGCCACGGTGTCCATGGACGATCCTTCAACTTCCGCCCCGGTTTGTTAATTGAACGGTGTGAGCCGCCGCCGCCAGCCTGAGAAAGACGTCATGGCAGCAGCCATACCTTATCGAAGGGCCTCAACGACACATGTCCAGTCAGATTCCGATGCGGGTCGCGGTCGTCGGAGCGACCGGTTTCCAGGGCGGCGCGATCGCGCGTCTGCTGGTCGAGCGCCACCACCGGGTCCGGACGCTCACCCGGCGTCCCTCGGGGGACCGCCCCCCGCTGCCCGGCGCCTTCTTCGTCGCGGGCGACCTGGCGCGCCCCGCCGACGTGCGGCGGCTCTTCGAGGGGACCACGCACGCCGTGGTGACGATGCCGCTCGTGTACGACGTGGAGCGGATACGCCGCTACGCGCGGAACGTGGCGCACGCCGCGCTGGCCGCCGGGACCGTGCGCCTGGTCTTCAACGCCAACACCCGTCTGCCGCACGGTCCGAACGCGGTCGCCGCGTTCGAGACGCGGCGGGTCGCCGAGGAGGAGCTGCGGGGCAGCGGCGTCCCGCTGGTCGTCGTACGGCCGCCGGTGTACCTGGACAACCTGTTCTCGCCCTGGAACGGGCCGGCGCTGGTGAACGAGGGAATTCTGGCCTATCCGCTGCCCGCCTCGACGCCGACGGCCTGGCTGTCGCACCGGGACCTCGCGGAGGCGGTGCACGCGGCACTGACCGTCGAGGGTCTCGAGGGCCGGACCTTCGACATCGGCGGGGCCGGGTCGCTGACGGGCGACGAACTGGCGGCCGCGTTCAGCCGGGGGCTCGGGCGTACGGTCCGGTATCTGCAGCTTCCTCCGGAGGTCTTCGAGCGCGGGCTGGGCCAGCTGCTCGGCCCGGAGACGGCGGCCGGGGTCGCCGGGATCTACCACTACATGGCGACGGGCGCCGACCCGCTGCTCCTCGCCGCCGACGACGGGGTGTCGGCGGAGGCGCTCCGGGTACGGCCCGCGCCGGTGGAGGAGTGGGTGACGCGTCAGCCGTGGCAGATGTGGTCCGGCGACGACGCGGAGGAGCAGTCCCCGTCCCCGCAGGGCTGACGCCGCGGCATGCCGGGCGGCATGCGCGCCCGACGGGCGTGAGGCCGCCGCCCACGCGCCCCCGGCCCGCTCCCACCCCGCCTCCACCCCGCCCCGGACCGCTCCCACCCCACTCCCACGCCACCTCCACCCGCCCCCGCCCCGCCTCCACCCGCCGCGCACATTCGGCCATTCGGCCCCGTCCCACAAGGACGGGGCCGGATTGTTGTGGGCACCGTGTCCTTGCACGCGCCACTACGCCCGAGTAGGTAACAAAGCGCCGGATTGCCCACCCCGAGTGGGTGGAAGGCTCCCCCGGTACACCCCCGAACACCCCCGTACACCCCGGCACACACCCGTACGTACATCCCGTAGACCCGCCATCCGAGTGAACGCGGACAGGAGCGGCCATGCCCGCAACCCGCAAGCCGTCGACGGAGCTACAAAGAGCGCACCACCACCCGCACCCCCGTACCCCCTCAGGTGATGCTGTGAATCCGCTCATGGGACGCATTCCCGTTCTGGACGTCCGCCCGCTGGTCGACTGCGGCCGCCGGCCCGCGAAGGCGGTGGCCGGCGAGACCTTCGAGGTGTCGGCCACCGTCTTCCGCGAGGGCCATGACGCCGTCGCCGCCAATGTCGTGCTGCGCGGCCCGTCCGGCCGGCCCGGGCCCTGGATCCCGATGCGCGAACTCGCCCCCGGTACCGACCGGTGGGGCGCCGAGGTCACGCCGGACACCGAGGGCCGGTGGACCTACACGGTCGAGGCGTGGAGCGACCCGCTGGCGACCTGGCGGCACGCCGCGAAGATCAAGATCCCGGCCGGCATCGACTCCGAGCTCGTGCTCGCCGAGGGCGCCGAGCTGCACGAGCGCGCCGCGAAGGGCGTGCCGAAGAAGGGCGGCGGCCGTGAGGCGGTGCTGGCCGCGGCGGACGCCATGCGGGACGAGTCCCGTTCGGCCGCGGCGCGGCTCGCGGCGGCGCTCGCCCCGCGGGTGACCGAGACCCTGGACCGGCACCCGCTGCGCGAACTGGTCAGCTCCTCCCCCGCGTTGCCGCTCCAGGTGGAGCGGGAGCGGGCACTGTACGGCTCCTGGTACGAGTTCTTCCCGCGCTCGGAGGGCGTGAAGAAGGTCCGGGGCCGTACGAAGCCGGGTACGTTCCGTACCGCGGCGGAGCGACTTCCGGCCATCGCGGCAATGGGTTTCGACGTCGTCTATCTCCCGCCCATCCACCCCATCGGCACCACTCACCGCAAGGGCCCCAACAACGCGCTCTCCGCGAGCCCGAACGACGTCGGCGTGCCGTGGGCGATCGGCTCCCCCGAGGGCGGCCACGACGCGGTCCACCCGGACCTGGGCACCATCGAGGACTTCGACGCCTTCGTCGCCCGCGCCCGCGAGCTGCGCCTGGAGATCGCGCTCGACTTCGCGCTCCAGTGCTCACCGGACCACCCGTGGGTGGAGAAGCACCCGGAGTGGTTCCACCACCGCCCGGACGGCTCGATCGCGTACGCCGAGAACCCGCCGAAGAAGTACCAGGACATCTACCCGGTGGCGTTCGACCGGGACATGGACGGGATCGTCGCGGAGACCGTCCGGGTGCTCCGGCACTGGATGGACCACGGTGTACGGATCTTCCGCGTCGACAACCCGCACACCAAGCCCGTCGTGTTCTGGGAGCGGGTGATCGGCGAGATCAACGGTGCCGACCCGGACGTGATCTTCCTGGCGGAGGCCTTCACCCGGCCCGCCATGATGCACACCCTCGGTGCGATCGGCTTCCAGCAGTCGTACACGTACTTCACCTGGCGCAACACCAAGGCCGAGCTCACGGAGTACCTGACGGAGCTGTCCGGGGACGCGGCGGCGCACATGCGGCCGAACCTCTTCGTGAACACCCCCGACATCCTGCACGCGTACCTCCAGAGGGGCGGCCGGCCGGCCTTCGAGGTACGGGCGGTGCTCGCGGCCACCCTCTCGCCGACCTGGGGCATGTACGCGGGGTACGAGCTGTGCGAGGGCGCCGCGCTGCGGGAGGGCAGCGAGGAGTACCTGGACTCGGAGAAGTACCAACTCCGGCCCCGCGACTGGGAGTCGGCCGAGCGTACCGGCGCCTCGATCGCGCCTCTGATCACCACGCTCAACCGGGTCAGGCGGCGCCATCCGGCTCTGCGCCGACTGCGGAACCTGCACTTCCACGCCACGGACAACGACGCGGTGATCGCGTACAGCAAGCGATCGGGTTCGAACACCGTTCTGGTGGTCGCCAACCTCGATCCTCACCACACCCAGGAGGCCACGGTCTCGTTGGACATGCCGGAGCTCGGCCTCGACTGGCACGAGACCGTACCGGTGCGCGACGAGCTCACCGGAGAGACCTATCACTGGGGCAGGGCCAACTATGTGCGCCTCGAGCCGGGCGTCACGCCCGCGCACGTCTTCGCCCTGCGACCGTCCCCGTCGACCGGAGGGTCACCCACACCATGACAGTCAACGAACCCGTCCCTGACACCTTCGAGGACACGCCTGCCAAGGACCGTGACCCGGACTGGTTCAAGCGGGCCGTCTTCTACGAAGTGCTCGTGCGGTCCTTCCAGGACAGCAACGGGGACGGCGTAGGCGACCTCAAGGGCATCACGTCCAGGCTGGACTACCTGCAGTGGCTGGGCGTCGACTGCCTCTGGCTGCCGCCGTTCTTCAAGTCCCCGCTGCGGGACGGCGGATACGACGTCGCCGACTACACGTCCGTGCTGCCGGAGTTCGGCGATCTCGCCGACTTCGTGGAGTTCGTGGACGCGGCGCACCAGCGCGGCATGCGCGTGATCATCGACTTCGTCATGAACCACACGAGTGACGCGCACCCGTGGTTCCAGGAGTCGCGCGCCAACCCCGACGGCCCGTACGGGGACTACTACGTCTGGGCGGACGACGACAAGCAGTTCCAGGACGCGCGGATCATCTTCGTCGACACGGAGACGTCGAACTGGACCTTCGACCCGGTGCGCAAGCAGTACTACTGGCACCGGTTCTTCTCGCACCAGCCGGATCTCAACTACGAGAACCCGGCGGTGCAGGAGGAGATCCTCTCGGCGCTGAAGTTCTGGCTGGACCTCGGCATCGACGGCTTCCGGCTGGACGCCGTGCCCTACCTGTACCAGCAGGAGGGGACCAACTGCGAGAACCTGCCGGCCACCCATGGCTTCCTGAAGCGGGTCCGCAAGGAGATCGACGACCACTATCCGGACACGGTGCTGCTCGCCGAGGCGAACCAGTGGCCGGAGGACGTGGTCGACTACTTCGGGGACTTCCCCTCGGGCGGCGACGAGTGCCACATGGCGTTCCACTTCCCCGTGATGCCGCGGATCTTCATGGCGGTACGGCGGGAGTCGCGCACCCCGGTCTCCGAGATCCTGGCCAAGACCCCGGCGATCCCGGACGGCTGCCAGTGGGGCATCTTCCTGCGCAACCACGACGAGCTGACGCTCGAGATGGTCACGGACGAAGAGCGCGACTACATGTACGCGGAGTACGCCAAGGATCCCCGGATGCGGGCGAACATCGGCATCCGGCGGCGGCTCGCCCCGCTGCTCGACAACGACCGCAAGCAGATGGAGCTGTTCACCGCGCTGCTCTTCTCGCTGCCCGGTTCGCCGGTGCTGTACTACGGCGACGAGATCGGGATGGGCGACAACATCTGGCTCGGCGACCGGGACGGGGTACGGACCCCGATGCAGTGGACGCCCGACCGGAACGCGGGCTTCTCGTCCTGCGATCCGGGCCGGCTGACGCTTCCGGCCATCATGGACCCGGTCCACGGTTATCAGGTCACGAACGTGGAGTCGGGGATGGCCTCGCCGTCGTCGCTGCTCCACTGGACGAAGCGGATGATCGAGATCCGTAAGCAGAACCGGGCCTTCGGGCTCGGCTCGTACACGGAGCTGCCGTCGTCGAATCCGGCGGTGCTCGCCTTCCTCCGGGAGTCCGGCGACGATCTCGTGCTCTGCGTGAACAACTTCTCGCGGTTCGCGCAGCCGACGGAGCTCGACCTGCGGCAGTTCGACGGGATGAGCCCCGTGGAGCTGATCGGGCAGGTGCGGTTCCCGGCGATCGGACAGTGGCCGTACCTGCTGACGCTGGCGGGCCACGGCTTCTACTGGTTCCGGCTGAAGAAGGCCCGTTCGGCCAAGAGCTGACCGAAAATCGCCCAACTGCCCGGGGTGGGGCGGGTTTCCCCCGCGTCACCCTGGGCACTGTGTCCCACACACGGTCGATTCAGGTCCATACGGGCCTTCTTGTCGGGCCCATATGGATCTTCCCCTCCCGACACGTCCCGCACTTCCGGACAGTCGATGCTGCCATCCGGGACACTCTGCGCATTTGAACTCGATTCACGCGAACTCGATTCTGCGCCCCCCGGGGAAAGGACGCGATGCCATGCCGGAGACCGCATCCACCACCCGGGCCCCGGCCGCCCTCCTCCCGTCACTCGCCCCCCTGCTCCATGAATGGCTGCCCCGGCAGCGCTGGTTCTCGGGCAAGGGCCGCCGGGTCACCGGATTCACGCTGGAAGCGGCCACCGAGCTGCTGCCGCTGGACGGCACGGGACCCGGGCTGCTGCACCTGCTCGTACGGGTCGAACAGCCGGGACGCCCGGCCGGGACGCCCGCCGACTGCTACCAACTGCTCCTGGGCGTACGGACCCAGCTGCCGCCGCGCCTCGCCCCCGCCCTGATCGGGCGGATCCGGCAGGGGCCGCTGGCCGGCCGGGCCGTCTACGAAGGGCTGCGGGACCCGCGGCTCGCCGGACTGCTCTACGAGCGGCTGCGCACACCGGGCCGGATCGGCCCGCTGACGTTCCACGGCTCGGCGCCGCTGCCCGCATCGCTCGCACCGAGGGTCCTGGACGCCGAGCAGTCCAACTCCTCGCTCGTGTACGGCGATGCGTACATCCTGAAGATCTTCCGACGGGTCAGCCCCGGGGTGAACCCGGACCTGGAGCTGCCACTCGCGCTGGCCCGGGCCGGCTGCGCGCGGGTGCCGGCACCGGTGGCCTGGTTCGAGTCGGGCGCGAACACGCTCGGCGTCCTCCAGCCCTATCTGCGGGACTCGCGCGACGGGTGGCGGCTCGCCCTCGACGCGCTGGCGGAGGGCCGGGAGTTCACCGCCGAGGCGCGCGCGCTCGGACGGGCGACGGCCGAGGTGCACCTCGCACTGGCGACGGCGCTGCCGACCGAGCGGCTGCGGCGGACGCAGGCGGAGCATCTGGCCGGGGAGATGGACCAGCGGCTGCACGCGGCGGCGCAGGCGGTGCCGGCGCTGCTGCCGTACGTGCCCGGGCTCCGGGCGGTCTTCGCGGCCGCCGGGGACACGGTGGGCGCGGGGCGGCTGCAGCGGGTGCACGGCGATCTGCACCTGGGGCAGACGCTGCGGGCGACGGACGGCGGCTGGGCGGTGATCGACTTCGAGGGCGAGCCCGCGAAGCCGCTCGCCGAGCGGTGCCGTCCGCAGCCGGCGGTCCGTGACGTCGCGGGGATGCTCCGCTCCTTCGACTACGCGGCGCGCACGCACCGCCCCTGGAAGCCCGAGTGGGCGGCGCGCTGCCGGGCGGCGTACTGCGCGGGGTACGCGGAGGCCTCGGGCACGGACCCGCGCACGGACCCGGCTCTGCTGTGCGCGTACGAGACGGACAAGGCGGTCTACGAGGTCCTCTACGAGGCCCGTCACCGCCCGGACTGGCTTCCGGTCCCCATGGCCGCGATCGAACGCCTCGCGGGAGCGGAGTGAACCCGGACCCCCGCCGTGGGCGTGCGCAGCCCGTTCGGCGGAGTGTCCTGTGCGGGACCCGCGCCGTTGCGGTTGCGTGGGAACCGGCGCATCTTCCTCGGCCCATCCTTCCGACACTTCTGCAGGAGGCATCCCCGTGACCGCCCGATCCGCTCGTAAGACGGCAGCGCCCCCGGCCAAGACGCCCGCACCCCGGGCCGCCCAGGAGGTAAGGAAGGCGCCGCCGCTCGATCCCGGGGACCGGGCGAGGCTGCTCGCCGGCGAGCACCACGACCCGCACGCCCTCCTCGGCGCGCACCCCGTCCGAGGCGGCGTCGCGATCCGGGTGCTGCGCCCGTACGCCCGTGAGGTCGCGGTCCTCGCCAAGGGCAAGCGCGTCGTCCTGCACGACGACGGCGACGGTCTCTTCTCGGGGCTCCTGCCGCTGCTGCGCAAGATCCCCCCGTACGAGCTCCGGGTCCGCTACGACGGCGACGAGCTGCCCGTGGAGGACCCGTACCGCTTCCTGCCCGCGCTCGGCGACCTCGACCTGCATCTGATCGGGGAGGGCCGGCACGAGGAGCTGTGGAAGGCGCTCGGCGCGCGGCCGATGGTCCACCAGGGCGTCACCGGCACCCGGTTCACGGTCTGGGCCCCGAACGCCCGCGGCGTCCGTGTCACCGGCGACTTCACCCACTGGGACGGCACCGCGCTGCCGATGCGCTCGCTGGGCGCGACCGGTGTATGGGAGCTGTTCGTGCCCGGGATCGGCGAGGGCGCGGTGTACAAGTTCGACATCACCCGGCCCGACGGCTCCCACACCCTGCGCGCCGATCCGATGGCCCGGCGCACCGAGTGCCCCCCGAACACCGCCTCGATCGTCACCGACTCGTACCACGAGTGGAGCGACGCGCAGTGGATGGCGGGCCGTGGCGCGCGCCCGCACCACGAGGCGCCGTTCTCCGTCTACGAGCTCCACCTGCCGTCCTGGCGGCCGGGCCTGACGTACCGCCAGCTCGCCGAGCAGCTGCCGGCCTACGTCCGCGACCTCGGCTTCACGCACGTGGAGTTCATGGCCGTCGCCGAGCACCCCTTCAGCGGCTCCTGGGGCTACCAGGTCACCGGCTTCTACGCGCCGACGGCCCGTATGGGCACGCCCGACGACTTCAAGTACCTCGTCGACGCGCTGCACCGGGCCGGGATCGGCGTCCTGATGGACTGGGTGCCCGCGCACTTCCCGCGCGACGACTGGGCGCTCGCCGAGTTCGACGGCCGGCCGCTGTACGAGCACGAGGACCCGCGCCGCTCCGCGCACCCGGACTGGGGGACGCTGGAGTTCGACTACGGCCGCAAGGAGGTGCGGAACTTCCTGGTCGCCAACGCGGTGTACTGGTGCGAGGAGTTCCACCTCGACGGTCTGCGCGTGGACGCGGTCGCCTCGATGCTCTACCTCGACTACTCGCGTGAGAACGGCGAGTGGCTGCCGAACGAGTTCGGCGGGCGGGAGAACCTGGACGCGGTCGCGTTCCTCCAGGAGATGAACGCGACGGTCTACCGCCGCTGCCCCGGTGTCATCACCTTCGCCGAGGAGTCGACGGCCTGGGACGGCGTGACGAGGGCGACCGACCAGGTCGGTCCCGGCGGCTTCGGCGGTCTCGGCTTCGGCATGAAGTGGAACATGGGCTGGATGCACGACTCCCTGGGCTACGTCTCCAAGGAGCCGGTGCACCGCAAGTACCACCACAACGAGATGACGTTCTCGATGGTGTACGCGTACAGCGAGAACTACATCCTGCCGATCTCCCACGACGAGGTCGTGCACGGCAAGCAGGCCCTGGTGTCGAAGATGCCCGGCGACTGGTGGCAGCAGCGCGCCAACCACCGCGCGTACCTGGGCTTCATGTGGGCTCACCCGGGCAAGCAACTGCTCTTCATGGGGCAGGAGTTCGCCCAGGGTGCGGAGTGGTCGGCCGAGCACGGGCCGGACTGGTGGCTGCTCGACCCGTCGTACGGCGCGGAGGCGGACCACCGGGGCGTACGGGACCTCGTGCGCGATCTGAACACGGTGTACGGCGACACCCCGGCGCTGTGGGAGCGCGACACCGTCCCCGCGGGCTTCCAGTGGGTGGTCGGCGACGCGGCCGAGGACAACGTCTTCGCCTTCCTCCGCTACGACGCCGAGGGCTCTCCGCTGCTCGCGGTCTGCAACTTCTCCCCCGTGGTGCGGCACGACTTCCGGTTCGGGGTCCCGGACACGTGCGCCGCCTGGGTGGAGGTCCTGAACACGGACGAGACACGGTACGGCGGCGGTGGCGTGGTGAGCACCGACCCGGTGAAGACCGAGTCGGCGCCCTCCCACGGCCGTTCGGCGAGCGTGCGGATGACGCTGCCGCCGCTGGCGACGGTCTGGCTCAGGCCCGCCTGACGATCCCCAGCCGCTGGGTGGCCCGGGTCAGCGCCACGTACAGGTCGTTGATGCCGTGCGTGGCGCCGGCCCGGATGCCGTCCGGGTCGACGACGAGGACCGTGTCGAACTCCAGGCCCTTGGCCTGACGGGGGTCGAGCAGGACCACGGGGCGGGTCAGGTCGGGCGCCGCGCCGTGCGAGGCCTCCGGCAGGGCCGCGATCAGCTCCGCGTGGAGCTCCGGCGGGGCGATCACCGCGAGGCGGCCCTCTTCCCGCGTCTCGGCGGCGACGGCGTCGGCCACCTCCTTCACCGGGTCCTCGACGGTCCGCTCCCAGGGCTCGACGCCCGTGGTGCGCACCGAGCGGGGCGGCTCGAAGTCCGGGTCGGCCTCGCGCCGGACGCCGGCGGCGACGGCCATGATCTCGGCGGGGGTGCGGTAGTTGACGCCGAGCCGTACGAGCTCCCAGCGGTCGTCCACGTACGGCGTGAGGATCCGCTCCCACGCCCCGACGCCCGCCGCGTCGCCGGTCTGCGCCGGGTCGCCGACGAGGGTCATCGAACGGTTGGGGCTGCGGCGCATCAGCAGCCGCCAGGCCATCGCGGAGAGCTCCTGCGCCTCGTCGACGATGATGTGGCCGAAGGCCCAGGTGCGGTCGGCGGCGGCGCGTTCGGCGGCGCTGCGGTGGTCGGCCTCCTCATGGCGCTCGGCGAACCGCTCGGCGTCGATGATGTCGTGCGCGGCGAGGACCTCGGCGGCGTCCTTGTCCTGCTCCTCCTTGTCCTCGAACTCGTAGGTGCGGGAGGCGTAACTGACGTCGAGCACGCCCTGCGCGTACCGGATCTGCTTCTCCCGCTCGGCCTCGGCGGCCGCGCGGGCGGCGGAGTCGTCCACGCCGAGGAGTTCGGCGGCCTCGTCGAGCAGGGGTACGTCGGCGGGGGTCCAGGGCCCTTCCTCGCGCCGGATCGCAGCCGCGTCCTCTTCGGTGAGGTGGGTGGGCTCGGCGAGGTAGTCGGCGAGGAAGGACTCGGGGGTGAGGTGCGGCCACAGGGTGTCGACGGCCGCGTGGACCTCGGCGCTCGCGGCGATGCCCTTGGCGAGCAGGGCGATGTCGTCGGGGCCGAGGAAGTTGGGGCCGCCGTAGGGGTCGGCGCCGATCCGGTCGGCGAGCTGCTCGGCGAGGGCGTCGAGGATGTTGAAGACGAAGTAGGGGCGGGCGAGGTTGTGCGGCAGGGCGGTCTCGCGGGCCTTGTGACGGGCCTCCAGGGCCATGTCCCAGTCGATGACGAGGTCGCCGTCGTCGTGCGGGACGACGAGCGGCTCGCCGCGCTCGGGGACCTGCTGCCGGTCTCGTACCGCATGGGCGAGGGCCTCGGCCATCGTGGCGGCGCCCTTGACGGCGGCGGCGCGCGGGGCGTCCGTACCGGTGGCGCGGACGCCGGGGAAGAGTTCGGCGGGGGTGGCGAGCAGGACGCCGGTCTCGCCGAGGGAGGGCAGGACGTTGCCGATGTAGCCGAGGAAGGCGGGGTTGGGCCCGACGATGAGGACGGCGCGCTTGGCGAGCTGCTCGCGGTGCGCGTAGAGGAGGTACGCGGCACGGTGCAGGGCCACGGCGGTCTTGCCGGTGCCGGGGCCGCCCTCGACGACGAGGACGCCGCGGTGCGGCGAGCGGATGATGCGGTCCTGCTCGGCCTGGATGGTCTGCACGATGTCGTGCATGCGTCCGGTGCGGGCCGCGTCGAGCGAGGCGAGCAGCACCTCGTCGGCGTCCCGGTTCTCGTGCCCGGTTCGGGTCCGGTCGGCGAGGTCGAGGACCTCGTCGTGGAGGGCGGTCACCTCGCGGCCCCTGGTGGTGATGTGCCGGCGGCGGCTGAGGCCCATCGGCTCGTACCCGGTGGCGAGGTAGAACGGCCGGGCGACGTCGGCGCGCCAGTCGACGACGAGGGGGGTGCGGTTCGGGTCGTCCTTGCGGACGCCGATCCGGCCGATGTGGTGGTCGCGCCCGTCCTGGAAGACGAGCCGCCCGAAGCAGAGGCCGCTCTCCCCCGCGTTGAGGGCGCCGAGCACTCCGGACTGTTCGGCGACCAGCACGTCACGTTCGAGGCGTCCCTGGTTGCCGACCCAGGGCGTCTTCAGGGCCTGCCCGACGGCCGCCTCGGCCTGGTCCCTCAGGTGGTCGAGTCGTGCGTAGAGCTCTGTGATGAATTGCTGCTCTTTCCGAAATTCCTCGGTTGACAATTCGACTCCCGGCGCGATACAGTGCGTTTATTGAACTTCTCCGCGTCTTCTGTTGTGCCTTGTTGCGCATAGACACGGAATCCATGAATATACGCGAGTTCCAGCCCCGACTGCAATTCTAGTCGGGGTATTTTCATGTCTCATGGGGAGAGGCACGGGGAAGGGCGCGGCACCCAGGGGGCATGCCGCTCGGTCGTCTGGACCGGGTCGAGGCCCGACTGGCCGCCTGGGGCGCGCGGGACGAACTTCGGGTCGCCGGACTGTGCCACGCCTTCTACGGCACGGACGGCTTTTCCGAGCATCTGCTGCCGCTGGAGGAGCGCGAGGTCCTGGCGGCGGCGATCGGCCGAGGATCTCGTGTACTTCTACGTGAGCTGCGACCGGGAATTCTCGTACGCGCGCATCGGGAGCGAGGACGGTCCCTTCCGGGACCGGTTCACCGGCGAACTCGTTCCGCCGCGAGGGGGACGAACTGTCCGTCGAGGTCGCCTCGGTCGACCTCGTGACGCGCCGCGTGCGGCTCGGGCTCCCCGCATAACGCGGTGCGCGCCGGAGGCGGACCGGCTACCGTCGACCGTATGAAGCGTGCCGCGGTCATCACGACGACGCCGGAGAGTGTCCCGGCGCGCTGACCGCTGTCTTGACGTCACGAAGCCCCGGGGCCGAGCGCCCCGGGGCTTCGTCGTTCCTCCGGCCGCTCGCCCCCGGGCGGCCACCCCCAGGAGGGCGACATGCACCACGACCACCGCAGGCTCGGACGCGAGCTGGACCTGTTCGACACCGACCCGCTGATCGGGGCCGGCCTGCCGTACTGGCTGCCCGACGGAGCCGCCGTACGGCACGCGCTGGAGGAGTACGTACGGGAGGTCGAGCGGCGCGCCGGATACCGGCACGTGTACTCGCCCGTCCTCGGGAAGCGGGAGCTCTACGAGATCTCAGGGCACTGGGCGCACTACAGCGACGACATGTTCCCGCCCATGGAACTCGGCGGCGAGCAGGTCGTCCTGCGCCCCAGTCTCTGCCCCCACCACGCGGTGATCTACCGCTCCCGCCCCCACAGCCACCGCGACCTGCCCCTGCGCATGGCCGAGCTCGGGCCCATGTACCGCTCCGAACTCTCCGGTGTCCTCGGCGGGTTGACCCGGGTCCGGGCCATCCAGCTGAACGACGCGCACATCTTCTGCGCCCTGGACCAGGTCCGGAAGGAGGCCGCGGGCGCGCTGGAGCTGATCCGGAGGGCGTACGAGGCGATGGGCATCGTCCCGGCGCGCTACCGGCTCTCGCTCCCCGGGCCGGGCGGGAAGTACGTCGACGCCCCCGAGCTGTGGCAGCGCTCCGTGGCCCTGCTCCGGGAGGTGCTCGACGACTCGGGGCTGCCGTACGAGTCCGCCGAGGGCGAGGCAGCGTTCTACGGTCCGAAGATCGATGTGCAGGTCGCCGACCGGGCCGGCCGTGAGTCCACCCTGTCGACCGTGCAGATCGACTTCCACCAGCCGGAGCGGTTCGACCTGCGCTACATCGGCGCGGACGGCGCCCGGCACCGTCCGGTCATGATCCACCGCAGTGTCGTCGGCAGTGTGGAGCGTGCCGTCGCCCACCTCCTCGAACAGCACGGCGGCGCGTTCCCCGGCTGGCTGGCCCCCGTCCAGCTGGTCGTCCTGCCCGTCTCGGAGTCCGAGCGGTCCGTCGCCGAGGCGCTCGCCGCACGGTGCGCGGAGCGCGGTCTGAGGGCGGAGGTGGCGGGCCCCGACCGCGGCAGCCTGGGCGCCCGCGTCCGGGAGCACCGCCTCGTGCCGTACCAGGCGGTGGTCGGCGCGAGGGAGGCGGCGGACGGTCTGGTGGCCCTGCGGCTGCGCGACGGCCGCCGACTCGCCCCCCTGCCGGCCGACGAGGCCCTGCGCCGGATCGAGCACCTCATCGGCGCGCACAGCACCGCGCTGTGGGAGGAGGAGCCGCGCCCCGGGTCGGGGGCCGAGTCCCGGTCGTGATCCGGGTCCAGGCCCTGACCCCGGTCCTGCGCCGTCAGCGGTCGACGCCCGTGCCGCGCGCGGGTCCCGGCGTGGGCGGCGGGGGTGTCGTCGGGGTGACGGGACCCGGGGAGGCCGGGGGGCGCGTCGGGGTCACCGTCACGCCAGGCATGAACGCGGCGCCCCTGCCCACCCCTACCGTGGTGTCGCCCTGCTGGAAGGCCCGCGCGGGGGGCCGGTTCGGGACGGGCGGGGCGGCCGCCGGGAGCGGAGGGGCAGCGGGCTTCGCGCGGAAGTCCCCCCGGTCGGTGGTGATGAGCCCGGTGGCCAGGCCCTGCTCCGCAAGGTGCTCGGCGTTCTCCCGGCCGACGGAGTAGCCCCGGCCCGTCTCGCTCGCCTCGTACAGGCTCCGGATGAACCCCTCGGGCGCCATCCGGCCGCCGTACCAGTCCTCCCCGGCGTCGAACCGTTCACGGCCGGTCATCCAGCGGTCGGCGTTCTGCTGCAGGCACTGCTCCTCGGGGACCTCGACGGACAGCACGACACGCTTGTCGTAGCCCTCGTTCTGAAGGTCGTTGAGAAGGTTCGCGGTCCAGCCGAGCGCGCGCAGGGACTGGTCGTAGAGCAGGTTGTAACCCTCGCTACGGGCCCACTGCTCGATCATGTTCTGGACATGGCCCGACTCGCGGTGGACCAGAGAGGCCTTCTCCGACGGGGACAACGCGCGGCCGTCGTGCAGTCGGTCGAGGGAGGCGGGAAGCTCCGGCGCGCCACCGTGCTCGAAGAGCTTCACCTTGAACTCGTCCGGATCGAGGACGACGTAGTCGTCGAGGTCCACACCGTGCAGGCGGCGCAGTTCCTCACCGAGCGCGGTGTCCTGCGACTCCCACAGCGCCATGTTCTTCTGTGCCCTGCCCTTGCCGGAGCCGGGCGCCCCGCCCGTGAAGAGCACGGCGTGGCCGTCGCGGGGCTT
Organism: Streptomyces sp. NPDC013457; assembly: GCF_043089925.1. Lineage (NCBI taxonomy): Bacteria > Bacillati > Actinomycetota > Actinomycetes > Kitasatosporales > Streptomycetaceae > Streptomyces > Streptomyces sp. NPDC013457. The sequence continues at coordinate 331,213 of NZ_JBICBL010000004.1, forward strand.
GCCCTTGCACTGTTCCTTGAACTGCTCCAACAGGCCGTCGTGCAGGCGCGCCCGGTCGGGAGTCCAGATGCCCTTCGGGGCGTACCGGTTCGTTGTGTCGAACTCCCCTGCCACCGACAGGTCGCCACCGGTCCCCATCCGCTGTTGCAGCTCCCGGTAGAGCGGCTCGTACTCCCCCGTCTCGGGCACGTGCGGTTCTTCCCTTCCCCTGTTCGTCCCGGACACTGCGAGCTCAGACCCCACGCTGCTCGAGAAGCGCCCGGATCACCTCGATGTCGTCGGCGGTGAGCTTGCCGAGCCCCCGCGCCTGGTTGACCACGGCCAGGGTGTTGTCCTGGTGCGTCGGGGCCGTGTGGGTGGGGTCGAACCACTCCTCCTCGAAGTCCCAGGCGGCGATGGCGGCCAGCGCCTCGTCGCGCGGGATCTCACCCGCCGCGTAGCGGTCGATGTACGCGCGCAGCGATGGCTTGTCGGTCATGCCTGTGGCTCTCTTCTCCCGTTGCGACGTCTGCCGTCGTCGTATCAGGCGATCCTGCCAGAGGACTACCGGGCCGCCGGGGTCAGGACGTCCTCCAGGTCGTGGAGGAGGCGGCGCTTCGGGCGGGCGCCGACGATCGACTTCACCGGTTCGCCGGCCCGGAACACCATGAGCGTGGGCGTGGCCAGGACACCGAAGCGGACCGTCGTCTCCGGGTTGCGGTCCACGTCGATCCGGACGATCTTCAGCCGGTCGTGCTCCTCCTCCGCGATCGCGCCGAGCACCGGCTCCAGTTGGCGGCACGGGCCGCACCAGTCCGCGGTGAACTTCACCAGGACCGGGAGGTCCGCCTGGAGCACCTCGTGGTCGAACACCGCGTCCGTCACATCGGTTACGTCGGCCATGGCTCATCCTCCGAGTTCGCAGGTGGGTTCGGGGCCGCCCGGCAGTTCCGCCTCGGCCCTCAGCAGTTGCGCGGCGACCTGTGCGCGTACCGCCTGGAGCTGCTCGACGAGGCCGTCCAGCTCCGCGAGCTTGCGGCGGTACACGTCGAGCGAGGCGGGGCACGCGTCCCCCGCCGGGTGGCCCGCCCGCAGGCACTCGACGAACGGCCGGGTCTCCTCCAGTTCGAACCCGAAGTCCTGCAGGGTCCTGATCTGCTGGAGGAGCCGCAGGTCGTCCTCGTCGTACGTGCGGTAGCCGTTCTCCGTGCGCCGGGCTGCCAGAAGGCCACGGGACTCGTAGTAGCGCAGAGTCCGCGTGGTCGTTCCGGCCCGCTCGGCCAGCTCGCCGATTCGCATGTCCCCGAACGTACGCCTTGACGCCGACGTCAAGGCAAAGGCCCTGTGGCGCGACTGTCCGGCCGGACACGTAGAGTCCGCCTGTTCACAGGGGAGGGGCAGGAGTTCGATGAAGATCAGCAGAACGGTCCGCGCGGCCATCACGGTAGGTCTCATAGGTGCGTTCGTGGGATGCACGCCGCTTGGCCACCGTGCCGGAGAAGCCGGGCCGGACGGAGAAGAGCCGGGCGATGCCCACCCGGCCGTACGGACCGGGACGGCCCGCTACGCGTCCGCCGAGCGGCTGCCGGAGGAGCGGGATCAGGACGGCACGACGATCGTGGTCGGGAATCCCGCGGCTCGTTCGGCGGTGCGCGTGTACGAGGATCCGCGGTGCCCGGTCGTCGAGGAGTACGAGCGCACGGGCGCCGAAGGTCTCCAGAAGCTACTGCTCACGGGAGAGATCAGGGCCGAGTACACCTTCGCCTCCTTCAAGGACGAGCGTCTCGGAGGCGACGGCTCGAAGCGCACGGTGAACGCACTGCGTGCCGCTCTGGAGAAGCAGAAGTTCGTCGAGTACCACGCGGTGATCTTCGAGAACCAGGCCGCCGTGGAGAGCAGCGGCGGGTTCACCACCGAACGCCTTCTGAAGCTGGCCGACGAGGTTCCGGGGCTTCGCGATGAGACCTTCGACCTGGCGGTCAGGACGATGAGGTACCGCTCGTTCGTCACCGCCTCCCAGCAGGCCTACGAGAAGACCGGCGACGATCCCATCGGCCCGGGCACACCCACGGTCGTCGTCAACGGCAACAACATCGACGGCGGTCTGTACGGGGTCAATTTCGACGCGAACCTGTTCACGCTCCTGGTAGGGGACCTCCACAGGCGCCCCGGTGCATGGGACGCGGTCTACAAGCCTCTGAAGGAGAAGGCGGAGGCCGAGGCCGCCCAGTCCTGACACGGGGGTGGCCCGACGCCCTCGGCGTCGTGCGCGGGGGCGGCCGGCGGGATGTCGGGCCTCGTTCACGGCGCCGGGGGCAGGAGCGGTTTGCGTTCCACCGGGGACGACAGGACGATCGACGTGGTCGTCCGGCCGAGTGCCGAGGTCTGTTCCAGGACGTCTTCGAGGTGGAGGGTGTCGGTGACGGCGACCTTGAGGATCCAGCAGTCCTCGCCGACGACGTGGTGGGCCTCCAGGACCTCCGGGCGGCCGGTCAGCTCCAGTGTTCTGGGGTGTCTGAGGGTGTAGCCGCCGTGCGGGTCGACGCGGATGAAGGCCCGGATGCCGTAGCCCAGGCGGGCCGGGGAGACGTGCGCGCCGTAGCCGGTGATCGCCCCGCAGGCCTCCAGTCTGCGGACCCGCTCGGTGACGGCCGCGGGGCTCAGCCGGACGCGGCGGCCGAGTTCGCTGAGCTTGATCCGGCCGTCCTCCTGGAGGAGTTCCAGGATCTGCCGGTCGATGGGGTCGAAGGCCCCCGCCGAGGTTTCGTCGGCGGCAGGGCGCGAATGCCGTGGTTCCTTCGGTGCGGCGGCCTGGACTCCCATGTTTCCCCCTTCAGTCAACGAGCGCTCAACGTAACACTTGTCGCATGAACGTATTGATCATCGGCGGAAACCGCTATTTCGGAAAGCGTCTGACGTTCCGTCTGCTGGAATCCGGGCATGGCGTGACGATTCTCAACCGGGGTTCTTCGGGTGTTCCGAAGGGCGTGGACCATCTGATCGCCGACAGGAACGACGAGGCCGCTCTGGAAAGCGCGCTGGGCGACCGGGAATTCGATGTCGTCGTCGACCAGGTCTGTTACACCCCGCGTCAGGCGGCGATCGCACGGCGGGTTCTCGGGCCGCGCACACGGCGCTATGTGATGACGTCGACGGTCGAGGTGTACGCGTACGAGAACGCGGCCGAACCCGTACGGGAGGAGGCGGTCGACCCGCGCACCGTCATCGTCGATCCCGATCTCCCCTGGGACGACCCGGAGTTCCTCGGCACGCACTACGGAGAGGGGAAGCGGCAGGCGGAGGCGGTCTTCGCGGCCGGGCCCGCGTTCCCGTACGTGGCCGTAAGGGTCGCCCATGTGCTGGGTGGCGAGGACGACTTCACCGGCAGGGTCGGCCATTACGCGGATCGTATCCGGGCCGGCGAACCGATCTCGGTCCCCGCGGAGAACCATCCTGCCACCTATGTGTACGTGGAGGAGATCGCGGAATTCCTGGCCTGGGCGGCCGAGGCGTCGTTCACCGGGCCGGTCAACGCGCATTCCCACGGCCCGCTCACCACCGCCGACATCTGCGCCGAGATCGAGCGCCGGATCGGGGGCCGGACCGTTTTCCGGGAGGTCGAGGTCGGCGAGGTGTCGCCCTTCTCGTTCGCCCGCTCGTACGGAATGGACAACTCCAGGGCGACGGCGCTCGGATTCTCCTTCCGCCGTTCCACGGAGTGGCTGGGGCAGGCCCTCTCCGAGACGCTGGGGGTGCGCTGATGCGGTACCGCGTGCTCGGGGACGTACGGGTCGGCGAGGTCGGTCTCGGGGCCATGCCGCTCTCCATCGAGGAGCACCCCGACGAGGCCCGCGCCCTGGCCACGGTCCACGCGGCGCTGGACGCGGGCGTGACGCTGCTCGACACCGCGGACTCCTACCACCCGCCGGGTGGTGAGCCGGGCGCCGGCGAGCTGCTGCTGGCGCGGGCGCTGGCCGCGTACGGGGGTCGCGGCCGGACCGGGGACGTGCTCGTGGCGACGAAGGGCGGGCGCGGACGGACCGCCGACGGCGGCTGGACGGTCGACGGGAGGCCGGAGCATCTGCGGCGGGCGGCCGAGGCGTCGGCGCGGCGGCTCGGCGTCGAGGCGATCGGGCTGTACCAGCTCCACAAGCCGGACCCGGCCGTGCCGTACGCCGAATCGCTGGGCGCGATGAGGGAGTTGCTGGACGCGGGCACGATCCGGCTGGCCGGGATCTCGAACGTGGACGTCGACGGGATCCGGCTCGCCCGGGAGATCCTGGGTGAGCGGCTCGTCTCCGTACAGAACCGGTACTCACCGGCGGTCCGGTCCTCCGAGCCGGAGCTGCGGCTCTGTGCGGAACTCGGTCTCGCGTTCATGCCGTGGAGCCCGCTGGGCGGGATCTCGCGCAGCTCGCTGGACGGGGCGTCGGCCCTGGAGGCGGACCCGGAGTCCGGGGCGTTCCACCGGGTGGCGCGGAAGCGCGGGGTGAGCCCGCAGCGGGTGGCGCTCGCCTGGCTGCTGGCCCGCTCGGAGACGGTGCTGCCGATCCCGGGGGCGAGCCGGCCGGAGACCGTGCGGGATTCGGCGGAGGCCTCCGAACTCGTGCTCAGTACACGGGAGTTGGCCGAGCTGGACCTTCGGTGATCCTTCGGTAGTCGAAGACACCGAACCCATTGACGGGCTCGGTGTCTCCATCTACAAAAGCTTCCTGAGAGCGCTCTCACGCCCTCAACCCCCACCGGAGGTGTTCTCCTTGAGCCGCGTCCGACGCACCCCTCTTCTCGCATCGCTCCTCGCCGGCACTCTTGCCGCGGGCGCCCTGCTCGGCCTGGGCGGGGCCGGCACCGCCAGCGGCGCCGTACCCCCGGCGCCCGGCTGGTCGCTCCAGTGGAGCGACGACTTCGACGGCCCCGACCGTTCCCTGCCCAACGGCGCCGACTGGCAGATCGACACCGGCCACGGCTATCCGGGCGGCCCTGGCAACTGGGGCACCGGAGAGATACAGAACTACACGTCGAGCCCCGACAACGTGCGCCTCGACGGCACCGGGAACCTCCGCATCACCCCCCTGAAGGACGGCGCGGGCAACTGGACCTCGGGCCGGATCGAGACGAAGCGGGCCGACTTCAAGGCTCCGGCCGGCGGGACCCTCCGCATCGAGGGCCGGATTCAGATGCCGAACGTGACGGGTGACGCCGCCAAGGGCTACTGGCCCGCGTTCTGGGCGCTCGGCGCCCCCTACCGGGGCAACTACTGGAACTGGCCCGCCATCGGCGAGTTCGACATCATGGAGAACGTCAACGGCATCAACTCGGTCTGGGGCGTGCTGCACTGCGGCGTGAACCCCGGCGGGCCGTGCGGCGAGACCACCGGTATCGGCGCCAGCCGCGTCTGCCCGGGCGCGAGCTGCCAGTCGGCCTTCCACACGTACCGTTTCGAGTGGGACCGTTCGGTCTCCCCCAACGAGCTGCGCTGGTACGTGGACGACCAGCTCTTCCACAGCGTGAACGAGACCCGGGTCGGCGCCCAGGCGTGGGCCGACATGACCAGCCACGCGGGCTACTTCCTGCTGCTCAACGTGGCGATGGGCGGCGCCTTCCCGGACGCCCTGGGCGGTCCGACGCCGACGGCCGCGACGGTGTCGGGACGGCCGATGCTGGTCGACTACGTGGCGGTGTGGACGAAAGGCGGCGGAACGACGACCCCGCCGACGACCCCGCCGACCACTCCGCCGCCCTCGGGCTCCTCGCAGCTGTACCTGCGGACGGGTTCGAGCGCCGGGGACGCCCAGGCGGCCGCCTCGACCGTCTCCCTCGCCTCGGCGGGCGGAGGGAACCACGACGGCGCGCCGGCCAACCCTCAGGTCTTCACCTCCGGTCCGGTCACGCGGACGTACAACGGCGGTGCGACCCAGTTCGACCTGTTCGTGGACGCGGGGGCGGTGGTCGCCAACGGGCAGCAGGTGCGGGTCAGTTACGACCGTACGGGCGACGGGAGCTGGGAGCGGGTGGAGACGTACCAGTACTTCGCGACCGATCCGGTGCCGGGGTACGAGCACTACACCCAGGCGAGCGGCCTGAAGTCGGCGACCGGCAGCCACGGGAACCTGACGAACGGACGGGTCCGGGTCGAGGTGTGGAACGCGATCGGGAACGGGCCGAGCACGGTCGGCGTGGGGAACCAGTCGGTGGTGCGGATCCCGTTCTCCTGAGCGGTGACCGACGCGGATCGGTGAGGCGGGACGGCGCTGCGGACCCGTGAGGCGGATCGGTGACCTACGGGAAAGGCGCCCCCGGCCGCGTGAGCGGCCGGGGGCGTCCCGTACCCCGGAGCCCGGATCCGGCTCAAGGCCCGGGAGCCGGGGTGGTCTCCGGATCCATGTGGTGGATCCAATGTCCAGGATCCCGTGTCCGGAATCATGGATTTCGGACATTGGATCCTGGATCCGATATCGCTCAGACGCTCGCGCGGGCCTTCTCGTCGCCCTTGCCGAGGCGCTGGTCCGGTACGTCCGACTCCTCCTCCGGCTCCGGCAGACCCGCGTGGTCGTCGACGAGGGTCTTCTCGTCGAACGGAACCCGCCCAGCGAGCACCTCCGTCACCCGCTGCCTGTCGATCTCCTTGGTCCAGGTGCCGACGAGGACGGTCGCGACCGCGTTGCCGGCGAAGTTCGTCAGGGCCCGGGCCTCGCTCATGAAGCGGTCGATGCCGACGATCAGGCCGACGCCGTCGACGAGCTCGGGGCGGTGCGACTGCAGACCGCCGGCGAGGGTCGCCAGGCCCGCGCCGGTGACACCGGCTGCGCCCTTCGAGGCGATGATCATGAAGACCAGCAGGCTGATCTGCTCGGCGACGGAGAGCGGGTTGCCCATCGCCTCGGCGACGAAGAGCGAGGCCATCGTCAGGTAGATCGCCGTGCCGTCCAGGTTGAAGGAGTAGCCGGTCGGGACGGTGATGCCGACGACGGGCTTGCTGACACCCAGGTGCTCCATCTTCGCGATGAGCCGCGGCAGCGCGGACTCGGAGGACGAGGTGGAGAGGATCAGCAGGAACTCGCGGCCCAGGTACTTCAGGAGCGTGAGGATGTTGACGCCCGCGACGATCCTGAGGATCGCGCCGAGCACCACGAAGACGAACAGGGCGCAGGTGACGTAGAAGCCGATCATGATGACCGCGAGCGACTTCAGCGCGTCGATGCCGGTCGCGCCGACGACCGCGGCCATGGCACCGAACGCGCCGATCGGCGCGACCCACATGATCATGGCGAGGATGCGGAAGACCAGCCGCTGGATGTGCCCGATGCCGCGCAGCACGGGCTCTCCGGCCCGCCCCATCGCCTGGAGGGCGAAGCCCGCGAGGAGGGCGACGAGCAGGGTCTGCAGGACCTCGCCCTCGGTGAAGGCGGAGACCAGCGTCTTGGGGATGATCCCGAGCAGGAAGTCAGCCGTCGATTCGCTCGCCCCGTCCGCCTGCTGGGCGCCCGCCTCGGCGACCTCCTTGGTCAGGTGGAGGCTGGAGCCCGGCTCCAGGACGTTGCCGACGACCAGGCCGATGGCGAGGGCGACGGTGGACATCACGAGGAAGTACCCGAGCGCGAGCCCGCCGACGGCTCCGACCTTCGCGGCCTTGCGGACCGAGCCGACGCCGAGAACGATCGTGCAGAAGATGATCGGGGAGATCATCATCTTGATCAGGTTCACGAAGCCGGTGCCCAGCGGCTTGAGCTCGACGGCGAAGTCCGGCGCCACGAAGCCGACCGTGACGCCGAGGATCACGGCTCCGATGACGGCGAGATACAGATAATGGGTACGGTCCCGGCGTGCGGCCACGGGGTCCTCCTCGTGCTGATGGATGTCCACGTCCCGGTGGATCCCAGCGAATATCCATCAGCCTGTGACCCGGGTCACGCTTGCGTTCGTTTCGTTCACGGCCGGACTGTCACACTGTCCGGCATGCGCATACCCGTCCCCCGTCCACGGAGCCTCGCCGGCCAGCTCTTCGCGATGCAGGTCGTGCTGGTGGCGGCGATCGTGGCGGGGTGCGCGGTCTTCGCCTACCTCACCGACCGGGACCAGGCCGAGGAGACCGCGCGCCGCCAGGTCACCGCGCTCGCGACGGCCGTCGCCGAGTCCCCCTCCGTGGTGGAGGCGGCGGGCTCCCCCGACCCGAGCTCGCGGCTCCAGCCGTACGCGGAGTCGCTGCGGATCCACTCCGGGGTTGCCTTCGTCGTGATCATGGCGCCCGACGGCACGCGGTGGACACATCCCGAGCCGGACCAGATCGGCCGCACGTACCTCGGCCACATCGAGCCGGCCCTGCGGGGGACGACCTTCTCCGAGACGCACCTGGGCACGCTCGGCCGCTCGGTGCGCGCGGTCGCGCCGGTGCTCGACGACGGCCGGGTCGTGGGCCTGGTCAGCTCGGGCATCACCATCGAGAAGATCAGTGAGCAGGTACGGGAACAGGTCGTCGCGCTCCTGGGCATGGCGGGGGCGGCGCTCGCGCTCGGCGGCGCCGGTACGTACGTGATCAACGCCCGGCTGCGGCGGCACACGCACGGGATGAACGCGACGGAACTGAGTCGGATGCACGACTACCACGAGGCGGCCCTGCACGCGGTGAGCGAGGGCCTGGTGATGCTGGACGGGCAGCGGCGGATCGCGCTGATCAACGACGGGGCGCGCGAGCTGCTCGGCCTGGACGCGGAGGTGGTGGGCCGGTCGGCCGCGGATCTGGGCCTTCCGGTCTCGCTCACCAGCGCGCTGCTCGCCTCCGAGCCGCGGGTGGACGAGCTGCATCTGACGGCGGAACGTGTACTCGTCGTCAACACCCGCCCGGTGGTGGGCGGGGAGCGCCGCGGAACGGTGGTGACGCTCCGGGATCGCACCGAACTCCAGGCATTGTCAGGTGAGTTGACGTCGGAGCGGGGGTTCACGCAGGCGCTGCGCTCGCAGGCCCACGAGGCGGCGAACCGGCTCCACACGGTCGTCTCGCTGATCGAACTCGGCCGGGTGGACGAGGCGGTGGGCTTCGCCACGGCGGAGCTGGAGCTGGCCCAGGCGCTCACCGACCGGGTGGTCGACGCGGTCGGTGAGCCGGTCCTCGCGGCGCTGCTCCTGGGCAAGGCGGCGCAGGCCAACGAGCGGGGTGTGGAGCTGGTCCTGACCGAGGACAGCCGGATAGACGACGGGCTCCTGCCGCCGGAGATCCCTTCGCGGGACCTGGTGACGATCCTCGGCAACCTGATCGACAACGCGGTGGACGCGACGAGCGGCACCCCGCACGCGCGCGTGACGGTCACCGCCCGTACCCGCGACGGCGAACTCCTCCTCCGGGTCTGCGACACCGGGCCGGGGATCGCCGAGGCCGACCGCGAGACGGCCTTCGACCGCGGCTGGTCCACCCACGGTCCCGGGCGGGGTCTCGGCCTCGCCCTGGTCCGCCAGGCGGCCACCCGCGCCTCGGGCACGGTGGTCCTGGCCGACCCTCCGGAGGGCGGCGCCGAGTTCACCGTACGCCTGCCACTGGTACGGGAGCGGGCCGATGGCGGGACGCCGGGGCCGAGGCACCATGACGGGGGCGGGACGAGCAGGGAGGTTCCCGTATGAGCCAGGACATCCGCGTACTGGTGGTCGAGGACGACCCCGTCGCAGCCGACGCGCACGCGCTCTACGCCGGGCGGGTGCGAGGGTTCACGGTCGTCGGGGTCGCGCACTCCCGGGCCGCCGCCGTGCGCGTCCTCGACCGCGCGCCCGTCGACCTCATCCTGCTCGACCTCTACCTCCCGGACGGTCACGGCCTCCAGCTGCTCCGCTCGCTGCGGGCGGGCGGGCACTCCGCGGACGTGATCGCGGTGACGTCGGCCCGCGATCTGGCGATCGTGCGCGAGGGGGTGTCCCTGGGTGTCGTCCAGTACGTCCTGAAGCCGTTCACCTTCGCGACGCTGCGGGACCGGCTCACCCGGTACGCCGAGTTCCGCGCCACCGCCGGCGAGGCGGCCGGGCAGGACGAGGTGGACCGCGCCCTGGCCACGCTGCGGGCGCCGCAGCCGGCCTCGCTCCCCAAGGGCCTGAGCGCTCCCACCCTGGAGGCCGTCACCCGCACCCTCCGGGACGCCGCGGACGGCCTGACCGCCACGGAGGCCGCGGCGGCCGTGGGGATATCCCGGATCACGGCACGCCGCTATCTGGAACACCTGGTCACGGACGGGCGCGCCGCCCGGGCTCCGCAGTACGGTCAGATCGGCCGCCCGGAGCTCCAGTACCGGTGGATCACGACCATCGTCCGCTGACCGGACGGCGATCCTCGGTCACCGAACCCATGGGTGATCACTACGGATGGTTACCGTCGAGTTCCCATGTTTCTACGACTTCTGGCCTTGGGTGAACGCACCGTAGCCCACGGTCACGTGGCGCACCTACGGTGTGGGGCGTGCACCACACCCCTCCCTCCCCTCCCTTCAACGCGCTCGCCGCACGTCAACTGCGCGAAGGCCTCGGCATGGCTCCCGGCCATGTCGCCTACGGTCTCCGCGCGCAGTACGGCCTCGCCACCACCCCCGACATCGTCGTCGCCTGGGAACGCGGGCGCCTCGCCCCCACCGCGCAGGAGCTCACCGCACTCGCGGGTGTCCTCTGGTGCGCCCCCGGCGAGCTGATCGCGGCCGCCACCACTCTTCGCGAACACCGGATCGCCCGGGGCATCGGCCTCGACGACCTGGCCCGGCATGTGGGTCTCGACGCTGCCGCCTACACGCGCATGGAGGACTCGGGCCGCTGGCGCGGCAACGAACGCCAGACCGGCGCCCTCGCCGAGGCGCTCGGCCTCGGACCGAAGGAACTGCTGCAGGCGACCGGCCGCGACGAGGAGCTGGCGGGGCTGCTGCGGGACGCGGCCACGACGCGCTGGCAGGCGTACGTCCGCCCTGTGGCGAAGCTGCTGCCGCTGACGAAGCGGGTCCTAGAGCCCGCGCTCCAGCGTCTGCACACGGACTACCACGCCAGGATGGCGGCCACCAGCAGCTGGGGCGCCTCAGGTGGCAGCGGGGAGTCCGGCCGGGAGTACCTGGACGGAATCGTCCAGCACTTCTGGGACGCCGTCGGCCCGTAGAACGCCCGGCGGGGACGGTGTTCCCGTCGGTAGGGTCGGGACATGGACATGATCAATTCATCCGCGAACCGCCTTGACGACAGGGATGTCGCGGTGGCCGCGGTGCGCGCCGGCTCGGACGTCGTACGCACCCTGTACGGTCGGCGGCTCGCCCGTATCGACAAGGGCGACGGGGACTTCGCCACCGCCGCCGACGTGGCGGCGGAGCAGGCGATCCTCGACGTCATCCGGGCCGCTCGGCCCGACGACTCGGTGCTCGGCGAGGAGAGCGGGCGGCAGGGTGCGGCCGACGCCGCGCGCCGGTGGCTGGTGGATCCGCTCTGCGGAACCCTGAACTACGCCGTCGGCAACATGCTCGTGGCCGTCAACGTGGCGCTGCGCGACGGGGCCGCGGCGGTGGCCGACCCGTTCAGCGGCGAGGTCTTCTTCACGGACGGCAAGGCCGCCTGGGTGCGGCGCGGGGGCGACGGAGACGGAGACGGTGAGTGGTCCGTCACGCCGCTCGCGCCGACGCCCGCCACCAGCCTGGTGGACGTCAACCTCGATCCGCCGTTTCCGAGCGCACCGGGGTTCCGGGCGGTGGACCTCCTGGCCCACCCCCGCTTCGTCGAGCGGTTCCGGCCGCGGGTCGTGTCGTCGACGCTGGCGCTGGCCTGGGTCGCGGCCGGCAGGCGGGCCGCGTACGTCACCGACGGCGGCGACCTGTCGGGCAGCGTGCACTTCGCTGCGGGCATCGCCCTGTGCCGGGCCGCCGGCTGCGTCGTCACCGGGATCGACGGCGGCCCGGTCGGCGCCGGCGGCCGGGGGCTCGTGGCGGCGGCCGACGCCGAGACCCACGACCAGCTGATGTCGATGATCCGGGGCTGATCGGGACTGATCGGGTCGGCCGGGGTCGGCCGGTGTCGATCGGGGCCGGCCGGTGTCGATCGGGGCCGGTCCGGCCTCGAAGCGTCAGCGGCGGTCGAAGCTGAAGAGCTGGCCCCTGGCGTCCGTACGACACGGCCCCTGGGCCAGCTTCGCCCAGGCGGCGGCCCGGTCGCCGACGACGGTGACGCAGGAGTTCGCGGTCGCCGAGCCTCTCGGGACGATGCGGTAGCCGGTCACCGGGGTACCGAAGGGCTCCAGGCGGAACGTTTCCACGCGCGACGGGTCCCCGCACTCGGAGTCCTCGAACGCGGCGTCGGGGATCCGGCCCCCGGAGGGGATGCCGGAACAGCCGGGGCCGTAGTCGGGGTGGTCGGAGACGATCCGCCACTCCCCGGATCCGAGGTCCTTGAGGGAGTACCGGGGGACGTCGGCGCCCTCGCACTCCCGCTGATGGATCTGGCCGCTGCGGCCGCCTCGCCGCTCGTTCAGGCAGAGGTCCGAGCCGATCACCCGTATGCGTACGTCTCCGGTGGCCGGCGAGGTGAGGGCCCTGGCCGCGGCCTTCGGGCGGTCGCCGCCCTCGTCCCGCACCAGGGCGGCGACCACGCTCACGGTGGCGAGGACGAGGCCGGTGACGGCGACGACGGTGACGAGCGTCCGCGGTATCCGGGGGCCGGGGTCGGCGTCGGCGGCGGCGTCGTGGTCGGGACCGGGTGGCGAAGGCTCGGGGCCGTGGACGGAGTCGGGGCCGAGGTCGGGGACGGGTGCCTGCGCCGGCCCCGCCGGCCACTCGGTCCCGGACTCCTCGGCATCGTGCTCCCCGGTCTCCTCCTCCAGCCCCTCGGGGCCGCCCCCGTACACCCCTCGTACCGCGAGTTCCTCGCGGACCGACTGCCAGTCCTCAAGCGCTCCGGGCGCCACTCCGCACGCGCGGACGAAGGACGTCAGGAGTTCCTCACGGGGAACGGTCGAGCGGGCGAGCATGTTGGCCACGGTCGAGCGGGGCAGGACGTCGCCGAGCGCCTCCGCCCGGGCCGACAGCTCGCGGTAGGTCAGTCCGGACCAGTCCTTGAGTGCCTGGAGCCGCGCGATGAACGAGGCGGCGTCGGTGGCCCCGCGCGGGTCGGGGGCGCCGTCCGCGCCGGCGTGTCCCTCGGTCATGCGTGCTCGCCGCCCCTCCCCCGGACAGGGTTGGGACATGTCCGGGACAGCCCCAAGCCTTGTTGATCCGGCTGTTCGACTCAAGAGTGGAAATCGGCAATTCCGGCCCCGGGCCGGAACCGCCACGGGGGAGACACGGGGGAGCACGGGAACGGAAGGGCCCCGATCGTCCACGGGGGGACGATCGGGGCCCTTCGGTGTCGGGACGGCTCGGGACCGAGGTCCCGGCCGGGGTGGGGTCGGAAGACCCGTCCCGGCCGGGTGGGGTCAGAAGACCGATTCCGCCTCGGACATCCGGCTCGACGGGACGGTCTTCAGCTGCGTGACGGCCTCGGCCAGCGGAACCATGTGGATGTCGGTGCCGCGCAGCGCCGTCATCCTCCCGAAGTCGCCCCGGTGCGCGGCCTCCACGGCGTGCCAGCCGAAGCGGGTCGCGAGCACCCGGTCGTACGGCGTCGGCGTGCCGCCGCGCTGGACGTGACCGAGGATGACCGGCCGGGCCTCCTTGCCGAGGCGTCGCTCCAGCTCGATGGCGAGCCGGGTGCCGATGCCCTGGAAGCGCTCGTGACCGTACTGGTCGATCTCGCCCTTCTTGTACTCCATGGAGCCCTCGGCCGGGTGCGCGCCCTCGGCCACGCAGATGACGGCGAACTTCTTGCCGCGCGCGAAGCGCTCCTCGACCATCTTGACGAGGTCGTCGACCTGGAAGGGACGCTCGGGCAGGCAGATGCCGTGGGCGCCGCCGGCCATGCCGGACTCCAGCGCGATCCAGCCGGCGTGCCGGCCCATCACCTCGACGACCATCACGCGCTGGTGGGACTCGGCGGTGGTCTTGAGACGGTCTATGGCCTCGGTCGCCACGCCCACGGCGGTGTCGAAGCCGAAGGTGCGGTCGGTGGAGGAGATGTCGTTGTCGATCGTCTTGGGGACACCGACGACGGGCATGCCGGCGTCCGCGAGCATCCGGGCGGCCGTGAGGGTGCCCTCGCCACCGATCGGGATGAGCACGTCGATGCCGTACTCCCTGGCCAACTCCGGGGCGGACGCGGCGGCTTCGGACAGCCGGTTGCGCTCCAGGCGGGCCGAGCCGAGGATGGTTCCGCCGCGGGCGAGGATGCCGCTGACCGCGTTGAGGTCGAGGGGGCGGAAGTGCCCGTCGAGGAGACCCTTGAACCCGTCCTCGAAGCCGATGACTTCGTCGCCGTGGCCGGTGAGCGCCCGGTGTACGACCGACCGGATCACTGCGTTCAGGCCAGGGCAGTCGCCGCCTGCGGTGAGAACTCCGATGCGCATCGTGCCGTGTCTCCTGCTCGGTAGTGGTACGTGTGAGCTCCGTCGATTCTCCCACGTCCGGCGCGGCGCTCGCGCTCCCGGCGGCTCCGCGGACCCGTCCCGGAGGGCCTTTCGTCCCCTTTTACGGGCCCTTCGCCCGGCGGGCGTCCTATCCACCCCCAGAGGTATTGTCAAGAGGGCTATGCCACCCTATCGGGGTTTTTTGAACACACTCGGTTGACGCGATCGGGTGGACGGAAACGGGACAGGAGACCACGGCGTGACGCGCAGCGTGTACGTGACCGGGATCGACCGCGGGGACGGCCGGCAGGTCGTCGAGCTGGGAGTCATGGAGCTCCTGACCCGCCAGGTGGACCGGGTGGGGGTGTTCCGGCCCCTGGTGCACGACGGCCCCGACCGGCTCTTCGACCTGCTGCGCGCCCGCTACCGGCTCTCCCAGGACGCGGCGAGTGTCTACGGCATGGACTACCACGAGGCGTCCGCGCTCCAGGCCGAGCAGGGTACCGACGAACTGGTCTCCCGGCTCGTTGCCCGCTTCCATGCTGTGGCCCGGGAGTACGAGGTCGTCCTCGTCCTCGGTACGGACTTCGCCGCCACCCAGCTCCCCGACGAGCTGGCGCTCAACGCGCGCCTCGCCAACGAGTTCGGCGCCTCGGTGATACCCGTGGTGGGAGGAAAGGGCCAGCCGGCCGAGTCCGTACGGGCCGAGGCGCGCAACGCCTTCCGGGCGTACGACGGACTGGGCTGCGACGTACTCGCGATGGCCGTCAACCGGGTGGCCGCCGACGACCGGGCCGCCATCGCCGAACGGCTCGCGGCCCGGCTGCCGGTGCCCTGTTACGTCCTCCCCGACGAGCCCGCGCTCTCGGCCCCCACGGTTGCCCAGATCACCCACCACCTGGGCGCCTCGGTCGTGCTCGGCGACGACGCGGGCCTGGCGCGCGACGCGCTGGACTTCGTCTTCGGCGGCGCGATGCTGCCGAACTTCCTGAACGCGCTGACCCCCGGCTGTCTGGTGGTCACCCCCGGGGACCGCGCCGACCTCGTCGTCGGGGCGCTCGCGGCGCACTCGGCCGGCACCCCGCCCATCGCCGGTGTCGTGCTCACCCTCAACGAGCGTCCCAGCGACGAGATCCTGACCCTGGCCGCCCGGCTCGCGCCCGGCACCCCGGTCATCTCCGTCCCCGGCAACAGCTTTCCCACGGCCGCCGAACTCTTCTCCCTCGAAGGGAAGTTGAACGCCGCCACGCCCCGCAAGGCGGAGACCGCGCTCGGTCTCTTCGAGCGGCACGTGGACACCGCCGATCTGCTGAAGCGGATCTCGGTGGCCCGCAGCGGGCGGGTCACGCCCATGATGTTCGAGCACGAACTCCTGGAGCAGGCCCGCGCCGACCGCCGTCGTGTGGTCCTGCCGGAAGGCACCGAGGAGCGCGTTCTGCGCGCGGCGGACGTGCTGCTGCGTCGGGGCGTCTGCGACCTGACGCTCCTCGGCGACGTCGAGGTCATCCGCAAGAAGGCCGCCGACCTCGGCATCGACCTGTCGTCGCCGTCGACCCAGCTGATCGACCCTCAGACCTCCGAGCTTCGGGACGCGTTCGCCACGAAGTACGCCGAGCTGCGCGCCCACAAGGGCGTGACGGTGGAGCTGGCGTACGACGTCGTCTCGGACGTCAACTACTTCGGGACGCTGATGGTCGAGGAGGGACTCGCCGACGGCATGGTCTCCGGCTCGGTGCACTCGACGGCGGCCACCATCCGTCCGGCGTTCGAGATCATCAAGACGAAGCCCGAGGCGTCGATCGTCTCGTCCGTGTTCTTCATGTGCCTGGCCGACAAGGTGCTGGTGTACGGGGACTGCGCGGTGAACCCGGACCCGAACGCGGTGCAGCTTGCGGACATCGCCGCGCAGTCGGCGGCCACCGCGGCCCGATTCGGTGTCGAGCCGCGGATCGCGATGCTGTCGTACTCCACCGGCACCTCGGGCTCCGGCGCCGACGTCGACAAGGTCCGCGAGGCGACGAAGCTGGTACGGGAGTCCCACCCGGAGCTGCGGATCGAGGGCCCCATCCAGTACGACGCGGCCGTCGAGCCGTCCGTGGCGGCGACCAAGCTGCCGGGGTCGGAGGTGGCCGGTCAGGCGACCGTGCTGATCTTCCCGGACCTCAACACCGGCAACAACACGTACAAGGCCGTGCAGCGTTCGGCCGGCGCCGTGGCCGTCGGCCCGGTCCTGCAGGGTCTGCGCAAGCCGGTGAACGACCTCTCGCGCGGCGCGCTCGTCAGCGACATCGTCAACACGGTCGCCATCACGGCGATCCAGTCCCAGACCCCCCAGGCCCCCGAGGGCCAGTCCCAGGAGCTCCCCGCATGACCGGCACCGCGACCCGCGTCCTCGTCCTCAACTCCGGCTCCTCGTCGGTTAAGTACCAGCTGCTCGACATGCGTGACCGGAGCCGGCTGGCGGTCGGCCTGGTGGAGCGGATCGGCGAGGAGACCTCGCGTCTGGTCCACACCCCGCTGCAGGGCGGCGGAGGTGCCCGGCGGGAGCGGACCGGCGCCATCGCCGACCACGCGGCCGCCCTGAAGGCGGTGGCGGAGGAGCTGTCGGCCGACGGCCTCGGCCTCGACTCCCCCGAACTGGCCGCGATCGGCCACCGGGTGGTGCACGGCGGACTGCGGTTCACGGCGCCGACCGTGATCGACGAGGAGGTGCTCGCCGAGATCGAGCGGCTCGTCCCGGTCGCGCCGCTGCACAACCCGGCGAACCTGACCGGGATCCGTACGGCGATGGCGCTCCGCCCCGACCTGCCGCAGGTCGCGGTCTTCGACACCGCCTTCCACACGACGATGCCGGAGCCCGCGGCCCGGTACGCGATCGACGTCGAGACGGCGGACGCGCACCGCATCCGGCGGTACGGCTTCCACGGCACCTCGCACGCCTATGTGTCCCGTGAGACGGCGAAGCTGCTGGGCAAGGAGCCGGAGGAGGTGAACGTGATCGTGCTGCACCTCGGCAACGGAGCCTCGGCCTCGGCCGTCAGGGGCGGGCGGTGCGTGGACACCTCGATGGGGCTCACCCCGCTGGAGGGCCTGGTCATGGGCACGCGCTCGGGTGACGTCGACCCCGCGGTGACCTTCCACCTCAAGCGGGTCGCGGGGATGACGGACGACGACGTGGACACCCTCCTGAACAAGAGGTCCGGGCTCGTCGGGCTCTGCGGCGACAACGACATGCGGGAGATCCGCCGCCGGATCGACGAGGGCGACGAGCGGGCGGCCCTCGCCTTCGACATCTACATCCACCGGCTGAAGAAGTACATCGGGGCGTACTACGCGGTACTCGGGCGGGTGGACGCGGTCGCGTTCACGGCGGGTGTCGGCGAGAACGCGGCTCCGGTGCGGGAAGCTGCGATCGTGGGCCTGGAGGAGCTGGGCCTGGCGGTGGACGCCGATCTCAACGCCGTACGGTCCGGCGAGGCACGGATCATCTCGCCGGCGTACGCGCGGGTGGCGGTCGCCGTGGTGCCGACGGACGAGGAGCTGGAGATCGCGCGCCAGAGCTACGACCTGGTGGCCCCGGCCGCTCCGGAAGTGAACGCCTGAGCGACCCCGCGCCCATTTGTACTTTCCACCAGACGGAATATTCCGCAGTGAAACAAACCGATAGGATCCGCCTCATGCGCCGTTCCAAAATCGTCTGCACGCTGGGCCCCGCCGTCGACTCGTACGAGCAGCTGAAAGCGCTCATCGAGGCCGGTATGAACGTGGCCCGATTCAACATGAGCCACGGGACCCAGGCAGAGCACCAGGAGCGGTACGACCGTCTCCGCAGGGCGGTGGCGGACACCGGCCGCGCCGTCGGTGTGCTCGCCGACCTCCAGGGCCCCAAGATCCGTCTGGAGACCTTCGCGGAGGGTCCCGTCGAGCTGGTGCGCGGTGACGAGTTCACCATCACCACGGAAGACGTCGCGGGTGACAAGTCCATCTGCGGCACCACGTACAAGGGCCTGCCCGGAGACGTCTCCAAGGGCGACCAGGTCCTGATCAACGACGGCAACGTCGAGCTGCGGGTCGTCGAGGTCGAGGGGCCGCGGGTCAAGACCGTGGTCATCGAGGGCGGTGTCATCTCGGACCACAAGGGCATCAACCTGCCGGGTGCCGCGGTCAACGTCCCGGCCCTCTCCGAGAAGGACGTCGAGGACCTCCGTTTCGCGCTCCGTATGGGCTGCGACATGGTCGCCCTCTCCTTCGTCCGCGACGCCAGCGACGTCAAGGACGTCCACAAGGTGATGGACGAGGAGGGCCGCCGGGTCCCCGTCATCGCCAAGGTGGAGAAGCCGCAGGCGGTGGAGAACATGGCCGCCGTCGTCGCGGCCTTCGACGCCGTCATGGTGGCCCGCGGCGACCTCGCCGTGGAGTATCCGCTGGAGAAGGTCCCGATGGTGCAGAAGCGCCTCGTGGAGATGTGCCGCCGCAACGCCAAGCCGGTCATCGTCGCCACCCAGATGATGGAGTCGATGATCACCAACTCCCGCCCCACGCGCGCCGAGGCCTCCGACGTGGCCAACGCGATCCTGGACGGCGCGGACGCGGTCATGCTCTCGGCGGAGTCCTCCGTCGGCGCCTACCCGATCGAGACCGTGAAGACGATGTCGAAGATCGTCGCCGCGGCCGAGGAGGAGCTGCTCTCCAAGGGCCTCCAGCCGCTCGTGCCCGGCAAGAAGCCGCGCACGCAGGGCGGTTCGGTCGCCCGCGCGGCCTGCGAGATCGCGGACTTCCTGGACGGCAAGGCCCTGATCGCCTTCACCCAGTCCGGCGACACCGCCCGCCGCCTCTCGCGCTACCGCACGATCCAGCCGATCCTGGCCTTCACCACCGACGAGGCCACCCGCAACCAGCTCACCCTGAGCTGGGGCGTGGAGTCCTTCCTCGTGCCGTTCGTGGAGACCACGGACGCGATGGTCGACATCGTCGACGCGGAGCTGCTGAAGCTCCAGCGCTACAACGAGGGCGACACCATGGTCATCACGGCCGGCTCGCCCCCCGGCGTCCCCGGCACCACGAACATGGTCCGGGTGCACCACCTGGGCGGCGACGGCCGCGACTGACGCGCCGAGCCAGGCCTCCGGGCCATGACGAGGGCCCCCGTCCGGATCGGACGGGGGCCCTCGTCATGTCGGGCTGCGGTCAGCCGGGCTCGACCGTGTTGCGCAGGCCGGGGACCGTGAGCGTGCCGCCGAACTGGCCGGCCTGGGTCACCTCGACGTCGGTGAAGATCGCGAACGGCACGTCGAGCGGCGGCGGGGTCTCCGGGCTGAAGGTGACCGGGATGATGCCGAAGAGGTTGCCCTTCAGCTTCTCCGTGTACATGGTCACGGTGCCGTTGCTCATGGTCGACGTCGAGCCCTTGTCGGAGCGGACGTGTCCCGTGTAGCCCTCGGAGTGGACGGTGCGCTGGTGCAGGTCCTTGATGTCCACACCGTCCTTCGCGGTGAACTTCAGGACCTTCTTGATCTTTCCGCTGCCCGTCTTCACCTCGACGATGCCGTGGTACTTGAGGCCCTTGAGCGTGAGCCTCGTGCTGTTGAGGATCCACGGCTCGTCCGGGAGCAGCGGGATGCCGGGCTCCAGCTCCGCGGCCGCGAGCGCCTCGGGGTCGGCCTCGGGACACGGGAAGCGCGGCTTGGCGCCCTCCGGTATGTCCTCGTCCTTCTTGGCGTCGAGGCCCTTGGCGTCCTCCGGCAGCTCCTCGACCTTGGCGCCGGCCTTCTCGGCGGCATCCTTGATCGCTTCCTTGGCGGTGTCGACCGGGTCGTCGGCGGTGGCCTCGCCCGGCTTGGGCGCCGTGGTCGACGGCGTGTCGTCGGGCTCGGCCGTCGGCTTCCCGGCCGGCTCCTCGGTCGGCGGCTTCGTCGCGGAGGCGGTCGGCGCCGGCGTGGCCGTCGGAGTGGCGTCCGGCCCGTCGAAGAGGTCCTTGATCTTGTCGCCGAGGCCCAGCGGGTCGAGCGGGTTGACGCTCTTCGTCGGGGTCGGCGTCGGGGCCGGGGCCTGCTGCTCCTCGGCGTCCGGGTTCGTCGTGGCCGTCGCCGAGGGGGTGGCGGTCGGCTTGGGCGCCTCCGGCTCCTCCGTCGTGCCGGGCTTCGGCGATCCGGTCGGGTCCGGGCTCTCGCTCGCGTCGGCCGTGGGCTTGGGCTTCGGCGTCTCGGCGGGCTTCGTCGACTCCTCGGCCACCGGCTCGTCCGAGCGGGTCACGCACGGACCGGGCGCGAAGGGGATGTCCTTCTCGTCGGCGAGGGCGAGCTTGGGCGCCATGCCCATGCCCATCAGGACCGCGGTCGGCATGGCGGCAAGGGCCATCGCCTTGCCCGCGGGTCCCTGGATCTTGTTCAGCAGCGACTTGCGCGGTGCCGCGTGCCGCGGACCCCTGCGAGCCAGAGTGGCGTCGTCCGCAGCCGTCGCCGACTGCGCCGACTGTGTTTCGTCACCCCGCACTGTTCCTCCCGCCGTTGGCGTCGATCGTCGATTCGGTCGCCTGCGCACCGGGACCCGCGTGCGGGTCCGGCTCCTCACCGGCGCGCTGCTCCGGAACCGCGGCCTTCCCGAAGTCGACCGGCTGGGTCTCCTCCGGCGCCTCGGATCCCTGCGGCTGACCGTCGTACTCGTGCTCGCCCGCCTCGGCGCCCGTCGGCTCGCCGGCCGGTATCGCGGTCTCCTGCACCGGAGCGCCCGGGGCCCACGCGACGGAGAGTCCGCCACCGATCAGGGCCAGCAGAAAGCCCATGAAGAAGCCGCCGAGGTTGGAGACCGGGATGGAGACGAGCGCCAGCACGATCGCCGCGACACCCGCGAAGACCCGTACGACGGGCTGGAACCACATCGTCAGTCCGAGCGTCACCAGGAGCACGCCGATGATCAGCGCTCCGGCGCCGCCCGTCGTCGCCATGGCGATCGTCATGTTGCCGAGTCGCAGGTCGGCGTACGGGAAGTAGGCGATCGGTACGCCGCCGATCATGGTGAACAGACCGGCCCAGAAGGGCCGGCTGCCCCGCCAGTCGTGGAAACGGCGCTCGCGCTGGCTCGGGACTCCGCGGGAAGCAGTGGACTCGGCGCTCATGGAAAACAGCTCCCTGGAAGCGGTGTTGCTGAGAAATGTGGAGAAGGTGGCGCTATGGCCGGGAACGGGCGGGGCCGTACGGAACGAACGACGGCCCTCGCCCGCCGGGCGGTTGTGCCAGATGCCGCACCGAGTGACTACTCGGTGAAGCACTCCTTGGTGCCCTTGTGCAGCTTCAGGCTCAGGTTGCTGAGCTTGAACGTTCCGGCCGTGGTCGCCCACGCCTTCTGCTCCACGTTGGTGAGCTTCGCCGTCTCGGCGCGCTGCGAGAAGCCGTAGGGGTTGGCCTTCGTACCGGGCTGGATGCCCGGCTTGCCCTCGGACTTCGGGAGCGAGCCCGCGGCCACACCGATGTCGATGTTGCCGAACTCGGCGTCCGCCTTCAGCGAGGAGACATCGAGGTAGATGTCCTTCGCGTAGACCGGCTTGTTCTTCTCCGTACCGGCGCGCAGCTCGAGCGACACGTTGCCGATGAACGGCACGTTCGGCGTCACCACGGACTGGCACATGTTGGTGATCCAGGCCTCGGAGAAGCCCGAGACACCGACCGGCTCCGCGAAGGGCTTGCCTTCGAGGTCCTTGCCGGACGCCACGCTGCCGTACTGGACGAAGTCATTGCCGACAAGGCTGTCGGCCTTCACCTTGAACTCCTGGCCGGAGATGCTGAAGGACGCGGCGAGCGCGCCCTGAGCCAGGCCGACACCGATCGCGGCCGTCGCGGCCACACTCGGCACCATGACGACGGCGAACCGCTTCCATCTGGTCCCGCCACGAACCTGGGACTTCATGAGAATCCTCCTTCTCGGACGTACATCTCCGGATGGGCCCAGGGGCCCGTCCTGGGATGGGAGAAGTGCTACGTCCTCGGGAAGGAGCGCCGAACACCGGGCGCGAGGAGCGTCCGACTTCACCGGCGATCACCCCCGAGCGACAACCACTGGCCACGCCTTGCGCGCAACCTCTTGGACAGGCCCTGCCGGTGAGAGCAGGAACCCCCCTGTCCACGGCCGGCGCCACTGTCGCCGACCCGCTCGGTGGGGACCCTCGCCGCCGCCCCGGTTGGGTGCCGGGGTGCGGTACAGGACCGAGCGTCGCCGATCGTGGTCCATTACGGGCCGGGGCACAAGGGGGTTCGTTACTGACTAGTAACGGCTGGATAACCGCGCCACGACGGGGCGATGTCGCCCGGCCACACAGGGTGCAGTCAAGTGAGGTGACATAGGAGGAGGATGGCGGTGAAACCCGGACAGAAATCGGGGTTCGATTTACTGCAAGTAACAGCGGCCGCGATTACCAAGTTTTGGTAAAGCGCGGCCGCGTTTTGTCACTGTGTCGCCAAATCGGTGCTGTCCCGGGCGGGATGGAACGGGTCAGAACAGCACGCGTGCGAGGGCCTGACGGGCCGTCGTGACCCGCGGATCGTCCGGACCGATGACCTCGAAGAGTTCCAGGAGCCGCAGCCGTGCCGCGTCCCGGTCCTCACCGGCCGTGCGCCGCACGGCGTCCACGAGACGGCTGAAAGCGTCCTCGACATGACCGCCCACCAGATCGAGGTCGGCGGCGGCGATCTGCGCGGTGACGTCGGCCGGGTCGTCGGCCGCGTTCTTCCGCACCTGCTGCGGGTCCATGTCCTGCACCCGGGCGAGCAGTTCCGCCTGGGCGAGGCCCAGCTTGGCCTCCGGGTGGGCGGGGTCGTCGGCGAGCACGTTCTTGTACGCCTGGACGGCACCGCCCAGATCACCGGCGTCCAGCGCCGACATGGCCGCTTCGAGCAGCGCGTCGTACGGACCGGCCGGCGCGGGGGCGGCTGCGGCCGACGCACCGTCGGCCGCGGCGTCCGGGTCCACGGCGATACCCGTGAGGCCGAAGCGCTCCTCGCCGACCTGGATCAGCTGGTCCAGGGTCTCGCGGATCTGGGCCTCGGGCGCGGCACCCTGGAAGAGCGGCAGCGCCTGGCCGGCGACCACCGCGAAAACGGCCGGAATCCCCTGGATGCCGAACTGCTGCATCAGCATCTGGTTGGCGTCGACGTCGATCTTCGCCAGGAGGAAGCGGCCGTTGTACTCGACGGCGAGCCGCTCCAGGAGGGGGCCGAGCTGCTTGCAGGGCTCGCACCACTCGGCCCAGAAGTCGATGACGACCGGAACCTCGGCGGAGCGCTGGAGGACATCGCGCTCGAAGCCGGCCTCGTCGACATCGATCACCAGGGCGGAGGGGGCGACGGCCGTGGGCCCGCCCTGCCGGGCGGCCTGCGCGCGAGCCTGCTCCGCCTTGGCCTTGGCCTCTCCGGCCGCCTTCACCGCGGCGAGGTCGACGACGCCGCTCATGGACATGTTTCTGGGCTGCATGAGTACATCCTCCCCCCTCCGCGCGCGTAACCGGTAAGTCATGGCTGAACCGCACACCAAGGTGCACGGTTCCCTTCGGTCGCGCCGGGTCCCCACCCGGCGCATGTGGTTGTCGCTCAGGCCGGTCGAGGCCTTTCGCTACAGGTCGTAGCGTAACTGTCCCGGTCGGCTCGCGGGAAGGACTGCCCGGTGAACTGGCTCACATCACGCACCTCTGGCGCAATACCTACCGGCGGGTATGGTCGACCTCCATGTGTAGCCGCACCAGTTCCCGCAGCTCCCGGAGCCGTACCGGACGCCCGCGCAGTGTCGAGGCCGATGCCGCGATCCTCGAGGCGACCCGGGCGGCGCTGGTCGAACTGGGCTGGTCCAAGCTGACGATGGGCGACGTGGCCGGCCGCGCGGGGGTGGCCAAGACCACCCTCTACCGGCGCTGGGCGAGCAAGAACGAACTGGTCGTGGACGCCGTCGCCGTCCTCTTCGACGAACTCGAACTGCCCGACCTCGGTTCCCTCCAGGCCGACATCGAGCATGTGGTCCTCCAGTTCGCCGCGCTGCTCCAGCGGCCGGAGACCAAGACGGCGCTGATGGCCGTGGTGGCGGAGTCCACCCGGGACGAACCGCTGCGCGAGCGCATCCGCACCTCCATCGTGGACCGGCAGAAGCGGCTCGTCCTCGAGGGCCGTCAGCGCGCCCAGGAGCGCGGCGAACTCCCCTCCGACCGGGACCCGACGTCGGTCGACAGCACCGACGACCTGATCTTCGACGTGATCGCCGGCGCGGTGGTCCACCGCGCCCTGGTGAGCGCCGAGCCGGTCGACGCGGCCTGGGTCCAGCGCTTCACGGCGCTGCTCATCGGGGGTCTGGGCGCGGCGGCGGCCACACCCTAGGGTGATCGCCGTGACGATCACCCTGAACAGCACTGTGCGCACGCTTCTGGACGACCCCAACCCGGCGATCCTGGGCACGGTCCTCCCCGACGGCTCTCCGCAGAACTCCGTGGTCTGGGTGGCCAGGGACGGCGACGACCTGCTGATCTCCAGCCAGGACGGCCGCCGCAAGGTGCGGAACATCCAGGCCGACCCGCGGGTCAGCCTGCTCGTGTACGACGTCGAGGACCCGCAGCTGTACGCCGAGATACGGGGCACGGCCACGGTCACCGAGGACGTCGGGCGGGCGTTCGCCGTCGCGGTCGAGGAGCAGTACGAGGGGCCCGGCTCCGGCCAGGGCTACCTCGAACTGCCGCCGGAGGTGGTGCGGGTGGTCATCCGGATCACGCCGGTGAAGGTGGCGGGCACGGCCGCCGCGTAGCCCGGAGAAGAAGGAAGGGGCGGTACGGGAGGTCCCGTACCGCCCCTTCTCGTCCGGGGGTGTGCGGCTAGAAGCCCGGGGGCTCGGTGTAGATGCCCCACTCCTCGCGGAGCACGCCGCAGATCTCGCCGAGCGTGGCCTCCGCCCGTACCGCGTCCAGCATCGGGCCGATCATGTTCGAGCCGTCGCGGGCCGACGCCAGCATCGCGTCCAGCGCGGCGCGGACCCGCGCGTCGTCGCGGCGGCCCTTGCGCTCGCCGAGGACCCGGACCTGCTCCCACTCGACCTCGTGGCTGACACGGAGGATCTCCAGGTCGCCGGTGACGGAGCCGTGGTGGACGTTGACGCCGACGACCCGCTTGTCGCCCTTCTCCAGCGACTGCTGGTACTGGAAGGCGGACTCGGCGATCTCGCCGGTGAACCAGCCGTCCTCGATCCCGCGCAGGATGCCGGAGGTGATCGGGCCGATGGGGTGCTGACCGTCCGGGTGGGCGCGGCGGCCGCGCTCCTTGATCTGGTCGAAGATCTTCTCGGCGTCGGCCTCGATCCGGTCGGTGAGCTGCTCGACGTACCAGGAACCGCCCAGCGGGTCGGCCACGTTGGCCACACCCGTCTCCTCCATCAGCACCTGCTGGGTGCGGAGCGCGATCTCGGCGGCCTGCTCGCTGGGGAGCGCCAGGGTCTCGTCGAGGGCGTTGGTGTGCAGCGAGTTGGTGCCGCCGAGGACCGCGGAGAGCGCCTCGACCGCGGTCCGTACGACGTTGTTGTACGGCTGCTGGGCGGTGAGCGAGACACCGGCGGTCTGGGTGTGGAAGCGGAGCCACTGCGCCTTGTCGGTCTTGGCGCCGTAGACCTCCTTCATCCAGCGGGCCCAGATCCGGCGGGCGGCGCGGAACTTGGCGATCTCCTCGAAGAAGTCGAGGTGCGCGTCGAAGAAGAAGGAGAGGCCGGGCGCGAAGACGTCGACGTCCAGGCCGCGGGAGAGGCCGAGCTCCACGTAGCCGAAGCCGTCGGCGAGGGTGTACGCGAGCTCCTGCGCGGCCGTCGCTCCGGCCTCGCGGATGTGGTAGCCAGAGACGGAGAGCGGCTTGTACGCGGGGATGCCCTGCGCGCAGTGCTCCATCAGGTCACCGATGAGGCGCAGGTGCGGCTCGGGCTGGAAGAGCCACTCCTTCTGCGCGATGTACTCCTTGAAGATGTCGGTCTGGAGCGTGCCGTTGAGCACGCCCGGGTCGACACCCTGGCGCTCGGCGGCGACCAGGTACATGCAGAAGACGGGCACGGCGGGCCCGGAGATGGTCATCGAGGTGGTGACGTCGCCGAGCGGGATGTCCTTGAAGAGGACCTCCATGTCGGCGGCGGAGTCGATGGCGACACCGCAGTGGCCGACCTCGCCGAGCGAGCGGGGATCGTCGGAGTCGCGGCCCATGAGGGTGGGCATGTCGAAGGCGACCGAGAGCCCGCCGCCGCCGGCGGCCAGGATCATCTTGTACCGCTCGTTGGTCTGCTCGGCGTTGCCGAAGCCGGCGAACTGGCGGATGGTCCAGGTCCGGCCGCGGTAGCCGGTGGGGTGCAGACCCCGGGTGAAGGGGTACTCGCCGGGCCAGCCGATGCGCTCGAAGCCCTCGTAGGTGTCCCCGGGCCGGGGACCGTAGACGGGCTCGACCGGATCACCGGAGAGCGTGGTGAAGTCTGCGTCCCGCTTGCGGGCCTTGTCGTACCGGGCCTGCCAGCGTCGGCGGCCTTCCTCGATCGCGTCTGCGTCCATGCTTCGAATTTACTAGGACGTCCTAGTAAATGTCGATGGCAAACCCCCGCACATCCGTGCGGGGGGTGTGGCGCCGGGCCGGGTCAGGCCTTGGCGGGAGCCGGCTGCGCGCCGCTGACCAGCGGAAGCGTCTCGCGGACGACCTTGCGCTCGACGAAGAAGGCGGCGAAGGGAATCGTCCCGGACAGCAGCACCCACAGGAGCTTGCCGAACGGCCACTTCGCCTTGGAGCCGAGGTCGAAGGCGAAGATCAGGTAGATGATGTAGAGGACGCCGTGGGCCTGGGAGACCGCGAAGGTCACGTCCTCGCCCATGTCGAACCCGTACTTGAAGACCATGCACGTGCAGAGCACGAGCAGCATGACGGCGGTGATGTACGCCATCACGCGGTAACGGGTCAGCACGCTGGATTTCATGCCGTCGAGCGTAACGGCACGTTCCGGGCGATCTTCGGGCGGGCCCGGTTCCGGTCAGCTCTCGTCGAAGTCGTGCGCGTCCACCCGGAGCGGGCGCAGCATCGCGAAGATCTCCCCGCACTCCTCGGCGTCGTAGGCCCCGAGCCCGAAGTCCATCGCCATCAGGTCGCGGGTGGCGGCCTCGACCACCTCGCGCCCCTTCTCGGTGATCGAGGCGAGGGTGCCACGGCCGTCGTTGGGGTTGGGCCGCTTGTCGACGAGACCGGACTTCACGAGCCGGTCGACGGTGTTGGTGACCGAGGTCGGGTGGACCATCAGCCGCTCACCGATCTTGGACATCGGCAGCTCACCGGCCTTGGAGAAGGTGAGCAGCACCAGCGCCTCGTACCGCGCGAACGTCAGTCCGTACGGCTTGACGACGGCGTCGACCTCCGCGAGGAGGATCTGGTGGGCGCGCATGATCGAGGTGATCGCGGCCATCGAGGGGACCGGCCCCCAGCGCTTCTGCCAGAGTTCGTCGGCACGGGCGATGGGGTCGAAGGGGAGACTGAGCGGCTTCGGCACGCGTCGACCTTACCCACTGGTCACATGGTGGTCAGCCCCGTCTCGCACTTCGGTCGCACGGACATGGAGGACGGCGGCGAGGACGCAGAGGGTGCCGACCACTCCCGTGCCGGCGACGACGAGGTGGACGGGGAGGAACTCGGCGGCGAGGCCCGCGCCCGCCATGCCGACGCCCTGCGCGGTCATCATGCCCGCGGTCATCAGGGTCATGGCCCTCCCCCGCTGCCCCTCGGGGACCGCTACGACGAACCAGGCGTCGAGGCCGAGCGTGTACGCGCCGGTGGCGCCGGCCAGGACGAGGGCGAGGCCCGCGAGGGCGGCGCCGGGCTCCACGGCGTAGAGGAGATAGGGGAGGACGCCGGCCAGGGCCAGCGGGTACACGATCCGGGAGCGGGTGGCCGCGCTCAGCCTGGACCCGGCGAACAGCTCGCCCGCGACGGTGCCGACGGGCAGGGCGCACATCAGCAGCCCGAGCGCGGCGGTGGAGACGCCCGCCTCGTCGGCGTAGGGCGCGGCGAGGGCCTCGGGGACGACGGCGAACAGGGGCGGCAGCCAGAACAGCAGCATGAGCGCGCGGACACGGCGGTCGCGGAGGACGGCCAGGTTGCCGCGCTCGCGCGGGGCGGTGGCGGTGACGGCGGCGCGGGCGGGCCGCTTCCGCGTCCCGAGACGGAGAAGGAGGGCGGAGGCGAGGAAGGTCGCGGCGGTGACGGCGATGACGTCGCGCGGTTCGACGACGGTGAGGAGCACTCCGCCGGCGCCGAACCCGGCGAGCAGGGCGCTCTGGGACACGATGCGGAGGAGGGAGCGCCCGAGGACGAAGAGGTCGCCCTCGCCGAGGATGTCGGCGAGGGTCGCGGTCCGGGTCCCGTTGAACACGGGGGCGACGGCGGCGACGGCGCACCGCAGCACGAGCAGCCCGGCGACGGGCATGACGGGCACGACCATGAGCGCGACGCACGCGGCGCAGACGAGGTCACAGACGACGAGGACCCGCCGGGGCGGGTACCGGTCGGCGACGCCGGCGAGGAGCGTGCCGCCGAGGAGGTAGGGGAGGAAGCCGAGGGCGAAGGTGAGGGAGGAGAGAAGGGGGGAGCGGGTGAGGTCGTAGACGAGGACGGTGAGCGCGATCTCGCTGACGACGACGCCGAGGAGGGAGAGCAGATGGGCGACGAAGACGGTCCGGAACTCCCGCACGGCGAACACGGCGCGGTACCCGGACCCGCGCGCCCCCTTGCCGCCCACTCCAGCCGCCCCGGAGCCGTCGGTCGCCGCGGCGGTCGGCGGGTCCGCGCGAGGAGGCGCGTCCGCACCACCGGCCACCGACTCCGCCGCGGCCGAGTCCGGCGCGGCGGGGTGCGCCGAGCCGGGCTCCGCCGCGGTGCGGGCAGAGGAAGCCGCCGGCCGGGGCGGGCCGGACGACGACGCCTCCGTGCTCGCGTCGGCGGGCGGCGCCGGTGCGGAGGGCGGGGGCTCGGGGGCGGTGTCTCGGGTCGGCATGTGCCGCAGCGTGCCCGGGGCGTACCCGCGGGCCTAGACTTTCGGACCCAGCCGAATCTTCCGCCCCCGAGGTACCCGCTCCGTGCCCTACCACCTCCACTTCGGCGAGGCCGACCCGCTGCGGATCCGGTTCGCGCTCTCGCCGCTCTGGGAGACGCACTCCGCCGTACGCGTGCTGGCGCGCCCCCGCCAGCAGGGCTATCACCTGCCTTGGCTGCGGCGGGTCCGGGAGGCCGCCCGAGGGCTCGAACTCGCGCCCCTGCACCTGCTGATGCCGCTGCGCGGGCACAGCCCCGACTTCCTCTATCCGCCGCCCCTGGGGGCCGCCGCCTCCTTCGCGGAGGAGATCGCGGCCGTACGGGAGACCGATCCGGCCCTTGCTCGGGACGACTTCGCCCGGGCGCTCGCCGAGACACCCGGCGCCACGGCGAGCGACGAGGGCCGGCGGATGCTGGACGACCCCGCGGCGACCGTCCGCCGGCTCGCCGATCTGCTCCACGCGGCCTGGGAGGCCCTGATCGCGCCCGAGTGGCCGCGGCTGCGGGCCGTCCTGGAAGCCGACGTGGCGTACCACTCTCGACGGCTGGCCGAGGGCGGCCTGGAGCGGCTCCTCGGCGAGCTCCACCCCGGCTTCGGCTGGGACGCCGACCGCGCCACCCTCACCGTCGCGTACCCCGGCGACCACGTCCGCGCCCTCGACGGCCAGGGCCTCGTCCTGATGCCGTCCGTCTTCACCTGGCCCCACGTCGTGAGCGGCTTCGACCCGCCCTGGCAGCCGACCGTCGTCTACCCCGTGCGCGGGATCGGCGGGCTCTGGACCGAGGCCCCCGACCGGACCCCCGACGCGCTGGCCCGGCTGCTCGGGCGGGCCCGCGCGGACGTGCTGTGCGCGCTGGACGAGCCGGCCGGCACGACCGCGCTCGCCCACCGGCTCGGTCTCGCGCCCTCCTCCGTATCGGCCCATCTGTCGGTCCTGCGCGATGCCGGTCTGCTGACCTCCCGCCGCTACGGCCACCAGGTCCTCTACGAACGCACCCCGATCGGCATCGCCCTGACCGCCCCCGGAGACACACACGACTGAGCCCCCGGCACCCGCGGAGGGGTTCGGGGGCTCGGAGACCCGGGGTGGCGGTCAGGCCTCCAGGTGGCGTTCCACCGTCGCGACCTTGGACGTGAGACCGTCCGTGACACCCGGGCGGATGTCGGCCTTCAGAACGACGGAGACCCGGGGCGCCCGTGCCTCCACCGCGGCGACGGCGCGCTTCACCACGTCCATCACCTCGTCCCACTCTCCTTCGACGGAGGTGAACATCGCGTCCGTGCGGTTCGGGAGACCCGACTCCCGCACGACCCGGACGGCGTCGGCGACGTACTCGCCGACCTCCTCCCCCACGCCGAGCGGGGTGACCGAGAAGGCGACGATCATGCCTCCACCGCGCTCTCGCGGCGGGCGCGGGAGGCGATGACCGCGTCCTCGGCCTCGCGCTTGAGCTTGCGCTCCGCGTAGAAGCCGCCGAACGGCAGCACCGAGAGGACGAAGTAGAGGGCGGCCGTCTTGAACTGCCACTTCGTACGGTTCCAGGCGTCCAGCCAGAAGAGCACGTACAGGATGAAGAGGATGCCGTGGACCGCGCCCATCACGGGCACGGCGTTGAAGTCCGTCGTGCGCTTGAGCACGGAGCAGACGAGCAGCAGCAGGAAGGAGACGGCTTCCGGCGCGGAGACGAGCCGGAGGCGGTGGAGGGAGGAGGCGGTCTTGATGTCCACGGGGAGGGGGTCACCTTCGTTCGATCTTGTGAACGGATGCACAAGGGTGGGCGGCTCCATTGTGCACGCCGACTTTGCTGTTCCTTTAGCCGGGGGGCCCGTAATCTCCCTCCGTGGCAACGTTCCGACTCCAAGGCAGCAAAGTGCTCGCCGTGTCCATGACCGGCGACGCCGTCAAGGCCAAAAACGGCTCCATGGTCGCCTACGACGGCCAGATGGCCTTCAAGAAGATGTCCGGCGGAGGCGAGGGCCTGCGCGGCATGGTCACGCGCCGGCTCACGGGTGAGCAGATGGAGGTGATGGAGGTGAAGGGCCAGGGGACCTGCTGGTTCGCCGACCGCGCCTCCGAGATCAACCTCGTCTCGCTCCACGGCGACAAGCTCTACGTCGAGGCGAGCAATCTGCTCTGCACCGACGCCGGGCTGCGCACCGGCACGAGCTTCACGGGCCTGCGTGGCGGAGCGACCGGCAACGGCCTCTTCACCACGACCGTCGAGGGCACGGGACAGGCGGCGATCATGTCCGACGGCCCCGCGGTGGTGCTGCGCGTGACCCCGCAGTACCCCCTCTCCGTCGACCCCGGCGCGTACATCGCCCACCAGGGCAACCTGCAGCAGAGCTTCCAGTCCGGTGTGACGTTCCGCACGTTCCTCGGCGAGGGCGGCGGCGAGGCCTTCCAGATCCGCTTCGAGGGCGACGGCGTCGTGTACGTCCAGCCCAGCGAGCGGAACACGATCGGGGGCGACGTCTGATGCCGTTCCGCGAGATCAACTCGAAGATGGTCGAGGCGACCGTCGTCCCGGGGCAGCGCATGTTCAGCCAACGCGGCGCGATGCTCGCGTACCGCGGCGACGTCACTTTCACGCCGAACATGGCCGGCGGCCAGGGCGGCGTGATGTCGATGATCGGCCGCCGGGTGGCCGGCGAGGCGACGCCGCTGATGACCGTCGAGGGCAACGGCACGGTGATGTTCGGGCACGGCGGTCACCACATCCAGGTGATCCAGCTGACCGGCGACACCCTGTACGTCGAGGCCGACCGGCTGCTCGCCTTCGACGGCACCCTGCAGCAGGGCACGATGTTCATGGGCTCCCAGGGCGGGGTCATGGGCATGGTGCGCGGTCAGGTGACGGGCCAGGGGCTCTTCACGACGACGCTCAAGGGTCATGGCGCGGTCGCCGTCATGGCCCACGGCGGCGTGATCGAGCTGCCGATCACCCCGGGACGCGCGGTCCACGTGGACCCGCAGGCGTACGTCGCGCACCACGGCGACGTACGGAACAAGCTCTCCACCGCGCTGGGCTGGCGCGACATGGTGGGGCGGGGCTCCGGCGAGGCGTTCCAGCTGGAGCTGAGCGGCAGCGGTGTGGTGTACGTGCAGGCCTCGGAGGAGAAGCTGTGACCGGTCCCGTCGTCCTCGACCCGCAGTCCCTCCCGTCCGACGACAACGTCAATCCGTACACCTTCTGCGTGGAGCTCAAGGGCTCCCAGTGGTTCCTGCAGAAGGGCAAGATGATCGCCTACTACGGGCGGATCGACTTCAACGGCATCGGCCACGGGCGCCTGGACCGCCTGGTCCGTACGTCGTTCCACTCGCCGCTGCACGCGAGCGACTGGGTGGTGGCGGAGGGCAGCGGCAAGATGCTGCTCGCCGACCGGGCCTTCGACGTGAACTCGTTCGACCTGGACGAGGGCAATCTGACGATCCGTTCGGGCAATCTGCTGGCGTACCAGCCGACGCTGGCGCTGAAGCAGTCGATCGTGCCGGGGTTCGTGACGCTGATCGGCACGGGCAAGTTCGTGGCGGCCTCGAACGGGCCGGTGGTCTTCATGGAGCCGCCGATGCGGGTGGACCCGCAGGCCCTGGTCGGCTGGGCGGACTGCCCGTCTCCCTGCCACCACTACGACCACGGGTACATGACGGGCGTGATGGGCGGCGTCCGCGCGCTGACGGGGCTCGGGGGGACCTCGGGCGAGGAGCACCAGTTCGAGTTCGTGGGAGCGGGTACGGTACTCCTCCAGTCGAGCGAGATGCTGATGGCCGACCGGGCGATCGGTGAGGTCGGCGGGCAGCCGGGCGTCCCGGGCGGCGGCGTCCCCGGAGCGCATGGTTCCGGCCAAGGGGGGCACGGTTCGGCACCGCGCCTTCCCGGACAGCTCGGGGACCTCCAGCGTCGCTTCGGTCTGTAGCCGGTAGTCTGCGGAGTGTGACGCCCTCGAACGTCTGCGCCCGTCGGGGCCCTGGGTGCCCGGCGTCACACTCCCTTACTTCGTCCAGTTTTCAACTTCTTAGGTAGAATCCATATATGGAGACCGAGACGGCCACCCCCTGGCTCACCGACGCCGAGCAGTGTGCGTGGCGCACCTATCTGGACGTCAACCGGATGCTGACGTATCAGCTGGAGAAGGACCTCCAGCCCTTCGGCCTGACCATGAACGACTACGAGATCCTCGTGAACCTCTCGGAGTCGGCCGACCGGCGTCTGCGCATGAGCGACCTGGCGGCGGCGACGCTGCAGTCCAAGAGCCGGCTCTCGCACCAGATCACACGCATGGAGAACGCGGGGCTCGTGCACCGCGCCAACTGCGAGTCGGACCGCCGCGGGCTGTACGCGGTCCTGACGGACCAGGGCATGGAGACCATGCGCAAGGTCGCGCCCCACCACGTGGAGTCGGTGCGCAGGCACTTCATCGACCAGCTGTCGCCCGAGGCCCTCGGCGACCTCCACGAGTCCCTGAAGCCCGTCGCCGAGCAGCTCCGGGGCCGCCGGGGCAAGCCCTAGGGGCTCTCCGGGTCGCTCCAGGGGCTCTCCGGCAGCGGCAGAGTCAGTTCGAACAGCGTGCCGCCCCCCGGTCCGTCACGGACGGTGAGGGTGCCGCCGTGCCGTACGGCCACGTCCCGGGCGATCGCGAGGCCGAGCCCCGCCCCGCCCTCGTCGCGGGTGCGCGCGTCGTCGAGCCGTACGAACCGCTCGAAGATCCGCTCGCGGTCGGCCGCGGGCACCCCGGGCCCGTCGTCGGCCACGCCGACCACGGCCCGGTCCCCCGCCCTTCGTACGGTGACCGTCGCCTCCGCACGGGCGCGGCGCAAGGTCCTCGGCAAGGAGACCCACCGGGACGACGACGGTGACGACGACCGGGACGACCGCGCGGAGGCGGCCGACCACGCGGACGACACCGACGACACCGACGAGTGACGGAACGGCCGCGCCGCTGTCGGGCACGGGGCCCGGCGGCGGCGCGGCCGTGTCGGCGGCCTTCCGGCCGGCCGGACCTCAGGACTCCGTCAGGCCCGCCACCAGTTCGTCCGCCGCGCGGTACGGGTCGAGCTCACCCGCCACGATGCGCTCGGCCAGCGCGTCCAGGCGGCGGTCGCCGTGGAGGTCGCCGATGCGGGCGCGCAGCGCCGTGACGGCGATCGTCTCGACCTCGTGCGCCGAGCGCGCCCGGCGGCGCTCCGCCAGGACCCCGTGCTCCTCCATCCACGCGCGGTGCTTCTCCAGGGCCTCGACGACCTCGTCGATGCCCTCGCCCCGCGCCGCGACGGTCTTCACGATCGGCGGCCGCCAGGCCCCGGCGCCGCGCGCCTCGCCCAGGCCCAGCATGTGGTTCAGCTCGCGGGCCGTCGCGTCCGCGCCGTCCCGGTCCGCCTTGTTCACGACGTACACGTCGCCGATCTCCAGGATGCCCGCCTTCGCGGCCTGGATCCCGTCGCCCATGCCCGGAGCGAGGAGCACCACGGACGTGTCGGCCTGGGAGGCGATCTCGACCTCCGACTGCCCGACGCCGACGGTCTCGACGAGGACGACGTCGCAGCCGGCCGCGTCCAGGACCCGGATCGCCTGCGGCGCCGCCCAGGCGAGCCCGCCCAGGTGACCGCGGGTCGCCATCGAGCGGATGTAGACGCCCGGGTCGGAGGCGTGCTCCGACATCCGGACCCGGTCGCCGAGCAGCGCTCCCCCGCTGAACGGGGACGAGGGGTCGACGGCCAGGACGCCGACCCGCTTGCCCGCCCGCCGGTACGCGGAGACCAGCGCCGACGTCGACGTGGACTTGCCCACGCCGGGCGAGCCCGTCAGGCCCACCACGTACGCACCGCCGGTCAGCGGCGCGAGCGCCGCCATCACCTCGCGCAGCTGCGGGGACGCCCCCTCCACGAGCGAGATCAGCCGGGCCACGGCGCGCGGCCGGCCCTCCCGTGCCTGGGCGACCAGTTCGGGGACGTCCACCATTGCCGATGCTCCTTGCTTGACGGGAACTACTTGCCGGGTACGCGAACGATCAGAGCGTCGCCCTGACCGCCGCCGCCGCACAGCGCCGCCGCGCCGACGCCGCCGCCGCGCCGCTTGAGCTCCAGGGCGAGGTGCAGCACCACACGGGCGCCGGACATGCCGATGGGGTGGCCCAGGGCGATCGCGCCGCCGTTGACGTTCACCTTTTCCGGGGTAACGCCCAGGTCCTTCATTGACTGGTGGGCGACGGCCGCGAACGCCTCGTTGATCTCGATCAGGTCGAGGTCCTCGACGCCGAGGCCCTCCTTCTTCAGGGCGTGCTGGATCGCGTTGGCCGGCTGCGACTGCAGCGAGTTGTCCGGGCCCGCGACGTTGCCGTGCGCGCCGATCTCGGCGATCCACTCCAGGCCCAGCTCCTCGGCCTTCGCCTTGCTCATGACGACGACCGCGGCGGCGCCGTCCGAGATCTGCGAGGAGGTGCCGGCGGTGATGGTGCCGTCCTTGGCGAAGGCCGGGCGCAGCTTGCCGAGCGACTCGACGGTCGTCTCGGCGCGGATGCCCTCGTCCTTCGAGAAGACGACCGGCTCGCCCTTGCGCTGCGGGATCTCGACCGGGGTGATCTCGGCCTCGAAGATGCCGTTCTTCTGCGCGGCCGCGGCGCGCTGGTGCGACAGCGCGGCGATCTCGTCCTGCTCGGGGCGCTTGATGCCGAGGTGGGTGTTGTGCTTCTCCGTGGACTCGCCCATGGCGACGTTCTCGAAGGCGTCGGTCAGACCGTCGTAGGCCATCGCGTCGAGCATCTCGATCGCGCCGTACTTGAAGCCCTCGCGGGACTTCGGCAGCAGGTGCGGGGCGTTGGTCATGGACTCCTGGCCGCCGGCGACGACCACGTCGAACTCACCCGCGCGGATCAGCTGGTCGGCCAGGGCGATGGCGTCCAGACCGGACAGACACACCTTGTTGATGGTGAGGGCCGGGACGTTCATCGGGATGCCGGCCTTGACGGCGGCCTGGCGGGCGGGGATCTGGCCGGCGCCCGCCTGGAGCACCTGCCCCATGATCACGTACTGCACCTGGTCGCCGCCGATCCCGGCCCGGTCGAGCGCGGCCTTGATGGCGAAGCCACCCAGGTCGGCGCCGGAGAAGGACTTGAGGGAGCCGAGCAGACGGCCCATGGGCGTGCGGGCGCCCGCGACGATCACTGAGGTGGTACCGGTCGTTCCAGACATGAGGCACAGCCCCTTGGGATGAGGAGTGAACGAGGGTTTACCGCCAATGTACTGAGCGGTGCCGTACGCGGTCACCGGCCTGCCGGTGTGACGGCGCGCACGTTGCGTAACCATCCCCCTGGCGCTGCACTGGAGGCATGCTGACGCGAATCGACCACATCGGGATCGCCTGTTTCGACCTCGACAAGACCGTCGAGTTCTACCGTGCGACCTACGGTTTCGAGGTGTTCCACTCCGAGGTGAACGAGGAGCAGGGCGTCCGCGAGGCCATGCTCAAGATCAACGAGACCTCCGACGGCGGAGCCTCCTACCTCCAGCTCCTCGAGCCCACCCGCGAGGACTCCGCGGTGGGCAAGTGGCTGGCCAAGAACGGCGAGGGTGTCCACCACATCGCCTTCGGCACGGCGGACGTCGACGGCGACGCCGAGGCCATCCGTTCCAAGGGCGTCCGGGTCCTCTACGACGAGCCGAGGACCGGTTCCATGGGCTCCCGCATCACCTTCCTCCACCCCAAGGACTGCCACGGCGTACTGACCGAACTGGTCACGTCCGCTGACCCCTCCTCAGCGGAGCACTGACCTCCGGATTCCTGGCCCGGTAGAGTGGGCGACTCCGGGCCGGGGCCGGTCGGTGCCGCATGCCATGCGGCGTCGAAGTCGGGGTATCCGATCTGCCACGATTCCCGGGGGGCCGTTCTCCGGGGAACGGTGCTCGTTGGAGTGTTGCGACCAGGGGACGGATGGGACCGCGCAGTGCGGGGCTACGAACGCCAGGAGAGCCACCGAGCTGAAGACGACCATCTTTCGCGGTTCGAAGCCGAGATGGACCGGCTGAAGACCGAGCGGGAGAAGGCCGTCCAGCACGCCGAGGACCTCGGTTACCAGGTCGAGGTGTTGCGTGCCAAGCTCCACGAGGCGCGGCGCACCATCGCGTCCCGTCCCGCCTACGACAGCGCGGACATCGGCTACCAGGCCGAGCAGATGCTGCGCAACGCGCAGGTCCAGGCCGACCAGCTCCGCCAGGACGCCGAGCGCGAGCTGCGTGACGCCCGCGCCCAGACCCAGCGCATCCTCCAGGAGCACGCCGAGCACCAGGCCCGGCTCCAGGCCGAGCTGCACGCCGAGGCCGTCCAGCGCCGGCAGCGCCTCGACCAGGAGCTGGCGGAGCGCCGCCAGACCGTCGAGGCGCACGTCAACGAGAACGTGGCCTGGGCCGAGCAGCTGCGCGCCCGCACGGAGTCGCAGGCCCGCCGCCTGATGGAGGAGTCCCGCGCCGAGGCCGAGCAGGCGCTCGCCGGCGCGCGCGCCGAGGCCACCCGCCTGGCCGAGGAGACCCGTCAGCGGGTCGGTTCGGAGGCGGAGGCGGCCCGTGCCGAGGCCGAAGCGATTCTGCTGCGCGCCCGCAAGGACGCCGAGCGGCTCCTGAACGCCGCGTCCGCCCAGGCGCAGGAGGCCACCAGCCACGCCGAGCAGCTGCGCTCCTCCACCAGCGCCGAGACCGAGCAGGCCCGGCAGCAGGCCACCGAGCTCTCCCGCGCCGCCGAGCAGCGGATGCAGGAGGCGGAGCTCCGGCTGCGCGAGGCCCGCGCCGAGGCCGAGAAGGCGCTCGCCGAGGCCAAGGAGGCGGCGGCCAAGCAGCTGTCCTCCGCGGAGTCCGTCAACGAACAGCGCACCCGTACGGCCAAGGCGGAGATCGCCCGGCTCGTCGCCGAGGCGACGAAGGAGGCCGAGACCCTCAAGAGCGAGGCCGAGGAGAAGCTGCGCGAGGCCGGCGCCGAGGCGGAGAAGCTGGTCTCGGAGGCCTCCGACAAGGCGCGTACGGTCGCGGCCGAGGACTCGGCCGCCGCACTCGCCAAGGCGGCCCGTACCGCCGAGGAGGTCCTCACCAAGGCGTCCGAGGACGCCCAGGCGACCACCCGCAAGGCGTCCGAGGAGGCCGAGCGGATCCGCCGCGAGGCGGAGTCGGAGGCCGACCGGCTGCGCAACCAGGCGGAGGAGCAGGCAGGCGAGCTGCTCGGGTCGGCGAAGGACGACACCAAGGAGTACCGCGCCAAGACCGTCGAGCTGCAGGAGGAGGCGCGCAGGCTGCGCGGCGAGGCCGAGCAGCTGCGGGCCGAGGCGATCGCCGAGGGCGAGAAGATCCGCGGCGAGGCCCGGCGCGAGGCCGTCGGCCAGATCGAGGAGGCGGCCAGCACCGCCGAGGAGCTGCTGACCAAGGCCCGTACCGACGCCGACGAGCTGCGCGCGAGCGCGGGCGCCGAGGGCGAGCGGGTCCGCTCGGAGGCCATGGAGCGCGCCCAGACGCTGCGCACGCAGGCCGAGGAGACCCTGGAGCGCACCCGCGCCGAGGCCGAGCGGATGCGGACCGAGGCCGACGAGCAGGCCGAGGCGGTCAGGGAGGCGGCCGAGCGGACCGCCGCCGAGCTGCGCGAGGAGGCCGAGCGGGCCGCCCGGGCGCGGCACGCGGAGGCGGCCGACGAGCTGTCCCGGCTGCACACCGAGGCCGAGACCCGGGTGGAGAGCGCCGAGCAGACGCTGACCGACGCGCGCGCCGAGAGCGAGCGGCTGCGGCGCGAGGCCGCCGAGGAGACCGAGCGGCTCCGTACGGAGGCCGCCGAGCGGATCCGTACGCTCCAGGCGCAGGCCGAGGAGGAGGCCGAGCGCCTCCGCACGGAGGCGGCGTCGGACGCGTCCACGTCGCGCGCCGAGGCGGAGACCGTGGCGGTACGGCTGCGGACGGAGGCGTCGACGGAGGCCGAGCGGCTGAAGTCGGAGGCCCAGGAGACCGCGGACCGGGTCCGCGCCGAGGCCGCGGCCGCCGCCGAGCGGGTGGCCGCCGAGGCCGCCGAGGCGCTGTCCGCCGCGCAGGAGGAGGCCAACCGGCGGCGCCGGGAGGCCGACGAGACGCTGGAGTCGGCCCGTTCCGAGGCCGGCCGGGAGCGCGAGCACGCCCGTGAACAGTCCGAGGAGCTGCTCGCCTCCGCCCGTAAGCGGGTCGAGGAGGCGCAGACCGAGGCCCAGCGCCTGGTCGAGGAGGCGGACCGGCGGGCCACGGAGATGGTGTCCGCGGCCGAGCAGACGGCCAAGGAGGTCCGGGACTCCGTCGCCGGCCTCCAGGAGCAGGCCGAGGAGGAGATCGCCGGGCTGCGCAGCGCGGCCGAGCACGCGGCGGAACGCACCCGCACCGAGGCGCAGGAGGAGGCGGACCGGGTCCGCGCCGACGCGTACGAGGAGCGGGAGCGGGCCACCGAGGACGCCAACCGCCTCCGGGCACGTGCCCAGGAGGAGACCGAGGCCGCGAAGGCGCTGGCCGAGCGGACGGTCGCGGACGCGATCGCCGAGTCGGAGAAGCTGCGCGCCGACACGGCCGAGTACGCCCAGCGGGTACGGACGGAGGCGTCGGACGCGCTGGGGTCGGCCGAGCAGGACGCGGCCCGGACCCGTGCGGACGCCCGCGAGGACGCCAACCGGATCCGTTCCGAGGCGGCGGCGGAGTCCGAGCGGCTGACCGCCGAGGCCGAGGAGCTGGTGGCGCTCGCCCGCGCCGAGGGCGACCAGATCCTGGACGAGGCCCGCAAGGCGGCCGACAAGCGCCGCACGGACGCGGCCGAGCAGGCGGACACCCTCATCACGGAGGCCACCGGCGAGGCGGAGCGGCTGACGGCCGAGGCCGACGCGCTGCGTGCCGAGGCCGAGCAGCTGAAGACGGACGGCGAGGCGCACGCGCAGGCGCTGCGGGTAGCCGCGCTCGCCGACGGCGAGCGGGTCCTGGACGAGGCCCGCAAGGCCGCCGACAAGCGGCGTACCGACGCGGCCGAGCAGGCCGACGCGATCACCGCCGAGGCGGTGGCCCTCCTGGAGTCCACCGAGCAGGACGCGCTGCGGCTCCGGGCCGAGGCCGAGCAGGTCAAGGAGGAGGGCGAGGCGCAGGCCGAGGCGCTGCGGGCCGCCGCGCGGGCGGACGGCGAAGGTGTCCTCGACGAGGCCCGGAAGGCCGCGGACAAGCGGCGCGCGGACGCGGCCGAGCAGGCGGACTCGCTCATCACCGAGGCGAGGAGCGAGGCCGAGCGGATCATGGCCGAGGCGGCCGACGACGCGGAGCGGCTCCGGGCCGAGGGCGCCGAGACCGTGGGGCAGGCTCAGCAGGCCGCCGAGCGGATCCGGTCGGAGGCCGAGCGGATCAAGGCCGATGCCGAGGCGGCGGCGGAGCAGATGCGTGCCGAGGCGCGCGCGGAGGCCGACCGTACGCTCGACGAGGCGCGCGAGGCCGGTGCCAAGCGCCGTTCGGACGCGGCCGAGCAGGCCGACCAGCTGATGGCGAAGGCCCAGGAGGAGGCGCTGCGCGCCACCACCGAGGCCGAGTCGCAGGCCGACACGATGGTCGGCGCGGCCCGTCAGGAGGCCGAGCGGATCGTGGCCGAGGCGACGGTCGAGGGCAACTCGCTCGTGGAGAAGTCGCGTACGGACGCGGACGAGCTCCTGGTGGGCGCGCGCAGCGACGCGACAGCCATAAGGGAGCGGGCGGAGGAGCTGCGGGCCCGCATCGAGGGCGAGATCGAGGAGCTGCACGAGCGGGCGCGGCGCGAGACGGCCGAGCAGATGAAGACGGCCGGCGAGCGTGTCGACAAGCTGGTGAAGGCCGCCGAGGAGCAGCGGGCCGAGGCCGAGGCGAAGTCCAAGGAGATGCTCTCCGACGCGAGTTCGGAGGCGAGCAAGGTCCGCATCGCCGCGGTGAAGAAGGCCGAGGCGCTGCTCAAGGAGGCCGAGCAGAAGAAGGCCTCGCTGGTCGCGGAGGCGGAGAAGGTCAAGGCGGAGGCCGAGCGCGAGGCCGAGGAGATGATCTCCGAGGGCAAGCGCGAGCTGGACGTCCTGGTGCGCAGGCGCGAGGACATCAATGCGGAGATCTCCCGTGTCCAGGACGTCCTGGAGGCGTTGGAGTCTTTCGAGACGCCGTCCGCGGGAACGAAGGAGGGGGTCAAGGCGGGTGTTCCGGCCGGAGCAACACGTTCGAGTGGCAAGTCCTCCGACGGCTAGCCACTCAAAAGGCTGGACATTCTCCATATCAAACGGGCATCCGCTCGATGACACGCCGCTTCGGCCCCTAGGATTCCCCCTAACACCTCACCGGTCTCATTCGACAGGAACCCCATGAGCGACACTTCCTCCCCCTTCGGCTTCGAGCTCGTGCGGCGTGGTTACGACCGCGGTCAGGTGGACGACCGCATTACCAAGCTCGTCGCCGACCGTGACAGTGCTCTGGCCCGAATCACCTCGCTGGAAAAGCGCATCGAGGAACTCCACCTCGAGACGCAGAACGCCCAGGCCCAGGTCACCGACGCCGAGCCGTCGTACGCCGGCCTCGGCGCCCGCGTCGAGAAGATCCTCCGGCTGGCCGAGGAGGAGGCGAAGGACCTGCGTGAGGAGGCCCGTCGCGCCGCCGAGCAGCACCGCGAGCTGGCCGAGTCGGCCGCCCAGCAGGTGCGCAACGACGCCGAGTCGTTCGCCGCGGAGCGCAAGGCGAAGGCCGAGGACGAGGGCGTCCGGATCGTCGAGAAGGCGCAGGGCGAGGCCAACTCGCTGCGTGCCGAGGCCCAGAAGGACGCGCAGTCCAAGCGCGAGGAGGCGGACGCCCTCTTCGAGGAGACCCGCGCCAAGGCCGCCCAGGCCGCCGCGGACTTCGAGACCAACCTGGCCAAGCGCCGGGAGCAGTCGGAGCGCGACCTGGCCTCGCGTCAGGCCAAGGCGGAGAAGCGCCTCGCCGAGATCGAGCACCGCGCCGAGCAGCTCCGCCTGGAGGCCGAGAAGCTGCGTACGGACGCGGAGCGCCGGGCCCGCCAGACGGTGGAGACCGCGCAGCGCCAG
This sequence comes from Streptomyces sp. NPDC013457, assembly GCF_043089925.1. Classification (NCBI taxonomy): domain Bacteria; kingdom Bacillati; phylum Actinomycetota; class Actinomycetes; order Kitasatosporales; family Streptomycetaceae; genus Streptomyces; species Streptomyces sp. NPDC013457. The sequence goes on from NZ_JBICBL010000004.1 coordinate 373,736, forward strand.
GCCGAGGACATCGTGGCCGACGCGAACGCCAAGGCCGACCGGATCCGCTCGGAATCGGAGCGCGAGCTGGCGGCGCTGACGAACCGCCGCGACTCGATCAACGCGCAGCTGACCAACGTCCGCGAGATGCTGGCGACGCTGACCGGTGCCGCCGTGGCGGCCGCCGGTTCCCCGATCGACGACGAGCCGGCCACCCGTGGTGTCCCGGCGCAGCAGACCCGTTGACCGTTCCGGTTCCCCCGGTCCGGTAACCGGAACGCGAACTCCCACAAAACCCTCCGTCATTCCAGTGGCGGAGGGTTTTTGGCACCCGTAGCGTGGTCGCATGATCGAGCTCGAGGGCCTGACGAAACGGTTCGGAACGAAGACGGCGGTCGACCATCTCTCCTTCCAGGTGCGGCCCGGTGTGGTCACCGGCTTCCTGGGGCCCAACGGCGCGGGCAAGTCGACGACGATGCGCATGATGCTCGATCTGGACAACCCGACGAGCGGTACGGTCCGGATCGACGGCAAGCACTACCGCGAGCTCCAGGAGCCGTTGAAGTACATCGGCGCACTCCTCGATGCCAAGGCGATGCACGGCGGCCGGTCGGCGTACAACAACCTGCTCTGCCTCGCCCAGTCGAACCGCATCCCGGAGAGGCGGGTCGGCGAGGTCCTGGATCTGGTCGGTCTGACGGCGGTGGCGCGGAAGAAGTCGAAGGGCTTCTCCCTCGGTATGGGCCAGCGGCTGGGAATCGCCTCGGCGCTGCTCGGCGATCCCGAGATCCTGATGTTCGACGAACCCGTCAATGGTCTGGACCCCGAGGGAATTCACTGGATCCGCAATCTGATGAAGGCGCTCGCGTCCGAGGGGCGGACGATCTTCGTTTCCAGCCATCTGATGAGTGAAATGGCTCTGACGGCCGATCATCTCATCGTGATCGGGCAGGGAAAGCTGCTGGCGGACACGACGATGGCCGATTTCATCCACCAGAATTCGCGGAGCTATGTACGGCTCCGTTCGCCGCAGCAGGAACGGCTGCGGGACATCCTCCACGCCAACGGGTTCACTCCCGTGGAGGCGGGCAACGGCACGCTGGAGGTGGACGGCGCCACGACCGAGAAGCTCGGTGAACTGGCCGCCGAGCACGGCCTCGTCCTGCACGAGCTGAGCTCCCAGCGCGCCTCCCTGGAGGAGGCGTTCATGCAGATGACCGCGGGCGCGGTGGAGTACCACTCGCACGGCACGGACGTACACGGCACGGACGTACACGGGGCGGACGCGCCCGGCCCCCGCTGGGGCGACACCACCAAGGGAGCCTGAACGATGGCAGCGGTATCGGCGGTCCTCCAGTCGGAGTGGACCAAGATCCGGACGGTCTCGTCGACGGTCTGGACCCTGGCGAGCGCGCTCCTGGTGACGGTCGCCATGAGCGCGGCTCTCTGCGCCCTCCTGAAGTCGACCTTCGACGACCTCTCGGAGGCCGAGCAGGCGACCTTCGACCCGACCTTCGTCAGCTTCTCCGGGATGGTGCTCGGCCAGCTGGCGATGGTGGTCTTCGGCGTCCTCGTCGTCGGCACCGAGTACAGCTCGGGCATGATCCGTACGTCCCTGGCGGCCGTCCCGCAGCGGGCGACGTTCCTCTTCTCCAAGATCGCCGTGGCCGGGGTGCTCGCCCTGGTGGTGGGCCTGGCGACCAGCTTCCTGTCGTTCTTCCTCGGGCAGGCGCTCCTGGGCGAGCACCGCACCTCCCTCGGCGCGGACAACGTGCTGCGGGCGGTCGTCGGCGGCGGGCTCTACATGGGGCTGATCGCGCTGTTCTCGATGGGTGTGGCGGCGATGCTGCGCTCCTCGATGCTCTCCCTCGGGATCCTCGTGCCGTTCTTCTTCCTGGTCTCGCAGATCCTCTCCGCGGTGCCGAAGGCCAAGGAGGTGGCGCTCTACTTCCCCGACCAGGCCGGCTCGAAGATCATGCAGGTCGTCCCGGACGCCATGAACACGGAGGAGGCGCCGTACGGTCCGTGGGGCGGCCTCGGCATCATGCTGATCTGGGTGGCGGTGGCGCTGCTCGGCGGCTATCTGGTCATGAAGAAGCGGGACGCGTAGCGCGTACATGACGATCGGGGCTTCGCCGGAACCGTCAACGGCTGGATAAGCTCCTAGCTCATACGGGGGTTCCGGCCCAGGAGGCCACGACCCCGACGACCTGACCTGTCGATGGGGCTGGAGAATGATCGAGGCAGTCGGCCTGACGAAGCGCTACGGCGCCAAGACGGCCGTGTACAACCTTTCCTTCCATGTGCGGCCGGGCACCGTCACCGGCTTCCTCGGCCCCAACGGTTCCGGCAAGTCGACGACGATGCGCATGATCCTGGGGCTCGACCGCCCGACGTCGGGGCACGTCACGATCGGCGGCCATCCGTTCCGGCAGCTGCCGAACGCGCCCCGCCAGGTGGGTGCGCTGCTCGACGCCAAGGCCGTGCACGGCGGCCGGAGCGCCCGCAGCCATCTGCTGTCGCTCGCCCAGCTCGCCGGGATCCCGGCGCAGCGGGTCGACGAGGTCCTCGGGGTCGTCGGCCTCCAGGACGTCGCCAAGCGCCGCTCCAAGGGCTTCTCGCTGGGCATGGGCCAGCGGCTCGGCATCGCCGCCGCGCTGCTCGGCGACCCGCAGGTGCTGCTCTTCGACGAGCCGGTCAACGGTCTCGACCCCGAGGGCATCCTCTGGGTCCGGAACCTGATGAAGAAGCTCGCCTCCGAGGGCCGGACCGTCTTCGTCTCCAGCCACCTCATGAGCGAGATGGCGCTCACCGCCGACCATCTGATCGTGATCGGCCGCGGCCAGCTCATGGCCGACATGAGCGTCAAGGACTTCATCTCGGCGAACTCGGCGGACTTCGCCCGGGTGCGCACCCCGCAGACGGAGCCGCAGCAGCGCGAGAAGCTGACCGCCGCGCTCACCGAGGCCGGCGGCCGGGTGATGTCCGAGCCGGACGGCGCGCTGCGCGTGACGGGTCTGCCGCTGCCGCGGATCAGCGACCTGGCCCACGACGCGGACGTACGGCTCTGGGAGCTGTCCCCGCACCAGGCCTCGCTGGAGGAGGCGTACATGCGGCTGACGCAGGGCGCCGTGGACTACCGCTCCACCGACGACCAGCTGGCGCACCTCCAGCAGCCGCAGCCGCACCACTTCCAGCAGCCGCCTGCCCAGCCGGCCGTGCCGGACGTACCGCAGCAGGGCTGGTACGCCCCGCCGCCGCCCGGACAGAACCCGTACGCGACGCAGAGCGAGCCCGCCAGGAACGACAACGAGGACGCCCGATGACCGCCCCCAGCCCCTTCCCGGCCTCGTACGTCTCGCCGATCCCGGTGCGCCGGGCGCACCTCGGGGACGCGCTCGCCTCCGAGTGGACCAAGATCCGTTCGCTGCGCTCCACGGTGTGGACGCTCGGCGTGATGGTGCTGCTGATGCTGGGCATCGGCCTCGGCGTGGCCGCGGTCGTGGCCAGCACCGAGGCGCCCACGGCGAACGAGTCGGCGCTCACCCTCGGCTTCTTCGGCGTGCTGCTCGGGTCGATCTGCGTGATGACGCTCGGCGTGCTGACGATCGCCTCCGAGTACGGCACGGGCATGATCCGCACGACGCTGACCGCCTGCCCGAGCCGCAGCCGGGTGCTGACGGCCAAGGCGATCGTCTTCTTCCTGCTGGTGTTCACCGTCACCACCGTCACGGCGGCGGTGGTGGGGATGGCCCAGGTGGCGATGGTGAGCACCGCAGTGGAGCCCTCTTCCGGCGAGTGGCTGCGGGCCACGGTCGGCGTCGGCCTGTTCCTGGCCCTGCTCGGCCTGCTGTCGCTGGCCGTCGGCGCGATCATCCGGCACTCGGCGGGCTCGATCACGATCATGATCGGTGTTCTGCTGCTGCCGCTGGTCGCGGCGATGTTCATGTTCTCGGAGTCGCTGGCCGCGGTGCAGGAGTGGCTGCTCGACTACGCGATCCCGAGTCAGCTCATCGCGCTGTACGCGGGCCGGGCGACGGTCGGCGAGGGCGGCCCCTCGGGCTGGGACCCGATCTGGATCATGGCGGTCATCGTCGCGGCGGCGATGGGCGGCGCGTACGCGCTGCTGAACAGCCGGGACGTCTGACCCGCGTCCGGTGCCAGGGCGACCGGGGCGAGGGGCCCGGCCTTCCGGCCGGCCCGGACCCCGCCCTTCGGGCGAACGACGCTACTTTCGAAACACGCCCTAGTACTTCGGGGCGTTACGGGACCGCTGCACCCTCGTGGTGCGGCGGTCCTTCGCGCTCCAGCAGGCCTTGTGCCAGTGGCGGCGGTCGTCCACTCCCCCGTACTGCGGCCAGGCCACCACGTGCGGCGCGCCCCCGGGGATCTCCTGGTCGCAGCCGGGGCAGCGGTAGCGCTTGCCGGGAGCGCTCGCGCCGGCCACGTGGCGGACGAGCCACTCCTCGCCCTGCCAGTTCTCGCTGCGCTGCGACCCGCCGTACCGGTCGCCCGACTCGCCCTGACGATCGGGCTTCTCGCCGCCCTGGGGGCGGTTGCGACGGGGGGACACGTAATCACCTCACGGGACCGGGGACACACGGAACGTTCTCTCCAGCCTACGGGCCGCGACGGAGTCGCCCTTCCACCCTCCGAGCCGAATGAGCGGAAAATCGCAAGAACTTCGGCGCAGGCCGTTGCCTTTGGCACGTGTCAGACGTTGTTGCCGGTACGAGGGGGAGAAACGCGTCGGCCGCAAGGAGGCAGAAGGCGATGCGCGTGGGTACGTTTGTTCTGGCCGCCCAGTTCCCGGGCCAGGGTCAGGGCGAGGCACTGCACCGGGCGGTGCGGACCGCCGAGGTGGTCGAGGAGTCGGGGCTCGACTCCGTGTGGCTCGCCGAGCACCACTTCGTTCCGTACGGCGTCTGTCCGTCGGCCGTGACCCTGGCGGCGCTGCTCCTGGGGCGGACGCGCCGGATCCGGGTCGGTACGGCGGTCAGTGTGCTGCCGACGGTCCATCCGGTCGCCCTGGGCGAGCAGGCGGCCCTGCTCCATCTGACGTCCGGGGGCCGGTTCACGCTCGGCGTGGGCAGAGGCGGCCCGTGGGTCGACCTGGAGGTGTTCGGCGCGGGCCTGCCGGCGTACGAACAGGGATTCCCCGAGTCGCTCGATCTGCTGCTGCGCTGGCTGACGGAGTCCCGGGTCTCGGCCGAGGGAGAACGATTCGCCTTCCGCGAGGTGGCCGTCGTGCCCCGCCCCGGGGAGCTCATCGGCGGGGACGCGGCCCCCGAGGTGGTCGTCGCCTGCACCTCCCCGAAGAGCGTCGAGCTGGCCGCTCGGCGCGGACTGCCGATGCTCCTCGGGATGCACTGCGGCGACGAGGAGAAGGCCGACATGGTGGCCGCATGGGAACGTTTCTCCCGGGACGCGGGCCGCACCCCCGACGAGATCGCGCGGATCGGCGCCGGCCATGTCTCGGCGGGCGTCGTCCAGCTGGCGGACGGTCCGCGGGACGCGGCCGAGGCGCTGATGAAGGCGATGCCCGGCTGGCTGAAGCAGGGGCTCGAAGCCCATGTCACCGTGGACGGCCGCGTTCGCGCGATGCGGGACCCGGTCGGCTACACGGAGCTGCTCTGCGGGCTGCACCCGGTCGGCACGCCCCGGCTCGCGGCGGACCGCCTCGCGGCGACGGCGGAGCGGACGGGCGTCACGCGCTTCGCGCTGCTCGCCGAGGGCACGGGCGATCTCGCGGCCACCGAGGAGAACGTCCGGCGGCTGGGCGCCGAGGTGCTCCCCCTGCTGGTCTGAGTCCATGAGTCTGGTGCGGTGTGCGGGTCCGGTGCCGCCGCGCCGGCATCTCTCGCAACGATCGCGTCTCCCGCGATGCGGAGCGGCGGCACCTTGCCTCAGCAGTCGCGCAGTTCCGGCGACTGGTTGAGCAGCTGACCCCGTACGGAGGTGAAGCGGGCGAGCCGTTCGTCGACCGCGGGGTCGAGCGGGAACACCGCCACACGGTGGCAGTTCTGGAAGGCCAGACGCACCCCGAAGTGCCGCTGCAGCGCACCACGGATGGCGTCACTCGCGAGTGCACGCAACAGCTGACCACGTGCCTGCTCGTTCGGCGGCGGCGTCTGGTTGTCGGCGAACTCGCCGCCGTCGACCTTCAGCTGGGCCACCAGAGAACTGATCATCTCCCATGCGTAGGGCAGGGAGGTCCGGACGCAGTCGACGAAGTCGGCTTCGTCGACCTCGCCTCGCTCGGCCTGTTCCAACAGCGCCGGTGAGACGTCGAGCGACATGGGTTCTCCTCTCGCGACCCCGACGGACGGGGTCTTACGGGCAGGGATGAAGGACCCCCGTGCGACACGCAGCGTGCACGGACGGCGACCTCCTGTCTCCACGGTAAGCGCGGCGTCCGGAGCGCACCAGGAGAATGGGAGCACAACCGGCCAATAAGTGACGGTCGTCCAGCGGGCGTTAAGAGCCGAATCGCGCGGAAGAGCGTGTGTCTTGTAGCGTTGCCGACCATGCGTCTCGTCATCGCCCGCTGCTCCGTGGACTACGCCGGCCGGCTCACCGCCCACCTGCCCTCCGCTCCCCGTCTGATCCTGGTCAAGGCAGACGGCAGCGTCTCCATCCACGCGGACGACCGCGCGTACAAACCGCTCAACTGGATGTCGCCCCCGTGCACCCTCAAGGAAGGTGTCGACGGAGAGGCCGGCATCTGGACCGTGGTGAACAAAGCGGGCGAGAAACTGATCATCACGATGGAGGAGATCCTCCACGACTCCTCGCACGAACTCGGCGTCGACCCGGGCCTCATCAAGGACGGCGTGGAAGCGCACCTCCAGGAGCTGCTGGCCGACCGCATCGAGACGCTGGGCGAGGGCCACACCCTGATCCGCCGTGAGTACCCGACGGCGATCGGCCCGGTGGACATCCTCTGCCGGGACGCCGACGGGGCGACGGTCGCGGTGGAGATCAAGCGCCGGGGCGAGATCGACGGTGTGGAGCAGCTGACCCGCTACCTGGAGCTGCTCAACCGCGACCCGCACCTCGCGCCGGTGAAGGGCGTCTTCGCGGCCCAGGAGATCAAGCCACAGGCGCGGGTGCTCGCGACGGACCGCGGCATCGACTGTGTGGTGCTCGACTACGACGCGATGCGCGGCATCGAGGACGACAAGCTCCGACTGTTCTAGGACGTCTTCAGGACGTACGGATACGTCGACGGCCCCGGGTGCGGTGAACGCACCCGGGACCGTCGACGTTCCGCGACGGTCAGGCCGGGTTGCCGGTGGAGTCGCCGGAGGCGGTGTTGCTGGGGCTCCCCTCGCCGCCGGGCGGCGTCGTGGTCGGCGGCGTCGTCGGAGGTGTGGTGGGCGGGGTCGTCGGCGGCGTGGTCGGCGGCGTCGTGCTCGGCGTCGGCTTGGGCGACGTCGACCGCGTCGGACTGACCGTCGGGCGCGGCGAGGTCGCCGTCGGAGCCGGCTTTCCCGTCGTCGTCGCCGTGGCGCCCGGCGTACCGGACGGCGAGGTGGCCGGGGCGCCCGAGCTGCCGGGCGTGGCCGGGCTCGCCGATCCCGAACGGCTGGGCGAGGCGCTCTCCGAGGGGCCGTCCGCGGCGCCCTCGGCCGGCTCCTCGGCGTCGAGGATCTCGTCGCCGTTCTCCTCGTCGGCCGTACGGTCGGAGGTGACCCGCCCGGTGCCCGGGTCCTGGGCTTCGCCCGAGGTGGCCCCGATGGTCACGACCGTGCCGAGCACGGCGGCCAGGAGCACTCCCGTACCGACCGCGACCAGGTTGCGGCGGGCCCCGGCGACGATGCCGAAGCGGCCGCCCCCCTTCGTGCTCTGCTCGCCCGGCCGGGTGTCCGGGCGGGAGATGAGGGTCGGGCCCTCGTCGGCGAAGTCCGGGAAGGCGGGGATCGGCGAGGTCGGGGCCGCGGCCGCGGCCGCGGAACGTGGTACGGCGGGGCGGGGCACGACGGGCGGGGCGACGGCCTTCGGGATGCCGCGCGGCGGGGAGGGGGACTCCTCCTGCCGTGCCGCCGACGGCGCGCCGTCGGCGCCCAGCGGCCCGCCGCTGCGGTCGGCGACCAGGGCGAGCGCCCGGCGGCCGGCGACGGTGCCGCGCTTGTCCGCGAGGACGCCGCGCATGCCGACGGACGCCTCCAGTTCGGCGCGGGCCCGCTCCAGGTTTCCGGCGCAGAGCGCGAGGATGCCCAACTCGTGGTGGAAGTACGCCTCTTCGGCCACCTCGCCGGCCAGCCGGGCGGCCTCCTGGCCGCCGCGCAGCACCCGCTCCCAGGCGCCCCAGTGCAGCCCCGCGGCGAAGGCGGGGGCGGCGCTGCGGGCGAGCAGGACGGCGGTGGCGGAGTGTTCGGGGTCCGAGCCGGGCACGATCGCCGCCAGGGCGGCGAGGACGGCATCGGCCTCGGCGGCCGCGCGGGCGGGGGTGACGGAGGGGTGTCCGGCCCACCAGGCGTAGTGCTGGGCGACGGCGTGGGCGCGGCCGGTGGCGTCCTCGTCGTACCCGTGGGCGACGAGCTGGGTGAGGATGCCGGCGGCGAGACGGTAGCGGGTGCCGACGGGGGTCAGCAGTCCGCACGCCATGAGTTCGCCGAGGGCGGCGTCCGCGTGGGTGTCGCCGACGAGGGCGGGAAGGTGTGCCTGGTGCGGCACCTCGCCGCCGAGGGCGACCGCGAACCGCAGGGTGTCCTGGGCGGAGCGGCTGAGCCGGGAGGCGAGCAGGGCGGCCGGAGCCGCACCCTCGCCGAGGCTGGGCAGGGGTATCTCGCGCAGTTCGATGTCGACGGGGTCCACGGAGTCCTGCGGGGCGCTGGGACCGTCGGCGCCCGGTCCGAAGGCGTCGTCGAGGGCGCCGAAGGCGTCGAACTCCGAGGGGGCGGTCTCCTCCTGGGTTCCGAACGCGTCGAACTCGGCCGGGGTGACCCGGAGCCGGTCGCGCTGCCGGAGCAGGGCACCGGCCTGGACGAAACGCAGCGGCAGCCCCTCGGACTCGAACCAGAGGTCGCCCGCCCAGTTCGCCTCGTCGTCGGTGAGCGACCGGTCGACGGCGCGCTCCAGGAGGGCGAGGGAGGCGGCGCGGCCGAGGCCGGCGAGCGCGACCTCTTCGAGGTGGGCGTCGGGCGAGGGGGCCGGGGCGTCGGGGGCCGCGGCGAGCAGAAAGGCGCACTCGGGGGCGGCGTCGAGGACGTCGTCGAGCGCGGCGCCGCCGAGCTCCAGGTCGTCGATGACGACGACGGCGCCGATGTCGTGGACCAGGGCGAGCAGGCCGGAGCGGTCCGGCCGGTGGTCCGGGGCGTGCTGGACCGTGGCGTGGAGTTCGTACAGCAGCTCGGTGGCGGTGCGGTGGTGGCCGGAGAGCCGTACGACGCCGTCCGGCGCGAGGTCGGCGCAGTCGGCGGCGACGGCGTCGAGGAGCGCGGTGCGGCCGGAGCCGGCCGGGCCGGTGACACGGGCGGAGCGGCCGCGGGAGAGGAGCTGGACGAGCCGCTCGTGCTCCTCCTGCCGTTCGAGCAGCGGCAGCGGCGGGGCGGCGGGACCGGGCGGTACGGGCGGGGTGGCCGCGCGGGCGGCCTCGGCGCGCTCCTGGGCGGTGCGGCGGCGGGGCGGCTCGGGCTGCTCTCCGGGCGGGCAGGCCTCGATCTCGCTGCCGTCGACGGGGTTGACGGTCAGCAGCAGGTCGCCCGAGACGACGCGGGCGGTGCGGACGCGGGCGGGTGTGGCCGGACCGCGTTCGGGCAGGAGGCCGCCGCGGACGTCGTCGCCTTCGTGGTCGTAGCCGTGCTCTTCCGGCTCCCGGTTCATCGGGTCCATGGTTCAAGCCCCCCAAAAGCGGTGCGTACGGAAGCCCCTCCGGCCGATCCGCACGCGCGCTGTCGCTTCTGGTCCGGTGCCCGCCGGGTGGGTTCGTCAATGGGCGGGCGACCGAACCCTAGACGTTCCACGAGTATCCGGGAACAGGCGGGGTGCCACCCCGCCCAAGACGTCACGGTCCGCTAAGGATTGGCCCGGGACGCCGGTTTCTCACAGCAGCTTCACAGCCGGTTACGGCGTCGGCTGGCGCCGCGGTCCGCCCCGCGACCGGTCCGCCCGGCAGGGGCGCGGGTCAGACGCGGGGCAGCGACTCGGCGGCGAGGCCGCCCTCGATGGCGAGGATGCGGTGCAGCCGGGTCGCCACGAGCAGACGCTGCATCTGGGGCGGCACGCCACGCAGCACGAGCCGCCGTCCGCAGCGGCCGGCCCGGCGGTGCGCGCCCATGATGACCCCGAGCCCGGTGGCGTCCCAGGAGTCGAGACCGGTCAGGTCGAGCACGAGGTCGCCGACTCCGTCGTCGACGGCCGAGTGCAGGACCGTACGGGCGTCCGCCGCGCTCCGGACGTCGAGGCGGCCCCCGACGACCAGCTCGACATGGTCGCCCCTGATGTGCATATGCGCTCCCCTAGGGTGCTCCGTCTTTTCATCAACTGACTGTCGTTGGCGCAGAAGCGTTGCGCCTTGTAAGCGAACTGATACCGAATTCACCCGGTGGGGTGAACGCCGATCGATTTCCGGCGATCAGTGCTCGTAGAACCCCTGCCCGCTCTTGCGGCCGATGTCACCGGCGTCCACCATCCGGCGCATCAGCTCCGGCGGCGCGAACTTCTCGTCCTGGGACTCCGTGTAGATGTTGCTCGTGGCGTTCACCAGGATGTCGATGCCGGTGAGGTCCGCCGTGGCGAGGGGGCCCATGGCGTGGCCGAAGCCCAGCTTGCAGGCGATGTCGATGTCCTCGGCGGTGGCGACGCCCGACTCGTAGAGCTTGGCGGCCTCGACGACCAGCGCCGAGATGAGGCGGGTGGTGACGAAGCCGGCGACGTCACGGTTCACCACGATGCAGGTCTTGCCGACCGACTCGGCGAACTCCCGCGCCGCGGCGAGGGTGGCGTCGCTGGTCTTGTAGCCGCGGACGAGCTCGCAGAGCTGCATCATCGGCACCGGCGAGAAGAAGTGGGTACCGACGACGGCCTCCGGGCGCTCCGTCACGGCCGCGATCTTGGTGATCGGGATGGCGGAGGTGTTGGAGGCGAGGACCGCGCCGTCCTTGGCGATCTTGTCGAGGGAGCGGAAGATCTCGTGCTTGACCTCGAGCTTCTCGAAGACGGCCTCGACGACGATGTCGGCGTCGGCGACCGCGTCGAGCTCGGTCGTGGCGGTGATCCGGCCGAGGGCCGCCTCGGCGTCGGCGGCGTCCAGCTTGCCCTTGGCGACGAACCGGTCGTACGACGCCTTGATGCCGTCGGTGCCCCGGGTCAGCGCGGCGTCGGTGACGTCACGCAGGACGACGTCCCAGCCCGCCTGGGCAGAGACCTGCGCGATTCCCGACCCCATGAGTCCGGCTCCGATGACGGCGAGCTTCCTGGCCACGTCTTCCACCCCTCAACACCTGTTCACTTCTGACTCTTCGGCGGAGATTAGCGGGCGGGAGGCGGGATGTGACCGCGAAGTAACGCGCGTCACGCCCGGTTTGACGGACGTCACACTCGCGACAGGCCGCCTGCCCCCGTACGGCGTACGCCAGCGGGGTCGGCGGCGCTCGCCGTGACGGTCGGCACAGGGGCGCTCCGGAGGGCCGGTGCGTCACTACGCTGGGCTCATGGTCAATCTGACGCGCATCTACACCCGTACCGGCGACCAGGGCACCACCGCCCTGGGCGACATGAGCCGGACCGCCAAGACCGATCTGCGGATCTCGGCGTACGCCGACGCCAACGAGGCCAATGCCGTCATCGGTACGGCCATCGCCCTCGGGCAGCTCGACCAGGAGGTCGTGAAGGTCCTCGTCCGCGTCCAGAACGACCTGTTCGACGTGGGCGCGGATCTCTCCACCCCGGTGGTCGAGGACCCGAAGTACCCGCCGCTGCGGGTCGAGCAGAGTTACGTCGACAAGCTCGAGGCGGACTGCGACCGCTTCCTGGAGGAGCTCGAGAAGCTGCGTTCCTTCATCCTGCCCGGCGGCACGCCCGGTGCGGCGCTGCTGCACCAGGCGTGCACGGTGGTCCGCCGGGCGGAGCGCTCGACATGGGCGGCGCTGGAGGTCCACGGCGAGACGATGAACGCCCTGACGGCGACCTACCTCAACCGCCTCTCGGACCTGCTCTTCATTCTTGCGAGGACGGCGAACAAGGAGGTCGGGGACGTGCTCTGGGTCCCCGGCGGAGAGCGCTAGACGCGGTCCCGGGCGGTGAGCGGTGACTCCGGCTCCCCCTCCGGGGCCTTCCTCGGCCAGACGACGTAGCTGAGCGCGAAGAGGCCGTGGAAGCCGACCGCTCGCCAGGCGAAGCCGATCCAGCCCTTCAGCGACTGCGTGTCCCCGGCGTCGCCGACGTACCAGATCGCGAGCAGCAGCAGTCCGGACGCGACCGCCGCGCCGGTCACCGAGCCCAGCCAGACCTTCCCCTCGTGGCGGGCGCGCGCCATGCCGTAGCGCGGCGGGCCGACCGGCGGCGGCGCGCCGCCCAGGCGGTGCGCGGCGTGGCCGTCGAGCCACTTCACGGTGCGGTGGCCGTGGCCGACGGTGTAGCCGATGTACACGGCCGCGAGACCGTGCCGCCAGCTCGGCTCCGCGCCGTTCTTCAGATCGATCGCGGTCACGACGAGCAGCAGGACCTCCAGGAGCGGCTCGCACAACAGCAGGGCGAGGCCCAACCGGGGCATCTTCAGCAGGTAGCGGGCGGCGAGGCCGGCGGCCAGCAGCACCCAGAAGCCGACCTCGCAGATCACGATCAGCGTGACGATCACGGCGGAACTCCCCTCTCGGTTCCCCTCCAGCGTCCCCCGGCGTTCCGCCCGGATCGTCGTCGCCGATGACGACGTACGCCTACATCCTTCGGCGGAGGGGCGGATCGGCCCGCACGGCGAGGCCCGGCGCCGCACCGCCGTGTTGGATGGGACCGTGACACTCCCCCGACCGCACCGCGTCGATCTGCTCATCGCCGTCGGCGGCCTCGCCGTCGGCCTGCTGATGTGGTCCTACGGGCTGCACACCCAGACCGACCGGCTGATCACCGCGCGGTGGGCGACCCTGATCCCGCTCGTCGTGATGGCCGCCATGGCGACCCTGCGCCGTTCGCTGCCGCAGACCGCCCTGATCGTCGGCACGGTCGCGCTCGTGGCGGACCAGTTCACCTACGGCACCCTCGTGACCGCGCTGATGTTCACGGACCTGGTCTACGCGGCCGTTGTCTACGGGCCGCCGTCCGCCGCCCGGCGCGTCCCGTACACCACCGGGCTGATCACGATCGGGGTGACGATCGGCTTCCTCGTCTGGTGGCAGAACGCTGCCGCCCTGGTGATCGGGCTGATCACCGGCATGCTGTCGTTCCTGCCCGCCGTCACCGGAGCCGTCGTGCGCAACCACCGCCAGGCAGCCGACGCCGCCCGCCTCCGCGCGGAGCAGACCGCGCTGCTCGCCGAGATGGACCGCAGTCAGGCCGTCGTGGCCGAGCGCGCCCGGATGGCGCGGGAGCTGCACGACATGGTCGCCAACCATCTCTCCGCCATCGCGATCCACTCCACGGCCGCGCTGTCGCTCGACGAGCCGGGGACCACCCGGCAGGCACTGACCGTGATCCGGGAGAACAGCGTGGAGGGCCTCGCGGAGATGCGGCGGCTGATCGGACTGCTCCGGGACAGCAGCGGGGACATGGAGCCGTCGGCCGCGCCCACCCTGGAGGGCCTGGACGCGCTGGTGGCCCAGGCGGCGACGAACGGGCGGAGCAGCGGGCTGACGTTCTCGATCGACGACACCCGGGCGGGGAGCCGCGAGGCGCTGCCGGCCCCGGTCGGGCTCGCCGCGTACCGGATCGTGCAGGAGTCGCTGACGAACGCCCTCAAGCACGCGGCGCCGGGTGAGGTACGGGTGGAGCTCGGCCGCCGCGCGGGCGGCGCCCTCACGGTGGGCGTGACCAGTGCGCTCGGCGGGCAGCCCGGGCCGCGCGCCCCCGGCTCGGGGGCGGGTCTGGTGGGGATGCGGGAGCGGGTGGCGCTGCTCGACGGGGAGTTCGAGGCCGGCCCGGTCACCTCGGACGGCGGACGGAAAGAATGGCGGGTACGGGCTGTCCTGCCCGTCGGGACGAACGACAAGGAGCCGTCGGCATGGTACGGGTGATCGTGGCCGAGGATCAGAGCGCGGTCCGGGCGGGGCTCGTCCTGATCCTGGGCAGCGCGCCGGACATCGAGGTGGTCGGGGAGGCCGCCGACGGCGAGCGGGCGGTGGAGCTGGCCCGGGAGCTGCGCCCGGACCTGGTCCTGATGGACATCCAGATGCCGCGGATGGACGGAGTGACGGCGACCGGCCTCGTCGTGTCGGAGGGGCTGGCAGACGTGCTCGTGCTGACCACCTTCGATCTGGACGAGTACGTGTTCGGGGCGCTGCGGGCCGGGGCGGCGGGCTTCCTGCTGAAGAACGCCGAGGCGAAGGACCTGATCGAGGCGGTACGGACGGTGGCGCGCGGGGAGGGCCTGATCGCCCCGGCCGTGACGCGGCGGCTGATCGCCGAGTTCGCCACCCCGCGCGCACCGGCGCCCACGCGGAGCGCGGTGGACCCTGCCGCGCTGGACGCGTTGACACCCCGGGAGCGCGAGGTGCTGGCGGCGCTGGCCAGGGGGCTGTCGAACGCGGAGGTGGCGGAACGGCTGGACATGGCGGAGGCGACGGTGAAGACGCACGTCAGCAAGGTGCTGGGAAAGCTGGGTGTCCGCAGTCGGGCCCAAGCAGCCGTTCTGGCACGGGAGTTGGGTGTCTGATCCACCCTTTCCGACGTTGGTCTGGACCTCTTGACGGTTGGTCCAGACCTTTCTACGCTCGCGGGGCGCGCGCACTTCACGGACCACCCCCATCGCTCGTCCGTCCGCAACTTGAGGAGCACCGTTGAGCACTCAAGCACCGACGCGCAGAACAGGGTTCAGACACCGGGCCGCCGCCGGTCTCACCGCCCTGATCCTGCCCCTGGCCGCCATGGTCGGCCTCGCCGCCCCCGCCGAAGCCGCCACGGCGGCCACCGCCACGTACACCAAGGTCTCCGACTGGGGCACCGGCTTCGAGGGCAAGTGGACGGTGAAGAACACCGGCACCACCACCCTCTCCTCCTGGACCGTCGAGTGGGACTACCCCGCCGGCACCGCGGTCACCTCCGCCTGGGACGCCACCGTCACCAGCTCCGGCACCCACTGGACCGCCAAGAACGTCGGCTGGAACGGCACCCTCGCCCCGGGCGCCTCCATCTCCTTCGGCTTCAACGGCTCCGGCTCCGGCGCGCCGAGCGGCTGCAAGGTCAACGGCGGCTCCTGCGACGGCGGCACCCAGCCCGGCGACAACGCGCCCTCCGCCCCCGGCACCCCGGTCGCCTCCGACGTCACCAACACCTCGGTCAAGCTGACCTGGACCGCGGCCACGGACGACAAGGGCGTCAAGAACTACGACGTCCGGCGGAACGGCACCACGATCGCCACGGTCACCGGACTCACGTACACGAACACCGGGCTGACCGCGGGCACCGACTACAGCTACACGGTCGTCGCCCGGGACACCGTCGACCAGACCGGCCCCGCCAGCGGCGCCGCGAACGTCCGCACCACGGGCGGCGACCCGCCGCCACCGACCGGTTCCACCGTGAAGCTGGGCTACTTCACCAACTGGGGTGTCTACGGCCGGAACTACCACGTCAAGAACATCGCGACGTCCGGCTCCGCCTCCAAGATCACGCACATCAACTACGCCTTCGGCAACGTGACCGGCGGCAGGTGCACGATCGGCGACTCCTACGCGGACTACGACAAGGCCTACACCGCCGACCAGTCGGTCGACGGCGTCGCCGACACCTGGGACCAGCCGCTGCGCGGCAACTTCAACCAGCTGCGCAAGCTGAAGAAGGCCTACCCGCACATCAAGGTGCTGTGGTCCTTCGGCGGCTGGACCTGGTCCGGCGGCTTCGGCCAGGCCGTGCAGAACCCGACCGCCTTCGCGCAGTCCTGCTACGACCTGGTCGAGGACCCGCGCTGGGCCGACGTCTTCGACGGTATCGACCTGGACTGGGAGTACCCGAACGCCTGCGGTCTGTCCTGCGACACCAGCGGCCCGGCCTCCTTCAAGAACATGATGCAGGCCATGCGCGCCAAGTTCGGCAGCAACGCCCTGGTCACGGCCGCGGTCACGGCCGACGCCTCCTCCGGCGGCAAGATCGACGCCGCCGACTACGCGGGCGCCGCGCCGTACATGAACTGGTTCAACGTGATGACGTACGACTTCTTCGGCGCCTGGGCGGCGCAGGGCCCGACGGCCCCGCACTCCCCGCTCACCTCGTACGCCGGCATCCCGCAGGCGGGCTTCAACTCCGCCGAGGCGATCGCCAAGTTCAAGGCGAAGGGCGTCCCGGCCAACAAGCTGCTCCTCGGCATCGGCTTCTACGGCCGCGGCTGGACCGGCGTCACCCAGTCCGCCCCCGGCGGCACGGCCACGGGCCCGGCGGCCGGCACGTACGAGCAGGGCATCGAGGACTACAAGGTCCTGCGGAACTCGTGCCCGGCCAACGGCACGGTGGCCGGAACGGCGTACGCGCACTGCGGATCCAACTGGTGGAGCTACGACACCCCGGCCACGGTCACGTCCAAGATGAGCTGGGCGAAGAACCAGGGCCTGGGCGGCGCGTTCTTCTGGGAGTTCAGCGGTGACACCGGCAACGGCGAGCTGGTGGGAGCCATCAACAGCGGGCTGAACTAGGGCGGGAACGACGCGGCGGGGACGGTGCAGCACACCGTCCCCGCCGTCGTCGTTCGCTACGTCGTTCGCCTGCGTCAGGCCACGTTGACGCGCTGACCGGGAGGCGCCGCCTCAAGCCAGGCGAGAAAGCCGGTGAGAGCGTCCTCGCTCATCGCCAGCTCCAGCCGTGTCCCCCGGTGCATACAGCCCTGGATCACGGCGTCGGAGAGCAGCGCGAGCTCCTCCTCGCCCTCGGGCATCCGGCGCTCCAGGACCTCGATGGCCGAGCGCTCCAGGACCCGGCGGGGGCGGGGCGCGTACGAGAAGACCCGGAACCAGGCGATCTCGTCACCGCTGTAGCGGGCGACGCCGTACACCCAGCCCTTGCCGGAGAGGTCCGGCTCCTCGGGGATGTTCCAGCGCAGGGAGCAGTCGAAGGTCCCCCCGGCGCGCTGGATCAGCCTGCGGCGCAAGCCGAAGACGAAGAGCCCGATCACCACCAGTGCGACGACCAGGCCGCTCAGGAGCAGAGCGAGGAACATCTTCACCGACCTCCTCGCTGCGTCCCGTGACCGGCATCGCCGGCGTAACCGAATACAACCTGCATCTGCATCGCCTCAGCCGCGACACGGTCTGGATAGTTCCAGCCGTGCCGCGGCTGAGGGCACAACTCTCGGCGCGGTCCGCTAGCGGACCGCTACCGCACGCAACCGGACATCGGCGCGACGCTCGGCGGCGGCGTCCGACTCCGACTTGGCGCGCTCCAGCGCACGCTCCGCGCGCTGGGCGTCGATCTCGTCCGCCAGCTCGACGATCTCCGCAAGCAGAGACAGCTTGTCGTCGGCGAACGAGATGAATCCACCGTGCACAGCGGCGACGACGGTCTCGCCCTCGCTGGTACGGATGGTCACCGGGCCCGACTCCAGCACACCGAGCAGCGGCTGGTGGCCGGGCATGACGCCGATGTCGCCGGAGGTGGTACGTGCGATGACCAGGGTGGCCTCGCCGGACCAGACACTCCGGTCCGCGGCGACCAGCTCGACGTGCAGCTCAGCAGCCAAGGGTGGCTCCTCGGGTCACCACCCGGCGGTCGTGCCGGGTGTTGGGGTCAATTCTAATGGGCGTGACGAGGGGGGCGGGACACACCCGCCCCCCTCACGAGAGCACGGGGCTCAGGAGACGCCGAGCTCCTTGGCGTTCTTCTTGAGGTCCTCGATGCCACCGCACATGAAGAAGGCCTGCTCGGGGAAGTGGTCGTACTCACCGTCGCAGATCGCGTTGAACGCGGCGATCGACTCGTCGAGCGGAACGTCCGAACCGTCCACACCGGTGAACTGCTTCGCCGCGTGGGTGTTCTGGGACAGGAAGCGCTCGACACGGCGGGCGCGGTGGACAACGAGCTTGTCCTCCTCGCTCAGCTCGTCGATACCGAGGATCGCGATGATGTCCTGGAGGTCCTTGTACTTCTGCAGGATTCCCTTGACGCGCGTGGCGGCGTCGTAGTGGTCCTGCGCGATGTAGCGCGGGTCCAGGATCCGGGACGTGGAGTCCAGCGGGTCCACGGCCGGGTAGATGCCCTTCTCGGAGATCGGACGGGAGAGAACCGTCGTCGCGTCGAGGTGGGCGAAGGTGGTGGCCGGGGCCGGGTCGGTCAGGTCGTCCGCGGGGACGTAGATCGCCTGCATCGAGGTGATCGAGTGACCACGGGTCGAGGTGATGCGCTCCTGGAGGAGACCCATCTCGTCGGCCAGGTTCGGCTGGTAACCCACGGCGGAGGGCATGCGGCCGAGCAGGGTCGAGACCTCGGAGCCGGCCTGCGTGAAGCGGAAGATGTTGTCGATGAAGAACAGCACGTCCTGCTTCTGCACATCGCGGAAGTACTCCGCCATGGTCAGACCGGCGAGGGCCACGCGCAGACGGGTGCCCGGGGGCTCGTCCATCTGGCCGAAGACCAGCGCGGTCTTGTCGAGAACGCCGGCCTCCTCCATCTCGACCATGAGGTCGTTGCCCTCACGGGTGCGCTCGCCGACGCCCGCGAAGACCGACACACCGTCGTGCAGCTTGGCCACACGGACGATCATCTCCTGGATCAGAACGGTCTTGCCGACACCGGCGCCACCGAACAGACCGATCTTTCCACCCTTGACGTACGGGGTGAGAAGGTCGACGACCTTCAGGCCGGTCTCGAACATCTCGGTCTTGGACTCGAGCTGGTCGAAGGCCGGGGCCTTGCGGTGGATCGTCCAGCGCGGCGCGTCGGCCACGGTGGAGGCGTCGGCGTTCAGCACCTCACCCAGCGTGTTGAACACACGGCCCTTGGTGACGTCGCCGACGGGCACGGTGATGCCCTCGCCGGTGTCGGTCACCGGGGCCTGGCGAACCAGGCCGTCGGTCGGCTGCATGGAGATGGTGCGGACGACGCCGTCACCGAGGTGCTGGGCGACCTCGAGGGTCAGCGTCTTGGTCGCGCCCTCCTCGGCCGGGTCCGGGACCTCGACGTTCAGCGCGTTGTAGATCTCCGGCATCGCGTCGACGGGGAACTCCACGTCGACGACCGGGCCGATGACCCGGGCGACGCGGCCCGTGGCGGCGGCCGTCTCAACAGTGGTCGTCATTACTTGTCACTCCCCGCGGTCGCGTCGGCCAGGGCTGCGGTGCCACCGACGATCTCGCTGATTTCCTGGGTGATTTCGGCCTGGCGGGCCGCGTTGGCAAGTCGGGAGAGGTTGTTGATCAAGTCTCCCGCGTTGTCGGTCGCCGACTTCATCGCACGGCGCGTGGCGGCGTGCTTGGAGGCAGCCGACTGGAGCAGCGCGTTGTAGATCCGGCTCTCGACGTAGCGCGGCAGAAGGGCGTCGAGGACGTCCTCCGCCGACGGCTCGAAGTCGTACAGCGGACGGAGCGTGTCCTGCTCGCCCGCCTCCTTCGCCACCTCGTCGAGGCTGAGGGGCAGCAGCCGGGCCTCGACCGCCGTCTGCGTCATCATCGAGACGAACTCGGTGTAGACGATGTGGAGCTCGTCCACTCCGCCCTCGGCCGTGTCCTTCTCGATCGCCTCGATCAGCGGAGCCGCGATGTTCTTGGCGTCCGCGTACTCCGGCTGGTCCGTGAAACCGGTCCACGAGTCGGCCAGCTTGCGCTCACGGAAGTTGTAGTGCGCGATGCCACGACGGCCGACGACGTAGATGTCGACCTCGCGCCCCTCGCTCTCCAGCTTCCTCGTCAGCGCTTCCGCCGCCTTGATGGCGTTGGAGTTGAAGGCACCGGCCAGACCACGGTCGCTCGAAAGGAGCAGGACCGCGGCGCGGGTCGGGTTCTCCGTCTCGGTGGTCAGCGGGTGCTTGTCGTTCGCACCCGTGGCCACCGCGGTGACCGCGCGGGTCAGCTCGGTGGCGTACGGGGTCGACGCCTGCACCTTGCGCTGCGCCTTGACGACACGCGAGGCGGCGATCATCTCCATCGCCTTGGTGATCTTCTTCGTCGCGGTGACGGATTTGATGCGACGCTTGTAGACCCGGAGCTGCGCTCCCATGAGTCAGGTCCCTTCCGTCGTCACTTCGAGACGTTGACGGCAGCGGAAGCGTCGTCGCCCAGCAGCTTCCCGTCAGAGGTCTCGAACTGCTTCTTGAACTCCGCGATGGCGTCGGCCACGGACTGCAGGGTGTCGTCCGACATCTTGCCGCCCTCACGGATGGAGGTCATGAGACCGGAGTGGCTCTGGCGCAGGTACGCCAGCATCTCGGCCTCGAAGCGGCGGATGTCGGCCACCGGGACGTCGTCCATCTTGCCGGTGGTGCCGGCCCAGACGGAGACGACCTGGTTCTCGGTGGGCATCGGCTGGTACTGAGCCTGCTTGAGCAGCTCGACCATCCGCTGACCACGCTCCAGCTGCGCCTTCGACGCGGCGTCCAGGTCCGAACCGAAGGCGGCGAACGCCTCCAGCTCACGGAACTGGGCCAGGTCGACACGGAGGCGACCGGAGATCTGCTTCATCGCCTTGTGCTGGGCGGAGCCACCGACACGGGAGACCGAGATACCGACGTTCAGGGCCGGACGCTGGCCGGCGTTGAACAGGTCGGACTCCAGGAAGCACTGGCCGTCGGTGATGGAGATGACGTTGGTCGGGATGAACGCCGAGACGTCGTTGGCCTTCGTCTCGACGATCGGCAGACCGGTCATCGAGCCGGCACCCAGCTCGTCCGAGAGCTTCGCGCAGCGCTCGAGGAGACGCGAGTGCAGGTAGAAGACGTCACCCGGGTAGGCCTCACGGCCCGGCGGGCGGCGCAGCAGCAGCGACACGGCGCGGTAGGCGTCGGCCTGCTTCGACAGGTCGTCGAAGACGATCAGGACGTGCTTGCCCTGGTACATCCAGTGCTGGCCGATGGCGGAACCGGTGTACGGCGCCAGGTACTTGAAGCCGGCCGGGTCGGACGCCGGGGCGGCGACGATCGTCGTGTACTCGAGCGCACCGGCCTCTTCCAGGGCGCCGCGAACGGACGCGATGGTCGAGCCCTTCTGGCCGACGGCGACGTAGATGCAGCGGACCTGCTTGTTCACGTCGCCCGAGCGCCAGTTGTCACGCTGGTTGATGATCGTGTCGACGCACAGCGCGGTCTTGCCGGTCTGACGGTCACCGATGATCAGCTGACGCTGGCCACGGCCGACCGGGGTCATGGCGTCGACAGCCTTGTAACCGGTCTCCATCGGCTCGTGCACCGACTTACGGGCCATGACGCCCGGGGCCTGCAGCTCGAGGGCGCGGCGGCCCTCGGTCGCGATCTCGCCGAGGCCGTCGATCGGGTTGCCGAGCGGGTCGACGACGCGGCCGAGGTAGCCCTCGCCGACACCTACGGAGAGAACCTCACCGGTGCGCTGCACCGGCTGGCCCTCCTCGATACCGCTGAACTCGCCGAGGACGATCGCACCGATCTCGCGCTCCTCGAGGTTGAGGGCGAGACCGAGGGTGCCGTCCTCGAACTTCAGCAGCTCGTTCGCCATGGCCGAGGGAAGACCCTCCACCTTGGCGATGCCGTCGCCGGCCAGGCTGACCGTTCCGACCTCCTCGCGCGAGGCCGCGTCCGGCTGGTACGACTGGACAAAGTTCTCCAGCGCGTCCCGGATCTCCTCCGGCCGGATCGTGAGCTCCGCCATCTGGGTTCCCTGCTCTCCTTGTTGGGCCCGAAGTTTCTTAGGGGGTCTGGGGGCCGACCCCCAGGAATCTTCTGCAATCTCTGCACGGCCCAACCGGGCCGCTGGTGATGCTGTGTTCTGTTGGTGGCTGACGTCAGCCGGCCAGTCGCCGGGTCGCCTCGTCGAGGCGCTCAGCGATGGTGCCGTTGATGACCTCGTCGCCGACCTGCACCGTGATCCCGCCGAGGACCGCGGGGTCCACTTCGAGGTTCAGGTGCATCTGGCGGCCGTACAGCTTGGCCAGGACGGCACCGAGGCGCTGCTTCTGCTGATCGGTCAGCGGCACCGCCGACGTCACGACGGCGACCATCCGGTCCCGGCGCGCCGCGGCGAGCTTGGAGAGGGACTCGAGTCCCGCTTCCAGGCTACGTCCACGCGGCTGGGTCACGAGACGGACGACCAGGCGCTCGGTGACCGGGTTGGCCTTGCCACCGAGCAGGCTGCGCAGCAGCTCGCTCTTGGCGGACGCCGCGGCGGCCTTGTCGGTCAGCGCCGAGCGCAGCTCGGTGCTGGAGGTCACGATCCGGCCGAACCGGAACAGCTCGTCCTCGACGTCGTCCAGCGCACCGGCCTGCTGCGCCGCGGTGAGGTCGGCGATGTTCGCCAGCTCCTCGGCGGAGTCGACCAGGTCACGCGAGGACGACCAGCGGGCACGCACCATGCCGGACACCAGGTCGACGGTCTCGCCGCCCACCTGGCCGCCGAGCAGTCGCCCGGCGAGCTCGGCCTTGGCCTCGCCCGCCTGCGCCGGGTCGGTCAGGACCCGACGCAGCGACACCTCGCGGTCGAGCAGCGCGGTGACCGCGGCCAGCTCGCCCGCGAGCTTCGCGGCGTCGACCGAGGTGTTGTCGGTCAGCGCGTCGAGAGACTCGCGTGCGGCGACCAGTGCCTCACGGCTCGCTCCGTTCATCGGACAGCCTCGGCCTTCTCCTCGAGCTCGTCGAGGAAGCGGTCGATCGTGCGGCTCTGGCGGGCGTGGTCCTCGAGGGACTCGCCGACCAGCTTGCCGGCCAGGTCGGTGGCGAGCTTGCCCACGTCCTGACGCAGCGAGGTCGCCGCGGCCTTGCGGTCGGCCTCGATCTGCGTGTGACCGGCCGCGATGATCTCCTCGCGCTGGCGCTGGCCTTCCGCCTTCATCTCCTGGATGATCGCGGTGCCCTGCTCCGTCGCCTCCTGGCGAAGACGCGCGGCCTCATGGCGGGCTTCGGCGAGCTGGGCCTTGTACTGCTCCAGCACACTCTGGGCCTCGATCTGGGCCGACTCGGCCTGCTCGATGCCACCCTCGATGGCCGCCCGACGCTCTTCCAGAACCTTGTTGATGTTCGGGAGGAGCTTCTTGGCGAGGAAGCCGAAGACGATGACGAAGGCGATCAGGCCGATGACGAGCTCGTCAAGATGCGGGATCAGAGGAGGCTGGGGCTCCTCCGCCGCAAGAAGCAGAGCGTTCACATCAGTGCCTTCCGTAAAAAGGTGTGGGCTGTCGGTCCGATTTACTGGTAGACGAAGCCCATGACGATGCCGATGAGGGCGAGCGCCTCACAGAAGGCGAAGCCCATGATCTGGTTGGTGCGGATCAGACCGGCGGCCTCGGGCTGGCGGGCGAGCGCCTGCGTACCGTTACCGAAGATGATGCCGACGCCGACGCCGGGGCCGATCGCGGCCAGGCCGTAGCCGATCGAGGCGACGTTGCCGACGACGTTCTCCTTGGCGGAGGCCGCGAGGTTGACCATGTCGAGAGCAGCGGACATGCCGTTACTTCCTTCTCTTTCAATGACCCGGTGGGGGTTGGCCACCGGACGACTGTTGGATTGGGGGTCTAGCTGGGTCCCTGGGCGGGAGTGGCTCAGTGGTGCTCGGCCAGCGCGCCCTGGACGTAGCTGCAGGCCAGGAGGACGAAGACGTACGCCTGGACGGCCTGGATGAAGAGCTCGAAGGCCGTCATCACGAGGACCATCACGAACGAGGCGCCGGCGTAGACGAAGCCCAGGCCGTTCATGAGGTACCAGGTGGCCAGCGAGAACATCACGATCAGCAGGTGACCGGCGAACATGTTCGCGAACAGTCGGACCGCGTGCGTGAAGGGCCGGATGATGAGGTTCGAGAAGAACTCGAGGACGACGACCATCGGGAGGATCGCACCGAGGGACTTGTCGTAACCGACGATGTTCTTCCAGCCGCCGACGAAGCCGTGCTTCTTGAAGGTCAGCGAGATCCAGAGCACGTACACGATCAGCGCGAGACCGGCCGGGAAGGCGATCAGCGAGGTGACCGGGAACTGGGCGAGCGGAATGATCGACCAGAGGTTCATGATCCAGACGAAGAAGAACAGCGACACCATGAAGGGGACGTACTTCTCGCCGTCCTTCTTGCCGATGATCTCGTAGACGATGCCGCGGCGGACGAAGTCGTAACCGGCCTCGCCGACCATCTGCATCTTGCCGGGGATCAGCTTGGGCTTGTTGAAGGCCGCCCAGAAGAACCCGACGACCACGATGGAGCCCAGCAGAGCGAGCAGCATCGGCTTGGTGATGTCGATGCCTCCCACCGTGGCGATGGGCTCGTACATGAACGTGTGCAGGCCCGGCGCCGGGAAGCCGCATCCACTGAAGATGTGGCAATCCGGGTCGAAGGCAAGCGTCTGGTCAGCACTCACCGCGGGCTCCTTCAGCGTGGCGCATAGGTACGGCAACCTCGTTGTGTCGGCGCGGCACGCAGCCGCGGGTCGGCACTGGACTGGTCTTACGGATAAGGGGGCGGCGGTTCGGCGTCGAGCCTCGCGCTGGGACAGGCGTCAGCTCAGATGCCCGCGCCCGCAATGCCGCAGTTGGCACCGGACGATAGCAGGAAGCCGAACGCGCCTTTATCCCGGCCCTACCCCTCACTGCGACGACCCCGGCTTCTTGGGGTCGTCGACGTACATGATCTTGGCCTTCATGTACGCGCGTGCCTGCGCGGCGATCCAGACGAGGGTCGACGCGAGGAGGGTGAAGGCGAAGGCCTTGAAGTCGAAGAACGTCGTGTTCTTGAGCATCAGCATCAACACGAAGAGCAGCAGCAGCTGGGTCGTGTAGAGCAGCAGGCCCATCGCCTGGAACAGGTGCGGGTACGACTTGGCCGTCCGCTGGAGCACCACGAGCCCGATCCCCATGAAGGCGATCACGACGGCGCAGCCGATGACGGCGCCGATCGCGCCCTTCCCGCCGGCAACCACGCCGCTGATGACCGCGGCGATGGCGCCGGTGGCAGCAGCGGGAATGGCAGCTGACAGAAGGATGCGTGCGTCGTTGGACGGCATGGCGGTGTCTCCGCTGTTGCTTGGTGGGGGCGATGGTGTCGTCAGGGACGAGCGTAAGCCCGGTCCGAGGTGTGTCTCGGGGCCAACGGACCGTCGCACTACGGTCTTTCGGCTCTGTCTCCGGGTCTCGTGAACGGTATCACAAACTATTTGAGTAGTTCTTTACCCAGGAAGTGTGCTGACTGTCACACATGAGTGTGACCGTGCGCGTGTGTGCAGCAAGCCGGGGAGTTTTGTCTGGTAATGCGGCTCGATATGACATTCGTCAACTCGGCGTTCCGGCCTTCCGCCGGTCGGTGAAGCGCGAACGGTGGCCGATGGCGGTGGCCCCGTTGACCCCCGCGGGCACCGGGACGCGCTCCTCCGCCGGCTCCTCGACGGCCGCGGCGACCGGAACGGCGCCGTCCGGGCGCGTGCCCGGCAGGCCTCCCCGGCGTCCGGCTCCGCGGCGCCGGTAGCGCGGCGGGACGAAGGACTCCGCCCAGCGCGGGGCGCGCGGCGTGAAGCGCGGCAGCAGGAGCAGCACCAGGCCGATGGCGCTCAGGAACACGACCACGAGCACGATCCACATCGACGTCGAGTGCACCGAGTACGCGAGCGTCCCGAAGGCGATGAGCGCCGACCAGAAGTACATGATCAGGACGGCCCGGCTGTGGGAATGCCCGATCTCAAGGAGTCGGTGGTGCAGATGCCCGCGGTCGGCGGCGAACGGCGACTGACCGTTCCAGGTGCGGCGCACGATGGCCAGGATCAGGTCGGCCATGGGGATCGCGATGATCGTCAGCGGCAGCACGAGCGGGATGAAGACCGGCAGGGCGGCGTGGGTGGCCTCACGGGTCGAGCCCTCGAAGAGCTTCAGCACGTCCGGGTCGACCTGGCCGGTGATCGAGATCGCCGAGGCGGCCAGGATCAGACCGATCAGCATCGAGCCGGAGTCGCCCATGAAGATCCGGGCCGGATGCATGTTGTGCGGCAGGAAGCCCAGGCACATGCCCATGAGGATCGCGGCGAAGAGCGTCGCGGGCGCGGCGGCCTCGATCGTGTAGCCGTACCAGAGGCGGTACCCGTACAGGAAGAAGGCCGCGGCGGCGATGCAGACCATGCCGGCGGCCAGGCCGTCGAGGCCGTCGACGAAGTTCACGGCGTTGATGGTCAGGACGACCAGGGCGACGGTGAGGAGCGTGCCCTGCCCCTTGGTGAGCGCTACCGTGCCGACACCCGGGATCGGCAGCCACAGGATCGTCAGACCCTGCATCACCATCACGCCGGCGGAGATCATCTGCGCGCCCAGCTTGATCAGCGCGTCCAGTTCGAACTTGTCGTCGAGGACACCGATCAGCCAGATCAGGGCGGCGCCGGAGAGCAGCGCGCGGGGCTCGTTGGAGAGCTCGAAGACGCTGTTGAGGTTCTGCAGGTGGTCCGCCACCAGCAGTCCGGTGCACAGGCCGAAGAACATGGCGATGCCACCGAGCCGCGGAGTCGGTTCTCGGTGTACGTCTCGGGCACGGATCTCCGGCATCGCCCCGGTCGCGATGGCGAACTTCCGCACCGGACCGGTGAGCAGATAGGTCACCGCGGCCGTGACACAGAGCGTCAGCAGGTAATCACGCACGGGCTGCCCCACAGGAATCGCTGGCCATCTCAGCCCCACACCCTAGCCGTGCTGTCCATGTGCTTGAGGACATACGTCCCGGCCGGATGGTTGCGCTCCGGGCTTCCTCACCGTCCATACGGGGGAAATCGTCCGGCAAGATCACGTACTTCCGCGCGTACCCGGGCCGTCTCCTGCGGTTCGTCCCGTAGCGCGATCGTGAACAGCGCGGCGATCCGGGCCATCTCCGAAGCGCCCATTCCCTGGGTGGTGACGGCGGCGGTTCCGAGACGAATCCCACGTCCGTCTCCGTACGGCAGGGCGCAGGTGTCGAGGACCATGCCGGCGGCGGCGAGGCGCGAGCGCGCCGTGCGGCCGTCGACACCGAGGGGGGCGGGATCGGCGGTGATCAGGTGGGTGTCGGTGCCGCCGGTGGTGAGCGCGAAGCCCTCGGCGGAGAGCGCGTCGGCGAGGACCCGGGCGTGGGCGACGACCTGATGGGCGTACGTGGTGAAGGCGGGGGTCGACGCCTCGCCGAAGGCGACGGCCTTGGCGGCGATCGTGTGCATCTGGGCGCCGCCCTGCGTGAACGGGAAGACGGCACGGTCGACACGGTCGGCCAGCTCACCGCCGCAGAGGATCATCCCGCCGCGAGGGCCGCGCAGGACCTTGTGGGTGGTGGCGCAGACCACATCGGCGTACGGGACGGGGTTGGGCGCCGCTCCCCCGGCGACGAGCCCGATGGGGTGGGCGGCGTCGGCGATGAGATAGGCCCCGGCCTCGTCGGCGATCTCCCGGAAGATCGCGTAGTCGATGTGGCGCGGGTAGGAGATGGAGCCGCAGACGATCGCCTTGGGGCGGTGGTGACGGGCGAGGGCGGCGACCTGCTCGTAGTCGACCAGACCCGTCTCGGCGTCGACGCCGTAGGGGACGAAGTCGAACCAGCGGCCGGAGAAGTTGGCGGGCGAACCGTGCGTGAGATGACCGCCGTACGGAAGTCCCATGGCGAGGACGGTGTCTCCGGGCCTGAGAAGGGCCGCGTACGCCGCCAGGACGGCCGAGGAGCCGGAGTGGGACTGGACGTTCGCGTGCTCCGCTCCGAAGAGCGCGGTGGCCCGCTCGACGGCGATCCGCTCGGCGGCGTCGGCGAACTCGCAGCCGCCGTGGTGGCGGGCGCCGGGATACCCCTCGGCGTACTTGTTGGCGAGCGGGGAGCCGAGCGCGGCGAGGACGGCGGGCGAGGTGAAGTTCTCGGCCGCGATCAGCTGCAGACTGTCGGCCTGTCGGCGTGCCTCCCCGAGCAGCACGTCGGCGATCTCCGGGTCCTGACGGCGCAGGACGTCGAGATCCTCTTCGGGTGGAGCGGTGACCGGCATCGTGGGCTCCAGGCGGCGCGTGGGCTGGCCTTCAGCTCCAATGTAGGCGCGTGGGCACGCGTTTGCCCGATGTTCACCAGGACCCTGGGCCGGATGGCTCTGCAACGCCCGGCGGCTCCCCGCCGCCGCCACGCGACCAACCCGCACAGCGGCTCCCCTCAGCGGCGCGCCGGTACCCCGGTCAAGGCCGTCACGACGGGGTCCAGCGCCGTGGTGAGTCCCCTGCCTCGACGCGCCCCTCGCACTGCTCGGCCCCTGGGGGCCTTCCCAGCCATCGGGCCGCTGCACCGGCCTCCGGCCGACGGACGTGGGCAGCACACGTCGGCACACCTCAGCGGCGCGCCGGCACCCCGGTCAAGGCCGTCACGACGGGGTCCAGCGCCGTGTTGATCTCCTCGCCGATGGAGCGGAAGAACGTGATCGGCGCACCGTACGGGTCGTTGACCTCGTCGGCCTCCGCGCTCGGGGCCAGGAGCCACCCGCGTAGAGCAGCCGCCGCACGCACCAGCGCACGCGCGCGTTCGACCATGCCCTCGTCCAGCGGATCCGGCAGGGTCGCGGGATCTATGGCGCGGACGAGGCGCGTGAACTCCTTCAGGGTGAAGGTGCGCAGGCCCGCCGAGTGGCCCATCGAGATGACCTGCGCCCGGTGGTCGCGGGTCGCCGTCAGGACCAGGTCCGCGCGGATGACGTGCTCGTCGAGGAGCTCACGCCCGACGAAGCCGCTGTGGTCCGCGCCGAAGTCGGCGAGGACCAGCTCCGCGTTGGCCTCCATCGGGGCCCCCTCGTGGCCCCAGGTGCCCGCGCTCTCCACGATCAGGCCGCCGCCCCGGGGGTCGCCGAGGCGGGAGCTCAGGGCATGGCGGGTCAGCCGCTCGGTGATCGGCGAGCGGCAGACGTTGCCGGTGCTGACGTGGAGGATGCGGAAGGAAGTGCTCTCGTGCCCCGCTATGCCACGCCCCTCAGGGGCGGTCAATTGGCCACCTCGAGGTCGGGTACGACCTTCCGGAGCTCCTCCGGGGAGAGCGCGCCCTGACGCAGCAGGACCGGCACCGTGCCCGTCACGTCGACGATCGACGACGGGACGATCCCCGGCGTCGGACCACCGTCGAGGTAGACGGAGACCGAGTCGCCGAGCATGCCCTGCGCCGCGTCGCAGTCCTCCGGCGACGGGTGCCCGGTGAGGTTCGCCGAGGAGACCGCCATCGGGCCGACCTCGGTCAGCAGCTCGATCGCGACCGGGTGCAGCGGCATCCGGATCGCGACCGTGCCCCGGGTGTCGCCCAGGTCCCACTGCAGCGACGGCTGGTGCTTCGCGACGAGCGTGAGCGCGCCGGGCCAGAACGCGTCGACGAGCTCCCACGCCTGCTCGGAGAAGTCCGTGACGAGCCCGTGCAGCGTGTTCGGGGAGCCGATGAGGACGGGCGTGGGCATGTTGCGGCCCCGGCCCTTGGCGTCCAGCAGGTCCGCGACCGCCTCCGAGCTGAAGGCGTCCGCGCCGATCCCGTACACGGTGTCGGTGGGCAGCACGACCAGCTCGCCACGGCGCACGGCGGACGCGGCCTCGCGCAGCCCGGTCGCACGGTCGGTCGCCTCGTTGCAGTCGTATCGCCGAGCCATTTAGCGGGCCTCCTCATACACAAGCGTGGTCATGGCAGCGCGGATCACGGCGTGGCCTTGCGGGCGGTCGCGAAACGCGGACGGTTGTTCAGGTCCGGGTGGTCGGCGGCATCCGCCCAGCCGGCCTCCTCGTTGAAGATCCACGGCACCTGGCCGCCCTGCGTGTCCGCGTGCTCGATCACGACGAGGCCCCCCGGGCGCAGCAGACGGTGCGCGGTGCGCTCGATGCCGCGGATCGTGTCGAGGCCGTCCTCGCCGGAGAACAGCGCCATCTCCGGGTCGTGGTCACGCGCCTCGGGCGCCACGTACTCCCACTCGGTGAGCGGGATGTACGGCGGGTTGGAGATGACGAGGTCGACCTGGCCGTCGAGCTCCGGCAGCGCGCTCAGCGCGTCGCCCTGGTGCACCGTGACGCGCGAACCCTCCGCGTTCTTGCGGGTCCACACCAGCGCGTCGTCGGAGAGCTCGACCGCGTGCACGCGCGAGCGCGGCACCTCCTGCGCCATCGCGAGCGCGATCGCGCCCGAACCGGTGCACAGGTCGACGATCAGCGGCTCGACCACGTCCATGGCCCGTACGGCGTCTATGGCCCACCCGACGACCGACTCGGTCTCCGGGCGGGGCACGAAGACGCCCGGTCCCACCTGGAGCTCCAGATAGCGGAAGAACGCCCGGCCGGTGATGTGCTGGAGCGGCTCTCGCGCCTCGCGGCGGGCGACCGCCTCCCAGTAGCGGGCGTCGAAGTCCGCGTCCTTGACGTTGTGCAGCTCCCCCCGCTTGACGCCGTGCACGAACGCGGCGAGCTCCTCGGCGTCGAAACGCGGTGAGGGAACGCCGGCGTCGGCCAGCCGCTGGGTGGCCTGGGCCACCTCGGCAAGCAGCAGGTTCACGCTGGTCCTCCGTGGTGCGGGTGGGGCTGACAAAGTCCTACGCTGCTGCGAGCTTGGCGGCGGAGTCGGCGTCGACGCAGGCCTGGATCATCGTGTCCAGGTCGCCGTCGAGCACCTGGTCCAAGTTGTACGCCTTGAAGCCGACGCGGTGGTCCGAGATCCGGTTTTCCGGGAAGTTGTACGTACGGATCTTCTCGGACCGGTCGACGGTGCGGACCTGGCTGCGACGGGCGTCGGCGGCCTTGGACTCCGCCTCCTCCTGTGCGGCGGCGAGCAGCCGGGACCGCAGGATACGCATGGCCTGCTCCTTGTTCTGGAGCTGGCTCTTCTCGTTCTGGCAGGAGGCGACGATGCCGGTCGGCAGGTGCGTGATGCGGACCGCGGAGTCGGTGGTGTTGACGGACTGGCCGCCGGGGCCCGACGAGCGGTACACGTCGATGCGGAGATCGTTGGCGTGGATCTCGACGTCGATCTCCTCGGCCTCGGGGGTCACGAGGACACCGGCGGCGGAGGTGTGGATCCGGCCGGCCGACTCGGTGGCGGGCACGCGCTGCACGCGGTGCACCCCGCCCTCGTACTTCAGCCGCGCCCAGACGCCCTGGCCGGGCTCGGTCGCGCCGTTGCCGCCCTTGGTCTTCACGGCGACCTGGACGTCCTTGTAGCCGCCGAGCTCGGACTCGGTGGAGTCGATGATCTCGGTCTTCCAGCCGACGCGCTCGGCGTAGCGCAGGTACATCCGCAGCAGATCGCCGGCGAAGAGGGCGGACTCGTCGCCGCCCGCGCCGGCCTTGATCTCCAGGATGACGTCCTTGTCGTCGCTGGGGTCGCGCGGGACGAGCAGCAGCCGCAGCCTGTCGGTCAGCTCCTCGCGCTGCTTCTCCAGGTCCTTGACCTCGGCCGCGAAGTCGGGGTCGTCGTGCATCAGCTCGCGGGCGGTCTCGATGTCGTCACCGTTCTGCTTCCAGGAACGGTAGGCGGCGACGATCGGGGTCAGCTCGGCGTAACGCTTGTTCAGCTTGCGCGCGTTGGCCTGGTCCGCGTGGACCGAAGGGTCAGCGAGCTTCGTCTCGAGATCGGCGTGCTCGCCGATCAGTTCCTCGACCGCCTCGAACATCGGGGGCTCCTGGTTTTCGTACGAACGGACTGCGGGGACGGCAAAGCGCCGGTCCGGTACTCCCAGCGGGAGCGACCAAGGACCGGCGCAGTGACGTGCTACTTCTTGGCCGCAGCCTTGCCGAAGCGGGCCTCGAAGCGGGCGACGCGGCCGCCGGTGTCGAGGATCTTCTGCTTGCCCGTGTAGAACGGGTGGCACTCGGAGCAGACCTCGGCACGGATGGTGCCCTCGGCCAGGGTGCTACGGGTGGTGAACGACGCGCCACAGGTGCAGCTGACCTGGGTCTCGACGTACTCGGGGTGGATCTCGCGCTTCAAGGTGTCTCCTAGTTTCGGGAGGGCTCCGGGTCGCCGTGCGGATTGCACCTGCGTGAACCGGGACCGACGTACCAGTCTGCCAGGACCGGCCGTATCTCCCAAAACCGGGTCCCTGGTGAAACTATTCCGTAGGCCGTGGCGGGCGGTCCCACGACGCCGTCCGCCTGGCCCGTGGCCGCGTCCTTCGTGGCGGAGGCGGGGATGGGGCGGTCGGCCTTGAGGGCCTGCCAGACCTGCCGTGACGGGGCCTCCAGCGGGATGACGCGGTTCGGGTCGGCGGGGTCGTACTCGACCGGCATGGTGACCATGTGGACGTCCTCGGCGCCGAGCCCGGAGAGGCCCTGGGCGAAGCCCATCAGCTCGTTGACGGAGTCGAGCTCCGAGTCGGGCGTGATGGCCTTGGTGGCGGTGTCGGCGACGTCCAGGAGCTTCTTGGGGTTCGTGAAGACGCCGACGTCCTTGACCTGGTCGATGAAGGCCTTCATGAACGCCTGCTGGAGCTGGATGCGGCCGAGGTCGCTGCCGTCGCCGACGCTCTTGCGGGTGCGGACCAGGCCGAGGGACTGCTCGCCGTCGAGGGTGTGCGTACCCGGTTCGAGGTCGAGGTGGCTCTTGGAGTCCTTGATGGCCTTCGTCGTGGTGATCTCCACGCCGCCGAGCTTGTCGATCAGCTTCTTGAAGCCGGAGAAGTCGACCTCGATGTAGTGGTCCATGCGGATGCCCGACATCGACTCGACGGTCTTCACGGCGCAGGCCGGGCCGCCGACCTCGTACGCGGTGTTGAACATCGCCCGCCGCTCGCGGGGGACGGCCTTGCCCCGGCCGTCGGTGCAGGAGGGACGCTCGACGAGGGTGTCACGCGGGATCGAGACGACGCTGGCCTTCTTGTGGCCCTCATAGACGTGGACGACCATCGCGGTGTCGGAACGGGCGCCGCCCTCGTCCTTGCCGTAGGCGCCGTTGTCGCCGGACCGGGAGTCGGAGCCGAGGACGAGGATGTCCATCGAGCCGTTGTCGACGTTCTTGGGCCGGTCGGTGCCGAGCTGGGCGTTGATGTCCACGCTCTTGAGGTTGCCGTCGAGCTTCAGATAGACGTATCCGAGCCCGGAGCCGCCGACGACGACGAGCGCGGCGGCGCTCCAGACGGCGACTGTCACCGCGCGGCGGCCCTTGGGGGGCTCCTTGCGGCGGCGGCCGCTGCCTGGGGATCCCCCCACGCCCCCTGGGCGTAGGGGGAATATTCGGCCGCCCTTGCTCTGCTCGCTCATCTCCCACCTCAGGTCTTCGCTTCACCTTCTGTGACGGCGAAGCACCCGAAAGGGTTGCATAGGAACCTGTGGGGTTTCGCAGAGCGACGGACCGGAACGCACGGCGCCCACCGTGCCGAGGCACGATGGGCGCTGTGTTCATCCAGGTCACGGCAGAGTTACGGCCTCAGGGCCGGCCACCCGCCGTGTGACCGAGGTCTCTCCCTCAGTCGTTGTTCCCGCCAGGCGTCGTCTTCTGGATCTGGAGCAGGAACTCGCCGTTCGACTTCGTCTGCTTGAGCTTGTCGAGCAGCAGCTCGATCGCCTGCTGCTGGTCGAGCGCGTGGAGCACGCGACGCAGCTTCCAGGTGACCGCGAGCTCGTCGCTGCCGAGCAGGATCTCTTCCTTACGCGTACCCGAGGCGTCGACGTCGACGGCCGGGAAGATGCGCTTGTCGGCGAGCTTCCGGTCGAGCTTGAGCTCCATGTTGCCGGTGCCCTTGAACTCCTCGAAGATCACCTCGTCCATGCGCGAGCCGGTGTCGACCAGCGCGGTGGCCAGGATGGTCAGCGAGCCGCCGTCCTCGATGTTGCGCGCCGCACCGAAGAAGCGCTTCGGCGGGTAGAGCGCGGTCGAGTCGACACCACCGGACAGGATGCGGCCGGAGGCCGGGGCGGCGAGGTTGTACGCGCGGCCCAGGCGGGTGATCGAGTCGAGCAGGACGACCACGTCGTGACCCAGCTCCACGAGACGCTTGGCGCGCTCGATGGCCAGCTCGGCGACCGTGGTGTGGTCCTCGGCCGGACGGTCGAAGGTCGAGGAGATGACCTCGCCCTTCACCGACCGCTGCATGTCGGTGACCTCTTCCGGACGCTCGTCGACGAGGACGACCATCAGGTGGCACTCGGGGTTGTTGTGCGTGATCGCGTTGGCGATCGCCTGCATGATCATGGTCTTGCCGGTCTTCGGCGGGGCCACGATCAGACCACGCTGGCCCTTGCCGATCGGCGACACGAGGTCGATGATCCGCGTGGTCACCACGCCCGGGTCGGTCTCCAGACGGAGCCGGTCCTGCGGGTAGAGCGGGGTCAGCTTGTTGAACTCCGGGCGGCCGCGGCCGGAGTCGGCGGCCATGCCGTTGGAGGAGTCCAGACGCACCAGCGCGTTGAACTTCTCGCGGCGCTCGCCCTCCTTCGGCTGACGCACGGCGCCGGTGACGTGGTCACCCTTGCGCAGGCCGTTCTTGCGGACCTGGGCGAGGGAGACGTACACGTCGTTCGGGCCGGGCAGGTAGCCGGAGGTCCGGATGAACGCGTAGTTGTCGAGGATGTCCAGGATGCCCGCGACGGGGATCAGGACGTCGTCGTCGGAGACCTGCGGCTCACCGGTCGCGAAGTCGTCACGGCCACGACGGCCACGACGGTCACGGTAGCGGCCGCGACGGCCACGGCGGCCGCCCTCGTCGTCGAAGTCGTCCTGCGGGCCGCCCTGCTGACCCTGCTGGCCGCCCTGACGCTGCTGACGCTGACCGCCCTGGCCACCGCCCTGCTGGTCGTCGCCCTTGCCGCCACGGTCACGGCGGTCGCGCTGACGGTCGCCGCGGTCACGGCGGTCCCCGCGCTCGCCCCGCTCGCCGCGGTCACGGCGGCCGCGGCCCTCGGCGGTGTCGGCGGCGGTCTCGGCCTTGGCGTCGGCGGAGCCGTCCGTACGGGACTCGGTTCGGGAGTCCGTCCGGGTGTCGGCCTTGGCCTCGGTCTTCACGGCCTGGGAGGACTCGGTCTTGACGTCGCCCTCCGGGCTGCCGGCCGGAGCCGTGGCCCGACGGCGGCGGCGCTCGCCGGCCGGCTGGTCGTCGGAGGCCGGCTGGCCGGGGATGTCGATCTGCTGCTGGGCGACGGCCTTCTCGGCCTTCTCCGCCTTGGGGGCAGCGGTCTCGGCGGCGCCCTCGGCCGTACGGGCCTTGGAGGTGGCGCGGCGCTTCGGCTTGGTCTCAGCCGTGTCGGCGGCGGCCTTGGCGGGGGCTCCGCCCCCGGCCTGCGCCTCCTTGATGACCTCGATCAGCTGGCTCTTGCGCATCCGCGCGGTGCCCCTGATGCCGAGGCCGGACGCGACCTGCTGCAGCTCGGCCAGGACCATGCCCTCGAGGCCGGTGCCGGAGCGGCGGCGCCGTGCGGTGGTGCCAGTGGCAGCACCTGCGGCGGGCGCGGAAGTGTCGACGGGGTTGTCGGCAGTCACGCCCATCAGATCGGTGGTGTCGCTCACGAAGGGTCCTTCCCTGGAGCGGACGTCGGCCATCTGGCTCGGCGACCGGTTGTGCTGTCCGACGACGGTCTGGTTTGTGGACCGTGTCGGGGCGGTGGTCCCGCCGGGTACGGCGGAGGAGGAAAAAACGTGCTGTGGGTCCGGCCCGAGGCCCCCTGCTCGGCCCTCACATGGAAAGAGCGAGGGGTGTCGTGCCGGTTCCGGAGCGTGCTCGAAACTGCTCAGGCGGGCTGCTCAGGCAGTTGGGGAGGCTCCCGGAAGAATGGGTGGTCCCTGATGGGGACACTCCGCACCGCGCCTCAAAAACGTCGGGTGCAGACTTGAGGTTAACACTACCGGCTCCAACAAACATTCCCCCTCTCCCTCACCGGCAATCACGTGTCCCTATGGCGCGAGCGGCAGGACACTCGCTCCGGACACATCGAGGTCGAGCCGGTTCGCGGCCCATCCCTCGCCCGCCAGCAGGGCGACCTTGTCGGCCGACCCCGGTTCGGCCAGCGCGAGCACCGTGGGGCCCGCGCCGGAGATGACCGCGGGGACTCCGTCCGCCCGCAGCCGGTTCACGAGGGCGATGCTCTCGGGCATCGCGGGAGCCCGGTACTCCTGGTGCAGCCGGTCCTCCGTGGCCGCGAGCAGCAGCTCGGGGCGGCGGGTGAGCGCCTCCACGAGGAGCGCGGCGCGTCCGGCGTTGGCCGCGGCGTCGACGTGCGGGACGGTGCGCGGCAGCAGACCGCGGGCGGTCTCGGTCAGTACGGGCTTACCGGGGACGAAGACCACCGGAACGATGGAATCGGCAGGATCCATCCTGATCGCCCGCGCGGCACCGGACTCGGTCCAGGCGAGCGTGAAACCGCCGAGCAGACAGGCGGCGACGTTGTCGGGGTGTCCCTCGATCTCGGTGGCGAGTTCGAGGAGCGCCGCCTCGTCGAGGCGGGTGTCGCCGCCTATGGTCACGGCGCGGGCGGCGACGATGCCGGCGCAGATGGCGGCGGAGGAGGAGCCCAGGCCTCGGCCGTGCGGGATGCGGTTGGCGCAGACGACCTCGAGGCCGCGCGGCTGGCCGCCCAGCAGGTCGAATGCGGTACGCAGGGAGCGTACGAGCAGGTGGCTCTCGTCGCGCGGGAGCGTGTCGGCACCCTCACCGGCGATGTCGATGTGCAGCCCGGAGTCGGCGACCCGGACGACGACGTCGTCGTAGAGACCCAGCGACAGGCCGAAGGCGTCGAAGCCCGGGCCGAGGTTGGCGCTGGTGGCGGGAACGCGCACCCGTACGGCGGCGGCGCGGAACGCGGGACCGGCCATCGCTCGATGACTCTCCTTGACTTGCGACTACGGGATTTCAAGAGAAGTACACGGAAACCCGGGGGCCGTTTCTGCCTCGGGGGCGACAACGGCAACGACACCGCGCATATGCAACGGGGCGGGTTCGGTACAGCCTATCGAAGGAAGGTTCTGTGGCGACATAGGGCGCACAGGAGGCGCACGATGCGTGTCGCATGCCTTCCTGTGCGCCTATGTACGTTCCTGATCGGGTTTGCCTCTCCGGGGGTTCCCGGAGAGGCGAACTTCGTCAGGGGGGTGCCTACGGCTTACGCGAGGCCGAGGCGCTCGGCCGCCGCTGCGGCGTCGACCGGGACGGTGACCGGCTGCGGCGCGCCGGCGACGGCCCAGTCGGGGTCCTTGAGGCCGTTGCCGGTGACCGTGCAGACGATCCGCTGGCCCGGGTCGACCTTGCCCTGCTCGGCGGCCTTCAGGAGGCCGGCGACGGACGCGGCCGAGGCGGGCTCGACGAAGACACCCTCCTGGGAGGCCAACAGCCGGTAGGCGCGCAGGATCTCACGGTCCGTCACCTCGTCGATGAAGCCGCCGGACTCGTCCCGGGCGGCGATCGCGTAGTCCCACGAGGCCGGGTTGCCGATGCGGATCGCGGTGGCGATGGTCGACGGGTCCTTGACGACCTCACCGCGTACGAGCGGTGCGGAGCCGGAGGCCTGGAAGCCCCACATGCGCGGGGTGTGGGTGGCGAGGCCGTCGGCCGCGTACTCCCGGTACCCCTTCCAGTAGGCCGTGATGTTGCCGGCGTTGCCGACGGGCAGCACGTGGATGTCGGGGGCGTCGCCCAGCATGTCCACGATCTCGAAGGCGGCGGTCTTCTGACCCTCGATACGGACCGGGTTCACCGAATTGACCAGCGCCACCGGGTAGTTCTCGGAGAGACCGCGCGCCAGCGTGAGGCAGTCGTCGAAGTTGCCGTCGACCTGGAGGATCTTCGCGCCGTGCACGAGCGCCTGGCCCATCTTGCCGAGCGCGATCTTGCCCTGCGGCACGAGGACGGCGGAGACCATCCCGGCACGTACCGCGTAAGCCGCCGCGGACGCCGAGGTGTTGCCGGTGGAGGCGCAGATGACGGCCTGCGCGCCCTCCTCCTTGGCCTTCGAGATGGCCATGGTCATGCCGCGGTCCTTGAAGGACCCGGTGGGGTTGGCGCCCTCGACCTTGAGGTGCACCTCGCAGCCCGTGCGCTCGGAGAGGACCTGAGCGGGAACGAGCGGCGTGCCGCCCTCACGGAGCGTGACGACCGGCGTCGTGTCCGTGACCGGAAGACGGTCCCGGTACTCCTCGATGATGCCGCGCCACTGGTGGGTGCCCTTGCTGGTCATGGGTCCTTACTCCCCTTCAACACGCATGATGCTGGCGACACCGCGCACGGTGTCGAGCTTGCGCAGCGCCTCGACGGTCCCGGAGAGGGCTGCGTCGGGCGCGCGGTGGGTGACGACGACGAGGGAAGCCTCGCCGTCCTTGCCCTGCTGGCGGACCGTGTCGATCGATACGCCGTGCTCGGCGAAGACCGTCGCGACCTGGGCGAGGACGCCCGGCTTGTCGGCCACGTCGAGGCTGATGTGGTACCGCGTCACCACGTCGCCCATGGGGCTCACGGGCAGCTGGGTGTACGCGGACTCGCCGGGGCCGGTGGCCTCGTTGAGCTTGTTGCGGCACACGGCGACCAGGTCGCCGAGGACGGCCGACGCCGTCGGGGCGCCGCCGGCACCGGGGCCGTAGAACATGAGCCGCCCGGCGGCCTCCGCCTCGACGAAGACCGCGTTGTAGGCCTCGCGGACGGAGGCGAGCGGGTGGCTCAGCGGGATCATCGCGGGGTGCACGCGCGCGGTGACGGACTCGCCGTCGGCGGCCCGCTCGCAGATGGCGAGCAGCTTGATGGTGCAGCCCATCTGCCTGGCCGAGGCGAAGTCGGCGGCGGTGACCTCGGTCATGCCCTCGCGGTAGACGTCGTCGAGGCGTACGCGGGTGTGGAAGGCGATTCCGGCGAGGATGGCGGCCTTGGCGGCGGCGTCGAAGCCCTCGACGTCGGCGGTCGGGTCGGCCTCCGCGTACCCGAGGGCGGTGGCCTCGTCGAGCGCCTCGGAGTAACCGGCGCCGGAGGTGTCCATCTTGTCGAGGATGAAGTTCGTCGTGCCGTTGACGATGCCCATCACCCGGTTGATCTTGTCGCCGGCGAGGGACTCCCGCAGCGGCCGGATGAGCGGGATGGCGCCCGCGACGGCGGCCTCGTAGTAGAGGTCCTGGCCGTGCTGGTCGGCGGCGGCGTACAGGCTCGTGCCGTCCTGGGCGAGGAGCGCCTTGTTGGCCGAGACGACCGACGAGCCGTGCTCGAAGGCGGTGGTGATGAGGGTGCGGGCGGGCTCGACACCGCCGATGACCTCGACGACGACGTCGATGTCGCCGCGTTTCACCAGCGCGGTCGGGTCGGTGGTGATCAGCTCCGCGGGAATGCCCTCACGGACCTTGTCCGGGCGGCGGACCGCCACGCCGGCGAGCTCGACCGGGGCGCCGATGCGCGCGGCGAGGTCGTCGGCGTGCGTCGTCATGATGCGCGCCACCTCTGAGCCGACCACACCACAGCCCAGCAGCGCCACCTTCAGCGGACGCGTACGCATCATCCGACCTCGTCTCTCGTACTGCTTCTCGTACTGCTTCGTATCTCTACGGTTGGACCAGTCTCACTCACCGGACGAGGGTTTCTGCCCCTCGTCCGGATCCTGAGACATCTATTTCATCACCCGACATCGAGACGCAGGAGATCTTCCTCCGTCTCACGCCGGACGATCACGCGCGCCTCGCCGTCGCGGACGGCGACGACGGGCGGGCGGAGTGCGTGGTTGTAGTTGCTGGCCATCGACCGGCAGTACGCGCCGGTGGCGGGCACGGCGACCAGATCGCCGGGCGCGATGTCGGCGGGCAGGAACGCGTCCCGTACGACGATGTCGCCGCTCTCGCAGTGCTTGCCGACGACACGGGTCAGCATGGGCTCGGCGTCACTCGTCCGCGACACGAGCGCGACGCTGTACTCGGCGTCGTACAGCGCGGTGCGGATGTTGTCGGACATGCCGCCGTCCACGCTGACGTACGTCCGCAGCCCGTCGAGCGGCTTGACGGTGCCGACCTCGTACAGCGTGAAGGCGGTGGGCCCGACGATGGCGCGGCCCGGCTCCACGGAGATGCGGGGCGTGGCGAGCCCGGCGGCGGCGCACTCCCGGGTGACGATCTCGTGGAGGGCCTTGGCGATGTGGTGGGGCTCGCGCGGGTCGTCGTCGGAGGTGTAGGCGATGCCGAGGCCGCCGCCGAGGTCGATCTCGGGGAGTTCGACGCCGTGTTCGTCGCGCACCTCGGCGAGGAGCTGGACGACGCGGCGGGCGGAGACCTCGAAGCCCGCCATGTCGAAGATCTGCGACCCGATGTGCGAGTGGATGCCGATGAGCTCCAGTCCGTCCAGCTTCAGCACGCGCCGGACGGCCTCGGCGGCCTGTCCGCCGGCGAGCGCGATGCCGAACTTCTGGTCCTCGTGGGCGGTGGCGATGAACTCGTGTGTGTGGGCCTCGACGCCGACGGTCACACGGATCTGGACGCGCTGCCGCTTGCCGAGGGATTCGGCGATGTGGGCGACGCGGACGATCTCCTGGAAGGAGTCGAGGACGATGCGCCCGACGCCGACCTCGACGGCCCGCCGGATCTCCGCCTCGGACTTGTTGTTGCCGTGGTAGGCGATGCGCTCCGGCGGCATGCCGGCGGAGAGGGCGGTGCTCAGCTCACCGGCGGAGCAGACGTCGAGGTTGAGCCCCTCCTCCTTGAGCCAGCGCACGACGGCGCGGGAGAGGAAGGCCTTGCCGGCGTAGAAGACGTCGGCGTCGGCGCCGAAGGCGTCGGCCCAGGCACGGCAGCGGACGCGGAAGTCGTCCTCGTCGAGGATGTAGGCGGGCGTGCCGTACTCCTCGCGGAGCTCTTCGACGGTGAGACCGCCGACGGTGACCTGCCCTTCGTCGTCACGACGGACGGTCCGGGCCCAGACCTTGGGGTCGAGCCGGTTGAGGTCGGCCGGCGGGGCGGTGTAGTGGCCCTCGGGGAGGACGTCGGCGTGGCGGGGCCCGGCGGGGTGGGCGGAACGGCTCATGTCTGCATCTTTCAGATCTGGTCGGGTGCGCTGATGCCGAGCAGGGAGAGGCCACCGGCGAGCACCACCCCGGCGGCTTCGGCGAGCGCGAGCCGGGAGCGGTGGGCGGCCGAGGGTTTCTCGTCGCCGAGAGGCAGGACGGTGTGCTGGAAGTCGAGCAGCGCGTCGGCGACGACTTCGAGATGCCGGGCGACCCGGTCGGGGGCGCGGTGGCGTGCGGCGGAGGCGAGAACGGCGGGGTGGTCGCCGAGTGCGCGGGTGAGGGCGGGCGCGTCGACGCTCTCACGGACATCGCTGTGGAACGAGAGCTGTTCGGCGTTCCGGACGAGCGCGCGGGCGCGGGAGTGGGCGTACCGGACCCGGAAGAGGGGATTGCCCTCGTCCTGCCGCAGCAGCAGTTCGTCCAGAGGGGCCCGGTCATGACCGGCGGCGGAGAGGAGCCCCCAGCGGGCGGCGTCGAGCCCGAAGCGGCCGAGGAGCTCGGCGGCGGTGTACGGGACGGGCAGCGGGGCGATGTCGGTGACGAGGCGGCCCCTGGATTCCTCGACCTCGATCCGTACCCCGAGATCGGCCCAGGCGGGGTCGGCGGCGTCCTCGCAGGAGGTGCGCACGGCGTACCCCTGGAAAAGAAGGACGCGCCGCACGGCGTCGGCGGTGACGGCGGCCCGCACGTCGGCGCGGTAGGCGGGCTGGACGACCTGACCGGTGGGCTCGACCCGCCCGTACCGCTCACCGCGCCGGAGGATCTCGCGCACGAGCTCCTGCTGGGCACCGGTCTGCAGGGTGAAGTTCAGGAACCCGGGCCCGGTGATGTCGACGGAGGCGATCCCGGGGCTCGGGTGGAGCCGGTCACGCAGGATCGCGGCGACATCGAGGGGCGGACGCCGGGCGGCGCGGGCGAGGGTGAGGGCGACGTTACTGGCATAGTCCCCGAGCCCCCCGGGCCGGGGCCGCTCGACCTTGACCCTCTCGGGAACGTCGACCCGCAGCACACCGTCATCGACCGCACGGCGCACGGCGTGCAGCACGGTGAGGGAGAGGTCCGCGGGGGTCACGGGACAAGCGTATGGGAGAGGGGGGGTGGAAACGCGAACCGGTTTCGCGATGCGGGCAGGGGGCGGGAGCAGGGGCGGGCTCGGCGGATGCAGGGGCGCGGGCTCGACGGGCGAGGGTCGCACGGTCGCCTTGGCTCTCGCGGCTCTCGCGGCTCTCGCGGCTCTCGCGGTCGCCGAACGTGAGAGAGAAGAAGAAGTCCCTAGGGGCGGGTACGGGCGTGCCGGACGCTGTGCGGCCGCCCGTCGGGTCTGCCGTCGACGCCCGACGGCCCCTCCCGTCCGCCACGCCGCTGGCCGGGCTCGCGCCCGTCGCGGTGCATGAGCTTGCGCACGACGCGCACGAGCTCGGCGGGTTCGAAGGGCTTGGTGAGGAAGGCGTCGACCCCGACGGCGACGCCGCTGTCCATCTCGTACTGGGTGCAGCCGCTGACGATGGCGACGGGCAGATGGCTGGTCCGCGGGTCGGCGCGAAGTCTCTCAGCGGTGCTCAACCCGTCGAGCCGGGGCATGACGACGTCGAGGGTGACGACATCAGGCCGAACCTGATGCACGACATCCAGACACTCGGCACCATCGGCCGCGGTCACGACCTCGAAGCCCTCAAGCTCGAGATTGACCCTGATCAACTGCCGGATCACCCGGTTGTCATCGACAACGAGCACCCGACCGGACATGCCTGACACACGACGAGAGTAGGTCGCCGGAAGTGGCTGCGTCCGGGTTTTGCCCACTTCCGACCCGTGAGAGGGAACGAGGGGTCGGTGACTCGACGGAAATACCTGTTCACAGGCACGGCTCGGATGCTGGTAGGGTTCTACCCGTCGCCGCCGAACGCGGCGGACGCCCCCGTAGCTCAGGGGATAGAGCAACGGCCTCCGGAGCCGTGTGCGCAGGTTCGAATCCTGCCGGGGGCACTTCGCAGGAAGTGCCCAAAGACCCCGCCACCAGCGTTGACGCTGAGGACGGGGTCTTTTGCGTTGTGCAGGCGTGTGCCGCTCAGAGTCGCCGTATGACGAGGTCTGTGGACGAGGCGTGGACGGGATCTTGTCCCCCAACGCCCCAGGTGGGACTGGCGAAACGACGAGGCCGCCAGGTGGAATGCCAGGGAGCCTTCAACGGGTCACGTGCCCTCACAAGTATGCGCGGAGCAGTTCCTCGATGCGCCGGTTGGAGACGTCCCGGCGCCCGTCCAGACACAGAACCTCGACGCTGTCGCCGGCGCGCTCGGCCACCTCGGTCGGATCGACGCCCGCGTTGAGCCAGGTCGACAGCGCCGAGTGCCGAAGGTCGTACGGCCGGCTCGCGAGCCGGGTGCGTCAGGGCAGCCGGTCAGCGCGGCGGTCGGTATCGGCGGCGTATGGGGAAGGGCCCCGCCCCCGGTGGACCGGGGGCGGGGCCCTGTGCTCTTCGGGCTATTCCTGGACGGTGCGGCGGCGCCGCATCCACCACATCAGGGCCGCGCCCGTGGCGGCGATCGCCGCGGCGATGCCGGAGATCAGGCCGATCGGGGTGTCCGATCCGGTGTCGGCGAGGTCGCCGTCCGGGTCCGGCCGGTTCGCCGGAGGCGTGGCGCCTCCGCTGCCGCCGGTGCCACCGTCGCCCGGCTTGGTCGGGTCCGGGCCCGGCGACGTGGGCGGATCGGTCGGCGTCGGGGTCGGCGTCGGGTCGGGCTTGCCGTCATCCGTCAGGCCGGCGCCGTTGCCGCCCAGGAACGCGGTGTCGCTGTCGCGGGCGGAGGTCTCCGTACGGACGGAGTCCTTCGTCGTGCGGGGCAGTTCACGGTGCTGGGCGGTGAACTCGACGCCGGTGACGTTCCGCTTCGGGGCCTTGGCGAAGTCGACGCCTCCGACGAAGAACGTGTAGATCCGGCCGTCACCGAGGGGCCATTCATAGGTGAAGTCGCCCTTGGTGAAGGACTTCACCATCTCCTTCCACACGGTCCGCTTGTCCCAGTCGGCGTTCTCACCGCGCAGCGGCCACCGCTTCAGGTTGTTGCTGTCGATGATGGGGCGGAAGTCGGTGGCCTTCTTCGCGTCCCGCTGGCGGATCCACTCGGCCGCGACGCGGGACTTGTAGACACGGCGCAGGTCGGCGTACTTGGGCTCGGTGTTGATCTGCTTCTCGACGTGCGGGACGAGGTAGCGGGTGATCAGCCGGTGGCTGCGCTCCTTCTCCTCCTTGCTGAGCTTCTTCGAGCAGTCCTCCCCCTGCACGGGGGTGTCGAAGTCCATCGCCGCGTGGTTGACCTCCAGCGGGGCGTCGAGGATGTAGATCCCGCCGTCCTGCTCGCGGACCTTCGCCCGGCCGGGAACGATCCAGTTGCGTCCCGATCCCCAGCACGGCACCCCGTCGACCTTGGGTGCGGCGTTCATGAACTCCTTGCCGGGGGACTTCTTGGGGTCCATGGCGCGGGAGAAGTCCCGCTTCATCTCCATGTCGGCCACGAGGAGGACACGGCCGGCGTCGGTTTCGCCGAACGCCTTGTCCATGATGGTGTCGGGCTGGTCGGGGTTGAGGTTCACCCACTGCCGGTCCGGGGTGAGCGCCAGCCACGTGAACAGGGCGTCGGAGGCCAGTTCGAGCTTCGCCTGTCCGCCCCAGCCCGGGTTCTC
Source organism: Streptomyces sp. NPDC013457 (assembly GCF_043089925.1). Taxonomy (NCBI): domain Bacteria; kingdom Bacillati; phylum Actinomycetota; class Actinomycetes; order Kitasatosporales; family Streptomycetaceae; genus Streptomyces; species Streptomyces sp. NPDC013457. Next base: position 418,512 of record NZ_JBICBL010000004.1, read on the forward strand.
GTCCTCGTCAGGCATGAGGTCGGCCTTCATGGAGTAGTCCAGGGCCTTGCCCTTGACCGGGTTGCCGACGTACTGGAGCTCCAGGGTGGAGAAGTCCACTCCGCCCGGGCCCCGGCCGAGCGCGGACTGGCCGTTGTTCGCCAGGTACTGGTTCTGCAACTGCCTGGCCTGGGCCGGGTTCTGGCCCGAACCGTAGGCCATCGAGGCGCCCGGGCCCTGGGTGCCGCGGTTCGGCAGCGGGTTGAAGACGTTGTACGTCTTCGTGTACTTCGTCTGCGGCCACAGGCCCTTCGCGGTCGCCCGGCGCTCCGCGATCCGGATCGGGTTGTTCCCCGTCCCCCGCTCCGCCCGCAGCTTGGCGTTCTCGGCCTTGTAGTCGCGGGTGGTGGCCCCGTTCGGCTTCTCCGACGTGAACATCGTCAGCCGGTGCCGGGTGAAGTCGTGCTTCGCGTCCTTGTGCCGCAGGATGATCCTGTCGGCGCGGAGCTGGGCCGGCTTGCGCTTCCCGTCGGACTTGAACTCCCCCAGCTCACCGGTGCGCTGGTTGTAGGAGTCGTACCGCCGGGAGGCGATCTTCTTGCCGTCCTTGTCGAAGATCTCGATCGTGACCTCGCACAGCCAGTCGGGGCCGACCATGTTGAAGTCCTGAACCGCCTTGACCTCGAACGTGCCCCCCTTCTGCTTGCTGTGCTGCGCGCTGATCAGGTTGACCTTCCACTTGCCGAACGGCCTGGGGCTGTTCGACTCGTTCTGGTGCCGCTTGTAGCGGGAGTAGATCGCCTTGCGCATGTCCTCCGGGTCTTTGGAGGCCGCGAACGCCTTGTCCCACTTGTCGATGTCCGCGCGGCTGCCGGTGACCTGCCCCAGCTCGGCCGCAGTGGGCGCGGGAACGTTCTCGAAGCCCTTGAACGCGTTGTTGTAGTAGAACTCTTCGTCCGGGCCCGACTTCGTCCAGTGGTGCTGCCCCGTCGGCGCACCCGAGTTGTTCGGCGTACGCGGGACGGTCTTCTTCAGATGCATCTGATCGCACCGCTTGCCGCCGGTGATCTTCGCGTAGTCCCCCGGCGCGGCCGACGCCACGGACGGCAGGCCGACCAGCAGCACCGCCGCCGAGGAGACGACCGCCAGCGCGGCAGAGAGGCGCCTTTTCAGGCGCCTTCGTATGGATGTGCTCACGTAGTGTCCCTGGTCGTGGGGGCCACGGGACTCAAGACTGCGAGGGCAGGCCGGACAAGGGGCCCCCGTATCGTGCCCGTTCCCGCCGACCCACCACACTAGGTGGCGTCAACTCCCCATGTGCAATGGGTTGTTGACGTGTCGTGTGATGACTCCGCGAAGATCCTGAGCGGGTGGCAGGGCGGTTCGGTAGGTTCGGGCCATGACCACACCCCCCTCCGACTACGACTCCACCCGCCACCCCGACCTCCTGGTATGGCTCACCGAACGGCAGGACGCCTTCGAAAGCTGGGCCCAGGAAGCCGGCGGCGTCGACCGGTTCGACTTCTCCGACGCCTCGCTCGATGCCCTGGAAGACCTCGTCGAGGAGAGGTTCGCCGAGTCGGAGGAGGTCACCGCAGAGCGCCGCTCCCCCTTCGTCCAGGGTGCCGTGTGGTACATCGGCGAGACCCTGCGCCGACGGCGCGAGGGCTGGGTGTGGAAGTTCGAGCCGGACGTCACCTTCGGCCTGCTCCCGGCGTTCTATCCGGCGGTCCCGGACCCCGCGTACCTGGACACCCCCTGCGTCGGCGCACCCGACGCCAAGCCCGGCGAACACTGGTACCCCCTGAACACGCTGCGCCGGCTCCTCGCCACCGAGGACGAGTTCGACAACCCGATCGACGAACGGCTCGTCGGCATGATCGAAGGCTGGTACGACGAAGACGACGAGGACGACGAGGACGACGAGTAGCGGGCGACTGCGCAGCGATCCGGGTGTACTTCCGCCGACGGCCTTGAGCCGTCAGCTTCTCTTGAAGAACTCGACCTCCGACAGGGCGATATGGCGGCCCTCGGTCAAGCCTGCCGCTTCGGTGAGGATGAGTTGGACCGAGACCACGTCGCTGTGGCCCGTCTGGATCGTCTGAGGGCCCGGTTTGTCCGCGAGGGTGATCGTCTTCTTCTTCGTCGTTCCGTCCGACGCCGTGATCAGCAGGTCCGCCTTGATCGGGCGGGCCTGGTTGCGGTGCGCCTCCGGTTTCTTCGAGACGCCCGTGTGGACCACCACGTCCACCAGGCGGAACGGAGAGCGGAACGTGAAGGTCAGCGCGTCGCCGACCGCGGGCGCGCCCCAGTACGTGTTGGTCAGGCCGTCCGTCGCCAGCGCAGGCCCGTGCTTCGGGACCGACGCCGTCGCCTCGACCGAGGCCGGCGTGATGTGCGTCGCCTTCGCGAGCTTGTCCCGTACGTCCTCGTACAGCCAGCGGCCCGCCGGGATCAGGAAGTAGCCCCCCACCAGGAGGCCCAGCACCACGACCGCTGTCACCGTTCGGCGTGCCCACTGGCCCGAGCCCGAGCGCACCCGGCGGCGGAACGGCCACACCGTCCGCCACCACGGCAGCGGCGCCGCCTTCGCCGTCGCCCGCAGCGGGGTCGCACAGCGGCGGCAGAAACGGCGGTCCGAGGCGTTCGGCGTTCCGCACGACGGGCACGGGGGGCCCACCTGCTCCGCCTGTGCCGCAGTGGGACGTACCTTCGGGCGCTGCGCGATCGGCTTCGCCGGCTTCACCGCCCCTACCTGAGACTCCGCCGCGGGAGTCGGTGGCAGCGTGGGAGTGGGCGTGGGGACGGGCGTGGGCGTGGAGGTGGGGGTCCTCGTGGGGATCGGTGGCGGCGTGACGGTGTTCGTGGGGCTGTGTGTGGGCCTCGGTGGGGTGGTCGGGGCGGGGCGGGGCGGGGGTGCCTGGCGCTCCTTGGGGGTTTCCTCCTCCTCTTCCGTCGGAGAATCCGTACGGGAGTCCGTCCCCGCCTGGAGGTCCGTCGGGAGGTCCGTCGGGAAGCCCGTCGAGAGGTTCGTCGGGAGGTCCGCCTGCAGGTCCGTCGGGAGGTCCGCCTGGATGTTCGTCGGGAGGTCCACCGGCACGTCCTGCTGGAAGCCCCTCAGCAGACCCCTCAGGAATCCTGGCTGAGCCTCCTCCGGGAGTTCCGGTGCGAGTGACGGCGGCATCGCCGCCAGGGGTGCCGACGGGAGATCCGGGGGCGTCAAAGGGAGTTGGGGGGCCTCGGGCTCGTCCCGCTCCTCCTCCTTCTTCCTCTCCTCTTTCCTCTCCTCCTGCGACCAGCCCAGGTATCCCCCGCAGTTGCCGCAGAAGTCGTCCGTCTCGCCGTTCGCCGTTCCGCAGTCCGGGCATGAGCGCATGGCCTCAGCTACCTCCGTCTTCCGGTGGGCCGGTGAGGATCTCCACCCGGCATGTCAGGTGGACCGGGCACGACGCCGCGATCACGTCCAGGACCTGGCGCTCGTTCACCGTCGGGGTGCGGACCGGCCAGACCAGGACCAGGAGTTCGCCCGGTGGTGCCGGGGGCAGTTCCGAGTCGGGCGTCGTCGACCAGGTGGCGCCGCCTCCGTCGACGATCCGTGCCTCCACCCCGAGGCAGAGGCGCAGGCTCTCCACCAGGCCGCGGCGCGTGCCGCGGCGGCGGTGGAGGTCCATCGCCCGGGCCACGACCTGCCGGGAGAGTTCCTCCGGCCACTCCTCGTCCAGCTCCACGCCCAGCCAGGTCGCGAGCCACCGCAGGAAGTCCGGGGGTGTGAGCGCCGGATCGAAGTACGCGGGGAGGTTGTCCAGCGTGGACAGCACCGGGGCGAGGACCGTGTCGAGGCCCGTCGTGAAGCGCTGGGCGAAGTCGTCGTCCGCGTACAGGGCCGGAAGCAGGCCGCCGATCGGGTGGCGGCTCGGCAGGCCGGGGACCGCTGCTCTGGTCATGTCGCGCCGCCCAGGTCCCCGGGGGCCACGACCACCTGGTGCTGGTACGAGAAGACCAGGGCGTTGCGGGCCACGTCGATCCGTTCGACCGGGGCTCCGCGGCGGCCGGTCACCGGGTCGGCGGGGAAGAGGCGGACCTCCTCCACCAGGGCGTTCCTGGACGCCCGTTGGAGGACCGCGAACACCTCTCCGTACTGGACGGGGCGGCCGAACGGCCAGCCCTTGCCGTCGGCTCCGCCGTGCAGCGGGTTGAAGTGCCGGAACAGCGCGGCGAGCGCGTCCTCCCGTACCCGGTCCACGTCCTGCGGGTCCGCGATCAGGCGCGCCACCACCGTGATCCCCTGGTACGCGGGGGGCTCCACCACCAGGCGCGTGCCGACCAGGCGGCGTTCGTCCAGGCGGGCCGTGATCGCCGACAGGACCTGCTCGGAGGGGATCAGCTGTTCGAACCGGAGCCGGTCGTCCCCCTCGTCGGCGACCGCGTCCGGGACGATCAGTACCCGTACCGCCCCGCCCTCCCCCGCCACGGCCGGGAGACAGCGCACCCGTCGCACCGAGGGCGCCGCCTCGCGGGCGATGAACTCGTAGTCCTGGGCCGTGACCGCCCTGTCCCGGATCCGCAGCACGTGCGGCGCCCGCACCTTGGCGTTGTCGACGGTCTCGCCGTCCACCCCGCCGCGGGCCGCCTCGCGGTTCTCCACCCGGGCGACGTACGGTACGGAGCTGCGCAGGACCGAGATCGCGCCGCGCGCCACGTTGCCGCCCGCGCCCCCTCCCGTACGGTGACGCGGGACCCGGATCTGGGCTCCCTGGTCGGGGACCGCCCCGTAGGTGCGTATCGTGCCGTCGGGCTCGCGCAGCGCGGGCGGGAAGGTGAACTCGCCGTTCGTGGCGTCCACGACCACGTGCCGGTCGGTGGGCGAGGAGTCGCCGAAGTGGTCGACCGCCGTCCAGGTCTGCCAGCCGTCCGCCGAGGACACCTCGACCACCACCGGTCCGCCGTCGAGCAGCAGCGGCGGCCGTGGCAGCCGGAACCGCTGGCCCGCCACGCCGTCGGAGGTGCCGAGCAGGGTGTCGTACACCGCCTCCGCGTGCTCGACCGTCATCGTGCCGCCCACCGTGAAGATCTCCGCCTCGCGGATCGTCGGCGACTCGGAGTAGAACGGCTGGCCCGCCTCGGGCGCGGTCACGCGGCAGCGCAGCCAGCCGGCGCGCGTGCCCGCGACCACCGACGCGGTGTGCCCCGCCGGTACGAACACGATGACCTCGCCCGGCCTGTTGAGCCCGCCCGTCGTGTCCGAGCCCGTCTCGCAGACCACCCACCGGGCGCCGTCCCAGGCCTCCCACGCGAGGGGCGGCTGCCGCGGGTCGACGCCGACGCCCTCGACCCGGCTGTCGAGCCTGACGGCGACGATGCAGCGCGGCACGGCCATCGGCAGGCCGAACAGCAGGGCGTCACCGGGGGCCGGGGCCGCCTGGAAGCACGGGATGTCGCGGCCCTCGCCGAGCGCCGTCGTCCGGTCCGTCTGCTCGCCGCCCGCCGGGGCGGTCACCAGGCGGGTGAGGGAGCTGGGCACGATCGGCAGGTCGGCGGCGGTGCCGAACACCACCGCGTCCTCGGTCTCGCTCCGTACGGTCGCCACCTCGACGCCCGCCCGCAGCATCACCGTGTCGGGCTGGGGCGCGGAGAGCCAGAAGTCGACGTCCGCCGTCGCCGCCGTCGGGGGGAACAGCCGTACGCCCAGCAGGTCGAGGAACGCGGCGTAGTTCTTCTCCGGCACCCGGTTCAGCCGGTAGAGCAGCTGGTCGACCATGTAGGCGAAGGTCTCGATGAGCGTGACGCCCGGGTCGGACACGTTGTGGTCGGTCCACTCCGGCGCCGCCTGCTGCACGTACCGCTTCGCCTCGTCGACGAGCTGCTGGAAACGCCGGTCGTCCAGGTTCGGTGAGGGCAGAGCCATCAGCGTCCTCCCGCCTCGTCGGAGCCCTCGTGGGAGGGGATGGAGTAGAACGGGAAGACCAGGTTCCGCAGGTCGTTGGTGGAGCGCACCGTGTACCGGACGTCGATGTAGAAGATGCCGTCGTCCACCGCGTCGAAGGCGACCACCACGTCGTCGACCTCGATCCGCGGCTCCCAGCGCTCCAGCGCCGTCCGCACCTCGTGGCCGATCCGGCCCGCCGTCTCGCCGTCCCCGGGCGCGAAGACGTACTCGTGGATCCCGCAGCCGAACTCGGGGCGCATCGGGCGCTCGCCCGGCGCCGTACCGAGGACGAGACGGATCGCCTCCTCGATCTCCCGGTCGCGCTCCACCATGCCGATCCCGCCGGTGGGGCTCACCCGGAGCGGGAAGCCCCAGCCCCGGCCGATGAACCGCTCGCTCACACCGGCCCCCCGATGAGCACGTTGAACGCGCCGGCCACGATCTGCGCCCCGCAGCTCGTCTGGTCCCGTACGCAGGCGGCGGGCAGACCGCCGATCAGTACGGGGCCGGTCACGGCGGCGCGCGGGTTCGGCATGATCACGTTGCCCGGGCCGAGGTAGGCGTGCGGCACGCACGCGTGCAGGCTTCCTGTCACCGCGGCCGGCTTGCCGCCGATGAGCACGGTGGGGACCAGGACGGCGCCGGGCGGCGGGGTGCCGATGACACCGCCGTGGGCCGTGGGGTCTCCGACGCGGGCTGCGGGAGGCATTCTCTTTCTCCTTGCTGATGATGACGGGGTGGGAGGTGGGATGGGGTGGGGCGGGTGGGATGGGGTGGGGCGGGTGGGATGGGTGGGGTGGGGCGTGGGGGGGGATCAGTTGAGGCGGATCATCCGTGCCTTGATCGTCGCCAGCAGCCCGCCGTCCACCGTCACCCCCGTCTTGCCGTTGATGTTCACCGTCCGGCCGTTCAGGTCGAGCGTCCCCGTCCCCGCGTCGAGCGTGATGCCCTTCGGGGTCAGCGTCACCGAGCTCAGCGCCCGTCTGCCGCCCGGGCCGAACACCGTCAGTTCGAGCCGGTTGCGGCGCTCGTCGAGCTTCACCTCCAGCCGCTTGTTCCCACTGGCCAGGCGCACCCCGGACGTGCCGCGCGGAGTGTCGAGCAGTTCCAGGCGGTGGCCCGAGCGGGACACCAGGGAGCGGCGCTGGACCTTGCCGCTGGTCCTGTCGACCAGCGGGACGTCGTGCGGTGACGGCTTGTCCACGCCGTTGTAGAGGCCGCCGAGCACGTACGGGCTGTCGAGCAGCCCCTGTTCGAAGCCGACGAGCACCTCGTCGTTGACCTCCGGGCTGAAGACCCCTCCCCCGCCCTGGCCGCCCCACTGGACGGTCCGTACCCAGTCCGTCACGTACGTGGCGTCGAGCCAGGGGAACTTCAGCTTCACCCAGCCGCGCTGGCCGCCGCCCGTCTCGCGGATGTCGGTGACCACGCCGATCGCCAGACCGGGCATGCGCGAGCCTCGCGCGGGCGCGTTCCCGCCCGTGGCGAGGCCGGTGAGGGAGCGGTCGGGCGAGGAGCTGACGACGATCGTCGTACGGTAGCCGCCCTGCGGCTCCAGGACGTGGTGGGCGGCGGTGGCCGTGTACCGGCCGGAGAACGCGGGGCCGACGTTGCCGAGGGCGACCGGCTTGCCCGCCCGCAGCTTGGGGTTCCCCTCGGCGACCGCCTCGATCTCGCCGAACCCGGCGCTCACCGACGCGGCCACCGAGCCGGCCACGGCCGTCGTCTCGGCCTGCGAACGGTACGGGGTGTCGGTGACGGTGACCTTCGCGGACGCGCCGAACGCGGACGCCACCGACGGGTTGAGGCCCGGGGTGACGGTGGTGCTGCGGACGGCGGGCCGGGTGGCGACCAGCGGGGTCTTGGTGGTCACGTTCCAGCCGCGCACCTCCACGTTGCCCGCCCCGTCGGCGCCCGTCAGGACCGCCCGCAGGGCCAGCAGGTTCCGGCCGTACTCCAGGACCAGCGGGCTGCGGGTCGCCGGGGTGGACGGGGCCGGCGCGGACGCGGCGGGCGTCGGCTTCACGAACTGGAGCAGGCCCTTCTCGTCGACCCGCACATGGGCACCGCTCTCCCCCGCCAGGTACTGGAGGAAATCCCAGTCGGAGACGTTGGGCTGGGAGAGCTGCTGATGGGTGACCGGAGCCGCCTCGATCTTTCCGCAGGCCAGACCCGCGCCGGCGGCGACCTTGCGGACGATGTCCGCCGTCGTCATGTTGCGGTACGCGACGACCTTGCGGCCGCGCTGGAGGCGGTGCGCCTTGGAGTACGCCCGGATCACCGTGAACGATCCCGTGGTGTCGGTGTCCAGTTCGACGGCCGTCACCTCGCCCGTGAACAGGCGCTCTCTGGCCTGGCCCGTGACGGTCACCACGGAGATCTTCAGCGGCGTGCCGATGGTGATGCCGGTGGCGGTGAGCAGTTCGTGGTTCGGGTCGCGGTAGGTCAGCAGCGCGGTGTCCGGCAGTCCGACGTTCTCGTCGACCACACAGCTGACCAGCTGCGCGACCCAGGCGGGCGGCAGTTCGGCGGGGGCCTCGACGATCGGGTCGGCCGCGAACGACCTGCCGCCCCGCGACTCGCCGGCAGCGCTCATCGGTCCTCCTCGGCTGTTCCGTCGGCGCCGGGCACGACGAGTTCGGTACCGGGCACGAGCACCATCGGGTCGTCGATGGCGTTGGCCTCGGCGATGACGCGCCAGGCGGTGGCGTCCCCGTACTCGCGCCAGGCCAGCAGCGGCAGGCTGTCGCCCGCGACGACCCGGTGCGTACGGCGTGCCTCGCGCGAGCCCGACGTCGGGTTCTGGCCCGGCGGGTCGACGCTCGCCTCCTCGATCGACAGCGAGCAGGTGGCGCGCAGAGGCTTACCGTCGACGTCGAACAGGGTGTAGTCGACGGAGAAGTTGGACAGCACGCCGTCGAACGAGGTGGTCTTCGAGGTTCCCCATTCGAACCGCACCCAGGGGCTGGCCGGTGTCTTGCGGGCCAGGCTGGCCTTGGTGGGCACACAGGCCGTCATCATCTGCTGCACGGCCTGTTCGACGGAGTTGTCGTGCTTGGCCGTCGCGTCGAGGAAGACCTCCAGGGAGAGCGAACGCGGTCCGCTGCCGACGAATTCGGGCAGGGCCGACTGGCCCGCCATCCGGGACGGGGTGCGCCGCCACTCGGTGGACTTGCTCATGCTCAGCGTCGACGGGTTGAACTGGAGCTTCACGCGGGCCAGGGTGCCGCCGGGCTTGGCGCCGACCTTCGCGGGCGGCTCCATGATCGTCAGCTGGGCCCGTGCGCGGCTCGATCGGGCGGGTGCCATCGCGGACGTACCTCCTCTCCGTGGGTGTGGCCGGGTCGGCCGGGTCTCAGGACGGGCGCAGGCCCTCGTGGGCGATCTCCAGGGTCTCGATCGCGGCCTGGGAGTTCGCCGGGTCGAACGACGGGCCCTGCCAGCGCACCGGGACGATGCCGAGCACCTGCCAGCTGACGATGCGGCTGAGATCGGGCCTGAGCGCGACGATCTCCCCGTCCTTGGGCTCGACCCGCTCGATGATCTCGTCGAGCCAGCGGGCGATCTTGGCGGTGTCCGCGGTGACGGGCCGGGTCAGGGTGATGTTGGACCAGGTGATGCGGCCGGGGAGCTGCCAGGCGAACCCGTTGTTGCCGCCCTCCGCGTACTGGTGCATCTCCACTTCCGCGCCGAGGCCGGAGCAGGTGTGGAAGGCACCGAGGTCGTTGCCGCCGATCGCGAGCCGGAAGAACACGCTCGTCGCGACGATGCTGTCCGTCATCTCTCTCCTTGGCCCGTGGGCCCGTTCTGTGTGCCGGTCTGTGTGCCGGTTGCTTGCCGGTGTGCTTGCCGGACTGTTCGCCGGTTGCTTGCCGGTCTGTGTGCCGGTCTGGGTCTGGGTGGCGGCGGGGGTGAGCGGCCGGGGTCAGCGGCGGCTGTCGTACGGACGTCCCGTGCGCTCCCGCCCTCGGCGCATCTCGGCCCGGAGCAGCCGGGCCACCGGGTCGATCAGCTGCCTGGCCAGCTCCTCGATCTCGGGCCCTCGCGGGTTGGAGGCCGGAGTGGACTTGGCCGCGGCTGCCGGGGGCGCCGGGGACGTCGGTTCGGTGGCCGACGGGGGCGTGGCGGGCGTGGCGCGGGTCACCGGGGTCACCGGGACGCCGCCGAGCCCTTCCTGCGCCATGCGCTGGACGGCCCTGGCCTGAAGCCGGTTGGCGGCCGGCGCTTTCACGACAGGGGGCGGGGACGGCTCGGCCCCGAGTCCCGGTCCGGCGCCTCTTGTGAACGGCATCGGCAGCGGGGAGGCGGTCCGCTGCACGGAGGCTGGGGCGGAGGCGGAGTGGCCGGGCGTCGGGTCGAGACGTACGCGCGGGACGACAGGGGGAGCGTCGGCGGCGCGCACGGGGGCGGGGGTGGGAGTGGGGGCGGGGGCGGGAGTGGGGACGGGGGCGGTGGTGGCGCGTTGGACCGGGGCGGTGGTGGTGGCGGTGCGGAGTTCGGGCGCGGCTCCGCCGGACCCGACCTGGCGGGCGGGGTGGCCGGTCCGTGGCCTCCGATCCGCTGCCCGCTGCCCGGAAGCAGGGGCGGGCGCGGGCTCGCGGCGCCACGTGGCGGCCACGACCGGGCGGCTGGCGGCGCCGGCCGCCTGAGCGGGAGCGGGCTGCGCCGAGAACCCCTCGGGCACGCCCGTACTGACGACGAGAGGACGCTCGGGGAGTAGCCGGCGCGAGCGCTGGACGGCGGTGGCGGCGGCGGTGATCAGCCCGGCCGCCGGTCGGGTGGGGGCGCCCCCGGAGGGCGGGTTGGACCCCGCCGGGCCCGCCGCCCTCTCGACGGCGCGGGCCACCGGGACCAGCGGGAGCGGAGGGCGCGGCTGAGCCGAAGGTGTCTGCGACGGGCCGGAGGCGACCGCCGGGGCACCGCCCGGGTTCACCGCGTCACGCTGTACGGAAGTGCGGCCCGTGGGCGCGGCCGGTCGCCGCTCGCGGCCGCCGAGCAGGGGCGCCGCAGGCGTGGCCGTCGGCGGGAGTTCCCGCAGCGGGGCGCCGAGACCGGAACGCGTCGTGGGCCCGGGACCGGTCGTCGCGTCGGCCTCGGTCATGCGTCGCATGACGGGCAGCGGCGGCGCCTCGCTCGTCGGTGCGGGGGCCGGGGTCGTCGTGTTCGTGGGGTCCATACGCCGTGCCGTGACCGGGAGTTCGGAGAGCGGTGCGCCCAGGCCGGGTCGGGCGGCGGGCGTACGGGGGCTCCGGTCCGCCCTCGCGGGCGGTGCCGACTCCGGCTCGGGTGCCGGGGCGCGCGGCGGTACCGCGGCGAGCACGCGCGGTGCGACCGCCGGGCGCCTGGCCACGACCAACGACGCGCCGACCGGGCGTGGCCGAACCGGTGCCGGCCGGGTCCGCCGGGGGGTGGTGGCGGACGGCCGGCCCGTAGGGGTGCCCGCAGGGTCGCCGGACGCGTCCGGGCGCGACCCGACGACGGGCAGGGTGGTGGGTCCGTTCGCATCGGGCGTGCCCGTCGCGGCCGGCGCCGTACGCCGGAGGATCGTGGGCATACCACTGCCGGTGCCGAGGGTGTGGGCCGTGGTCGAGGTGTGGGGAGGAGCCACGTCTCGGCCAGGTCCGGCCGGACTGTCGGGCGTAGCCGAGTCGCCGCGCGTGGCCGGCCCGCTGGGCGCGGTCGAGTCGTTGTGCGTACCCGATCTGTTGGACACGGACGAGTCGCCGCGGTTGCCCGAACCGCTGGGCGCAGTCGGGTTCTTCGGCGTCACCGAAGCACGCGGAGTGACGATTCCGGCGTTCCTGGGCGCCCCGGACGTCGTCGCGTGGGTGGTGGGGGCCGCTCCCGTAGCGGGCTCGGCGCCCGTGCGCCGGGAGACGACCAGCGGGTCGGTCGACGCCGCCGTCGAACCGCCTCCGGTCGCGTCCGGCGTCCGGCGCGACACCATCAGCGCGTCGGAGGCGCCGGGGTCCGCGCCCAGCACCGGCGCGGTGCCGGCAGTCCCGCTCTCCGGGACCGACGCCGTCCGCCGGGGGGCGGCGGACGACGTCGGGGTTCCGGGCGCCGCGTCCGCGGCCGGGTCGGCCTCCGTACGCCGGGACGCCGGCAGGGCATCGGAGGCCCCGGAGCCCGCACCCGGCACAGGCGCGATGCGCGCGGGCCCGCCTTCCGACCCTCCCTCGGGGACCGACGCCGTCCGCCCGGGGGTGGCGGACGACGTCGGGGTTCCGGGTGCCGCGCCCGTGCTCCGGGACACGACCAGCGGGTCGGTCGACGCCGTCGTCGAACCGCTTCCGGGCGCGTCCGGCGTCCGGCGCGACACCGTCAAGGCGTCGGAGGTGCCGGAGTCCGCGCCCAGTACAGGCGCGGTGGCCGCCGGTCCGCCCTCCGCCGCACGCTCGGAGGCCGAGGCCCCGGCCGTAGCTGAAGTGCTGCCCGTGCGCCGGGACACCACCAACGGGTCGGTACCCGCCGTGGTCGCACCGCTTCCGGCCGCCTCCGTCGTACGACGGGACACCGTCGGCGCAGCCGGGGCGCCCGAGTCCGCATCCCGCACCGGCGTGGTGGCCGTGGGCCCGCCCTCGAGGACCGACGCCGTCCGCCGGGGGGCGGCGGACGACGCCGGAGTTCCAGGCGCCGCGCCCGTCCCCGTGCTCCGGGACACGACCAACGGGTCGGTCGCCGCAGTCGTCGCGGCGGAATCCGCACCCCGTTCGGGAGCCGACCGCGTCGGGGCTCCAGGCGCCGCGTTCGTCCCCGTGCTCCGCGGTGTGACGGTTCGCCGCTGAACCGGGTGCTCGGGGCCCTGGGCCGACACCGCCGGCCCCGGCTCTCCCTGAGTCTCGGCGTCCGGTTCCCGCACGGCGCGCAGCAGAAGCGGGCCGCCGCCCTCGACCGTCGGCGTACGCGGCCCCCGGGCGGGGCGGGCGACGCCGTGGATCAGGCCGGCGGGCGCGGACGGCATGAGGCCGTGGCCGAGCTCCGAGGTGAGTGTGGGGTTCTGCCAGGCGGCGAGGCCCGAGCGGAAGCGCAGTCCGTCGCTGACGGCCGGCGTCGAGCGCGCGATGGTGACCGACGGCGGGGCGACCTCGCGCCAGCCCCCGTCCCAGTCCGGGCGCCCGGCCGGACCCTCGGGCGCGGCAGCCGTGGCAGCCGATGCGGGTGTGACCGTCGGCGCGTCCGTGGCGCCCGGCCCCGCCGTGGTGGCCGATGCGGGCGTGGCCGGCGGCTGTGCGCCGCCCCGTCGGAACCTGTCCCAGAACCCCATGCCCTCACCTCACCCGCCTTCGTTCACCCGTGTGTTGATCCGCGCTATCTCCCTCACCCACTGCTGACGCTCGGCGTGGGTGAGGTCGAGGATGTCCTCGCGCTGCCAGTGGAAGTGATAGGCGACGTACGCGATCTCCTCCCGCAGCCGGGGAAGGGCGTACGTCACGATTCCCCCAGGCGCCCGCCCGAGAGGTCCACCTCGAAGTCGCCCTGGCAGTGGGGGCAGGTCACCGCGGCGTGCGTGTGCCCCTCGCTGTTGATGCGCCGGTAGAAGTCCTGGAGGAAGGCGACGTCGGTCGCGTACATCCGCTCGACGACTCCGGCGTGGACGTCGGTGATCGTGCCGAGCGTGGTGATCACCTGGCTGAGCAGGACCACACTCAGGTACGCCGGGTTCTCCTTCACCCGCAGGTCGATCTGCGGACGCAGCTCGTCCCGGGCGGTCGCGAGCCGCATGGTGCCGGTGCGGTGGACCGTGCCCTCGTCGTCGACGTACCCGCGCGGAAGCTCGAAGGTGAACTCGGTCTGGAGCTGTTCGCGTTGCCGCGCCGCCGGCGGGGGCGGGGCCGCCGCCGGGGCCGGGGCGGCCGCCGGAGTGGCGGCCGCCGCGCGCTCGGCGGACGAGGCGGCTTCGAGGAGTTCTTCGAGGCCGCCCGAGGTGACCGTCCTGCGCCTCATTCGATCACGATCTCCTCGAAGGTGATGGTCACCGTCTCGGTGGCGGCGCTGGACTCGCCGGCCTTGAGCGAGGGCCCTTCCCACTTGCTCGCCCAGCCCTGCATGAGCTGGATGCGGCGGACGGTCTCGCCGGCGGCGTCCTTGACCTCGATCGTGAGGTTCTGGCGGGCCGAGTCGACCGCGCCGTTCTCCAGCGTCTCCTTGACCCACTTGGTGAACTCGGTGCTCTTGTCCATGCCGCGGGTGATCGTCACCTCGCCGGCCTGGCGCGCGCCCGGCTGCTTGCGGATGAGCAGCTTGCCGTCGGGGGTCACCTGACGGACCTCGACCACGTCCTCCTCGTAGGACAGGCCGCTGATCTCCTGGATCGACTCGACCATGTAGCCGCCCAGCTGCACGCCGAAGACATGAGTGGAAAGAGCGTCGCCCTCTGCCATGACTGCTTTCACCTTTTCTTGTTACTCGTTGACGAGGCTGGTGCTGTCGGAGAACTGCGAGAGCCGGAAGATCACGAACTCGGCGGGCTTGACGGGTGCGACGCCGATCTCGCACACCACCTGACCGAGGTCGACGGACTCCTGCGGGTTGTTCTCGCGGTCGCACTTGACGTAGAACGCCTCGGCCGCCGTGCGTCCGAAGAGCGCGCCGCGGCGCCATTCCTCGGTGAGGAAGGCGGTGACGTTCCGCCGGATGCTCGCCCACAGCCGGTCGTCGTTCGGCTCGAAGACCACCCACTGGGTGCCCAGGAGGATGGACTCCTCCAGGTAGTTGAAGAGCCGGCGGACGTTGAGGTAGCGCCAGGCCGGGTCCGAGGAGAGGGTGCGGGCGCCCCAGATGCGGATGCCCCGCCCCGGGAAGGCGCGCACGCAGTTGACGCCGATCGGGTTGAGCAGGTCCTGCTCGCCCTTGGTGAGCCGGACGTCCAGGTCGACGGCGCCGCGGATGACCTCGTTCGCCGGGGCCTTGTGCACCCCGCGCTCGCCGTCGCTGCGTGCCCAGACGCCGGCGACGTGGCCGCTCGGCGGCACGGTCGTGTTGCGGCCGGTGGCCGGGTCGAAGACCGAGATCCAGGGGTAGTACAGGGTGGCGTAGCGGGAGTCGTAGCCGGCCTCGTCCTGGCGCCAGGTACGGATCTGCTGCGCGTTCATGCTCGGCGGGGAGTCCAGGACCGCGACGCGGTCGCCCATCTGCTCGCAGTGGGAGATGACCGCGAGCTGGACGGTCCTGACGCCCTCGGCGTCGATCTCGCCGCGCTGGTGGGCGCCCATGAGGTCCGGTACGGCGACCATGGTGATCTCGTCGATGGCCTCGAGGCCGGCGAAGCCGGTGCGGGCGGAGGAGTCGCCGACGTACTCGGTGGGGTCGATCCGCGCGACGCCGCCCTGAGCCGAGGCCGCCGGGGTGGCGGCGGGGGCGGCCGCCAGGGTGACGGTCTGCTTCTCGGGGCGGGTCTGCGCCGTGCCGGGCTGCTCGGCGACCTCGATGAGCTTCGACTCGCGTACCTGGTTGAGCAGGTAGCCCTTGACGTTCTTGCGGACGGAGGCGTCGTACGTCTCCACCACCTTGCCGCCCTGGCGGACCAGCAGCTTGAACTTGTCCTCCGGCGGGTTCTCGCCGTCGGCGTCGGCGATCTCGACGGAGACGTCGGCTCCGGCGCCGGGGCGGGTCGAGAGCAGGAAACCGCCGAGCGCGGTGGGCCGGGGCGCCTGGAGGGCGGCGGGGCGGCCGTCGTCGGCCTGGTCGGACGCCGGGCCGCCGACGCGGACGATGTACGCCGTGCCGCCGCCGTTGGCGAAGTAGCCGTAGACGGCGTGGGCGAGGTAGGTGCCGGTCGTGAAGCCGCCGAACGTCTGGACGTACTGGTCCCAGTTGGTCACCAGCGTCGGCCGGTGGAAGGGCCCCTGCTCAGCGAAGCCGACGAAGGCGGCAACCGCGGTGCCCACTCCCTCGATCGGCCGCGCACCGGACTGCACCTCCTCCACATACACGCCCGGGGTGAGGTACGACGGCATACTCGCTCCTTGAAGTGGCCACTGGGTCACCACCGAGTCTCACCGCCACGACGTGCCCGGTCCTAGGCCTCCAGGTCCCCGGCGGAGGGCAACTCCTCTGCCTGAACGGGCAGGTGGGAGAGGTCGAACCGGCAGGTGGGAGGGGTCGAACCGGCAGGTCGGGGGCGCGTCGGCCGCCGGTCAGCCCGCCGTCGGGGTCTGTTCGCTCCGCAGCCAGGGACCGAACTCGCTCTCCAGGACCAGACGGCCGAGCTTGCGGTACTCCTGCAGGACGGCGGAGGCGAGCTGGGGCATGCCGAGCGGCCGGCCCGCCTCGGCCGCGAGGTAGGCCGCCGTCACCGCGCAGGCGCGGATCGAGCCGCCGGCGAGCTCGAAGCGGTCGGCGCAGAACTGCAGGTCGAGGTCGTCGCCCCGGGGCATCTCGGGACCCAGACAGCGGTCCCACAGCGCCAGCCGCTGCCGCGCGTCGGGCATGGGGAAGTCGGCGATCACGTCGATGCGCCGGGTGAACGCCTCGTCCAGATTGGCCCGGAGGTTGGTGGTGAGGATCGCTATGCCGTCGAAGGACTCCATGCGCTGGAGCAGGTACGCCGACTCGACGTTGGCATGGCGGTCGTGCGCGTCCTTCACCTCGGAGCGCTTGCCGAAGATCGCGTCCGCCTCGTCGAAGAGCAGCACTCCGTTGACCTCCGAGGCCTCGACGAAGATCCGCTCCAGGTTCTTCTCCGTCTCGCCGACGTACTTGTCGACGACCGTGGAGAGGTCCACCACGTAGAGCTCCATGCCCAGTTCGGCGGCCACGACCTCGGCGGACATCGTCTTTCCCGTACCGGACTCGCCGGCGAACAGGGCGATCACGCCGCGTCCGCGCCCGCCGCCGGGACGCATCCGCCAGCGGCCGAGCACCTGTTCGCGATGGCGGGCGCGCAGGGCGAGTTCGCCGAGCTGGCGGCGGGTGGGCGGAGGCAGGACGAGGTCGTCCCAGCCGACGGCGGGGTCGATGCGACGGGCGAGGCGTTCGAGGCCCGCGCCGTTCTGGGCGCGTACGGCGGTGCGGAGGTCCTGCGGTACGACGGGCCGGCGCTGTGCGACCGCCGTGCGGACGGCAACGGTCGCGGCCTTGCGCACCTGCTCGGCGTCGAGGCGGTACGAGGCGACGGCCGCTTCGAGAGCGTCGTCGTCCGGCAGGGTCACGGGCAGCGGGTGCGGGGGTGCGGCGCCTGCGGCGCCGGAGGCCCCGGAGACGCCGGAGGGTGCAGAGGGTACGGAGGCGGCCGCCGCGTCCGTCAGGGCCTGACGCCACTGGGCCGCCCTGCGTCCGGTGGCGGGCGGGCCGATCGTGAAGGGGACCGGGCTGTGCCGGGACCAGAGCGGGTCCCAGTTCTTCGCACCGTGGGTGATCAGCGGGAGGCCCGCCGCGGCGGCGCACAGGTCGCGCAACCAGCGCGCCCGCTCCGGGCGTTCGGGTTCGAGGGCCTCGAGCGGTCCGACGACGATGCCACCGCCGGAGAGCCGGGCCTCGGTCGCGAGGAGGTGCGGCAGACGGGCGGCCTCGGGGTCCGTGGTGAGCGCGGAGACGTCGAGGACCAGGGGCCGGCGGCCCGCGGCGGTGAGCGCCTCGACGGCGGCCCGGCCGGCGTCACCGCCCCGGGCCCTGAGGTGGACCGGGCCGGTGCCGGGGGCGGCTGCCGCCGCCACGCGCAGCACCGTCTCGTCGTACGGCCCCGGAGCGTACGCCCCCGTGTCGACCAGCCCCGCGAGCCTGCCGTCGGGCTCGTCGTGGCCGAGCAGATGCGCGGCGACCCGGTCGGGCACGCGCAGGGTGCGCGAGAGGAGCGGACGGTCCGGTTCTGTGATCTCCAGGAGACCGCCGCGCATCAGGGGCGCGGCGGCGGAGAAGCGGAACCGGCCCGGTCCCGCGACGGGTTCCCCGCAGAGTTCGAGGGCGAGGCCGATGGTCGGGCGCCGCCGGGTGAGGTCGTCGTTGAGGTAGCCGTAGAGCGCCTCGAAGCGGGCGTCGACGTCGGGAACGAGGGCCACGAGCAGCAACTCCTCGTCGAGCGGGAGGAGTCCGAAGTCCTCGGCGAGGCGGCGCAGCCGGGACCCTGCGGATGCCGGGGCCGCGTCTGCGGTACGCGCGGCGGAGCCCGGGCCCGGGTGGAAGGCCGCCGGGGCACTCAGGAGCCGCTCCGCGCCCTCCGGGGTGAGGTACTGGCCCCGGTAGGGGTCGTCCGGGTTCGGGTCGGTCGCGTGGCGGGCCGCCACCGCGTCGCGGACCCGCAGTTCGACGCGGGCCAGCCGCTTCCAGAGGTGGGCGAGCCCGGCCGGATCCCCGGCCCCGTCCATGGGCGCAGCCGCCTCCCTGTCCGCGTCCACGCCCGGCTCCATGCCCCTGTCCACGCCCGGCTCCGCGCCCGCCTCCATGTCCGCGTCCACGTCCGTCCGTACGTCGTCCTGGATCACCGGACGGGCCCCCGGTGGCGGCGCGTCGGCCGGGGCCTGTCGCGCGGGGCGGCGAAGCCCTGCGGACCGGGGTCGCCGGCGTCGTCGTAGCGCAGGCGCCGTCCGGGGTCCGGCGGTGTGTCGTCGGCCGCGGGGGCGACGCGTACCTCCATCCCCTCGGTGACCGGCGGCGCGGCGTCGATGAGCTCCCCCGCCAGCGGGGCCAGCACCCTGAGGTCGATCGCGGCCTTCAGCTCGCCGCCGAGGGCGGACCACACGTCTCCGGCCGACCGGCCCTGGGTGCCGCCGCCGGCCACCTCGATGGGGACGGCGAGGCCCAGCTCGGCCAGGGTGCCGGTGCGCAGACGCGCGGGCAGCACGTCCGTACGGGCCATGCACCGCAGCACCTCGGAGAGCAGCCGGTGCTCGTCCTGGGGCCGGTTGGTCCAGGCCGTGACCAGGTAGGTGAGGTCGAACCAGCGGGGCGGGGTGCGGTAGGCGACGATCCGGCCGGTGTCGTCGTACTCCTCGAGCCTGCCGGTCCGCCGCCGTTCGACGTCCTCCCTGATGTCGTAGAGGAAGACGCTGACGGTCGGGGCGTTGCGGCGCGCCGCCCACTCACGGGTGGGCGGGTCGAAGACCAGGTCGACACCGCTCTCGGTCAGGCCCGACTGGGTGAGCAGCAGGCGCAGCCCCTCGTCGACTTCGTGGATCACCGGCGCGCCACCTCGTCGGGCGGGGCGACGTTGCCGGTGACGACCAGGAAGGGCGTGGTGACCGGGGAGAACCCCGCGCCCTTGGCGGTGATCGTGCGCGGCCCCGTCTCGTCCTTGGCGAGGATCAGCAGCTGGGCGATGAACGTGCCGTCGGCGCGGGGGACGGTGGGCACGGCCGCGGCGGTGATACCGGGCTTCCAGCTGAGCGTGACGGGGGTGCCGGGCGGGAAGTCCTTGCCGCGCACGGAGGTCACGAAGCCGGGCTTGCCGATGGCCGGTACGGCCACGATCTTCGGCTGGAGGATCCGGATCCGCTGCCGGTCGGCGTTGTCGGAGGCGTCGGCGTCCGTGCCGGAGGTGGTGATCCGGCCGCTGGCGGTGGCCGTGAGCGCCTTGTCCGGGGAGAGGACGACCGTGACGACGGTGGAGGCGCCGGGGGCGAGGTCTCCGAGGGCGCACACACCGTCGACGCACCCTGCGGGGGCCTTCCCGGCCGGGATGCCGCGGGGCAGGCCGAGCCGCAGGGAGAGGCCGGTGGCCAGCGCCTCCCGGCCGTTGCGGACGGTGTACGTGAGGACCACGCGACCGCCGACGTACCCCGGTTCGGGCTGGGCGGTGAGGGTCAGCGCGGGGCCGGCCTCGGGCGCGGGCGGCGGCGGGGTGGGCTTCGGCGGGGCCGGCGTGGGTGTCGGCGTCGGCGTCGGCGTGGTCGGGGTCGGCGTCGGGGGCGCGGGGGCGTCGTCGACGGGGACGAGGGTCCGGGTGGCGTTGTCGGCCGGACTGCGGTCGATCACGGCTCCGGTGACGGACCAGTCGATCACCTGGTCGCCGGGGGTCACGCCGGTCAGCGTCACGAGGACGGTGACGCTCTCGCCCGGGGTGAGGACCCCGAGGTCGCACTGCGGGGACCCGGGCTCGCACCGCCCCTTCGACGGGGTCAGCAGGTCGAGGCGTACGCCGGGGGGTACGGCCGCGGTGAAGGTCGTGCCGGGCGCGGCGGAAGGGCCCTGGTTGGTGACGGTCACGGTCACCGTGCCGGTCTCGCCCTCGGTCACCGGGTCCGCGGCGGGCGGAGCGGTGACCGTCAGGTTCACGGACTGCTGGTACGCGGGCTCCTTCTGGCGGCCCGGAAGGGCACCGGTGAGGGACGTGACGGCGCCGGTGGCGAGCTCGACGGTGGACAGGGCCTCCGGCGAGTTGGGCGCGAGGGCCCGGCGGGAGCTGAACACGAGCCGGCTCGCGTCCGGGGACCAGGCCACGTCGCGGGGCTGGAAGGGGCCGGTGGCGGAGGTGTCGGGGACGTCCCGCCGGCATCCGTCGGGGTCGCCGCTCCGGCCCGCCGGCAGGAGGACCTGGCAGCGGCCGTCGGTGAGGTCGGTCATGAGGACGCTGTTGCGTTCGTTGACCCGCCCGCCGCCGTCCTTGCGGTTGAAGGCGAGGCGCTTGCCGTCGGGCGAGAACGCGGGGCTGTCGTCGATGACCTGGCAGGTGCCGGGGCAGAGGCGTGCGCTCAGGTCGCTCTGCTGGTCGAGCGCCTTCACGGGCACGGTCCAGATGTGCTTGTTGCCGCCCACGCCGTCGATGGTCTGGTTGCGGGTGAAGGCGAGGGTCGTGCCGTCCGAGGACCAGGTCGGCTGGGCGTCGCCGCCGGTCTGTCCGGCGGGCGGGCGTACCTCGGCGACGAGTGCGCCGGTCGTGGCGTCCGCGACGAGGATGCGGCCGGGGCCGGAGGCCGTACCGACGCCGCCGGGCGAGGTTCGGGTGAAGGCGAGGAGCCTGCCGTCGGGCGAGAAGGTGGGGTCGGTGTCCCAGTCCTTCTCGCCGCGTCCTGCGAGCGGTACGAGGGTGGGCTTGGTGCCGTCGGCGTCGGTGAGCCAGATCTGTTCGATCCGCCCGGTCTCGGGGTCGCCCGAGAAGCGGGAGACGACGATCCGCCGGCCGTCGGGGGTGTAGTTCTGGCGCTGGGTCCACGGGTCGTAGCCCTTGGCCGGGTTGAAGAGCGGGTCGGCCGCCGGGTCGGTGGTGGTCCTCGCGGCGGGGTCCTCGCGGAGGATCTTGACACCGAGGTCGCGCGGGTCGGAGCCGTCGGGCCGGACGTCCTGGAGGTACGCGTGGTTGCGGGCCTCGGCGGTGGTGCGGGTGACGACGACGGAGCCGCCGTTCTGCGGGCCGAGCCAGGTCGGGGAGTCGACGACGCGGTCCTCGTAGAGGACGACCTCGGCCCTGGTCGTGGAGTGGGCGACGGCCCGGTAGACCGTGTCGTACGGGTTGGTGCAGCCGCAGGCCCCGTTGATGCTGAGGAAGAGGAGGGTGTCGCCGTCGGGCTGCCAGGCGGCGGCCCGGGTGTTCCAGCCGGCCTGTTCACCGGAGAGAAGCGGGCCGTCGGCGCCCCGGCCGGAGGTGACGCGCAGTCGGGAGCCGGTCTCCTGACCGCCGGGGGCGAGGGTGAGGGTGTAGGCGACGAGGTCGCGGTTGACGGTGTCGTCGACCGGGTTCCAGGCGGGGTCGTCGGCGTCGCCGGCCGGTCCGTCGCTGATCCGCTCGGATGCTCCGCCGGCCAGCTGGCGGCGGTGGATCTGCCGTCCGCGCAGCGGGTCGGCGTCGGTCGCGTACGCGATCCTGGCGCCGTCCGGCGAGACGGTGGGCGCGGTCTCGTTCGCGGGGGTCTCGGTGAGGGGACGGGCCCCGGACCCGTCGGTGCCCACGATCCACAGGTCGCGCTGGGTGCCGCCGATGCCGGGCTCGGCGGAGTCGAACACCACGGACCGGCCGTCCGGGGTGAGTTCGGGGTTGGCCGCGTCGCGGTCGGAGGTCAGCTTGTGGATGCCCCCGGCGGCGTCCCGCAGGTACACCTGGGGACGGGTGCCGTCGCGCAGGCTGGTGAAGACGACCTGGTCCCCGCGCGCGGAGGCCTCGGTGTCGTAGTGCGCCGGGCCCTTGCCGAGCAGCGGCTCGCTCGTGGCCGGCTCGCCGGTGACGCGCCCCATGGAGCGGTGCTCGGTGCCCGCGAAGGCGATGCGGCCGGTCTCGTCGGCGGCCGCCGCCGCGCGGGCGGGCGCGGCGGCGGGGGTGGCGGCGCGGGGTGAACTCACCGCGAGCAGGGGCACGATCAGCGCCACGGCGACGGACAGTCTGCCCAGCCCGATACGGCCCACCGGGCCGGGGGTGCCGATCACGTCCACCTCACAGTCTGGGAGCGGTTCACCGTCGTCGAGCGTCACAGCCCGGGTCGAGCGGTGCCAGGGCGCGAGTACCCGTGCCGGGGGAAGCGTCCGCTGCTCTTTCGGGCACTCATATGAGTCCGTGCCGCATCGCGTAACCCACCGCGTGGGCGCGGTTGCGCAGTTGGAGCCGACTGGTGACCTCGTGCAGCACGTTCTTGACGGTCCGTTCGGAGTACGAGGTCTTCTGCGCGATCTCCACGGTGTCGAAGCCCTCGGACACCAGCCGGAGCATGTCGGCCTCACGGGTCGTCAGGGTGGAGAGGGTCAGGCCGCGCGGGTCGAGGACCGTCCGCTGGAGGCTGCTGACATGGGCGAGGAGCTTGCCCAGCAGGTCGCCGGGGAGGACGCCCTCCCCCTTGGCCAGCGCGGTGACCAGGTGCACGAGGCGGTCCTGGTCGGCCTCGGCGCGTCGCAGTACGGCGGCGACCGAGCATTCGATCATGGTCTGTAGCGCGCCGGCCTCGAACCGTCCGACGACGAGTCCGGTGCTCGTGGCGGTGTTGCGCTGGAGGCGGCGCAGCAGTTGCACGGTGGAGTCGTCGACCGTGTCCACCACCACCAGGGTGGCCCTGGCCCGGTCGGCGTCGGCCTCGGGCAGCAGCTCCACCTCGGGGCGCCTGCGCAGTTGTTCGGTGATTCCCGCCTGGAGGATCAGGTCTTCGGCGTAGACCGAGACCGACACCCTGGAATTGCACTGATCGCTGTTCGTCATGTTTCTTCCCACCCGTTTCATGGTCGTCCGCCGGCCGGAGGGTCTACGGCCGGCGGGTGGTTCAGATGTGGCGCGTGGCCGTGCGGCGTTGGTCCGCGGGGGCATTCGGGCTGCCCGGTCGTTGGCCCCTGCGGCCCTGGAGAAGGGCCCTTCGGCGGCCTAGGTTCCCTGCGTGACCACTTCTGCCGAACTCGAAATGCCGACCGTGACGGTCTCGCCCGGTGGCGAGGCGACGACCACCCTGAACGTCCGCAACGACAGCGACATCGTCGAGGCGTACACGTTCACGGTGGTCGGTGAGTGCGCCGCGTGGAGCACCGTCGAGCCGGCCCGTGTCTCGCTCTATCCCGGCACGTCCGAGACGGTGACGGTGCGGCTGGCCCCGCCGCGCTCCCCCGAGGTCCGTGCCGGGGAGAAGCCGCTCGGTGTGCGGGTCCTGCCCGTGGAGCACCCGGAGAACGTGACGGTCCCGGAGACCACGGTGCGTGTGGGGGCCTTCCGGGAGGTACGTCAGGAGCTCACGCCCCGCCGGCGGCGCGGCTGGCGCGGGGCGCGCTACCGGGTCGCCCTGCGGAACCAGGGGAACACGCCCGTGTCGCTCGTCCTCTCGGGCCGGCAGGCCGGGGAGGAGCTGAGCCTGCGCACCACTCCGCAGCGGAAGCGTCTCGAGCCCGGCGAGTCCGCCGAGGTCGCGCTGAAGGCGGGGGTACGGCCGCTGATCTGGTTCGGCGAGCCGGTGAGCCACCCCTTCGAGATCGAGGTGGCCGAGGCTGCCGCGTCGGCCGAGGGCGGTGCGGACGCGCCGGGGATCGCCAAGACCTCGGGGTCCGCGGAGAGCTCGTGGAGCACGGAGAGCGGCGGTGAGCCCGCCGTGTCGGGCGTCGTCGAGGGCGAGTTCGTCCAGCTGCCGGTCCTGCCGAAGTGGCTGCTGATTCTGCTCGCCGTGCTCATGGCACTGCTGGTCGCCTGGTTCGCGCTGGTCAGGCCCGCGGTGCGCAGCGCCGCGAAGGAGGCCGCGACCACCGCGCAGAAGGAGGAGGCCGCGAAGCAGCAGGAGGCCGCCGAGCAGGAGAGGGCGCGGGTCAAGCCGGCCGACAGGACCGGTGGTCAGGACCAGGGTTCGGGCGGCGGACAGGGCGACGGCGGGTCCGGTACGGGCCGTTCCGGTCCCGGTCAGCAGAGTTCCGCCACGATCGACGTCCAGACGGGCAAGGGCGGCAAGAAGGCGGGGACGTACCAGGTGCCCCGGGGGAAGGTGTTCGGGGTCACGGACATGGTCGTCGCGAACTTCCAGGGCGACGAGGGTGTCATCACGATCTCGTTCGGTGAGCGGAAGATCACCACGATCGCGCTCGAGACCTTCCGGAATCAGGACTACCACTGGGTCACCCCCATCGAAATCCCCGAGAACTCGACCGTGACCGCGGAAGTGACCTGCGCGAAGCCGGGAACTCCGGCGACCGGCCGGCAGGCGTCCGGCTGCCACGCCGTGCTGAACGTCAGCGGTGTGCTCCGTGACCTGAGGCCGTGAAGCGGAACGTAAACACATCTTTGTTCTCGGTTTCGTGAACGGGAAGACCGGGCCGACGGGTTCGTCCTGAACCCGACGGCCGTACCGGTCTTCTGTCATCCTCATGAGGAACGGCCTGACCTGTCACGATCGTTGGCCACGGCCCGATTCCCTGAGAGCGGTTTCAGGAACAGGGTAAACAGAGTTCAGTGCCGAAAAAGTGACGTCCCGCTTCACCACCGCGCCGATGGCGGTGCGAGCGTGTCCCGTTCGGCGAGCCGCTCCCTGACCTGCTCGGCGTCGGGATGACCCAGGTGCTCGAAGAGCCGCAGGGCTTCCCGCCAGGCGACCGCCGCGGCGGCGGGGTCGCCCGCGGCCGCGTGGCTGTCGCCCAGGTGCGCCAGGGTGTCGGCCTGCAGGCTGAGGTCCCCGATCTCGCGGTAGAGGGCGATCGCCCGCGCGTAGGCGTCGAGCGCCTCCGCGTGTTCACCGCGGTGGTGCCTGGCGTAGCCGACGCTGTCCCAGGCCGCGGCCTCGCCGTTGCGGTTCCCGTTCCGGCGGTGCAGGAGGACGGCTCTGCCGCAGTCGTCCAGCGCCTGTTCGTAGGCGCCGGTGAGGATGTGCGTCCAGCCGATCTCGTTGAGCACGGCCGCCGCTCCCGTGCGGTGTCCGGAGGACTCGTAGAGCGCGGACGCCAGCCGGTAGTGCTCCAGCGCCTGCGTGTGCCGCCCCCTCGCGTTGCAGAGGAACGCCAGGTTGCGGTGGGCGGTCGCCTGTCCGTCCCGTTCACCGGCTGCGGTGAAGCGGTCGAGCGCCTGCGAGAGGGTGTTGTGGGACTCCTTGAACAGCCCGAGCCTGCAGTACGCGAATCCCAGCGCGCGCAGGATGTACGCCTCGCCCGTGGTGTCGCCTGCCTCGCGGGCGGCGCGCAGGGCCCGTTCCTGGATGACCCGCTGCTCCTCCCAGCGTCCGGCCCGGTCCAGGAAGAGCTCCAGGGTCGCGGCCAGCCGCCAGCAGAGACCTTCGCCGCCGTCGCCGTCCGCGGCGGCGCGCTCCACGGCCGCCAGCAGCACCTGCCGCTGCCGGTGGAGCCACTGCGCGGCCTGCGTCTCGTCGGTCAGCTCCTCCGGCACCACGCCCTCGCCCGGGGGCGCCAGCGGAACCCGGTCCCGGTACGGGGCGAGGAGGGCGTCGGCCGCCCACGCGCTGTGCAGATGGTGCTCGACGAGCCTGCGCCGGGCATGGGACCGCTCCGCCTCGTCGTCGCGTTCCCGGTTCAGCTCCCCGGCGTACGCCCGCAGCAGCTCGTGGCAGGAGTAGCGCCCCGGCGCCTCCTCCAGGAGGAGCTGGCTCTCCAGCAGTTCGGCGATCTGGCGGCGGGCCTCCCGTACCGGCACGCCCGCGAGGCTCGCGGCGGCCGGGACGGAGATTTCCGGCCCCGCGTGCGAGCCGCCGAGCAGCCGGAAGAGCCGGGCGGCGGGCGGGGTGAGAGCCCGGTAGGACCAGGAGAAGACGCTCCGGGCGTCGGCGCTCGCATCGCTGCCGGCGAAGGAGTCCAGGCTGCCCCGGTCGGCGCGCAGCTCCTTGGCGATCGCCTCCAGGGCGAACCGGGGGTTGAGCAGGGCGCGCGCACAGACGATCGCGAGGGCGAGCGGCAGATGTCCGCAGAGCTCGACGATGTCCCCGGCGGCTTCGGGCTCGGCCGCGACCCGGTCCAGGCCGAGCCGCCGGGCCAGGAACTCGTAGCCCTCCGCGCGGGAGAGCACGTCCAGACCGAGGAAGCGGACGGCGTGGGTGACGAGGAGCCCGTCGAGCCGGTGTCGGCTGGTGACGAGGGTCAGACAGCCGGGGGTGCCGGGGAGCAGGGGCCTGACCTGCTCGGCGTCCCGGGCGTTGTCCAGCAGGATCAGCATGCGGCGGGGCGCGAGAAGGCTGCGGTAGAGGGCGGGGAGGGCCTGGGGGTCCTCCGGGACGCGCTGGGGCGGGACCCCGAGCGCCGAGAGCACCTCGCGCATGACGTCGGGCGCGCCGAGGGGGGTCATGGTGGGGTGGAAGCCGCGGAGGTTCACGTAGAGCTGGCCGTCCGGGAAGCGGCGCGCCTCGCGGTGGGCCCAGTGCACGGCGAGGGTGGTCTTGCCCACCCCGGCCATGCCGCTGATCGCCACGATCGCCGGCGCCCCGCCGGAGGCGGAGGCGGGGGTGGAGGCGCCGTCCGTGCCGTCGGGCCCGTCCAGCAGCTCCTTGGACAGGGCCAGTTCACCGCGGCGCCCGGCGAAGGTGGGTATGTCGGAGGGGAGTTGGGCCGGAAGGAACGAGGGTGCCGGCGGTCGGGTCTCCGGCTCCGCCGCGCCGCCCCGCGGGTCGACGGCTCGGACCACGACGGGCACGGCCTGCCGCAGGACGCGTTCGTGGGCGGCGCGCAGCTCAGGCCCCGGGTCGACGCCGAGCTCCCCCACGAGCCGGGAGCGTACGGACTGGTGGACGGCCAGGGCCTCGGCCTGCCGTCCGAGGGCGGCGAGGGCGGTGACGAGCCTGGCGTGCAGCGCCTCGTCGAACGGGTAGTGGTGGGTGGCCTGTTCGAGCAGCGTCAGCACGCGCTCGACGTCGACCTGCCGCGCCGCCGGGACGTGCCCGGTCGCCAGGGCGAGGTCTGCGGCCTCCTTGACGGCGGCCAGGTACTCGTGGTTCAGCGTCGTGAAGAGAGGGTGCGCGGCGACGCCCGGGGGCAGGCCCGTGCCGGCGGGACCGCCCCACAGCCCGAGGGCGTCCACGAGGAGCGACACCCCCTTGGGCCGGTCGCCGTCCGCCGTGGCCCGACCGGCGTCCTCGCGCAGGGACCGGAAGCGCATCAGGTCCAGCTCGCCCGGTTCCACACGCAGCCGGTAGCCGCCCGCCCCTCGCAGGAGCCGCCTCGCGGCGGTCCGGCTGGGCAGTTCGGGTTCCAGGAGCCTGCGCAGCGCCCCGACATGGCGGTGCACCACGTTGACCGCGCTGCCGGGCGGCTCCTCCCAGAGGGCGTCGATCACCTCCTGAGGTGTGAGCAGTTCTCCCGCCCGCGCCAGCAGCAGCGCCAGCACGGCCTGCTGCTTCGGGGGCCCCAGGGCCAGTTCGGCGTCACCTCGCCAAACCCGCACCGGTCCCAGGATCCGGTAGTGCATGCTGCCGCCCTCACCTCTCGCTCTCGCACCTGTGTTCGCTCACGTTAAGTGTCGGAGGAGGCGTATCCGTTACGGCTGTGGCCAGCGTGTTTCCGTCACGTAATCTGTGGCGATCCGGCCACCGAACGCGAACCGGGCAGAGGGGACCACACATGGAATCGCTTCTCTACGTCACCGACCTCGGCTACCAGGCACGCGGGCGGCGCTACTGCGACGAGGACATCTGGCTCTCCGGACGGCTGCGCGAGGAGTTCGACGTCGCGCTCTGCCATCCGCTCGACGCCGCCGCGCTGATGGGCCGCTTCGACGCCGTCGTCGTACGCAACAGCGGGCCCGTCCTCCACTACCAGGAGGCGTACGACGCCTTCACCCGCGCCGCGCGCGAGGGCGGCGCGCGCGTGTTCAACTCGCTCAGCGGGAAGGGCGACATGGCCGGAAAGGACTACCTCCTCCAGCTGTCGAGGGAGGGATTTCCGGTCATTCCCACGGCGGGTCGGCGCGAGGAGTTCGCGCGGCTGCCGGAGGCCGAGGAGTACGTGGTCAAGCCGGTCCTCGGGGCTGACTCGGTCGGTCTGCGGTTCGTGGAGCGGGCGGACCTCCAGGACGTGGACCCCGCAGGGATGCTCGTCCAGCCGCGGATCCCGTTCACGTACGAGGTCTCGTTCTACTTCGTGGGGCACGCCTTCCAGTACGCCCTCTACGCGCCCGACCCGGACGCGCGGTGGAGGCTGGAGCGGTACGAGCCGACCGGCGACGACCTCGCGTTCGCGCGGCGGTTCGTGGACTGGAACGGTCTGGAGTTCGGCATCCAGCGCGTCGACGCCTGCCGGGCGCCGGGCGGGGAGCTGCTGCTCGTGGAGCTGGAGGACCTCAATCCGTACCTCTCGCTCGACCTGGTGGGCGAGTCGGAGCGGGAGGCGTTCGTGACCGCGATGAAGGGGTCGCTGCGGGAGCTGCTGAAGAGCTAGGGGCCCGGGGGCGGGCCACGGCGCCGAAGGCCCCGGGGGCGGGCCACGGCGCCGAAGGCCCCGGGGGCGGGCCACGGCGCCGAAGGCTCCGGGGGCGGGCCACGGCGCCGAAGGCTCCGGGGGCGGAAGAGCCCGGGCGCGGAAGAGGCTCAGGCCCGGCGGCCGGTCGCCCGCGACCACCCGGGGCGCCGCCCCACCGCCTCCGCCTCGCCGCCTCGCGGCTATGCCCCTATGCCGACCGCTTGCGCGGGGTCGCCTTCTTCGCGGACGCCGTGGTCTTCTTCGCCGCCGTCTTCTTGGCGGCCGTCTTCGCCGTCGACTTCGTGGCCGACTTCGCCGTCGTCTTCTTCGCCGCCGCCTTGCCACCGCCCGCCCCGGACCCCGTGCCGGCCGTCTTCGACGTCGACTTGCGGGCCGGGGCCGCCTTCTTCGCCGCCGTCTTCGACGTGGACTTCCGCGCGCCCGTCTCCTTCGGGGTGCGTGCCGAGGTCTTGCGGGGAGTCAGCTCCCTCACGTCGGCGTCCCCGCCCTCGCCGCGCGCCTCCTTGGCCGCGCGGACACTGCTCTCCAGGGCCGCCATCAGATCGATGACCTGGCCGCCGCCCGCCTCCTCGGGCTCCGGGGGCGCCACCGCGGCGCCGCCCTCCGCCTTGGCGGCGATCATCTGCTCGACCGCCTCCCGGTAGTCGTCGTGCAGGGTGTTGATGTCCACCTCGCCGAGGGTCGCCATCAGCGCGTCCGCCAGGTCGAGTTCCGCGTCCCGCACCGAGACGGGCGTCTCCGGGGCCACTCCCTCGGGCGCCCGGATCTCGTCCGGCCAGAGCAGTCCGTGCATCGCGATCACGTCGTCCACGACCCGGAGCATCCCGAGCCGCTCGCGCCCGCGCAGCGCGTACTTGGCGACGGCCACCTTGTCGCTCCGCTTGAGCGCCTCGCGCAGCAGGGTGTACGGCTTGGCGGCTGCCGCCCCGCTCGCCGAGAGGTAGTACGCGGCATCCATCTGGAGCGGGTCGATCTCCCCGGCGGGCACGAAGGCCACGATCTCGATCGTCTTCGCCGTCGGCAGCGGGAGCGTCGCCAGATCCTCGTCCGTGATCGGGATCATGGTCCCGTCGGACTCCTCGTAGGCCTTGCCGATCTCGGCCTGGGAGACCTCCTCGCCGTCCAGCTCGCACACCTTGCGGTAGCGGATCCGGCCGCCGTCGGCGGCGTGGATCTGGCGGAAGGACACGGACCGGCTCTCGGTGGCGTTCACCAGCTTGATCGGGATGCTCACCAGACCGAAGGAAATGGCGCCGTTCCATATGGATCGCACGTTTCATCCCTTTCGCACGGTACTTCCGGATTCGTGGGATTCTCATCGTATGACGCCCATCACGGAGGTGGAGGGGCGGCGCCTCCCGCTCAGCAATCTGGAGAAGGTCCTCCACCCCTCCACCGGCACCACCAAGGGCGAGCTGCTGCACTACTACGCCACCGTCGGCGCCGCGCTCCTGCCGCATCTGCGCGACCGCCCGGTGTCCTTCCTGCGCTATCCGGACGGCCCCGACGGGCAGCTCTTCTTCACCAAGAACCCGCCGCCCGGCACACCCGCCTGGGTGAAGACCACCCCGGTCCCCCGCTCCGACGACCCGCGTGCGCGCCAGGTCATGATCCAGGACCTCGCCTCCCTGATGTGGGCGGCGAACCTGGTCGTGGAGTTCCACACCCCGCAGTGGCGGGCCGGCTCGCAGGCCGTCGCCGACCGACTCGTCCTCGACCTCGACCCCGGGCCGCCGGCCACCGTCGTGGACTGCTGCCGGGTGGCCCTCTGGCTGCGGGAGCGGCTCGCGGCGGACGGCCTGGAGGCCTTCGCCAAGACCTCCGGGGCCAAGGGCCTGCACCTGCTCGTTCCGCTGGAGCCGACCCCGTCCGACCAGGTGTCGGCGTACGCGAAGCGACTCGCCGTCGAGGCGGAGGCGGACCATCCGGCGCTCGTCGTCCACCGGATGGCCCGGTCGCTGCGGCCGGGGAAGGTCTTCGTCGACTTCAGCCAGAACGCCGCCGCCAAGACCACCGCGACCCCCTACACCCTGCGCGCCCGCCCCCGGCCCACCGTCTCCGCGCCGGTGACCTGGGAGGAGGTCGAGGCGTGCGACGCGCCCGAGCGGCTCGTCCTGCTGATGGACGACATCGCGCCACGTCTGGAGCGGCACGGAGACCTGCTCGGGCCGCTCTTCGACCCGGACCGGGCCGGGGCCCTGCCATGACCGCGGCCCCCGGACCGGGGCCCGCGGAGGGTCCCGTCCTGCGGCCGCCGGTCGACGTCATGCGCCCGCGCCCGGCCGACGAGATCCCGGCGCAGGGAAGCACTCCGGGGGGTCTGCAGTACACCCTCAAGCTCGACGGTTTCCGGGCCCTCGCCTTCGTCCTGGAGGACCGCAGGGTCTTCCTGCAGTCGCGCTCGCACCGGGACCTCTCCCGGGAGTTTCCCGAGATCGCGGCGCATCTGGGCGCCCGGCTGCCGGCCGGCGTCGTCCTGGACGGGGAGCTGTGCGCGTACCGCGAGGGACGGCTGAGCTTCACCGACCTGCTCCGCTCGCACGCCGACCGCAGACAGGCCGGCGTGCCGGTCTCGTACATCGCCTTCGACGTCCTCGCCCTCCCCGGCAGGGACGTCAGGGCGCTGCCGCTCGTCGAGCGCTGGAAGCTGCTGGGCGTCGCGCTGAGCGATGTCGGACCGCCCGTGCAGCCCGTGCTCGCGACGCTGGACGAGGAGACGGCACGGGGCTGGTTCCGCGATCTGCGCGCGGTGGGCGTCGAGGGGATCGTGGCGAAGGCGCTGCGCTCTCCGTACCGGGCCGGTGAGACGTGGGCGTGGCGGAAGGTGCGGCACGCGGACACGCTCGACGGCACGCTCCTCGGACTGGTGGGCCCGGCGGACCGGCCCCGGGCACTGCTCGTCCGCCTCCCCGACGACCGTACGGTGACGACCTCGCCGAAACTGACTCCGGCGCAGGCCCGCGAGGTCGGCGCGCTGGCCGCGGGCCGGCTCGGGGCCCCGGTGGAGCATCCCGAGCACGGCACGGTGACCCCGCTCGCCGAGCCTCTCGCCGTGGAGCTGCGGCAGCAGGCCGGGCGCCACGAGACGGCCCGCTTCGTGCGCGTACGGTCCGACGGCTAGGCCGCCGGCGACGGTCCGGCGGGTCTCCGTCCCCGGCTCCGTACACCCGTTCTCCCGCGCTCCCCATACGCCACTCCCCGTACCGGCGGGCGCAACTCCGCTTACCGCTCCCGCAGATGGCGCAAAGCGAGCGGCTCGCGGGCCCTTCGGGGACCGCGTCCGGTCAGCGGGTCCTTGTTCCCGGTGTGGTGGTGCACACTTGCTGCCTGGTACAGCGCTCACGGGGAAGGCGGCGGCCGCATGCTGACGGGGATCGAGGAGGTCGACTGGGCCTCGTTGGGGCATGCCTACGGACCAGCCGACGATGTACCGGGGATGCTGCGCGGACTCGCCTCGCCCGACCCCGGTGAACGGGAGCTCGCCCTCGACGGCATGTACGGCGCGGTGCACCACCAGGGAGACGTGTACGACTCGACGCTCGCCTGCATCCCCTTCCTGCTCGAACTCGTCGCCGACCCGGAGGTCCAGGACCGGGGCGGCATCGTCGAGTTGCTGACCAGCATCGGCGGGATCGATCTGAGCGGCGAGGACGAGCTCGACGAACTCGACCCGGACGACGAGGACTTCATCCCGGCCGCGAACTACGCCATGGCCGCCGCCGCGGTCGCCGCGGGCGCCGACGTGTTCCTCGGGCTCGTCGGCGACCCGGACTGCGAGGTGCGGCTCGCCGCCCCGTGCGCGCTCGCCTCGCTGCACCCGGACCCGGCCGGTGTGCTGACCCTGCTGAGAGAGCGGCTGACCGTCGAGCGGGACACGGAGGTGCGGCTCGCGCTGGTGGAGGCGGTCGGGCGGATCGCGCGGCGGCACGAGTCGCTGCGGGACGAGACCGTCGACTGGCTCGGCTGGCTCACCCGCGCGGCCCACGCGCCGGGGCTGCGGCTCGCGGCGCTCACACAGCTGGCCCGGTGCGCGCCGGGCGAGGTCCCGGACGACGTGGTCGAGCGGGTGACGCGGCTGCTCGACGAGGTGCGGACCGCGCCGCCCGAGGCGGCCGCCCCGGAGAGCTCCCGGCCTTCCGCGCCCACGTTCGCGGGGCAGGTCCGTGAGCTCTTCGAGGAGCATGCCGCGAGCCGTGCGACCCCGTGGACCGACGAGCTGATGCGCACCCTGCACACCGCGCTCGACGACCGCGTCGAGGACCGGATCGCGCTGATCCTCGCCCAGCTGCGCAGCCCGGACCGGTGCCAGCGCGCGGACGCCATCTGGCTGAGCGGCGGTCTGATACGGGTCTGGCGCGGGCGGTACGAGGAGGTGGTGCGGCTGGTCGGGACGCAGCTCGCCGACCCCGATCCCCGGCTGCGCGAGGCCGCCACCTCGTTCCTGGAGAGCCTCTTCGAGCTCACCGGGCCCGCGACCGACGCCCTCGCGGCCGGGCTCGCCGCGCGCCCCGGACGGCCCGACCGGCCCGAGTGGGAGGAGTGGGCGGACCGGCCGGAGGACGAGCCGGGGGCACCGGACGTGCGCGGCCGCGCCCTGCTCGCCCTCACCCGCTCGGGGGACGCGCGGGCCGTACCGCTGCTCGCCCGCGCCCTGGTCGAGCCCGAGGTCCGGCGTGATCTGCTGTACGCCGTCCCCACCCTGGGGCCTGCCGCCGCGCCGCTCGCGCCGCTGCTGCGCCGCCGGCTGGCCCGCGTCGACCTGGGCGACCGGCTGTACGAGCACGCGGCGCCGCTGCTCCACGCCCTGGCCTCGGTGCGGGGCGTGCAGGCGATGCCCGAGGTGCTGCGGGTGCTGCGCGGGGCGCCGTCGAACCGGCGGGACTGGGTGCAGGAGGCGGCGCTGAGGACGCTGGCCGCGTTCGGCCCCGCGGCGCGGGAGGCGATCCCGGACGCGCGGGCCCTGCTGGAGAGCGAGTCGGCGGCGGTCTCGGCGCAGGCGGCGCTCACGCTCTGGGCGGTGGAGGGCGACCGGGAGGCCGTCCTGCCGGCGCTGGTGGCCTGGCTGGGCCCGGACGCGACCGCTCCTGACCGGTGCGCGGCGGCCCGCGCCCTGGGCGCGATCGGCCCGGCGGCGGCGAGCGGCGCGCCCGCCCTGCTCCCGGGGCTCACGGCGCTCGACCTGTGGGTACGGGTGCGCAGCGCGACGGCCCTGTGGCGGGTCTCCGGGGACGCGGCGGCGGCGCTGCCGGTGCTGCTCGCGGCCTGGGAGGAGAACCGGCACGCGCGCGTGGACATCGCGGAGTGCCTGGCGGAGATGGGTCCCGAGGCGGTGGAGGCGCGGTGGGTGATCCGTTCGGAGCTGGCCCGGCCGCGCCGTCACAACGTGCGGGAGAGCGGCTACAGCAGCCATGACATCCACGAGGACGAGAAGCTGCTGACCTTCTGCCGCGCCGCGCTCGACCGGATGGAGCGGTAGGAGGCCGGGTGCGACGGCTTCGTCGCACCACGTACGGGCCACTGCTACAAGACCGCAATAGCGGACATTTAGCTTCGAACCATCTCCGCCGGCGACTGCTCGCCGGTTCGGCGCTCACCCCCGCCCTCGACCGGGAGATCCAGCGGGTCGACAAAAAGGACTTCCCTACGAATAGGGTCTATGGGAGGACCGACCGTCCGGACCTCCTGCTGATCACCCGTGGGGCCGGTCGTGGGCGGTCACCGGAGTGACACCGTCATCCTCTTCGCCGAACCTGGTGAAGCAGCGAACCGATCGCCCCCCGAGGAGCAGAGTGAGACCGCCCGGACGGCCGCTCGCCGCCGCCGTGGCCCTGGCCGCGGCGGTGCCGCTCGCGCTCTCCGGCTGCGGCGCCGAGGGCGAGCTGAGGAGCGCGGGCGCCACTCCCACCGCCGTCGGACCCGTGCGCCTCTGGCCCGACCTGCCGCCCGCGACCGCGCCGCCGCTCGACTACGGCGAGACCGACACCGAGTCCGTCCCCGGCATCGAGGTGCCCGACAACAACGTCCACCGGGTGGACGCCGTGGCCGTGGTCCGCGCCGAGGTGAAGGCCCATCCGGACACGTACTCCGGGGCCGACGGCATGTACCAGGAGACGGCGCGGCAGATCGGCCGGTGCACGGAGGACCCCGCGAAGTGCCCGGTCATGACGCCGTACTACCGCGATCTGACCGGCAACGGCCGGGACGAGCTGATCGTCGGCATCCGGATGCCCGAGCAGCAGGTGGGGGTGCGGGTGTATCTGGCCGAGAACGGCGGGCTCACCCGGATCATGTCCACCGTCGACCAGGTGATCAGCGTGGAGCTGGCGGGCCGGGACCTGATCGTACGGGCCTCCTCGGCCGGCATCCCGGGGTACGAGTACCGCACGGCCTGGTCCTGGGACGAGCAGCAGGGGGCGATGCTGCCGGCCCGGGACGAGATCGTCCGCGTCAAGCCGCCGGGCCCGTCCGTCTCACCGGCTCCCCGGCCCCGGCTCGTCGAGCCGACGCCCACGCCCGGTCCGACCGGCTCCTCCCCGGCTCCCTCCGACACCGACGACGCCTTCGGGGAGGCCCCGTGACCGCGCGCGGGCGGCTCCGCCTGCCCGCCTGGACCGCGACGCTCACCTGGAAGTCCGCGGTCTTCATCACCGTCATGTGCTGCGCCCTGGCCGCGCTGCTCGGCGCCCTCGTCCATGTCTCCGTGTCCCGGCAGACCGAGGACGACTTCCGCGAGCGGGCGCTCGCCCGGCTGACCACGGCCTCCCGGGCCTACGAGGCGGGCGACCCGCTCCCCCGGGCCACCGGGATCGACCCCGAGGACCTCCCGGACGAGCTGCGCGCGCTCGCCCTGAAGGGGGAGCGCGGCACGATGGCCGGGGAGTACCGGGACCGGCCGACGATGTGGGCGGCGGGCCCGGCCGACGGCCGGGCCCTCGCCGTCCGGGTCGACTACTCCACGGGCACGGAGATCATCGACGGCCTCGACCGCTCGATCCTGGGCTCCTCGGTCCTCGCGATCGGGGCGACGCTGCTCGTGGGCGCGTTCGCGGTCACCCGGGTCACACGGCGGCTGCATCTGACGGCCCAGGTGGCCCGGCGGATCAGCGCGGGCGATCTCGACGCGCGCGTGGACGACCCCCGCACGAAGGTCCCCGGGCGCCCGCAGGACGAGGTGGCCACGGTCTCCGGGGCGCTCGACACGATGGCCTCCTCGCTCCAGCGCAAGCTCCAGACCGAGCAGCGCTTCACGGCGGACGTGGCGCACGAGCTGCGCACCCCGCTGACCGGGCTGTCGGCCGCCGCCGAACTGCTGCCGGAGGGGCGGCCGTCGGAGCTCGTGCGGGACCGGGTGAAGGCCATGCGCGGGCTGACCGAGGACCTGCTGGAGATCTCGCGGCTCGACGCCCGCAACGAGACCGTCGACCTGGCGATGCACGATCTCGCACCGCTCGCGCGCGGGGTGGTGCGGGCCTCCGGGACGGAGACGGAGGTACGGGTCGTCCGGGACGCGATGGTCGAGACGGACCGGCGGCGCCTGGAGCGGGTCCTCGGCAACCTCGTCGCCAACGCGCATCGGCACGGCGCCCCGCCGGTCGTGCTGACCGTCGACGGCCCCGTCGTCACCGTGCGGGACCACGGGGCCGGATACCCGGAGTACCTGCTGGCGTCCGGGCCGCAGCGGTTCCGTACCGAGAGCGGCGGCAAGGGACACGGCCTCGGGCTCACCATCGCGGCAGGCCAGGCCGAAGTGATCGGCGCGGAGCTGGTCTTCGGCAACCCGCCGGACGGCGGCGCCGAGGCGCGGCTGACGCTGCCGGAGTACGTACCGTTCACCGGCCCCTGACGGCACACCGTCACACATAAGGGATATAAGCCATATCGCTTGCTACGTTGCGGACCATGACCGCAACGACGGCGGACGCTCCCCCGCCCGCGCTACGTGTCCCGAAGCGCCGCGGCGTGGAACTCTCCCTGCTCGTCGGCGCCGTCCTCATCTCCGTCATGGGCTACGCGAACGTCGGACTGGCCAGGAACGACGCCGTCCCGCCGGACGCCCTGCGCTACGGAGCCGGTCTGGGCGCGCTCGCGCTCCTCGCCCATCTCGCCGTACGGTTCC
Source organism: Streptomyces sp. NPDC013457 (assembly GCF_043089925.1). Taxonomy (NCBI): domain Bacteria; kingdom Bacillati; phylum Actinomycetota; class Actinomycetes; order Kitasatosporales; family Streptomycetaceae; genus Streptomyces; species Streptomyces sp. NPDC013457. The sequence goes on from NZ_JBICBL010000004.1 coordinate 455,264, forward strand.
GCGCCCCGTACGCCGATCCGCTGCTGCTGCCCATCGGCGTCCTCCTCAACGGCCTCGGTCTGGTGCTGATCTACCGTCTCGACCTGGAGACGCCGAAGGACCAGGCGGCCTTCACCCAGCTGGTCTGGTCGGCGCTCGGTGTCGCGCTCTTCGCCGCCGTCGTGGTGCTGCTGCGCGACCACCGGGTGCTGCAGCGGTACGCGTACCTGTCGATGGCCAGCGCCCTGGTCCTGATGCTCGTGCCGATCCTCTTCCCCGCGGTGAACGGGGCCAAGATCTGGATCCGGATCGGCGGACTCTCCTTCCAGCCGGGCGAGTTCGCCAAGATCCTGCTCGCGGTCTTCTTCGCCGCCTATCTGGCCGCGAACCGCAACGCGCTGGCGTACACGGGCCGCAGGATCTGGCGGCTCCAGCTCCCCACCGGCCGGGTGCTCGGGCCGATCGTGGCGATCTGGGTGCTGAGCGTGGGAGTGCTCGTCCTGGAGCGGGACCTCGGCACGTCCCTGCTCTTCTTCGGACTCTTCGTGATCATGCTGTACGTGGCGACGGGCCGAACCGGCTGGATCGCGGTCGGGCTGCTCCTCGCGGGCGTCGGGGCGTTCGCGGTCGGCTCGCTCGAACCCCATGTGCACAGCCGTGTCGAGGATTGGCTCAACCCCTACGCCTCCATCGAGGCGGGGGACGGACCGAGCCAGCTCGCGCAGTCCCTGTTCTCCTTCGCCGCGGGCGGGATGCTCGGCACGGGACTCGGCCTCGGGCACTCCATCCTGATCGGCTTCGCCGCCAAGTCCGACTTCATCCTGGCGACGGCGGGCGAGGAGCTCGGACTGGCGGGGCTGACCGCCCTGTTCCTGCTGTACGCGCTGCTCGTCGCGCGCGGGTTCCGGGCCGGGCTCGCCCTGCGCGACCCCTTCGGGCGGCTGCTCGCGATCGGTCTCGCCTCCATCGTGGCGCTCCAGGTCTTCGTCATCGCCGGCGGGGTGATGGGCCTCATCCCGCTCACCGGCATGGCGATGCCGTTCCTGGCACAGGGCGGCTCGTCCGTCGTCACCAACTGGATCATCGTGGCGCTGCTGATCCGGCTCAGCGACTCGGCCCGCGCACCGCTTCCGGACACGGTCGAGCCCGGTGTCGTCGCACCGGCGGTGGAGGACGCCCGGTGATCCCGTACATCCGGCGCGCTGCCGCGCTCTGCCTGATCCTGCTGGCGGCGCTGCTCGTCAACGCGGCGCGGGTGATGGTCGTCCAGTCCGACGAGCTGAACGAGAACCCGGCCAACCGGCGCGTCGCGATCACCCGCTGGGGCGAGCCGCGGGGCGAGATCGTGGTCGAGGGACGGCCGGTGACCGGCTCGCGGGACAGCGGCCAGCAACTGCGCTACGAACGGACGTACAAGCAGGGACCGTTGTACGCGCCGGTGACCGGCTACGCGTCGCAGACGTACGGCACGACCTTCGTCGAGCACGCCGAGGACGACATCCTGGCCGGTACGAGCCCGTTGCTCGCCCCTCTGCCGTTCTGGAACGACATCGGCCGCGGACGGCAGCCCGGCGGCGACGTGGTGACGACGGTCCGGGCGTCGATGCAGGAGGCCGCGTACCGGGGGCTCGGCGGGAAGCGGGGCGCGGTGGCGGCGATCGAGCCGTCGAGCGGGCGGATCCTGGCCCTGGTCTCCTCCCCCTCGTACGATCCGGCGCTGCTGTCCGGGACGGGTGCCGAGGTCAAGGCCGCCTGGGCCCGGCTGAACACCTCGCCGAACCAGCCGATGCTGAACCGGGCGATCCGGCAGACGTATCCGCCCGGCTCCACGTTCAAGATGGTGACGGCGGCGGCGGCGCTGGACGCGGGCGTGGTGACGGACGTCGACGCGCCGACGGACACCCCGGATCCGTTCGTGCTGCCGGGGACCCGGCAGGTGCTCCCGAACGCCGCGGAGGGGTGCGGGAACGCGTCGCTCGCGTACGCCATCCAGTGGTCGTGCAACACGGTGATGGCCGGGCTCGGGGTGGAGGTCGGGCTCTCCGGGATGGTGCAGGCGGTGGAGAACTTCGGCTTCAACGACACGGGCCTGTCGATCCCGTCCTGGGTCGCGAAGTCCGGCTTCGACCGGGAGATGAGCGACGACCAGCTCGCCCTGTCGTCCATCGGCCAGTTCGACACGACGGCGACGCCGTTGCAGATGGCGCTGGTGGCGGCGGCGATCGCCAACAACGGGGAGATCGCCCACCCGTATCTGGTGGAACGGACGACGACGGCCGGCGGCAGGACGGTCGACACGACGGGCCGCCGCAGCTACCGCCAGGCGATGCGCCCGTCGACCGCGAACCGGCTGCAGCGGCTGATGGTCAAGGCGGTCGAGGAGGGCACCGGCACCAACGCGGCGATCCCGGGGGCGACGGTCGGCGGCAAGACGGGCACCGCCCAGCACGGTCTGGGCAACACGGGCACCCCGTACGCCTGGTTCATCGCCTGGGCGCAGGCGGCGGACTCGGCCCAGCCCGCGGTGGCGGTCGCGGTCGTCGTGGAGGACGCGGAGGCCAGACGTACGGAGATCAGCGGCGGCGGCAGCGCGGCGCCGATCGCCCGGGCCGTGATGGAGCAGGCGCTACGGCCCCGGAACGACGGCTGACCGGTCAGCCGATCGGCTTGCGGATCTCCGCGCGGACCTTGGCCGTGGTCTCGGCGAGTTCCGCCAGGTCGATGTCCTTCGGGGCGGCGGTCGCCGACCCGGGGGTGACGAGGGCGACGGCGGCCGCGGTGTTGTCGTCGCCCCAGGCGCACATGGGCAGCGTGGTCGTGGCGAGGGCGTCCTTGGACGTCGTGACCTGGCAGCTCACGGTCACGCCGTAGCCGGCGGGGGTGAAGTCCTTGGGCGGGACGGCGAGGGTGGAGCCCTTCTCCGTGGAGGCGCCCTTGAGGATGGAACGCCGGGTGACCTCGGCGTTCTTGATGCGCCCGTGCATCCCGGAGACGACGAGGACGGCCCCGTCCTTGCCGGTGTACTGGCCGACCGCCGCCTCGGCGTCCTTCACGGTGAGGTCGGGGGTGTCCTCGATCTCCTTGCCCTGGGAGTCGGAGAGGTCGGAGACCAGCGTGTACTCGCCGGCGAGGAGCGTCTTGGGGACGACGAGCTTGTGCGTCGCCTCGGGGAAGGAGCCGGTGGCGCCGGAGAGCCCGGCCTTCGCCGCCCAGCCGATCCCGCCGACCAGGACGAGGGAGCCGACGACGATGGCGACGATCGCCCCCGCCGAGAGCGACTTCTTCGGCGGCGGACCCATGGGCGGCTGCCCCCAGGCCCCGGGACCCGGCTGCTGGTACGGCGGAGGGAAGCCCTGCGGAGGAACGCCCTGTGCGGGATACCCCTGCGGAGCCCCGTACGGGCCGGGCTGCTGCGGGGGCGGGACGGGGCCGCCGTACGGGTTGTGGGGCGGCTGGTTCGGCGATGGCGGCATGGTCATGGCGGGCACGCTACGTCACCGGTACGACATCCCGCCCTCCGGGGCCGTTCCGGGACCCGGGAGGCTCCCGCTTCCGCCCGCCTACTCCTCCGCCGCGCCCTGCACGACGGCCTCCTCGACCTCCGCCACCCGCTCCGCCTCCTCCGTCGCGAACCGCTCCCGGTCCAGCGCCTCCGCGATCTCCTCGTCCTGGGTCATCAGGAGGTCCAGGTTAGAGTCGCCGAGGTCGAAGACGCCCATGTCCAGGTAGGCCTTCTGGAGGCGTTCGCCCCAGAGGCCGATGTCCTTCACGCAGGGGACGATCCGGCTGAACAGCAGCTTGCGGAAGAGGTGCAGGAACTCGCTCTGCTCGCTGAGCTCCTCCGCCTCCTTGCGTCCGATGCCGAAGTTCTCCAGGACCTCGACCCCGCGCAGCCGGTCCCGCATCAGGTAGCAGCCCTCGATCACGAACTCCTCGCGCTCGCGCAGTTCCGCGTCCGTCAGCTGCTTGTAGTAGTCGCGCAGCGCCATCCGTCCGAAGGCCACGTGGCGGGCCTCGTCCTGCATGACGTACGCCAGGATCTGCTTCGGGAGCGGCTTGTCCGTGGTGTCGCGGATCATGCCGAACGCGGCCAGGGCCAGGCCCTCGATCAGGACCTGCATCCCGAGGTACGGCATGTCCCAGCGCGCGTCGCGGAGGGTGTCGCCCAGCAGGCCCTGGAGGTTGTCGTTGATCGGGTAGAGCATCCCGATCTTCTCGTGGAGGAAGCGGCCGTAGACCTCCGCGTGCCGCGCCTCGTCCATGGTCTGCGTCGCCGAGTAGAACTTGGCGTCCAGGTCCGGGACCGACTCGACGATCCGAGCGGCGCAGATCATCGCGCCCTGCTCGCCGTGGAGGAACTGGCTGAACTGCCAGGAGGCGTAGTGCCGGCGCAGCTCGGCCTTGTCCTTCTCCGTCATCTTCGCCCAGTGGCGGGTGCCGTAGAGGGTGAGGACGTCGTCGGGGGTGCCGAGGGGGTCGTACGGGTCGACCTCCAGGTCCCAGTCGATGCGCCGGGAGCCGTCCCACTGTTTGTCCTTGCCCTTCTGGTACAGGGCGAGGAGGCGGTCGCGACCGTCGTCGTACTCCCAGCTGAAGCGCGCCGAACCGGTCGCCGGCACCTGCCAGACGGGGTCTTCCGTGGCGTTCGCGGCTTTCAAGGTCTTCGTGTAGAGGTCGTACGTCGACACTGACGTCTCCTTGCTCTCACGTGGACGTGATGGTCCCTCCCGGCAGGCTGACACCTTGGTAGACATCGAGTCAACAAGTCGCGCACAGGGGATTGACGGGCTTACTGACGGGCAGTCTGATAGGAGCGACCGCCGGTAACCCGACTGCGAGCACAGCGAGGTGTCGCACCGTCATGACCACTCGGACCGAACTGGACTTCAGCCTCCTCCAGGACGCCCTCGGCCCGCTCCGCGACCGGGAACAGGTCGCCGCCCGGCTGCTCGAGTCCTCCCTCAAGCACTCCTTCGACCCCGAGACCGAACTCGACTGGGCCGCGCCCCTCGAGGACGGCAAGTGGTTCTGGCCGCCGGAGCTGGTCTCGCTCTACGACACCCCGATGTGGCGGCGGATGCCCGAGGAGCAGCGGATGGACCTGGCCCGGCACGAGGCCGCGTCGCTCGCCTCGCTCGGCATCTGGTTCGAGATCATCCTGATGCAGCTGCTCGTCCGGCACATCTACGACAAGTCGCTCACGAGCGACCACGTGCGGTACGCCCTGACCGAGATCGCCGACGAGTGCCGGCACTCGATGATGTTCGCGCGGATGATCCAGAAGGGCGGCGCGCCCGCCTACCCGGTGCCGCGGATCTACCACAATCTCGCCCGGGTCCTGAAGACCGTCTCCACCACCCCCGGCTCCTTCGCCGCCACCCTCCTCGGTGAGGAGATCCTGGACTGGATGCAGCGGCTGACCTTCCCCGACGAGCGGGTGCAGACGCTGGTACGGGGCGTGACCCGCATCCATGTCGTCGAGGAGGCCCGGCACGTGCGCTACGCCCGCGAGGAGCTGCGGCGCCAGATGGTGACCGCGCCGCGGTGGGAGCAGGAGTTCACCCGGCTCAGCTGCGGCGAGGCCGCCCGGGTCTTCTCCACCTGCTTCATCAACCCCGCGGTGTACGACAACGTCGGCCTCGACCGCCGCGAGGCGGTCGCCCAGGTCAGGGCGAGCGGCCACCGCCGCGAGGTCATGCAGTCGGGCGCCCGGCGCCTGACCGACTTCCTCGACGACATCGGGGTGCTGCGCGGCCCCGGCCGACGGCTCTGGAAGTCGTCGGGACTGCTCGCGTGAGCCGGCGGGCGGGTGCGGCGGGGGGACGGCCGGGCAGGGCGGCGGGACGGCCGGGCGGGGCGGTGGGACGGCCGGGCGGGGCGGTGGGACGGCCGGGCGGGGCGGTGGGACGGCCGGGCGGGGCGGTGACCACGGACTTCCGTCCGGGGCGTCACCTCGCGGAGCTACCCTGCGAGGCATGACCAGTGCCGCCTCGCCCGCGTACCGCCGGCTCAGCGTCGAGGAGAGACGGGTGCAGCTCCTCGCCGCCGCCCTGACGCTCTTCGCGCACCGGGCACCCGACGAGGTCTCCCTCGACGACGTCGCCGAGGCGGCGGGCGTCTCGCGTCCGCTCGTCTACCGGTACTTCCCCGGTGGCAAGCAGCAGCTGTACGAGGCGGCCCTGCGCTCCTCCGCCGACGAGCTGGAGCTCTGTTTCGCCGAGCCGCACGCCGGCCCGCCGACCGAGCGGCTCGGCCGGGTCCTCGACCGCTATCTGGCCTTCGTCGACGAGCACGACGCCGGGTTCAGCGCCCTGCTCCAGGGCGGCAGCGTCGCCGAGACCTCCCGGACCACCGCGATCGTGGACGAGGTGCGGCGCGCCGCGGCGGAGCAGATCCTCGTCCACCTGGGGGTGGACCGCCCCGGGCCCCGGCTGCGGATGATGGTCCGCACCTGGATCGCCGCGGTGGAGGCGGCCTCGCTGATCTGGCTCGACGAGGGGAAGCAGCCCCCGGCCGGCGAGCTGCGGGACTGGCTGGTCGACCACCTGGTCGCGCTGCTCACCGCCACGGCGGCCAGCGACGAGGAGACGGCGTCGGTCGTCTCGCTGCTCCTCGCGCAGGAGACGGCGGACGGACCGGTCGGCACGCTGGCGCGGCGAGTGACCCCCGTGGTGAGCAGGGCGGCGCACCTCATATGAGACTGGTCCCGTGAGAAGCGAGAACACCCCTTTCCGCGGCGGTCCCCTGGACGGCCAGGTCCTGCCCGTCCTCCTCGGCCACACTGGGCACCCACCGAAGTGGTACGAGGTGCCCGTCCCGGACGCGGACGGCGGCCCCCCGACGGTCCACGCCTACCGCCGCGAACCGGCCGGGCACACCAAGCGGCTCGGGATCCAGCGCGGCTGGGTCTACGAGTACGTCCCCGAGGGCCGCGAGCGGCAGTCTCCGAAGTGGCCCTGGTCCAAGCCGAACGGGTGAGCTGATTGGGCCGATTCGCCCCTTTGTGAGGTCATCCGACCGCCCGGTCCCTCCATCATCGCGGTGGAGGTGATGACGTGTCAGGAAGGTTGCTGCGCACGGTCTGCACGGGGGTGCTCGCCGCGACGACCGCGCTCGCGGGGATTCCGGCGGCCACGGCGGACGACCCGGCGGACGCGGGGGTGGAGGCCCCGGTGGAGACGCCGGCGACCGCCCCGGGCGAGGAGGCCGGGCCCGGGGACGCCGGGCCCGGGACGGCCGACGCCGAGGGCACCGTGCCCGAGGACGCCGACCCCACCGGCGCCACCGATCCGGCCGACGGCACTCCCCTCGACGACGCCGCCGAACTACCGCCCTCCGGCGGCGAATCCGTCGCGACGCTCCTCGGTCGGCTCCGGACCCTCTACCGCCAGGCCGAGCAGGCCACCGAGGCCTTCAACGCCACGGACGAGGCCCTGCGCCTGCAGACCGCCGACACCAAGAAGGTCAGCGGCGCCCTCACGGAGGCCCGCGAGCGCCTCGCCCGGGGACGGAACGCCGCCGGGCGGCTGGCCAGGGAGCAGTACCAGGGGCGGGTCACGACCTCGGCGTTCTCCTCGTACCTGCGGCTGCTGCTCGCCGACGACCCCCAGCACGCCCTGGACCAGGGGCATCTGATGGACCGCGCGGTGCGTGACCGGGCCACCACCGTGTCCCGGCTCACCCGGGCCGAGAAGCGGGCCGACGAGCTGGCGAGCGCCTCGCGCAAGGCCCTGGACCGGCAGCAGACGCTCACCGCCCGGCGGCTGAAGCAGCGCGACGACGTCCGGAAGCGCCTCGCGGAGGTCCAGCGGCTGCTCGCCTCGCTCCCCGCCGACCAGCTCACGCGGCTGACCGAGCTGGAGCGCCGGCAGACGGCGGGCGCGCAGCGCGACCTCCTCGACTCGGGCGTCCTGGAGGGCGACCGGACGCCGTCCCGGGCGGGCGGCGAGGCCCTGCGGTTCGCGGTGGGTCAGATCGGCAAGCCGTACGTGTGGGGCGCCGAGGGCCCGGAGTCGTACGACTGCTCGGGACTGACCTCGCAGGCGTGGGCGAGCGCCGGCCGGGAGATCCCGCGCACCAGCCAGGAGCAGTGGCGGACCCTCCCGAGGGTGGAGCTGCGCGAGCTGCGCCCCGGCGACCTGGTCGTCTACTTCCCCGAGGCCACGCATGTGGCGATCTACCTCGGCCACGGACTGGTCGTGCAGGCGCCCCGGCCGGGCGCCAAGGTCAAGGTCTCCCCCATCGCCGCCAACCCGCTTCTCGGGGCGGTCCGTCCCGACCCGGACGGCGCACCCCTGGACTCGTACACACCGCCCGACCTCCCCGCCGGGGCCAGGGACGGCACGGACGAGGGGTTCGATCAGGGGCCCGCCTGAGCGTGTCGGTGCCGAGCCGGTCGAGGACCGGGTCCTGATGCCGGGCTAGGGCCGCCCTGGTGGCGCGGGACACCTCGGGCGTCCTCCGGTACTACCAGGCCACGGGGTCGCGGCGTAGCCGTACGCGGCGCGCGTGAAGGTCGGCGGCGGCTGGCAGAAGTTCAACCTGCTGTTCCAGCCGGCCCCGAACCGGGTAAGGCAACGGCCTCCGTCCTTCGTGGACGGAGGCCGTCGTCTTGTCGGCCCTGCCCAGGAGCGCCCATGCCAGAGCCCCGCCGTCCGGCCCCCCGGCCCGCCCGTCCGGCGTTGCCGCCCCCGCACGTCTGGTACGCCGCGTACGGCTCCAACGTGCACCTCGCGCGGCTCCTCCACTACATCGACGGGGGCCGGCCCCCGGGCTCGGCCCGGAGCTACCCCGGCTGCCGCGACCGGACGCCGCCCGCGCGGTCCGTGCCGGTCGTCCTCCCCGGTGCGGTGTACTTCGCGACGGAGTCGGCCGTCTGGACCGGTGGCCGCGGCTTCTACGACCCCGAGGCACGGGGCCCGGCGCTGGCGCGCGCCCATCTGATCACCGCGGGCCAGTTCGCCGACATCGCGGCGCAGGAGATGTACCGGGAGCCGGAGAGCGACCTGGATCTGACCGAGGCCGTCACCCGGGGTCGCTCCGAACTCGGGCCGGGACGGTACGAGACGCTGGTGTGCCCCGGCACGCTCGACGGCGTCCCGGTCCTCACGCTGACCGCACCCTGGCGGATGACCGACGTGCCCCTGCGCGAGCCGTCCGCCCCCTACGTCCAGCACCTGGCGACGGGCCTGGACGAGACCGGCGCATGGCGGCCCGCCGAGATCGCCGCCTACCTGGGCACCTGCCCGGGAGCGGCGGGCCACTGGACGGCGGAGGCCGTCCTGGCCCTCATCGCCCCCGGCTGAGCACCCGACATCGTCGGCTCCACGAAACGGAGGAATCGATTCCATCCGCTCGGTGGACCCAGCGCGCCCGCGCGCGGCCCAAATGGCGGGCAGCGAAGACCAGTTACGTCGAAAACCTATGCGATCATGAACGGCGATTTCCGGCCTCGTGCCGGATTCTCCTATGGATTGCAGAGGACCATGAAGTTCAACCCGATCACCCGCGCCCGCCGCGGCCTGCTCGTGCTCGCCGCATCGCTCGGTCTCATCCTCGGCGTCTCGGCCGTTCCGGCCCAGGCAGCGACCCTCCACTACGGGGGCACGGTCGAGATCCGCGCGGGGCACTCCGGCCAGTGCCTTGAGGTGGCGGACTGGAGCAAGGCGAACGGTGCGGCCGTCCGCCAGTGGCCCTGCACCGGTGGCGCCAACCAGAAGTGGGAGCTCTACTACTACACCAGCACGCCCGTCGGCGCGTGGTACTACCGGAACGCCAACAGCGGCAAGTGCCTGGAGATCGGCGGCTGGGGACGCAACAACGGTGCGACCGCCAACCAGTGGGACTGCCACTACGGTCTCAACCAGCTGTTCCACGGCGACGGCAAGCTCTACATGGACTACGACTACGCCTGGAGCAAGTGCCTGGAGATAGCCGACTGGAGCACGCAGCCGGGCGCCCGCGCACGGCTGTGGGACTGCCACAGCGGCGCCAACCAGAGCTTCACCAAGCGGGCCGTGTGACCGCCGGGCGGGGGGGGGGGGGGCGCCCCCCCCCCCCCCCCCCCCCCCCCCCCCCCCCCCCCCCCCCCCCCCCCCCCCGT